>NZ_CP075371.1:1963206-2617608 GCF_018459925.1 Nocardioides aquaticus
GCCGGCGGTCAGCTGCGTCAGGCCCGGCAGCAGGGCTGCGGTGAGGGCGGCGGTGGCCAGGGCTGCGTGACGAGCGCGCCGGGCGGTCCGAGGTGTCATGCCGGCCTCAACGGGGGCGGAGGACGGCCGTTACGTCGACCCGGGGGAAACGGCATGCGAGTTCCTCACCCGAAACGTTTGGATCGTTCCAGCCGGGCCGCTAGCGTCCTGCCGTGCGTGCCTTCCGACGGTTCACCGTCCGCCCCGTCCTCCCGCCGGCCCTCGACGCGCTGGGGGAGCTGGCGGCCAACCTGCGCTGGTCCTGGCACCCCGCGACGCAGGACCTCTTCGCCGAGGTCGACGCCGAGCGGTGGGAGGCGACCGGCCACGACCCCGTACGCCTGCTCGGCGAGGTGGGCCGCGAACGCTTCGAGGAGCTCGCCGCGGACGAGGGCTTCACCCGGCGGCTCGCCGGGCTGCGCGCCGACCTGCAGGCCTACCTCACCGAGGACCGCTGGTTCCAGCGCACGCAGGTCCACGGCGCCGACGGGGGTCCCGGCGGCGGCCCGCGGGCGATCGCGTACTTCTCGCCGGAGTTCGGGATCACCGCGGTGCTCCCGCAGTACTCCGGCGGCCTGGGGATCCTGGCCGGCGACCACCTCAAGGCCGCCTCCGACCTCGGCGTGCCGATCGTCGGCGTCGGTCTGCTCTACCGGCACGGCTACTTCACGCAGTCGTTGGACCGCGACGGGTGGCAGCAGGAGAGCTACCCCGTCCTCGACCCCGACGGGCTGCCGGTCACGCTGCTGCGCGAGTCCGACGGCACGCCCGCCCAGGTCACCATCGCGATGCCCGACGGCCCGGAGCTCGTCGCACGGGTCTGGGTGGCCCAGGTCGGACGGGTGCCGCTGCTCGCGCTCGACACCGACGTCGAGGCCAACCCCGAGTCGTACCGCGAGGTGACCGACCGGCTCTACGGCGGCACCAGCGAGCACCGGCTGCGCCAGGAGCTGCTGCTCGGCGTCGGCGGGGTGCGCGCGCTGCGCGCCTTCTCCCGGATCACCGGCCACCCGGCTCCGGAGGTGTTCCACACCAACGAGGGGCACGCGGGCTTCCTCGGCCTGGAGCGGATCCGCGAGCTGACCGTGGCCGAGGACGGTCCGCAGCTGGACTTCGACACCGCGCTCGAGCTCGGCCGTGCCTCGACGGTCTTCACCACCCACACCCCGGTCCCGGCCGGCATCGACCGCTTCGCGCGGTCGCTGGTCGAGCAGTACTTCGGCGTCGGCGGTGCCGTCCCCGGCGTCCCGGCGGACCGGGTCCTCGCGCTCGGCGCCGAGGACTACGCCGGTGGCGACGGCGGCGTGTTCAACATGGCCGTGATGGGCTTCCGGCTCGCCCAGCGGGCCAACGGCGTCTCGTTGCTGCACGGCGAGGTGAGCCGCGGGATGTTCAGCGGGCTGTGGCCGGCCTTCGACGAGGCCGAGGTGCCGATCGGGTCCATCACCAACGGCGTGCACGCCCCCACCTGGACCGCCCGCGAGATCGTCGAGCTGGCCGTCGCCCGCGGTGCCGACACCCGCTCGGACGACACCGACCCGTTCTG
Organism: Nocardioides aquaticus; assembly: GCF_018459925.1. NCBI lineage: Bacteria > Bacillati > Actinomycetota > Actinomycetes > Propionibacteriales > Nocardioidaceae > Nocardioides > Nocardioides aquaticus. The sequence goes on from NZ_CP075371.1 coordinate 1,964,792, forward strand.
GGCGGCCGTGGACACGGTGCCCGACACCGAGATGTGGGCGGTCAAGCGCGTCCTGCGCGAGCGGCTGGTGCACGAGGCGCGCCGGCGGACCCGGGCCTCCTGGACCCAGCGCGGCGCGTCCCCGGCCGAGCTCGGGTGGGTCGACGACGTGCTCGACCCCGACGTGCTGACCATCGGCTTCGCGCGGCGGGTGCCGTCGTACAAGCGGCTCACGCTGATGCTGCGCGACCCCGAGCGGCTCAAGCGGCTCCTGCTGCACCCCGAGCGCCCCGTGCAGCTGGTGATCGCCGGGAAGTCGCACCCGGCCGACGACGGCGGCAAGCGGCTGATCCAGCAGCTGGTCCGGTTCGCCGACGACCCCGAGGTGCGCCACCGCATCGTATTCCTGCCCGACTACGACATCGCGATGGCCCAGCCGCTCTACCCCGGCTGCGACGTCTGGCTCAACAACCCGCTGCGCCCCTACGAGGCCTGCGGCACGTCGGGGATGAAGGCGGCCCTGAACGGCGGCCTGAACCTCTCCATCCTCGACGGCTGGTGGGACGAGTGGTACGACGGCGGCAACGGCTGGGCGATCCCGTCGGCCGACGGCGTCGAGGACGCCGACCGCCGCGACGACCTCGAGGCGCACGCGCTGTACGACCTCCTCGAGCACGAGGTCGCCCCGCGCTTCTACGACCTCGACGCCGACGGTGTGCCCCCGCGCTGGGTCGCGATGCTGCGCCACACGCTGAAGTCGCTCGGCCGGAAGGTCCTCGCCACCCGGATGGTGCGCGACTACGTCCGCCAGCTCTACACGCCGGCCGCGACCACGGCCCGCCGCCTCGACGGCGACCACGCCGGTGCCGCCGCGCTGGCGGCGTGGAAGCGACACGTGCTGACCGGCTGGTCGGGCGTGGCGGTCGAGCACGTCGAGAGCGACGGCGTGAGCGACCTGGTCCGGGTCGGCGACCAGCTGGGTGTCCGCGCCTTCGTCGCGCTCGGCGACCTCGACCCCGGCGACGTCGCCGTCCAGCTGGTGCACGGCTCACCCGACGACACCGACCGGCTCCGCGACGCCGAGGTGGTCCCGCTCGCGCTCGCCGAGTCGTACGACGGGGGCCGCCACCGCTTCGAGGCCACGGTCCCGCTGGCCCGGGCCGGTGGCTTCGGCTACACCGTCCGCGTGGTGCCGCACCACGAGATGCTCGCCTCCGACGCCGAGCTCGGCGTCGTCTCGCTGCCCGCGGGCGGCTGAGCAGGTCCGGGGCTCGACCTGCTGGCACACTCCTCCCGTGGTCGTCTCCCTGTTCCTGGTCCTCCTCCTGCTGATCGGCGGGTTCTGACCCGTGGTCGCCAGCAGGACCGCCCGGGAGAAGAAGGCCGCCGCGCAGGCCGGGCCGCTGGCCCGGGTCCGCATCGACCTCGGCGACGAGGAGCAGTTCGTCTACAAGATCAGCTGCTCGGAGTGCACCGCACGCGGCCACCGCAGCTGGTCGGCCTACCGGCCCGGTGAGGACAACGGGTTCATGGCCGCGATGGACCGGTGGATCTTCCACCTCCGTGAGAAGCACCCGGACGCCGACGCGCCGTGCCTGGAGTTCGCGCCGGCGGCCGAGCAGCGGCTCCAGGAGCGACGCGACCGCGAGGCCGGGGCCGACCCGGCCTGAGCCTCGGCGCGGCCCGGGGCATGGTCTGATGTCGCCGTGGACCGCACCCTGGACGTCGACTACCTGGTGATCGGGGCCGGCGCCTCCGGCATGGCCTTCACCGACGCGCTCATCGACCACGCCGACGTGCGCGCGGCCCTGGTCGACCGACGGGACGGACCCGGAGGGCACTGGCGCGAGGCGTACCCGTTCGTCCGGCTCCACCAGGCGTCCTCCTTCTACGGCGTCGCCTCGACCGTGCTCGGTGGCGGCCGGGTGCAGCAGGACGGGCCCGAGGCCGGCCTGCACGAACGGGCCGACCAGCCCACGATCCTGGCCTACTACGAGGACGTCCTGGCGGAGCGGATGACCGGCCCCGGCCGCGTCGAGCTCCTGCCCGGGTGCGACGTCGAGGGCCGCACGGTCCTCGACCGGACGACGGGGGAGCGGTGGTCGGTGCCGGAGCGGTGCCGCGTCGTCGACGCGCGCTACCTCGCGCCCGACATCCCGGCCGAGACCCCGCCGCGCTTCCGGGTCGCCGACGGCGTCCGGGTGGTGCCGGTCAACGACCTCGAGCAGGTGGAGGACGCCGGTCAGCTCGTGGTCGTCGGCTCCGGCAAGACCGCGACCGACGCGGTCGTACGGCTCCTCGCGCGCGGCACCGACCCGGCCGCGATCTGCTGGGTACGCCCCCGCGAGCCGTGGATGCTCAACCGCGCCGTCGTGCAGCCCGACCCTGCGGTCTACCTCGGGATGGTCGCGGAGATGATGCGGCTGTCCGCCTCGGCCACCTCGCTGCCCCACCTCTTCACGGACCTCGAGGCCGCGGGGATCATGCTGCGCATCGACCCCGCGGTCACGCCGACCATGGCCAAGGCGCCCACCCTGGGCACCTGGGAGCTCGAGGAGCTGCGCCGCGTCGAGCACGTCGTACGGCTCGGGCACGTCACCGCGGCGCTCCCCGGTCGCCTCGAGCTGGACGGTGGGTCGGTCGGGCTCGCGCCCGACGCGGTCGTGGTCAACTGCGCGGCCGACGGCCTGAAGAACCGCCCGCTGGTCCCGATCTGGGGCGAGGACGCGATCACGCTGCAGCCCGTGCGCGCCGGCTTCCCGTGCTTCGGCGCCGCCCTGGTCGGCTACGTCGAGGCCACGCGGGACGACGACGCCGAGAAGAACCGGTTGTGCCCGCCGTCGTCGCTGGGCAACAGCCTGGCGGACTGGGCCCGGATGAACGTCACGGGGATGCGCAGCGCGGCGGCCTTCGCCACCGCCCCGGACGTCACGCAGTGGGCGCACTCCGTCGCGCTCAACCCGGCCCGGGTCGCCCCGGGGCACCCCGGGTCGCCCGCCCTCGACGCAGCACGCACGGGACTGGCCGAGCACGCGCCGGGCGGTGTGGCCCGGCTGGCCGAGCTGGCCGGGCCGGCCTGACCCCCGGCCCGGGCGGGGTTCACAGTCCCGTCTGGCGCAGCACGACGACGCTGCGTCCGGCCAGCCCGAGCTGCTGGCCCGCCCGCACCGTCGCCCCGACGGCGTGGTCGGGGTCCGTGGAGAGTGCGACCGCACCCTGACGCACCCACTCGTTGTCGGGCAGGGAGAGGGCGACCGCGTCGGGTCCGGCGTTGAACCACATCAGGAACGAGGCGACCACCTGCTGCTCGCCGCGCGGCCCGGGGGAGCGCAGGGGCGTGCCGGAGACGAACATCCCGACCACGCGCAGGCCGTCGTCGTGCCAGTCGTCGGTGGTCATCTCGCGCCCGGTGGGGTGCAGCCAGACCAGGTCCTTGGGGCCACCGGTCATCGTCGGGCGTCCCTCGAACCAGTGCCGCTGCCGCAGGGCCGGCTCCGAGCGGCGCAGCGCCAGGGCGGCCCGGGTGAGCCGGTGCAGGGCCGGCCAGGACGCCTCGGGCCGCCAGTCGACCCACGACATGGCGTTGTCCTGGCAGTAGGCGTTGTTGTTGCCGTGCTGCGTGCGGCCACGCTCGTCGCCGGCCACCATCATCGGCACCCCGGCGCTGAGACAGAGCGTGGCCATCAGGTTCGCCGCCTGCCGCTGCCGCAGCGCGAGGACGCCCTCGTCGTCGGTCTCGCCCTCGACGCCGTGGTTCCAGGACCGGTTGCCGTCGGTGCCGTCGCGGTTGTCCTCGCCGTTGGCCTCGTTGTGCTTGTGGTCGTAGCTGACGAGGTCGCGCAGGGTGAACCCGTCGTGCGCGGTGACCATGTTGACGGAGTTGTAGGGCGAGCGACCGTCGTCGGCGTAGAGGTCGGAGGACCCCGCCAGCCGGGTCGCGACCGACCGGATGCCGTCGCCGTGACCCCGCCAGAAGTCGCGCACCTGGTCGCGGTACTGGTCGTTCCACTCCACCCACGGCGGCGGGAACCCGCCCACCTGGTAGCCCTCGCCTGAGGCGTCCCACGGCTCCGCGACCAGCTTCACGTGCCGCAGGACCGGGTCCTGGCCGATCGCGGTCAGCAGCGGGGCGGCCATGTCGACGCGGTGGTCCACCCGGCACAGGGCGGGCAGCAGGTCGAAGCGGAACCCGTCCACGTGCATCTCGGTGACCCAGTAGCGCAGCGAGTCGAGGATCAGCCGCAGGGCGAACGGGTGACCGGCGTCGACGGTGTTGCCGCAGCCGGTCACGTCCCAGTACGGGTCGACGTCCTCGGGCCGTTCCGTGGGCGGCGCGGGGGCCGCCGGGTCCGGGTCGGTGTCCTCGGTGCCGTCGACGGCCGGCGGGGGAGCGGTCGTGGTCGAGACCGGGGGCGGCAGGGTGGGGTCCGGCGTGACCTCGGGCCGGGTGTAGATGCTGTCGTCGAGCCCGCGGAACGACAGCGTCGGACCGAGCGGCCCGGCCTCGGCGGTGTGGTTGTAGACCACGTCGAGGATGACCTCGAGCCCGGCCGCGTGCAGCGACCGGACCATCTCCTTGAACTCGGTCACCTGACCGCCACGGTCGCCCGCGGCGGCGTACGCGCCGTGCGGGGCCAGGAAGCCCAGGGTGTTGTAGCCCCAGTAGTTGCTCAGCCCGCGCCCGGCCAGGAACGGCTCGCTCACGAACTGCTGCACCGGGAGCAGCTCGACGGCCGTCACGCCGAGGTCGCGCAGGTAGTCGGTGACGGCGGGGTGGGCCAGGCCCGCGTACGTCCCCCTCAGCTCCTCGGGCACGTCCGGGTGCGCGGCGGTCAGGCCCTTGACGTGTGCCTCGTAGACGACCGTGTCGCGCCAGCGACGCTTCAGCGGCCGGTCGCCCTGCCAGTCGAAGGACCCCTCGGTCTCGTCGACGACCACGCCGTGCGGCACCACCGGTGCCGAGTCGACCGTGCTCGGCCGCGACGGGTCGTCCACGTCGTGGGCGTAGATGCCGGGGCCCGATCCCAGGTCGCCGCTGACGGCCCGGGCGAACGGGTCCAGGAGCAGCTGGTGCTCGTTGAAGCGGCACCCCTGCGCCGGGTCCCACGGTCCGCGCGCGCGGAACCCGTACCGGGTGCCCGGGGCGATACCGGGCAGCGCGCCGTGCCAGATGCCCAGGGACTGCTCGGTCAGCAGGTGGCGGGTCTCGGTGAACCCGCCGTCGGTCCCGTCGTCCTCCAGCACGCACACCCACACCGCCTGGGCCCGGGGGCGTGCACGGCGAAGTTGGTGGACGCGGGCGACCAGGTCGCGCCGAGGGGCCAGTTGCGCCCCGGCCAGACGGGGCTGCGTTCGCCGAGGCGGCTCCAGGTGGGGGTCACGGGCGGGATCATCCCATCCCGCGGCGCGACCCGGTGACCGTTCTGTGCTGCAGGTCACCTTCCCGGGTCGTCGGTGCCCTAGGCTCGGCGACCGGTAGACCGGCAAGGGCGACGCAGCATCGACGCAGGAGGCAGCAGGTATGGGTGAGCTGGTACGTCTCGAGGTCGAGGACGGGGTGGGCACGATCCGGCTGGACCGGCCGAAGATGAACGCGATCAGCGTCCAGGTCCAGGACGAGCTGGTCGAGGTCGCCCGCGAGGCCACCGCACGCGACGACGTGAAGGCGGTCGTCGTCTACGGCGGCGAGCGCGTCTTCGCCGCCGGCAACGACGTCAAGGAGATGGCCGACATGTCGCACGTCGACATGGTCAAGCGCTCCCGGCCGCTGCAGGACGCCGTGACCGCGGTCGCGGCCATCCCCAAGCCCGTCGTCGCGGCCGTCACCGGTTACGCGCTGGGCGGGGGCTGCGAGCTCGCGCTGGCCGCGGACGTGCGCTTCGCCGCCGACGACGCCGTGCTCGGGCAGCCCGAGGTGCTCCTCGGCATCATCCCCGGCGCCGGCGGCACCCAGCGCCTCGCGCGACTGGTCGGCCCCAGCAAGGCCAAGGACATCATCTTCACCGGCCGCTTCGTGAAGGCCGACGAGGCCCTGGCGATCGGGATGGTCGACCGGGTCGTGCCGGCTGCCGAGGTCTACGAGCAGGCCGTGGCCTGGGCGAGGCAGTTCGCGGGGGCGGCGACGTACGCCGTGCGCGCCGCGAAGGAGAGCATCGACGCCGGGCTCGAGGTCGACCTGGCCACCGGGCTGGAGATCGAGCGCCAGCAGTTCGCGGCCCTCTTCGCTACGCACGACCGCGAGGCCGGCATGCGATCCTTCGTCGACCAGGGCCCGGGGAAGGCCGTCTTCGAGGGACGCTGACCCGCGGCTCGCGGGTCCGAGCGCAGCACAGCAGCACCGCCGCACAGCAGCACAGCAGCACAGCAGGGGCCAGGGACCATGGGGACTTCGAGGAGCACCGGATGAGCGAGCAGCAGGACGAGAAGACCGTCGGGAAGACCGACGCGACGGCCGACGCGAAGGCCGACGCGAAGGCCGAGAAGCAGGCGGCGCGGGCGGACAAGAAGGCCGGCAAGGACCGCAAGGGCCAGGCTAAGAAGGCGGCCGCGGCGGTCGGCGACGGCGCCAACCGGGTCCGCACCCTGCTCGCCCGCATCGTCTGGGCCGTCGCGGTCGTGCTGGCCCTCGTGCTGGCGCTCGGGGCGCTGCTGATCACCCTCGACGCCAACCGTCAGAACGAGGCGGTCCGGTTCATCCTCGACGCGGCCAACGCCGTCGACCTCGGCATCTTCTCCCGCACCGACGGGATCAAGGAGTTCACCGGGAGCAACGCGGGCGTCAAGAACGCCCTGTTCAACTGGGGCCTGGGTGCCGTGGCCTGGCTGGTCATCGGCAAGGTGCTCGACAAGATCATCCGTCCCTGACCGGCTCCCACGACGTCTCGGCGTCGCCCTCGACCGGCGTGGGCGCGATGTGTGAGTCACCACATAGAAGATCGCTGTCCACAAGGATGTGACGCGGCGGTAACCTCGGTGGTGGAGTCGACGCACCCGCGTCACCGATCGCACAGGAGGGGCCTTCCCGGCCAACACCTATGAACATTGTCGTTTGCGTGAAGCACGTCCCCGACGCCACCGCCGACCGGCGCTTCGAGTCCGACAACACCGTGGACCGCGTCGGTGTGGACGGTCTGCTGTCCGAGCTCGACGAGTACGCCGTCGAGCAGGCGCTGCAGCTCAAGGAGAAGTCCGAGGACCCCGCGTCCACCACCGTCACCGCGCTGTGCGTCGGCCCCGAGAAGGCCGTCGACGCCGTGCGCAAGGCCCTGCAGATGGGCTGTGACCAAGGCATCCACGTCTCCGACGAGGCCGTGGCCGGCTCCGACTACATCGCCACCTCGCTGGTGCTGGCCAAGGCTGTCGAGAAGGCCGGCGAGGAGAACCCCGTCGACCTCGTCATGTGCGGGATGGCCTCCACCGACGCCTCCGGCAGCGTGGTCCCGGCCATGCTCGCCGAGCGGATGGGCCTGCCGCAGGTCACGCTCGCCTCCGTGGTCGAGACCCAGGGCGACCAGGTCCGGGTCAAGCGCGACGGCGACACCTCCACCGAGGTCATCGGCGCCACCATGCCGCTCGTGCTGTCGGTGACCGACCAGACCAGCGAGGCCCGCTACCCGTCCTTCAAGGGCATCATGGCGGCCAAGAAGAAGCCCATGCAGACCTGGTCGCTGGCCGACATCGGGGTCGACCCGTCGCTGGTCGGGCTCTCGGTCGCCTGGAGCGAGGTCGACGAGACCACCGAGCGCCCGCCGCGCTCGCAGGGCGAGATCGTCAAGGACGAGGACGGCTCCGGCGCTCCCGCGCTGGCCGGCTTCCTCGCGTCCAAGAAGTTCATCTGAGCAGCGGAAGCAGAGGAGACACCGATGTCTGAAGTCCTGGTGCTCGTCGACCACGTCGAGGGAGCCGTCCGCAAGCCCACCTACGAGCTGCTGGCCATCGCCAAGCGTCTCGGTGAGCCGTCCGCCGTCTTCATCGGCCCCGCCGACAAGGCCGACGAGGCGACCCAGAAGCTCACCGCCTACGGCGCCGAGAAGATCTACGTCGTCGACGACAGCGAGATCCGCGGCTACCTGGTGGCCCCCAAGGCCGAGACCCTGCAGCAGCTCGTGCAGCAGGCCTCGCCCGCCGCCGTGCTCATTCCCTCCACCTCGGAGGGCAAGGAGATCGGCGCCCGCCTGGCGATCAAGACCGAGTCCGGCCTGATCACCGACGCCGTCGACGTGCAGTCCGAGGGCGGGGTCCCGGTGACCACGCAGAGCGTCTTCGCCGGCAGCTGGACCACCCGGTCCAAGGTCACGCAGGGCACCCCGATCATCACGGTCAAGCCGAACTCGGCCGCGCCCGAGGAGACCGCAGGCGCCGGGGCGGTCGAGACCTTCGCCCCGACCATCTCGGACTCCGCGAAGCTGGCCAAGGTGGTGGCCTCGCAGCCGCGCCAGGCCTCGGGTCGCCCCGAGCTGACCGAGGCCGCCATCGTGGTCTCGGGCGGGCGCGGCACCGGTGGCGACTTCGCCCCGATCGAGGGCCTCGCCGACGCCCTGGGTGCGGCGGTGGGCGCCTCGCGCGCCGCGGTCGACTCGGGCTGGATGCCGCACAGCTTCCAGGTCGGGCAGACCGGCAAGACCGTCTCGCCGCAGCTCTACGTCGCCAACGGCATCTCGGGTGCGATCCAGCACCGTGCCGGGATGCAGACCTCGAAGACGATCATCGCGGTCAACAAGGACGAGGAGGCGCCGATCTTCGAGCTCGTCGACTTCGGCGTCGTCGGCGACCTGCACGCGATCCTCCCGGCCGCGACCGAGGAGATCACCAAGCGCAAGGGCTGAGCCCCCGCGCCACCGCTCGACCGTCGGCCCGCCGCCCCGCCCGGGTGGCGGGCCGACGCGCGTCCGCACCTATGACGGCGCTCACACCGCTCTGGCAGGATCGGGTGGCACACCCAGCCACCGCACCCGACCTGGAGGACACGTCCCCGCCATGAGCGAGCCCCTCATCCACACCAGCCCCCTGCCGGCTGTCGAGATCCCCGACGTCGCGCTGACGTCGTACTGCTTCGAGCACGCCGCCGAGCGTGCCGACCAGCCGGCGCTCGTCGACGGCCCGACCGGGCGCACGCTCACCTACGGACAGCTCGAGGAGCAGGTACGCCGGTTCGCCGGCGGTCTGGCCGCCCGCGGCTTCGGTCCCGGCGACACCCTCGCGCTGCTGTCGCCGAACATCCCCGAGTACGCGGTGGTCTTCCACGGGGTGGCCCTGGCCGGGGGTGCGATCACGACGATCAACCCGACGTACACCGCCAAGGAGATGGCGCACCAGATCAAGGACGCGAAGCCGCGCTTCATGGTGACGATCGGGATGTTCCTCGAGACCGCCCAGCAGGCGTCCGCGGACACCACGGTCGAGGAGGTCTTCGTGCTCGGCGGGACCGAGGACGGGGACCTGCGCGGCGCCCACGACGCGGCCGAGCTGTTCGGGGAGCCCCTGGCCGAGCAGGTGCCGGTCGGGCGCGACGACGTGGTCGCGCTGCCGTACTCCTCCGGCACCACCGGGCTGTCCAAGGGCGTGATGCTGACCCACGGCAACCTGGTGGCCAACATCGCCCAGGTGATCGACGCCGGCAAGCTCTCCGACGACGAGTCGTTCGTGGCGGTGCTGCCGTTCTTCCACATCTACGGCATGCAGGTGCTGATGAACGCGGGGCTGCGCGCCGGCGCCACGGTGATCACGATGCCGCGCTTCGACCTCGAGATGTACCTCCGGCTCAACGCCGAGCACGGCTGCACCCGCGCCTACGTCGCGCCGCCGATCGTGGTCGCGCTGGCCAAGCACCCGCTGGTCGACCAGTACGACCTCGGTTCGATGGGCTACGTCATGTCCGGCGCGGCGCCGCTCTCGGCCGAGACCGGTGAGCTCGCCGCGACCCGGCTGGGCTGCGAGGTCGTGCAGGGCTACGGGATGACCGAGATGTCCCCGGTCTCCCACATGACCGTGCCCGGCGACTACAAGCCCGGGTCGGTGGGCGTCACCGTGCCCGGCACGGAGTGCATGATCGTCGACCCGGCCTCGGGCGACAGCCTCGGCACCGACGCCGAGGGCGAGCTGTGGGTGCGCGGTCCGCAGGTGATGAAGGGCTACCTCGGGCGCCCCGAGGACTCCGACGCCACCCGGGACGCGCAGGGCTGGCTGCACACCGGCGACATCGCCCGGATCGACGACACCGGGCACGTCTACATCGTCGACCGGCTCAAGGAGCTCATCAAGTACAAGGGCTTCCAGGTGCCGCCGGCCGAGCTCGAGTCGGTGCTGCTGACGCACGACGAGATCACCGACGCCGCCGTCGTGGGCACGCCGGACGAGGAGGCCGGCGAGATCCCGGTCGGCTTCGTGGTGCTGAAGCCCGGCTCGACCCTGAGCGCCGACGAGGTGAAGGCCTACGTCGCCGCCGAGGTCGCGACCTACAAGCGGCTGGGCCACGTGGTCGTCGTCGACGAGATCCCGAAGTCGGCCTCCGGCAAGATCCTGCGCCGGGTACTGCGCGACCAGGTCCCCGCCTGAGCGGACCCGCCCGAGCGCAGGACCACGCCACGCACGACGGGCCCCGACCGGATCTCCGGTCGGGGCCCGTCGCGTGCTGCGAGGGGTCGCGGGTCAGCGGCGGAAGCCGCCGTAGCCCCACGCCTCGTCGATCAGGCCCACCTTCTCGGCGCGGACCACCCGGCGCCCGTCCGGGCGGGTCCTGAGGGTCACCTTCCGGTCCACCTGGTTGTTGGTCGTGTCGGACTCGACCAGGGCGTCGTTGGGGTTGGCGCTGACCCGGACGTAGTACGTGCCGTCCGCCAGCTTCTTGATGCCGCCGAAGGCCTGGCCGGCGCGGTACTGCGCGTAGGTGTCGCCCGAGCCGGCCGAGAGGACCTCGCGCACCGAGAGCGACCCGCGGCTGCCGCAGGCGGTGGCGAGGTCGGTGTTCTCGGGGCGCCAGTCGGCTCCGTCGACGGTGTAGTCGACCGCGTCGGTGTTGGCCAGGCAGAACGAGACCTTGCCGGAGTCGCGCACGACCTGCTTGTCCGCGTCGAGCAGCTGGTAACGGGCGAAGTCCTCGAAGTGCCAGTGGTTGTGGTTCTCGGCGTGCCAGTAGAAGCCGCTGTCCTCGACCGACTGGTAGGCGACCTGCTCGCCGTCGGTGTCGAAGAAGTACTGGTAGGCCGCCATCACGTCCTCGTCGGCGGTGCGGAACCCGTCGACGACGAGGGGGCTGTTCCCGGCGTTCCAGACGTTCGCGGCGAAGCTCATCTGCGTGCCCTTGCCGTTCAGCCCGATCTCGAAGGCCGGCAGCGAGCGGAGGTCGGGCATCGGCGTGCCCTCGGGCAGGTCGGCCGCGGCACGCGGGGCGGGCTCGGCCGCCGCAGGCCGGGCAGCGGCGTCCGACCCGCCGGTGGCGGTGGCCCCCGCGCGGGCCTTCTGGTCCCCCCAGCCCATCCGCCAGTCGGGTCCGCGGTCGTCGGACTTGCGGATGGTCAGCGGCACGTCGACGTGCGACTCCTCGGGGTCCAGGCCCCAGGCGGCGACGTACCGGTCGCCGACCGCGACGGTCGCGGTGTAGGAGCCGACGGGGAGCCGGGTGCGGGTGGCGGCCCAGAGGCGGCTGGCGTACCCGTCCTGGACGCCCTGGACCGAACCCAGCGTGTACGGGTTGTACGGGCAGCCCCAGGGGTAGGCGTTGGTCGCGGCGCCCTCGGGCTGGATGCGCTCGGCGTCGCCGTTGAGGCAGGTGGCGACCGACCTCGTCCGGCCGACGGGATCGCCGTCGGCGTCGCGGAACGAGACCTCGAGCAGGCCCGGCAGTCCGGAGAAGTCCGGCTGCAGGTCGCTGCCGAACGTCCCCGACTGCTCGCCCAGGGTCCAGGTGGTCGTGATCGGGCCGTCGTAGGGGTCCGTGGCGGGCCGGTTGCTGCGCACCTCGAGGTCGCCGGCGCCGGCCACGGCGCGTACCCGGAGGTCGAGGTAGGAGAAGCGCCCGTCCTTCTCGGCCTTCATCTTCTTGGCGCCCATCAGGGCCAGGGGGCCGTCGTAGGCGGTGACGTCCCCGGGACCGCCCGGGTCCTCGTGCCCGGGATCGGCGACGGCCGGCCCGGTGGCGGCGAGCGTGCCGGTGGCGCAGGCGGTGGAGAGCAGGGCTGCGGCGACGAGCCGGCGTGGTGAGGTCACGAGGTTCCCCTTCGGGTCTGGTGCGGGCGGACCACCGTGGTCCACCTGTGAGACGCCTCACCCTGTCGGATGGTTGCCACGGACCGTGGGAACTCCCGCCGGTCTGGTCCGCGCGTGTCCTGCCCTAGGCTCCGAGCATGGTGGCAGCAGCCGGGACGTACGACGCCGCAGCCGCCGTCGCCGAGCAGGCCGGCCGGGCGCGGACCGCCTCCTGGGACCTCGCCCTGGCGACCCGGGCCCGCAAGGACGACGCGCTGCGGGCGATGGCCGACGCCCTGGTCGCCGCGCAGGACGCCGTGCTGACCGCCAACGCCGACGACGTGGCCGCGGCCGAGGAGGCCGGCACGGAGCCGTCCGTCGTCGACCGGCTGCGCCTCGACGCCTCCCGGCTCGCGGCGATGGCCGAGGGGCTGCGCGACGTCGCCGACCTCCCGGACCCCGTCGGCGAGGTCGTCCGGGGCTCGACGCTGGCCAACGGGCTCGAGCTGCGGCAGGTGCGGGTGCCGCTGGGCGTGGTGGCCGTGGTCTACGAGGCGCGCCCCAACGTCACCGCGGACGCCGCGGGGATCTGCCTGAAGTCGGGCAACGCCGTGCTGCTGCGCGGCAGCTCGTCGGCGGCCCGCACCAACGCCGCGGTGGTGGACGTGCTGCGTGCCGCGGTCGCCGGCGCCGGACTGCCGGCCGACGTCGTGCAGCTGGTCGACAGCCGCAGCCGGGACAGCGTGGGCGCGCTGATGCGGGCCCGTGGGCTGGTCGACGTCCTGGTGCCGCGCGGGGGAGCGGGGCTGATCCGCAGCGTGGTGGAGGGCTCGACCGTGCCCGTCATCGAGACCGGCGTCGGGAACTGCCACGTCTACGTCGACGCCTCCGCCGACCTCGACCAGGCGCTGGCGGTGGTGATGAACGCCAAGACGCAGCGCACCAGCGTCTGCAACGCCGCCGAGTCGCTGCTGGTGCACGCCGACGTCGCCGAGACCTTCGTGCCGCGGGTCGTGGAGGCGCTCCAGGGGGCCGGCGTCACGGTTCACGGCGACCCGGTGTTCGCGGCGTACGACGGGGTGGTCCCGGCGACCGACGACGACCACGCCCGGGAGTACCTGTCGCTGGACCTCAGCGCCGCGGTCGTGCCCGACCTGGAGGCCGCGGTCGCGCACGTGCGCCGCTTCTCCAGCGGCCACTCCGAGGCCATCCTCACCCGGGACCAGGGGGCGGCGCGCCGCTTCGTGGCGGCGGTCGACTCCGCCGTGGTCCTGGTGAACGCCTCGACCCGGTTCACCGACGGCGCCGAGCTCGGCTTCGGCGCCGAGATCGGGATCAGCACCCAGAAGCTGCACGCGCGAGGTCCGATGGGCCTGCCCGAGATGACGTCGACCAAGTACGTCGTCACCGGTGACGGCCACGTCCGGTGACCGCGCTCTCGGCTGACCGGGCGGGGACGCGCTGATGGAGCTGCTCTGGAGCACCTTCGGGGTCTCGGTCCTCTCGGCCTTCTTCCCGGTCGTCAACATCGAGGCCTACCTCGGCGTGGTCGCCTCGCAGGTCGGCACCACCCAGTCCCTGCCCCTGGCGGTCACCGCCGCGTTCGGCCAGGCCCTCGGCAAGATCGCCTGGTACGAGGCCGCGCGACGCGGCACCGACAGCCGGTGGATGGCCAAGCGGCTCGAGAAGCCGGCGGTGCGGGCGCGGTACGAGTCCTGGACCTACCGCGCCGAGGGCCGTCCGCTGCTGGTCGTGGGGGTGCTCTTCACGGCCTCGCTGGTCGGGCTGCCCCCGCTGCTGGTGGTCGCGCCGCTGGCCGGGGCGCTGCGCCTGAACCGCCTGGTGTTCGTGGCCACCATCGTGGCCGGCCGCTCGGTGCAGTTCTTCGTGATCCTCCAGGGCATCGGCCACCTGCTCGGCTGACCGGGACCGGTAGGCTGCGGGCATGTCGCAGAGCCTCGTCCTCCCCCTGGTCCTCCGTGCCGCCGAGGAGGGCGCCCACAGCGGCCCCAACCACTGGCTGATCGGCGGCCTCGTCCTGCTCATCTTCCTGGGCATGCTGATCGGGCTGGTGTCCTTCGGCGGGGGCCGCGAGCACAGCTGAGCACGATGACCCCCGTGACCACCGCGAACGGCGCCCGGCCCGGCCGTCGTCGCCGCATCGGCGTCATGGGCGGCACCTTCGACCCGATCCACCACGGACACCTCGTGGCGGCCTCCGAGGTCCAGTCCTCCTACGACCTCGACGAGGTCGTGTTCGTCCCGACCGGCCAGCCCTGGCAGAAGTCGGGCCGTGAGGTCTCCCCGGCCGAGCACCGCTACCTGATGACGGTGATCGCCACCGCCGCCAACCCGCGGTTCTGGGTGTCCCGGGTCGACATCGACCGGGGCGGGCCGACGTACACCGTCGACACCCTGCGCGACCTGCGCACGGCGATGCCCGACGCCGAGCTGTACTTCATCACCGGTGCCGACGCGCTGGCCGGCATCTTCGGCTGGCGCGGCCACGAGCAGCTCTTCGAGCTCGCGCACTTCGTCGGCTGCACCCGCCCGGGCTACGAGATGGACGACGCCGCGCTCGCGGCGATCCCCTCGGACCGGGTGGCCATGCTCGAGATCCCCGCGCTGGCCATCTCGTCCACCGACTGCCGCGACCGGCAGCGCGCGGGGCAGCCCGTCTGGTACCTCGTGCCCGACGGTGTGGTGCAGTACATCACCAAGCACGGGCTCTACGCCGACCTCGCACGCACCGACCCACCCACCCTCACCGCCACCTCCGGAGACAGATGACCGCCACCGACCACGCCGTCGAGCTGACCCACGTCGCAGCGCGCGCCGCGGGCGACAAGCTCGCCCACCAGATCGTCGCCTTCGACGTCAGCGACCAGCTGGCGATCACCGACGTCTTCGTCATCGCCAGCGCGCCCAGCGACCGCCAGGTCAAGGCCGTGGTCGACGAGGTGCAGGCCAAGCTCCGCGAGGCCGGCGCCAAGCCGCTGCGTCGTGAGGGCGAGCGGCAGGGGCGGTGGGTGCTGCTGGACTACGGCGAGATCGTCGTCCACGTCCAGCACGAGGAGGAGCGCGAGTTCTACGCCCTCGAGCGGCTCTGGCGCGACTGCCCCCTGATCGAGCTGCCGGTGGACGTCGACGGCGGGGCCCGGTGAGCGGACCCCGCTCGCTGGTCCTGCTCCGCCACGGCCGCACCGCCTACAACGCCGCCAGCCGCATCCAGGGCCAGGTCGACGTCGACCTGGACGACACCGGCCACGACCAGGCCGCCCGCGCGGCGGTGGCCGTCGCCGCCCTCCAGCCGGACGTGCTGTGGTGCTCCGACCTCGAGCGCACCCGCTCGACCGCGGCGTACGTGGCGAAGGAGACCGGCCTCGAGCCGACCTACGACGCCCGCTTGCGCGAGTTCCACCTCGGCGAGCGCGAGGGCCTGACCCACGCGGAGTTCGCCGAGCTCGCGCCCGAGGAGTTCGCCCGCTTCCGGCTCGGCGACTTCGACGCGGTCAGCGGGGGAGAGGCCACGGCCGCGGTCGCCTCCCGGATGAGCGAGGTCGCCGGCGAGCTGCTGGCCGCCACCCCGGCCGGTGGCACCGCGGTCGCCGTCTCCCACGGCGCCGCGATCCGTACGGCGGTCACCGCCCTGGTGGGCTGGCCCCTCACCGCCCTCTCGGCCCTGCACGGCCTCGACAACTGCGGCTGGGTCGTCCTCGACGAGCACAAGGTCGACCCCGACGGCCCCGGCACGCTGCGCCTGCGCGCCTACAACCGCACCGCCGACGCCTGACCCACCCCCGCCAGCCCCGGTGGTCGAGGAGCGAGCGCAGCGAGCGTCACGAGACCCCTCCACAGGGGCGTAGGTCCACTGACGATCGAACGCGTGTTCGACTACACTGGATCCATGACCACCACCGCCCACACCTGCGACGACAGCACCGGGCCCGACCCGATGCTCGACGTCGAGGTGGAGGCGGTGATGTCTCCGGACCCGTCGTTCTTCGAGTGGGTCCACGAGCTGGATGACCGCCGCGAAGCCACCCGAGCCGCACTGCTGGCCGAAGTCAAGGACGCCAAGGCGGTCCGCGCTGCCGCAGAGGTCCGGGTGCTCCAGACCATCGTCGAGTGGTGCGTAGCGAACGAAGCGCTCCGTGAAGACGAGGCGATGTGGATCGCCGGGTACGGCGACCACGGCCTGGCCCTCGGTGGCGCGGGGTGCCCGCTGGTGCGTGAGTCCGCGGTCATCGAGCTCTCCGCCGCACTGGAGGTCTCCACCCGCTCCGGCGCCGACCAGATCGCCCTCACGCTGGAGCTCCGCTACCGGCTCCCCACGTTGTGGGCCCGCGTCATCTCCGGTGCGTGCCCGGTCTGGCGGGCACGGCTCGTCGCGGAGAAGACCATGGCCCTGTGCGAGGACGGTGCCGCCGAGGTCGACCGCCTCGTCGGCCCGTTCGCCCACTCCATCTCCTACGCCCAGCTGTCCCGCCTGACCGACGAAGCACTGATGCGGTGGGACCCCCAAGCGGCTGAGGAGAAGCGGAAGGCTGCCGCCGACGGCAGGTACTGCCGTATCGGCCTCTCGCAGCACGTCGACGGCACCGTGCAGCTCGACGCGGGCCTCGACCTCGCCGACGCCCTCGCCCTCGAAGCAGCTGTGCGGGATCGGGCCAAGGCGTACGCCGAGGACGGATCGACCGAGTCCCTCGACGTCCGCCGCTCCCAAGCCCTCGGCTCGCTGGCCACCGGACAGCCCACCCTCCCCGAGGGACAGGACGAACCCACGACACCAACGACACCGGCAGGGCCGAGCCTGGTGCTGTACGCCCACATCCCCGGCGGGGTGTTCAACCCGCTGTTCCAGGCCGGCCCTGGCCCCGTCAACGACGCCCTGGTGTCACGCCTGGACAACCGGCACCCCGCCAAAGGCCCCATCAGCACCGCCCAGGTCCGCCAGTGGGCACAGACCGCGGCCAGCATCACGATCCGGCCGGTCCTTGATCTGGCCGAGACGATCCACTGCGACTCCTACGAGTGCTCGGATCGCCTGAAGGAACAGACCCAGCTGCGCGACACCACCTGCGTGTTCCCGTGGTGCACCAACCCGGCGGTCTTCACCGACATGGAACACGTCATCCCCTACCCCGACGGCCCCACCGAGACCGGGAACGTCGCCCCCGCCTGCCGGCAGCACCACCGCGCCAAGACCCACATGGGCTGGGACTACGAGGTCCTCGGACCCGGGCTGTACCTGTGGACCAGTCCCCAAGGCGAGCGGTACTTGAGGTCCCACGCCGGGACGCATCCGATCGACCAGCTCCCACCGGGTCCACCACCCGACCCGCTGCCCGAGTCGCCGGACACCACCCCGTACCTGGACCCGTCACCTCCGGTCGCCGACGACCCCGACGACCCCGACGACCCCGACGAGTCACCACCCCGCGACAACACACCACCGTTCTGACCCGTTGACCACCAGCAGCAGCCGTACCGCCGGACCGGGCACGCCCACCGGCGGTACCGGCACGCCCGGACCTCCCCCGGTCACGCGGTGGCTCTCGACTCGCGATCTGGTGCCACCTGCTGACACCGGATCACGACCCGACCACCCCCGCGGCACGGCCCCACCATCGACCCACCGCGACTGGTCTCGTGACGCTCGCTTCGCTCGCTCCACGACCACCGGGGTTGGCGCGCTCGCTCCTCGAGCACCGCTGGCCGGCGCGGCACGCCACCCCTCCGACGGGGACCCCCTGATTCGCGTCGGAGGTGGGGTGCTTGTAATATCTCCCGAGTCGCCAGCACGGCGGCAGGTCTGGGGCTGTGGCGCAGCTGGTAGCGCATCTGCATGGCATGCAGAGGGTCAGGGGTTCGAGTCCCCTCAGCTCCACCGAGACCGGTACGACGGCGGGTTCCTCCAGGGGAACCCGCCGTCGTTCGTTCGTCGTCCTGGGGGTCAGCTCGCGTGCCCCACCGACACGGTCGCGTCCTCGGGGACGGGCACGCGATCCTCGGTGTCGAGGCGGCTGGGCCACCAGATCCGCCCGCCCAGGTCCATGTTGATCGCGGTCACGAGCACCGAGCGCACGATCATCGTGTCGAGGATGACGCCGAGCGCGACGGCGACGCCGAGCTGCGCCAGGAACACCACGGGGATGGTGCCCAGCACCAGGAACGTGGCGGCCAGCACGAGCCCGGCGCTGGTGATCACCCCGCCGGTGGAGGTCAGCGCCACCAGGGCGCCCGTACGGGTGCCGGAGTGCCTCGTCTCCTCACGCACCCGGGTCATCAGGAAGATGTTGTAGTCGATCCCGAGGGCCACGAGGAACACGAAGGCGAAGAGGGGGAAGCCGGGATCGGACCCGGCGAACCCGAAGACGTACTCGAACAGCATCGCCGAGATGCCGAGGGCGGCCCCGAAGGACAGCACGACCGTCACGATCAGGATGACCGGCGCCAGCACCGAGCGCAGCAGGATCATGAGGATGAGCAGCACCAGGAGCAGGATGACCGGGATGATCACCAGGTTGTCGCGGTTGGCGGCGTCCCGGGTGTCGAGGAAGAACGCCGAGCTGCCACCCACCAGCGCGTCGGCGCCGTCGAGGTCGTGCACGGCGCCGCGGACGCGTTCGACGGTGGCGAAGGCCGTAGGCGAGGCCGGGTCGGCGTCGATGGCGGCCTCGACGAAGGTGACGTCACCGGCGGTGACGGCAGGTTTGGGCGGCTCCACGCCCTCGAGACCCGTCAGCGCCTCGGTGACCGCGACGTCGGTGCCGGCCTGCGCCACCACCATCACCGTGTTGGACTGGTCGACCAGGCCGGCGTCCACCAGGACCTGCTGGCCGGTCACCGACTGGAACTCCTCGGTGTAGGAGTGCGCGGTCGACAGCCCGTTCGTGTCGAGGCGGAGCAGGCCCAGACAGGCGATCGCCAGCAGCACGGAGGTGACCACCCAGACCTGGCGCGGGCGGGGTGCGATCCAGCGCCCGACCCTGGCCCAGACGCCGGTCTGGGTCGGCTCCGCCGAGCCGAACCCGGGACGGCGCGGCCAGAAGATCCACCGGCCGGTGATCACCAGCAGGGCGGGCAGGAGCGTCACCATGACGACGAAGGTGACGGTGATGCCGATCGCCGCGACCGGCCCGAGGCCGGCGGTGGAGTTCATCTCGGCGAACAGCAGGCACAGCATGCCCAGCGCCACCGTCGCGGCGCTGGCCAGCAGGGCCGGGGCGGCGCGGTGGAGCGCGAACGCCATCGCCTCGTGCCGGTCCGCGTGCCGACGGAGCTCCTCGCGGTAGCGCGCCACGAGCAGCAGGGCGTAGTCGGTGCCGGCGCCGATCACCAGGATGGTGAGGATCGCGTACGACTGGCCGTTCACGGTGAGACCGGCGTCCCGGGCCAGGAAGTAGATCAAAGCCTGGGACACGAACAGGGCCACGACCGCGCTCAGGATCGGCAGGATCCACAGGACCGGGCTGCGGTAGGTCAGCAGCAGGATCAGGATGACGACGCCCAGGGTGGCGGCGAGCAGGGTGGTGTCGATCCCGCCGAACGCCTCGGCGGCGTCGGCGGCCTGGCCGCCGGCGCCGGCCACGTAGACCTCCACGCCATCGATGGCGGCGGTGGCCCGCAGCTCGTCGGCGATGCCCGGCATCTCGTTCCAGCCCTCGGCGCCGAGGTCGAAGGTGATGCTGGTCTGCGCGACCCGACCGTCCTGCGAGAGGGCGGGGAAGCCGAGCTGCTCGGCGGTGGCGGGGCTGACGACGGGCGGGGCCCGGCCCTCCGTGGGCGCGGCGACGCCGTCCATCGTCGCGAACTCCGCAGCCTGGTCCTCGATCGCGGCGAGATCGCTCTGCGTGAGTCCGGCGCCCCGTTCGTAGACCACGACGGTGGGGATGGCGTTCGGGTCCTGGAACGGCTCGAGCCGCTCGAGGGCCCGGGTCGACTCGGCAGACTCCGGCAGCCACGAGGAGGCCTCGTTGTTCTGGACGTCGGCAAGCTTGGCCGCGAACCCCGCGGAACCGGCCATCACCACGAGCCAGGCGACCACGACGAGCCACTTGGTGACACGTCCGGTCAGGATGCCCGCGAGCCCACGGTTCATGACTACCAGTGGAGCAGAACCCCCGGGGGACCGCACCCGAGGACTAGGTCCCGGTGGTGGCCCGCACCGGCTCCAGCTCGTCCCAGTCCACCGCGGTGACCCGCTGCTGGTACTCCGAGACGGTGCCGGGCCAGTTGGTGGTGATCCGGCTGCCCTCCTTGTACCAGCTGTCGCAGTCCGCCCAGGCGCTGTCGGTGAGGCGTTCCTGGACCTCGGCGTCCCAGCCGGTGGCGACCTCCGGGCGCACGTCGAGCAGCACCAGGTCACCGGCGGCGCGTCGGCGGCCGATCTCGGCGGCGACCTCGGCGACGTACCCGGCCTGGGCCTCCATCATGTTGATGATCGAGCTACCTCCCAGGTTCGTGTTCGGCCCGTAGATGCAGAACAGGTGGGGGAAGCCGGGCACGCTCACGCCGCGGTGCGCCCAGGCGCCGCCGGCCCAGGCGTCGTGGTGCAGGCGGCGGCCCCCTAGGCCGACCACCTCGATCCCGGCCAGGAACGAGGTCGCGGCGAAGCCGGTGCCCCAGATCAGCAAGTCGGCCTCGTGCAGGGTCCCGTCGGCCGTACGCACCCCGCCGGCCTCGACCCGGTCCACCGCCTCGGTCACGACGTCGACGTGGTCGCGGTCCAGGGCGGGGTACCAGTCGTTGGAGAACAGCAGCCGCTTGCAGCCGATCGGGTAGTCCGGGACCAGCCGGCGGCGCAGACCGGCGTCGCGGACCTGGCGGCGCAGCTGGAGGCGCCACGCGGCCCGGATCGCGGCGAGGGTCGGACGGGAGGTGCGCGCCTGGCCGCCGAGGGCGGAGTTGAGCCGTTCGGAGACCCAGAAGACGGCGTCGCGCTCGAAGGTGAGGGTGCGCGGGCGCTGCTCGAACGCGCGGCGGTAGCGGGGGCCGTACTCCTGGTCGGGCTTGGGCACGACGTACGGCGCCGAGCGCTGGAAGACCGTCATCGCGGCGACCCGGTCGACGATGCCGGGCACGAACTGGATCGCGCTCGCACCGGTGCCGACCACGGCCACGCGCTTGCCGGTGAGGTCGACGTCGTGGCGCCAGTGCGCGGAGTGGAACGCCGGGCCGGCGAAGTCGTCGGCGCCCTCGACCCGGGGGACGACCGGGTTCGAGAGCTGGCCCACGGCCGAGACCACCACGTCGGCGGTGAAGGTGCGCCCGGCGCGGGTGCGCACGGTCCAGGTCCCCGTCTCCTCGTCGAGCACCACCTGCACGACGTCCTGGCCGGTCACGACCAGGTCCAGCAGGCCCTCGCGGGTCGCGGCGTCGCGCAGGTAGGCCAGGATCTCCGGCTGCTTGGAGTAGCGCCGGCCCCAGCCGGGGTTGGGCGCCCACGACCACGAGTAGAGCGGGGAGGGCACGTCGCAGGCCGCGTCGGGGTAGGTGTTGTCCCGCCAGACCCCGCCCACCGTCTCCGCGCGCTCGAGCACCACGACGTCCTCGACGCCGGCCTCCCGCAGCGCCCGCGCCGCTCCCAGACCTCCGAACCCTGCCCCCACGATGACTGTGCGCACGGGCTGCAGTCTGACGTGGCCGTCGCGCCGCGTCCATCGGGGTCGCACCCGACGGGGGTGACACACCTTCACCCCTCGTTCACCCGACGGACAGGTCCTGCCCCCCGGCCCGAGGGGGGCGCAGACCTACCTTTCCGACGTCAGCCCACCTGCACCCGCTCGGGAATCCGGGCAGAGGAGATCAGATGACCCCCGCCCAGCCCACCCCACGCACCCTCCTGCCGCTGACCCCGGTGGGCGGCGCGGCCAGGCGGCACGGCTCGCGCAGCTTCGCCACGTGTCACTACCGCTGCGGCAGCGCCTGCGACATGCCGGTGCCGAACACCACCGGGAACGGCCACGTCCAGGACGAGATCGCCAAGGTGGTCGGGCGCCGCCGCGTGCTCCAGGGCGCCGCCCTGGTGGGCGCCGCCGGCGCCTTCGGCGGCCTGGTGGCGAGCCCGGTCGCCGCGGCCGAGGGGGGCGGTGCCGCCGCCGCCCGCGCGGCCGCCGCGGCACGCACCACCCAGGACCTCGGCACCACGCCGTTCCGCCCCGTCGCGCCCAACACGGTCGACGCGGTGCGCACTGCGCCGGGCTTCACCCACGACGTGGTCATCCGCTGGGGTGACGCCGTGCTGCGCGGGGCGCCCAAGTTCGACGCCCGCAACCAGAGCCCCGCGGCCGCCGAGCGGCAGTTCGGCTACAACTGCGACTACGTCGGCCTGATCCCGACCACCGGTGACAAGGCGCTGCTCGTGGTCAACCACGAGTACACCAACGAGGAGCTGATGTTCCCCGCCGACACCTACACCGACGACGAGATCAAGCTGATCTCGATGCGCAACCACGGCATGTCGGTGGTCACGGTCAAGCGGGGACTGGTCCCCGGCTCCTGGCGCCAGGTGAAGAACCTGAGGCGCGCCCCGCAGAACCGCCGGATCCACATCGAGACCGCGTTCGCCCTCACCGGTCCCGCCGCCGGCGACGACCGGCTCAAGACCTCCGCCGACCCGTCCGGGCGACGGGTGTTCGGCACCTTGAACAACTGCGCCGGCAGCACCACGCCGTGGGGCACGGTGCTCTCGGGCGAGGAGAACTTCAACCAGTACTTCGACGGGGTCCCGGACCCCTCCCTGGCCACGGAGTACGCCCGCTACGGCATCGCCGGCGGCGAGGGCCGCGGCTGGAGCGGGGTCGACCCTCGCTTCGGCCTGGGCAACGAGCCCAACGAGCCGCACCGCTTCGGCTGGGTCGTCGAGGTCGACCCGACCGACCCGACCTCCACCCCGATGAAGCACACGATGCTGGGCCGCTTCAAGCACGAGGGCGCCGACGTCGTGATCGCCAGGAGCGGCCAGGCGGTGGCCTACATGGGCGACGACGAGCGCGGCGACTACCTCTACAAGTTCGTCTCCTCCGGGACCTTCACCCCGGGTACGGGGCGGCGGGCCAAGCGGGCCAACATGCGGCTGCTCACCGAGGGCACCCTCTACGTGGCCCGCCTGACCGGGGACGGGACCGGAGACGGCGAGTACGACGGCACCGGCGCCTGGATCCCGCTCTGCACCGACACCGAGTCCTTCGTCGAGGGGATGACCGTCGCCGAGGTGCTCGTGTTCACCCGCCTGGCGGCCGACGCGGTCGGCCCGACCCGGATGGACCGCCCCGAGGACGTCGAGCACAACCCGGTCAACGGCAAGGTGTACGCGGCGCTGACCAACAACACCCAGCGCGGCACCCGGTTCCCGGTCGACGAGGCGAACCCGGTCTCGGGCAACCGCAACGGCTACGTGCTCGAGCTGACCCCGGCCCGCGGCAACCATGCGGTGGCCAGGTTCACCTGGAACCTGCTGCTCGTCTGCGGTGACCCGGCCTCGGCCGAGACCTACTTCGGCGGGTTCCCGAAGGACGACGTCAGCCCGATCAGCTGCCCCGACAACGTCACCTTCGACGACCGCGGCAACCTGTGGGTCTCCACCGACGGCAACGCGCTGGGCTCCAACGACGGCATCTTCCGGGTGCCGGTCGAGGGGCCCGAGCGTGGCAAGGTGCAGCAGTTCCTGACGGTCCCGCGCGGGTCCGAGGCGTGCGGGCCCCTCATCGCCGACGGCAACCGGTCGCTGTTCTTCGCCGTCCAGCACCCCGGTGAGGACGACGGCTCGACCTTCGAGACGCCGTTCAGCACCTGGCCGCACACGAACGACTTCCCGCGGCCCTCGGTCTGCGTGGCCTTCCAGGCCCGCTGACCCGGGCTCGCTGGCAGGTCGTCGGCGGCGGGACGATCAGGCGATGGTCATCCCGCCGTCGACGGCGAGCGTCTGCCCGGTGACGTAGCCGCCGGCGGCCGAGGCCAGGAACACCACGGCCGCGGCGAGCTCGGCCGGGTCGCCCTTGCGACCGGCCGGGATCCGCTCCTGCTGCTTGTCCAGGTAGCCGTCGGGGTACTGGTCGGTCATCTCGGAGGTGAAGAACCCCGGTGCGACCGCGTTGACCCGGATCCCCTTGCGCCCGGTCCACTGCTGGGCGAGGTCGCGCGTCAGCCCGATCAGGCCCGCCTTCGAGGCGGCGTACGCGGCCTGGGGGAGCGCCGCGGTCGTCAGGCCGAGCACCGAGGAGATGTTGACGATGCTCGAACCGGGCTGCATCACCCGGGCGCAGGACTGCGCCATCCAGTAGCAGCCGTTGAGGTTGACGTCGATCACGCCACGGAACTGCTCGGGGGTCTCACGGGTGGCCGGCACCGCGGTGCCGATGCCGGCGTTGTTGACCAGGACGTCGACCCGGCCGAGCTGGTCCATCGCCGCGTCCACCATGGCCTGGCAGGACTCCGGGTCCGAGACGTCGGTGGTCACCGTGACCGCTCGTCGCCCGGTCGCCTCGACCAGCGCGGCGGTGTCCTTCAGCCGGTCGGTGCGCCGGGCGCCGAGCACGACGTCGGCGCCGGCCTCGGCCAGCGCCTGCGCGAAGGCCACACCGAGCCCGCTCGAGGCGCCGGTCACCAGCGCCACCTTCCCGTCGAGGCGGAAGAGGTCGGTCACGGTCCGGTGGGCCTGCTGGGTGTCCTCGGTCTGGGTCATGCCCCGGATCGTAGGGGAGGGGCGTCCCCGCGGGGGTGGACCACGAACGCGGTCACCGGGTGCGCCACCCGCAGCCCCGGGCCGGGCTCGGCGGAGCGCCGCAGACGCTCCACGACCGCGGCGCGCGCCGCGTCGTCCAGGACCGTCTGGACCGTGAAGTCGAGCAGGGCTGGGTCGTCCCCGTCCCCGCCGTCGAGGTCGACCGTCGAGGCGAGGTCGTCGGCTGCCACCTCGACCGGCAACCGTGCGAGCGAGGCCGCGACCGCGTCGCTCCAGGGCTGCGGGCCGCCGGCCGCGGGCGGCGCGAGGTCGGCGACCAGCTCGTTGAGGGCCCCCAGCGGGGCGTGGAGCACCAGCAGCTCACCGCCCGGGGCGAGCAGGTCGAGCGCCCGCCCGAGCGCCGCGTCGAGGTCGGGCACGTAGTAGAGCGAGTGCACGAAGACCACCACGTCGAACCGCTCGTCCGGCCCGGTGAGGAGGCTGTCGAAGGTGCCCACGTGCCCGCGCACGGCCAGCTGCTCCTGGCCGAGACCCTCCAGGCCGGCCACGAAGGCGGCCACCCCGGGGGAGTGCGGGTCCACGCCGGTCCAGGAACGGGCGGCCCCGGGGGCGGCCTCGGCGCAGGCGCGCGCGGCCAGCGCCCGGTCGACGGTGCCGTCGCCGCAGCCGACCGAGAGCACGGACAGGTGCGCGTCGCCGGCCCGTCGCGACAACCGGTCGCCGAGCCAGGACACGATCCTCGTCCGCTGGTCGGAGCGGGCCTCGAAGAGGGCGTGCCCCCGGGCGTAGCTGTCCGGGTCGGGCGTCACGCGTGTCTCCTCGGGCTGTGCTGCCTGGCAGGTGGCCGCGTCGTCGTAGGCTGCACACGCAACCACGGTCGTCCTGCCCGGAGCACACCCGCCCCGTCCGTGGTCCGCCCCACGGGTTCCCAGCCCGCCCGGAACGACCCGACCAAGGAGCACCCGGTGACGTCGTCGCAGGACACCGCAGACCGCAGCCTGGCCCACTGGAGCGAGGCCGGCCGCGCCGAGATGGAGGCCTTCTACGTGCTGGCCACCGCCGACTACCGACGCCTCGCCGAGGCGGCCGACTGGCCCTCGCTGCTGGCCGGACGGCGCAGCATCCTCGACGTGGCGTGCGGGAGCGGGAAGTTCCCGGTCGCGCTGACGACCTACGCCGGCCTGCCCGCCGAGCCCCCGATCGCCTACGACCTGCTGGACCCGTCGGCCTTCTCGGTCGACGAGGCCCGCGCGCGCCTCGAGCCGCCGTTCGCGGCCGCCGCCGAGCACGTGGTCACGCTGCAGGACCTGCCCGAGGGGCTCACCTACGACGTCGTGTGGGCCACCCACGCGCTGTACGCCGTGCCCCCCGCCGAGCTCGGCCTGGCCGCCGAGCGGTTCGTCGGCGCGATCGCGCCGGGCGGCCTCGGGTTCGTCGCCCAGGCCACCTCCGCGGGGCACTACGTGGCCTTCTACGAGGCCTACCGCGCCGGGGTGCCCGGTGGGGCGGACCTCGCGCCGTACACGAGCGCCGAGCAGGTCCGCGACGCGCTCGTGGGCGCCGGCGCGGACGTGCGTGAGGAGCGGATCCGCTACACCAGCGGCACCGCCGACCGCGCGGTCGCCGAGGGCTTCCTCCAGCGCTGCCTCTTCGACGACACCCTGTCCCTGGAGGAGATGGAGGCCGCGCCGGTGCTGGGCGACCACCTCGCCGCCTGCCGGGGCACCGACGGCACCTACACCTTCGAGCACGAGGCGGCACTGCTGTGGCTGTGAACGACCGGGTCAACGACAAGCTCCCCGAGGCCAACCGCGCCGGCGGCATCGACGCCGCCTGGGACGGCGACGACCAGCAGTGGTGGGACTGGTACGTCACGCTGGCGGCCAACCCGGAGGCGGCCGGCCCGCTGGTCGACGGTCCCGGTCTGCCCGACGTGGCGCCGGCCTCGGACGCCGAGGTCGAGGCGCTGCTCGCCACGCCGTACGACGTCGCGCCCGCGGCCGTCCAGGCGTTCCGGGGCGACGCGTTCGTCAAGCTGCCCGGCGTGCTGCCGCCGGCCGTCGTACGCCGGCTGGCCGATCGGCTCCAGGAGCTGCTGGCCGCGGAGCACGGCACCGACACCGCCGGCCGGTTCCTGGCCCTGGAGCAGATGTGGCTGCACGACGACCTGATGCGCCTGGTCGCGCTGTCGCCGCGGATCGGCGGGATCGCCGCCACCCTGCTCGGCGAGGACGGCGTGCGGATCTACCACGACAACGCGCTGTCGAAGGAGCCCGGCTGCGGTCGCACGCCGTGGCACCACGACGACGAGCACTTCCCGCTCGACTCGCTCCAGGTCGTCACCGCCTGGATGCCGGTCTCGGCGATCCCGGCGCCGATGGGCCCGCTGTCCTTCGCCCACGGCACGGAGCTGCGCGAGGTGCTCGACGGGCTGGAGTTCGACAAGGTCGGCACGACCTACGACGTCGCCGTCTCGCAGCGCTTCGGCAGCTCCGGGGTCCAGGTCACCGAGACCCCGTACGCCGTGGGGGAGGTCAGCTTCCACTCCTCGCTGTGCTTCCACACCGCCGGCCCGAACCGGACCACGCAGCCGCGCCGGGCGCTCGCCACGACGTACTTCGCCGACGGCGCCCGCGTGGTCGACGCCCCCACCATGATCAGCGGCACCTGGCAGGAGTTCCTGCCCGACACCGAGCCCGGGGCGGTGGCCCGCAGCCGGCTCAACCCCGTGGTGGGTCACGGCTGAGGCGGCCGGGGGCGGTCACGCGCTACAGTGGACGCGTGCCCACCCCCGAGCTGCTCCTTCCCCAGCCGCGCTGATCCCACCCCGGATCGCGCGGCCACCCCTCCTGCGTGAGGGGTTTTTTCATGCCCGCAGCAGCCCGACCCGAAGGACCCCGTGATGACCCAGACCTCCCCGACCGAGACCGCGACGGGTGACGCCGAGACCTACGACGCCGTCGCGCTGCAGGAGAAGTGGCGCGCGGTCTGGGACGAGCGCGAGCCGTTCACCGCCGACGACGACAGCCCGCGCGAGAAGCGCTACGCGCTGACGATGTTCCCCTACCCCTCCGGCGACCTGCACATGGGCCACGCGGAGGTGTTCGCACTGCACGACGTCGTCGCGCGCTACTGGCGCTTCCGCGGCTACGAGGTGATGAACCCGATCGGCTGGGACTCCTTCGGCCTGCCCGCCGAGAACGCCGCGATCCGCAACGACGAGCACCCCTCGACCTACACCTACGCCAACATCGAGACCCAGGCCGCCTCGATGCGCCACTACGGCCTGGCCTTCGACTGGAGCCGGCGGCTGCACACCTCCGACCCGGAGTACTACCGGTGGACGCAGTGGCTGTTCACGAAGTTCCGCGAGCGGGGCCTGGCCTACCGCAAGAACAGCGCGGTCAACTGGTGCCCGCAGGACCAGACCGTGCTGGCCAACGAGCAGGTCGTCGACGGCGCGTGCGAGCGCTGCGGCGCCGAGGTCACCAAGCGCGAGCTGACCCAGTGGTACTTCCGGATCACCGACTACGCCGAGGAGCTGCTCAGCGAGCTGGACGCGCTGGAGGCGACCTGGCCGAACCGCGTGGTCACGGCCCAGCGGAACTGGATCGGCCGCTCCGAGGGCGCCCACGTCTCCTTCGTCGTCGAGGGTCGCGAGGAGCCGCTGCGCGTCTACACCACGCGCCCCGACACCGTCTTCGGTGCGACCTTCATGGTGGTCGCCGCCGACGCCCCGCTGGCCGCCGAGCTGTGCACCGACGAGCAGCAGGAGGCGCTGGAGGCCTACCGGGCGGAGGTGCGGCGCGCGAGCGACATCGAGCGCCTGGCCACCGACCGCCCCAAGACCGGCGTCTTCCTGGGCGTCCACGCCACCAACCCGGTCACCGGCGCGCAGGTCCCGGTGTGGGCCTCCGACTACGTGCTGGCCGACTACGGCACCGGCGCCATCATGGCGGTGCCCGGCCAGGACCAGCGCGACTGGGAGTTCGCGGCCCGCTTCGACCTGCCCGTCATCCGGACCGTGCAGCCGCCGGCCGACTTCGAGGGCGAGGCGTTCACCGGTGACGGTGCGGCGATCAACTCCGCCAATGACGAGATCGACCTGGACGGCATGGGGGTGGCCGAGGCCAAGGCCGTGGTCATCCCGTGGCTGGAGTCGAAGGGCCTGGGCGAGGGCACGGTCAACTACCGGCTGCGCGACTGGCTGCTGTCGCGCCAGCGCTACTGGGGCGTGCCGATCCCGGTCGTGCACTGCCCCTCCTGCGGCGAGGTCGACGTCCCCGAGGACCAGCTGCCCGTCGAGCTGCCCGAGCTGCGCGGCGCGGACCTGAAGCCGAAGGGCGTCTCGCCGCTGGCCGCGGCCGAGGACTGGGTGAACGTCGACTGCCCGTCCTGCGGTGGCCCCGCGAAGCGTGACAGCGACACGATGGACACCTTCGTGGACTCGTCGTGGTACTTCCTGCGCTACTGCTCGCCGCGCTACACCGGCGGCCCGTTCGACCCGGCGGTGACCAACGCCTGGATGAACGTCGACCTCTACATCGGCGGCGTCGAGCACGCCGTGCTGCACCTGCTGTACGCCCGCTTCTTCACCAAGGTGCTGCGCGACATGGGCCTGCTGGAGACCGGCGAGCCGTTCGGCGCGCAGCTGAACCAGGGCTTCGTGATCAACCAGGGCAAGAAGATGAGCAAGTCCCTGGGCAACGGGGTCAACCTGGGCGCGCAGCTGGACGAGTTCGGCGTCGACGCGGTGCGGCTGACGCTGGTCTTCGCCGGACCGCCCGAGGACGACATCGACTGGTCGGAGATGAGCCCGTCCGGCTCGCTGCGCTTCCTGCAGCGCGCCTGGCGGCTGGCCGGTGACGTCACCAGCGCGCCGGGGACCGACCCGGCCGGCGGCGACGCCGCGCTGCGCTCGGTCACCCACCGCACCGTCGAGGAGGTGCAGCGCCTGGTCGAGGGTCACAAGTTCAACGTGGTCGTCGCCCGCACCATGGAGCTGGTCAACGCCACCCGCAAGGCCATCGACACCGGTGCCGGACCGGCCGACCCGGCGGTGCGCGAGGCCGCGGAGACGGTCGCGCAGCTGCTGAGCCTGGTCGCGCCGTACGTCGCCGAGGAGATGTGGGAGCGCCTGGGCCACGAGCCCTGCGTGGCGCAGTCGACCTGGCTGGACGTCGACCCGGCCCTGCTGGTGCAGGCCTCGGTGACCGCCGTCGTCCAGGTCCAGGGCAAGGTCCGCGCGCGGCTCGAGGTCAGCCCCGACGTCACGCCTGCGGACCTCGAGGCGGCCGCGCTGGCCGACGAGGGCGTGCAGCGCGCGATCGAGGGCCGCGAGGTCCGCAAGGTGGTCGTCCGCGCACCGAAGCTCGTCAACGTCGTGGTCTGACGTCCGCGGTGACGGTGCAGCGGGCGGGTGCGGGTCCGACGGCTCCCCACCCGGCGAGCCGTCGGGGGGTCCTGGCCGCCGCCGGGCTCACCGGCCTCGGGGTGGGGCGGCGACGGTGGGCGGCGGCCCGGCCGCCGCCGGCCAGCGCCCCACCGCGGCCGCACCGCCCACCCGCCGTGACCCGTTCACGCTCGGCGTCGCCTCGGGGGACCCCGACGCGGACGGCTTCGTGATCTGGACCCGCCTGGCCGTCCGCCCGCTCGACGACGACGGCCGGGGCGGGATGCCGTCGCGCCGCTACCCGGTGGACTGGGAGGTGGCCACCGACCGGCGCTTCCGCCGGGTCGTGCGCCGCGGCACCGCGCGCGTCGGGCCGCGGACCGCGCACGCGCTGCACGTCGAGCTGTCCGGCCTCGAGCCGGGCCGTGAGTACCACTACCGCTTCCGCCTCGGTCGGCACGTGTCCCCGGCGGGCATCACGCGGACCGCGCCGGCGGCCGGGTCCCGGGTGGCGTCGCTGGCGATGGCGTTCGCCTCCTGCGCGAACTACCCCGTCGGCCACTTCACCGCCTACCGCCGCCTGGCCGACGAGCAGCCGGACCTGGTCGTGCACCTCGGGGACTACCAGTACGAGGGCGCCGCCGCGGCCAGCGCGGTCCGGCGGCCCCACGTCGGTCCCGAGACGGTGACCCTGGCGAACTACCGGCAGCGCCTCGCGCAGTACAAGACCGACCCCGACCTGCAGGCCGCGCACGCCGTCGCGCCGTGGCTGGTGGTCTGGGACGACCACGAGGTCGACAACAACTACGCCGGCCTGGTCCCGGCCCGGGCGGGGGAGACGGCCGGCTTCGCGCGGCGTCGCGCGGCGGCGTACCGCGCCTACTACGAGAACATGCCGCTGCGTCGCCGGTCGCTTCCCCGGGGCACGGACCTGCGCCTGTTCCGCCGGGTCGGGTGGGGCTCGCTGGCCACCTTCCACCTGCTCGACACCCGGCAGTACCGCTCGGACCAGGCGTGCGGCAGCGGCTACCAGGACTGCCCCGCGGCGGCCGACCCCGCGCGTACCCTCACCGGCGGTGAGCAGGCGGCGTGGCTGGACCGCGGTCTGCGCAGCTCGAGCGCGCGGTGGGACCTGCTGGCCCAGCAGGTCTTCTTCGGCGCCCGCGACAGCGACCCCTCGGCGGCGCGGACGGTGGCGACCGACGCCTGGGACGGGTACCCGGCCTCCCGCGACCGGGTGGTGTCGTCCTGGGTCGACGGCGGGGTGCGCAACCCGGTGGTGCTCACCGGCGACGTGCACGCGCACTGGGTCTCGGACCTCTACCGCGACCAGGCCGACCGCTCGTCGGGACTCGTGGGCACCGAGCTGGTGACCTCCTCGATCACCTCCGGCGGCGACGGCTACGACTCGGCCACGGGGGAGCACCCGTGGTTCGCCCAGAACCCGAACCTGCGGTTCTGGGCCAACCTGCGCGGCTACGTCAGCACCACGATCACCCCCGACGCGGTGAACGCCCGGTTCCGGTGCTTGCCGTCGGTGACCGACCGGGACGCCGAGGCCTTCACCCGCGCGGAGTGGAAGGTCGAGGACGGCGTGCCCGGCGCCCGACGGGTCTCGGACTCGCCGCTGCCGGCCGGGTCGGCGGCGCGACGCCGGGTCCCGAGCGACGCCGAGATCGTCGCGGACACCATCGAGCAGGAGACCGGCGTCCGTCCCTGACCCGCCGCGGCAGTAGGTTGCGCGCATGCCGATCGCCCGGGTCGCCGTCGTCACGGACTCCACCGCGAGCCTGCCTGCCGACGTCGTCGCGGCGCACGCGCTGACCGTCGTGCCGCTGCAGGTCGTCCTCGGCCCGCACGCCCACCTCGAGGGGTCGCCGGAGGCCACGCCGGGCCGCGTCGCGCAGGCACTGCGCGACCACGTGCCGGTGAGCACGTCGCGACCGGCCCCGGCCCGGATGCTGGAGGCCTACCGGGCGGCGGCCGACGCCGGGGCCGAGGCCGTCGTCTCGGTGCACCTGTCGGGGCAGATGAGTGGCACCGTCGAGGCCGCCCAGCTGGCCCGGCGGGAGTCGCCGGTGCCGGTGACGGTGGTCGACACGCGGCAGGTCGGGTTCGGGACCGGGTACGCCGCGGTCACCGCGGCGGAGGTGCTCGCGGCCGGTGGCGGGGTCGAGGAGGCCGCGGCCGCAGCACGGGAACGGGCCGCGGCGTGCTCGGCCCTGTTCTACGTCGACACCCTGGAGTACCTGCGGCGGGGCGGCCGGGTCGGCGCGGCCGCTGCCCTGCTCGGCGGGGCGCTCGCGGTCAAGCCGCTGCTGACGATCGAGGACGGCGTGGTGGGCAGCCTCGAGCGGGTCCGTACCTCGGCCCGGGCGCTCGCGCGGCTGGAGGAGCTGGCCGTCGAGCGGGCCGGGTCCGGCCCGGTGGACGTCGGCGTCGCGCACCTGGCCAGCAAGGAGCGTGCCGCCGCCCTCACGGCCGCGCTGCGCGAGCGTCTCGCCGACCAGCTCGAGGGCCGCGACGTGTGGTGCGCCGAGCTCGGGGCTGTCCTGGGGGCGCACGTGGGGCCCGGGACGATCGCGGTCTGCGTGGCGCCGCGCACCTGACCGGCCCGAGCACGTCCACAGGGACGTGTCCGGCGGCGTCGTCCACCGGTGCGGGTCGACTGCCTGCGCCGGACCGCGCTCGCTTCCTAGCGTCGCGTCCATGCGCCCGCCCACCGACTCCGTCCGCGGCTCGTACGACGACGTCCTCCAGCGCCGCCGGGACGCGCTGCGGGTGCGGCCGCCCGACCCGGACCCCGCCACCCCACCGACGCCCGGGGTGACGCCCGGGGTGACGCCCGGCCCGGGAGACCCGTACGTGCTGCCGGTGCCGGGTCGGCACGTCTCGCGCCGCGCCGCCCAGGAGCCTCGCGCGGTGGCCGGCCGGGCCGTGGGGGAGGTGGTCGCCGGTGTCGTGCCGGCGCCGCTGCGCGGGCGGGTCGGGCTCGGGGGCGCCCAGCTGGCTGTGCTGGCGGTCGTGGTCGCGGTGGCCCTCAGCGTGACGGCGTGGTGGGTGCTGCGGGCCGACGCCCGGACGGTCGAGGCCCCGGCGCCGGCGGCGGGGCTCGAGCCGGCGGCGGACCTGGTCGCGCTGGAGCCGGCGGCGGCCACGCCCGTGCCCTCCGAGCCGGCGCAGGCCTCGGCGCCCGGGGAGGCGGCGTCGGCGGCACCCGCGCCGGCCGAGGGGGAGGTGACGGTCGACGTCGCCGGCGAGGTGCGCCGCCCGGGTGTGGTCACGCTGGCGGCGGGCGCGCGGGTGGTGGACGCGCTCGGCGAGGCCGGCGGGGCGCGGCCCGGGGTCGACCTCTCCCCGTTGAACCTCGCCCGCGTGCTCGTGGACGGCGAGCAGGTCCTGGTCGGTGCGCCGAGCACCGGGGCGACCACCGCGGGAGCCCCCGCGTCCGGGGCCGCGCCCACCGCGCCGGCGCCGGCCGCTGCGGCCCCGCCGGGCCTGGTCGACCTCAACACCGCCGACGTGACGGCCCTGGAGGAGCTGCCCGAGGTGGGACCCGTCACGGCGGCCGCGATCGTGGCCTGGCGGGAGGAGAACGGCGGGTTCACCGCGGTGGAGGAGCTGCTCGAGGTGGACGGGATCGGGGACGCGACTCACGGACTGTAACCCGATAGGATGGGTCCTGTGAAGAACACGCCCAAGAATCCCGCGCTGCTGGTGCGAATCTCCGACGACAAGGCCGAGGATCGGGCCGGCGTCGGACGCCAGGAGGCAGACACCCGCGCTCTGGCTGTGCGCCTGGGGTGGGGGACTGGTGAAGTGTTCGTGGAGAACGACACCTCGGCATTCAAGCGCCGAGCGGTGACACTCCCCGACGGCTCGACCGGACTGCGCGTGTTCCGACCAGAGTTCCGCCGCTTGCTCGATGCCATCACCGTGGGCCAGGTGGACGGTCTGATCGCCTACCACCTTGACCGTGTGGCCCGAGATCCCCGCGACCTTGAAGACCTGATCGACGCCGTCGAGCTGACCCGCATCCCCGTCGACTCTGTGACTGGCTCCCTGCGCCTGGCATCGGACGCTGACATCACCATGGCCCGCATCGGGGTCGCCATCGCTAACCAGTCCAGCCGTGATGCCTCCCGACGCATCCGGCGCAAGATGGACGAGCTGGCCGAGGCCGGGACCTACTCAGGTGGGGGAGCGCGGCGCTACGGCTACGAGCCAGACGGGATGACAGTCAGGCCCGACGAGGCCGAGGTTCTGCGCTACGCGGCCCACAGGGTGCTCGAGGGTGCGTCGGTGACTGCTGTCGGCCGCGAGCTCGACGAGCAGGGCCACCGACCCGTCAAGGCTCAGCGGTGGTCGAGCAAGACGCTGGGGGACCAGCTCCGATCCGCCCGTGTCGCCGGCCTGCGCGTGCACCGCGGGGAGATCGTGGGGGAGGCTGCCTGGCCGGCCATCCTCGAGCGGGACACCTGGGAGCAGGTGTTAGTGGCGCTCAACTCTCGGCGCACCTATGACAACCGCCGCGAGCTGGCGCACTGGCTCGGCGGACTGCTGTTCTGCGATCGCTGCGGCCATGCCCTACAGGCCAACTTTGTGCGGGAGGGCGTCCATCGCTACTGGTGCCATAGCGGCCACCGGCGGGGAGGGTGTGGGCGCATCGCGATCCAGGGCGAGGGTGCCGAGCGGGAGGCCGAGCGCCAGGTGGTCGAGTACCTGTCTCGTCCCGACGTCGCTGAGCGACTGGCCGAGGTCACCTCACGCCGTGGCGCCGACCGCGCCCGCACCGACCTGGCAGCCGACGAGCACCAGCTACGGGACCTCTCGCGTATGTGGGCCGAGAAGGCGATCACGCTGGACGAGTACGCCGAGGCTCGCAAGATCATCCAAGCTCGGATCGACGGGGCGAAGGCGGTTCAGATGGCGCAGGTGCCCGAGGCCGCTCGGAAGGTGCTGGCGGCGGCGGACCCCGCCGCTGCGTTCCGCTCGCTCAACCCGACCCGCAAGCGCGAGACTGCCCGGGTGCTGCTCGCTTCGCTCGGCTACAAGGGGTGGAAGGTCGAGCCCCACGACGCGAGCAAGGCGCGACGGTTCGACCCGTCCCGCATGGCGCTGATGGAGGTGGACCGGTGACCGATGAACCGAAGGTCCGAAAGGCCGGTGACATTGTGTGCGCCGGCAAGGGCAGGGTGCATGTACTCGCCCGCGTGACGATCGGCGAGGGAACGCGTGCGTTTGACCTGACTGTGACGCCAGGCGTCGAGTGGTTCCTATCGCAAAGCACTGGGGGAGCGACGGCGTCCTTCTCCTGCAAGCACGGTCACGCAGTCGTCGACCTGCTGGAACTCGCCAAGGACATGCGTTCGACTAGCCGACGCGTGCGCAGGACGGTCAACAGCGCATAGCGTTTGGTACGCTGTGCATAGCACCAACCGCAAGCCCATCGGCTCTTCTTGAGCCGTAACGCTTCGTCCTGACAGGGCAGGGACAGACTCAAGGAGTCTGTCATGCCCACACAGGACCTCTCGGATCGTTTCCTGATCGCGTCAATCGCGGCTAACTCGCGTTGGGCGCAGGAGACTGACCGTGCCGCGGCCACACGGCCGGCGCGCGATGCGTTCGAACGCCGCTTCCTCGACGAGGTGGACCCGGACCGGTCGTTGCCCGATGGGGAGCGAGCGCGGCGGGCCGAGAACGCACGCAAGGCCTACTTCCACCGCCTGGCTCTCAAGTCGGCGCAGGCGCGTCGCCGGGTCGGTGTGGCGTGAGTGCGCCGCGGAGCCTCACTGACGTCGCTGCCGTGCCTGACGAGGTGGCGCTGCGGCGGCTGCTGGCGATGCTGTCGACCGCCGAGAGTGGTGGCGCCGATGCTGCTGCCTGAAAAGGAACAGCGCCCCGGGGCCGAATCCGAGACGCTGTCTAAGTCGTTTGCAGGCGACCCTCTCAGTGTACTGACCTACTGCACTCGGTGCGGGCACCTGCTGACCGCTAGGTCGTCGGTGTCTCGTGGCGTCGGGCCGGTCTGCATCCGGTTCGAGGTGGTCGCGTGAAGCGCCGTCGCCTGCTCGAGGTCGAACTGGACCGGCACCAAAGCATCCTGCGCGGGCACGGCAGCCGCGAGATCCTGATCCAGATCACTGGGCGTCCTCCAGTCTGGGTTGCCAGCGCACGGGGCTGGAGCTGTCAGGAGCACTCAGCTCGGTCGTCCGTCGCGTTGGCCGAACACCTGGGTTACGACATCGAGGTGATCGGCAGGCGGTCAGCTCGAGCCCGCGCGATCGATGCGCTCATGGCCGCACCGCCACCCAGGTTCCCCGAGCAGCCCGACCCGGGCCGAGGACTCTGGTGAACGCCCGCGACGCCCGCAAGGCGTGGGTGCGTCATTACACCCGACAGGCGCCCGACGCTCCGGCGTTCGGGTCTGCGGCCTGGCTGGCACTACCAGACGGGCCGGCCAAGATCGCGGCCGTGGTCCGCGCAGCGGAGGCGTGGGCGATGGACGGTGACGACCTCCAGGCACGCCTTCGGGCCGAGCTCGAGGCGGCCAGGCTCGCCGACAAGCGGGCCGAGGACGCCGCCTGGCAGACGCAGGGGGCGTCTCATCGAGCGGCCTACGACGGCAAGTCCGGGACGTTCCGGCCAGACCCGGAGATTGCCCGTGAGGTCGAGCAGGACTGGCTTGCCTGGACGCGGGGTGAGGTCGCGTGAGCCGCCGATTCACCGTCGACCAGTGGCGAGCCGCGGTCTACCGCGAGCCACACATCACCGACGCCACCCGGGTCTTGCTGCTCTACCTGTCGGACTACATGCGCGATGACCTGACCGTCAGTGTCGACCGCGAACAGATCGCGGCCGACCTCGGTCGCTCCGAGCGTCGGATCGGTGAGCGGTTTCGGGACGCGCTGGGCCAGCACCCGAGAAAGCCCGACGCCGAGCAACGTTGCCGGCTCGAGCACCGCCTGCTCGATCGGAAGGCGCGGGGACAGAAGCACGTCAGGGCGGTCTTTCAGGCTGTCGTGCCGGACGTTCTCAGCGCGACCCACGTGTGTCCTGCTGAGGATGCGTCTCCAGATTCTCAGCAGGACGCTCAGGAGCACCCTGAGAACGACGAGAACCGTCCTGCTGAGAAGCCGTATTCGGGGTCTCAGCAGGACCCCCGGGGGTCCTGCCTTATTAGAGCGGACCCCGCCGCAGGCCCCACCCGCCGTGACGTCGGCAGAGACGAGAGGGCCGAGGACCAGCAGGCCCGTGGGTCCGTCACCGAGTGCTCGTGGCACGACGAGACGCATCCCTGCCCCGATGACTGCGCCAACCACCCTGACGCCCGCAGGAGGATCGCATGACCGCGCCCATCGTCGACCTTGCTAGCCAGCGCTTGAAGCGTCGGCCCGCGCCCGGCTGCACCCGGTGCGACCACCGCACGGACGGGACGCGCTGCTTCCCCCACCAGCTCGAGGCACTGGCGATCCGCCTACGGGCCGACCAGGAAGACCACGCGGGCGAGCTGCTGGTCCCCGCCGACGACCTGGCGCAGACGTGGGCCGAGGCCCTGGCCGTGCTCGACGGCATCACTGCTGAGTGCTTGACCCCGATGGAGAGGACAGCCAAGTGAACCCGACCCCGCTGACCTACGACGCCGTCTCCGCGTGGATCGCACTGAGCCACGTCCTCTCCTCGCTGGAGCGGCCGACCCCGTGCCAGATCGACCCCGACCCGTTCGGCTCCAAGCGTGTGGCTGAGCGCCGGGAGGCCGCCGAAGCCTGCGCCAACTGTCCCGCGCTCGAGGCGTGCGGGAGGTACGCCGAGGCGGCAGGGGAGACGTGGTTGGTGTGGGCGGGCGTGGACCGCACGCCCGTCTACGCGCGCAAGCGCAGGGCGGTGGCCGCGTGATCGTCCACCACTTGACCAACGTGTCACCCCCGGGCCATGACCCATGCGCCCAACCCCCTCTAAGGACCGGGGAGAAGGCGAAATCCGCTCTGTACGGTTCCCCGGATCTCCGGAGCACGAAGGAGCGCAAGCGGTGATCCTCGGGCAGGACGGACCTGCGGTCGCGATCTCGGCACGTACCGCGGCCTGGCTCGAGCGGTACGCCGGACTCTCGGCCCTGCGCGTGCGTGTGCGGGGGACCGATCCGCTGATCTCTGAACAGCTCCAGGAGATCCGGGTGGTGGCGATGTCGTGGCGCGGTTCCGCTTGCGGAACCGAGGGCGCGACATCTCCGGAACCGGCCACATCATCGGAGTGGTTGTCGACGACAGAGGCAGCCGACCTCCTGGGGATCGGGCCGCGTGCGGTGGTGAAGGCCATTGCACGTGGCTCGATCCCGGCCAAGCGGGTGGGCAACCGACACCGGGTCAGCCGCGAGGACGTGGAGCACTACCGGTCTGCGAGAGCAGCGTGAAAGGGAACATGATGCCGAACCACAAGCTGACGGCGCACCGCGAGGCTGCCGACCGAATCAGTCAGAACTACAGGGCCGCTGTTGCGGAGGTCCAGGAGGACCGCGACCTGAGCAACGAGGGTCGGCAGCGGCGACTTGCCGACCTCTACGTCGATGCCAGGCGCCGGCTGACCGACCTCGCGCAGAAGGAGAAGGCTGAGCTCGACTCCCGTCGCACTGCACTGGAGAACCAGTTCTTCGGCGCCCGGGGCGCGGGCGGTGGCTGGGACACCGCATCGCATGCGATCAGCGCTCGTGACGCCAGCGATCGTGCCGCGCAGATCAAGACCCCCGCCGAGGCCGCTGAGTTGCTGGAGCGTGCCAACGCGGACGGCGACGAGCTGCTTGCTCGCGCTGTTGCTCGGCGCTCGGTGAGGGCATCGGAGCAGGCAGTGGGTCAGCGGGCCGTCGCTGATTGGGACGCAGTGTCGATGACCTACCTCGACGCCAGGCCCCGACTGCTTCCGGTGGCTGAGGAGCTGGGCCAGATCGAGAACATGAGCAAGCGCGAGGTGTTCTCCCCTTTCTCCCTCTCGAAGCCGGCGGGTCTGGACCCGGCTGCACTGAACGTGGCCGCGGTCAACAAGTCGAGCGAGCCGGTCGAGGCGTGACGCGGGCGCACGCCGCGGTCACCCCGACCCCCCGGCCCATGTCCCCTGGACCGTCTGGCGAAGTAGGACCGGGGAGTAGGTCAGTCGCTGTCCGGGCACTGCTTGGGGCTCGTTTCGGCCCTGGGGGGCGGGTGGCCCATGAGCGCCACTGAGGTCCCGGAGGCCCCGGAGACGCCCGACTTCGGCCCCCGTGGGGCGGCGTTTTGGGGCGAGACGACGACTCTCTACGAGCTGTCTGAGACTGAGACGGAGCTGCTGCGGGAGTGCTGCCGGCTGCTCGACGAGTGCGAGTCGCTGTGTCAGGCACTGGCCGAGCAGGGTGTAACCGTTCCCGGGTCGCAGGGCCAGACGCGGGTGCACCCGGCCATCGGTGAGTTACGCCAGCACCGCCTGGCGCTGGGTCGGTTGCTCGGCCAGCTCAGCCTGCCCGACGTCAGCGAGGACGCGCTCAAGACGCCCGCCCAGGTCCGGGCGTCCAAGGCTGCGCAGTCCCGTTGGCGCTCGCACAACGAGCGGAGGGCAGCCAATGGCTAGGCGCAGAGCTTCCGCGGCCATCAGTGCGGGCGATGTGTTGCCCCGGCATCTGGTCGACCAGTCCTGGGCCGGCCAGGGGGCTGGGGCGTATAGCGCCGTGTGGCGTGAGCGCAGCGCGTGGTTCAAGGCGCATGGGATCGACGTGCGCGACTGGTCGACGGTCAGTGCGGTGCTGCGGGCTTCCGAGGCGGCTCACGGTGTCGCCCTCGGAGGCGCCCTCGAGCGCGCCCGGCTGCGAGCACTGGTCGCGAAAGGGGAGGCGAACAGGTGACCAACCCCGAACCCGTAACCGAGGTCGCCGACTACCTGGCCACCCTGCCTGCCGGGGTCCGCGACCCGCTGGTGCGCATCGCCCGACTCATTCTTGACAGCACCGACGACGAGAAGCGAGCGGCCCGCCTCTTGACCAGCGTCATCGCCATGCAGGCCATTTCAGGCGACGCAGACGACCTGCTCCCGGGCGCGCAGATGATCAGCGCCCTTGGAGTCGCCATCACACACGCGCAGGCGCTCTCGGCGCCTGCGACCACGACAGGAGCCTGACCTATGTGTGCCGTCCGCCTGGAACGCATCGTCCTCGAGGTAGAGGACCGTGCCAGCCGTCCAATGGCGACCTTCGCTGCCTCCACCCGTGGCGCATCGTCGGCCCTGCACGACCTCGACGGCAGTAGCGCCGGCTCCTCCAAGTCCGTGACGGCAACCGGGGCCGCCGCGGCCACCGCAGCGCCCAAGGTGACTAACCTGGCCGCGGCTACCGCCCGCGCCGAGGCTGCCCAGCGCCGCCAGGCGGACGCCTCGGGCTCCCTGCGGGTCGCTGAGGCGAAGCTGCTGGAGTTGCGCGAGAAGGGCACCGCCAAGGCTGGCGCCGTCGCCGCAGCCGAGGAGCGGGTCGCGAAGGCTCGCCGCAACCTGACGGCGGAGACAGTGAAAGCCGCGCAGGCAGCGGTGGGCGTAACGAAGGCCAACGACGACCTGGCCGTGTCGTCGGCCAAGGCTGACCGCTCGATCAACCAACTGACGGGCCGTCTCGCGCTGGCGGCGCAGCTCGCGGTCACGCTCGGCCCCGCCCTGGCCCCCATCGGCGTCTTGGCGGTCCCTGCCGTGACTGGCCTGGCGTCTGCGCTCGGCTTCACTGCCCTCGCTGCCGGCACGGTGGTCGCCGGGTTCCAAGGGGTCGGGGACGCGATGGGCGCTCTGAACAAAGCGCAGCTCGAGCCCACGGCCGCGAACCTCAAAGCCGCCCGGATCGCGATGCAGGAGCTGTCTCCCGCCGCACGTGACATGGTGCGCGAGATCGACAGTCTGGGTCCCGCCCTGGAGTCCCTGCGCGACGCCTCCGCCGCTGGCTTGGCACCGGGCGTTGGGCGCTCGGTGGCTAACCTTCAGGAGCTGCTGCCCAGACTGCGGGGCCTATTCGAGGAGACCGCCCGCGCGGCCGGCGACTTCGCTGGCGACGCCACCGAGTCGCTGAACTCCGAGCGGTGGGCGCCGTTCCTGGCCTTCCTTGAGCGCGAGGCCCCCTCAGCAATCACCTCCCTGGGCCAGTCTGCTGGCGACCTGACGCACGGGCTGGCCGAGCTGTGGATGGCCATGGACCCGCTGAACGACGATCTGCTGCGAGTCATCAGTCGCGCGGCAGAGGGCTTCGACGACTGGGCCATGAACCTGGGGCAGACCGAAGGGTTCAGGGAGTTCGTCGAGTACGTGCGCCAGTCGGGTCCGCAGGTCGCTGATGCTTTCCAGTCGCTGGGCAACGCGGTCCTCCAGATCGCGGAGGCCGCTGCGCCCCTGGGTGGTCCGGTCCTGGCCGCGGTGAGTGCCATCGCGGACGGGGTGGCGGCCATTGCTGATTCCCCGCTCGGCACCCCGTTCCTCGCTGCCGTAGCTGCGGTGACGACGCTGAACCGGCTGCTGAAGGTCACCGCGGCTCTCAGTGCCGTGGCTGGCGCGACATCCGGCGCCGCCGGGACTGCGGCTGCTGGTGCTGCTGCCAGCAAGGCTGCTACCGCTACCAGGGCGGCGGGGCCTGTCGGACTTGCTGTGGGTGCTGCCCTGATCGCCGGCCCGCCCCTTGCCGATCTGATCAACCAGGCCAAGGGTTACGACGGCATCACGTCCTCGATCGAGTCCCTGAGCGGACAGCTCCGCAAGGGCGAGCTGCCCAACGAGTTCGAGGCCATCCGCCAGGCCACTGACTTCCTCTCGGAGCGCAACGGGTTCCAGCAGTTCATGGACTCCGGCAGCCGCCTCTTCGGCACAGAGATCGGCAAGCTCAAGGAATCCGACGACATGATCCAGGCGCTCGATCAGTCCCTCACGGGCATCGCCCAGCAGCGAGGTCCCGAGGCCGCGTCCCGGGCCTTCGACAAGCTGACCACCCAAGCCGGCATGTCACGCGAAGAGATCGGGCAGCTCAAGAACTTGCTGCCCGGCCTGACCGACGCAATCGGCAGCCGCTCGGTGGGCGACCTCCTTAACATCTTCGACGACC
This sequence comes from Nocardioides aquaticus, assembly GCF_018459925.1. Taxonomy (NCBI): domain Bacteria; kingdom Bacillati; phylum Actinomycetota; class Actinomycetes; order Propionibacteriales; family Nocardioidaceae; genus Nocardioides; species Nocardioides aquaticus. The sequence continues at coordinate 2,007,119 of NZ_CP075371.1, forward strand.
TGCCGGGCATTCTAAATCGCGGCACGAAGGCGGCCAACACCTTCAAGGGCGCACTCCAGTCTGCGACGGCAGCCCTGGAGGGACGTGCGTCGGCGCGCGACTTCGAGGCGTCGGTCGACGACGCAACGGCCGCCCTGCGTCAGAACGGCCGGACCCTCGACATCAACACGGCAAAGGGTCGAGCCAACTCGGCGGCGCTGGACAACATCGCCGGCTCAGCACTCAAGGTTGCCGACGGGATGCGCGGCGCCAACCGAGTCGAGTTCCTCAAGGGTGCCCGCGGTGACTTCATCGCGATGGCCCGCGACATGGGCAAGACTGCCGCGCAGGCCCGCAACCTGGCAGATCGCCTCGGGCTCATCGCGAGGCAGGACATCAAGCCGAAGATCGACCTCAACAAGGCACCGTTCGATGCTGTGTCCCGCGCGATCATGGCCGGGTTGCGGAACCTCGACAGGCAGAACCCGCGCCCGACCGCCGACATCAACGCCGGCCCATTCACGGGCAAGCGGGCGATGATCATGGCCGCGCTCGGCGTGACGGACCGCTTCACTGCTAACCCGGCCGTGAACCTGACCGACAACGCCTCGGGTAAGGCGCGGTCGATTCAGGCGTCCATCAACGCCATTCAGGGCAAGACGGTGGAGATCGTCGTCAACACCTTCCGCAACGTGTTCGGCAACAAGAACGAGGACGGTGGCCTGTACGACGGGCCGGTTCGCGCGTTCGCCGATGGTGGCTACGGATCCAACGGGCGCTACTACTCCCGCGACCCGCAGATCGTCCCGGGTGGCGCGAACATCCAGTGGGGCGAGAAGTCGACTGGCTGGGAGGCCTACATCTCGGGCAAGCCTGGCCAGCGTGCGCGCAACGTCAGCATCTTGGACGAGGCTGCGTCCCGGCTTGGCGTGCCCGGTCCGGGCGAGGCGGTGGCGATGGCGGCTCGCAACGCCGCGCTGATGGAGCAGATCACCTCCGGCGGTCGCCAGTCCGCTGCGGCGGCGTCCGCGCCTCGCATGGCGCCCGCGCAGTCCATGGCGGTGTCGTTCGACGACGTTCGCCTGTCCGGCACGGTCGACACCCGCACCGGCCTGGCGACCATGACCGGGATCGCACGCGCCGCCGCCCGCCAGGAGTTCGCAGCAATCGAGCGCGACGACGAGAGGGAGGCCCGGTGACCCAGTCCATCGTCAGCGACCTGGCCTCTATCCTTCCCGGCATGCCAGACGTGACAGACGATCTCGCGCTCATCAAGGGCCTGCCAACTGGCCCCATGTTCAGCATGGGGGACGAGAGGGCTTGGGCCAAGGTTTCCTGCGACAGCTGCTCCGCACCACAGATGCTGGTCATTGTCAGGTGCGACGGCGAGGGTCAGCAGTGGCTCCGTTGCCCGACTTGCAAGGCCGCTGCCATCGTTGACGGCGCAGTTGTGCTCCCTCGTCAGTCGGGTCTGCGCAACCCCGCAGGCCAGCCGGAGCCCGACCAATACGTCTGGGATGAGGTCCGCGCCTGCATGTCGGCTGGTGCTCACAACGCGGTGGTCATGCTCTGCCGGAAGTTGCTCTTTCATCTTGCGGTAAGTCAGGGGCTGCCACCCAAGAATGCTCGGAACCGGGCGCCAAGCTTTGAGCAAGCGGTTAACCACCTTGAGGCCGAAGGCCTGGTGACGAGTCGAATGCGACCGTGGGTCGTGAAGATCAAGGACGTGGGGAACGAGGCCAACCACGAGATCCCTCGGGTTACCGCTGCTGACGCGCGGACGATCGCCAAGTTCACAGAGCAGATGCTCCTGATGACCTACGAGTATCCAGCGGACCTCGAGGAATCGGCGCCTCTCGAAGTACCTGAGGCAGGCCAGCCATAGCCCACCATGCAGACGATGGCAACGAAACCGGCAGGTTGCGCGATCTTTCCCTCCGGTGTCGAGACACTGTTGGCATGGATCGACTCCTGACGCCGCCCGTTGGTGTAGCTCTCATTCTCGCTCTGTCGTCATGCTCCGGCGAGAGCGCATCGAGCGCGTCCGATCCGGCGCCGACTGCCACGGTGACGACGACAGTCACTGCATCGCCGGGGGACGCCTCGGAAAGTCCGCAGCACAGCATGGTGGCCAAGCTTGGCGACGTTCAGCCAACAGAGTGGGGTGACGTTGCCGTGCTTGAGTTCAATCCTCAGGTCACCTCCGATCCGGCGGCGCAGCGGAGCGTGGACCAGCCGCGCTGGGCGGGCGCATTGGCGCGCACATGTGTCAATGAGGATTGGGACGGCGAACCGATCATGCTGTCTTGGGGTCCGTGGTCGCTGACCGACCAGGACGATGGGACGTACCTCGAGACGGGGATCTCTGGCGGCGTCTCCTACCCACAACCCGCGTACCCGCAACTCGGCGACCGGACTACGCGTCCGGGTTCGTGCAGCCAGGGTTGGATCGTGTTCTCGGCTGCCCCAGGCGCGACGATCGCCGAGGTGGCTTACGAGGGACAAGGGTTGGATGCGCCTCTTGTTTGGTCGCTCGACTGACGAGAAGCACTCCTGCCTAGGTCACCAGATTCTGGACCGCAAACTAGAAGGTGCTCCGTCGCTGGCCGGATGCACGACGCCGCCACCCAGAGCTGGCGCACGAACGGGTCGGACCTCCCATCGCGGGCAGGCTCGGCCGAGATGACCCAGCCCTCCCATCCCTTGCCCTGACGCTCTCGCCAGCCCAGCAGCAGGCCCGGGGCCACGTCCTCGGCCCAGCGGCCTGTGAAGCAAACATGGACGTGCTCAGCGCGGTCGTGGGGCATGGCGGGATGGTAGGCGTGAACGCCGACGCGGCCTTCTGGCAATCCCCGAGCATAGGGTTCGAAGAATGGATGAGAACCGTGACTCCAAGTTCGACGCCGTAACGACAGGCGGTCTCGCTGCCGCGGGTGCTGGCGCGGGCCTGGGAGCGGCTGCGGACCTGGTCGTTCCCGGGCTCGGGTCAATTACGAGCGTCGCAGTCCAGTCAGTTTTGAACTTGAGTGGCCGGGCCGTCGAGCGGCGACGATTGCGGGCTGCGCGGGCACTGCAGTTGGGTTCTGACTTCGCTCACGTGGACATTACGGAGGTCGAGGCGGCCGCTCAAACCTCCGACCGGAAACTCGAACTGGCACTGTTGGCGCTGTCGGCCGCATCGCAGTCCGCGCTCGAGGCGAAGATCGCCGCGCTTGGGCGTGCGATGGTGACAGGCGTCTTGGCGCGGGACGAGGCCATCGTCGACCAGGAGTTTCTGATCGTGCAGGCTTTGGCGGGGCTGGAGGCCCCCCACGTGCGAGTCTTGGATCTCTGCCGCGGTTCGTCTCAGGTTCAACGTAATGGGCGCGCTTACGACTCGCGCGACCTGGCTTGGACGCCAGAGCGCTTAGCGTCGGAGTACAGGGGAGCTGCGCCCGTCATGCCGGCACTCCTCGCCGCGTTGGTGAGCGCTGGTGCCGTCCGAGACATCTCCGTTGGACGCACGGACTATCACCCAACCTACGAGTCGAGTCCTTTCGGCAACCTGCTGCTCGCCCGTTTGGAACAGGCTGGACGTGACGAGGCTGCCGCCACGGGAGACGCTGAACCCGCCGCTGGAGCGGACCGCCTGGCGTGAGCGGCGTTCTGGAGCGCGGATGGGAAGATAGACCATGACCGACGCGCGCGAACCCCTCCCCATAGTGCAAGCGTCTGACGAGGATGTGGCTGCCGCGGCCTACGGGGCGGGCGGTGAGCCCGATCCGGCAACACCCCTGGGTGCGGCTGCGCTGTGGCAGACGGCGCTAGGGATGGGCCCAGACCAGTACCGGACGGCTCTTGAGAACCTGTCGTTCGTCCCGAATGTATGGGGTGACTTCTCGGAGGCCGTTGGCCTCATCTCAGGCCGATCGATTCTGACCCGGGTAGATACGCCGGACGGTGCTCCTCACGTCAGTTACGTCCGATTCATCGAGTACAGCGGCGCGAGTGGCGCTGTGGCGTTCGCAGACGCGCCCCTTGATGACGTAATTGTGATGACATTGGTCAAGCCCCCGACTTCCCCTGGTGGTTGGTCTACAGCCTGACCCGCGACTACGCGCCTCCAGTCGACGAGCTGGAGCTCTGGTAGGCGGACGTGGCCGTCCGGCCTCGAGCTCCATCGGACACCCCGGGATCACGCAGGGTCCGAAGCCTGGATCTGCCAGCTTGGGCATGTGGGTTGGTGCAGGGCATGAGTTAACTCACGCGATCGTGCAGTAGGGTCGCCCGCCTAAGGCTGGCCGTAGAGAAACGAGTCTGGTGGGTTCTGTGTCGAACGACGTTAAGTTGCACCCAGATCCTTTCCGCCTAGACCGACGGCACCCGACGTCTGTGGCGTTCTTCGACGAAACTGGTGCGATAGCTTCCGACCGGTTCTTCGTTGTCGGAATGCTTAGAATCGAAGATCACTCGGCGCTGCTGAAAGAGGTCAAGGCGCTTCGGTCGCGACATAAGTACCGCGAAGAGTTCAAGTTTTGGTCAATTACCGAAGCCAACAAACAGGCCTACAAAGACCTGATCGACCTCCTGCTGAACTCGGAAGCCCGCTTCAGTTGCTTCGTCGCAGATCGTCATGTGGCAGATCCCGTGGCTAGGTTTGGCAATACGTTCGCGGCCTACGAGAAGCTGACGATTCAGTTGGCGCACGGGAGCATCAAGCCCTACGAGCTCATGACCGTCATCGCCGACAATTACTCGGCGCCCAATGAGCGTTCTTTCGAGCAAACCGTCAAAACGCAGTGCAATAGGCGGTTGAAGCGTCTGGGCGTCGTGTCGGTGGTCCAGGTGGATTCCGGCGCCACCGAGGGTTTGCAACTTGTGGACATTCTTGTCGGTGCAGTCGGGTCGGAGTTTCGCGCCAATGCGGGACTGGCCTCGCATGTAGCGCATAAAGCCGAGGTCGCGGCGCACCTTCGCGCGAGGCTCGGAACGTCAACGTTCAATCTAGGCTTCGTTAAGAATGGTTTTTCTGTTGCCATTTACGAGCACGAGGAGTGGTTGCGTCGTGCTCAGAAGCGACTAGCGAACTCGAGCCGCACGGTCGAACCGCCTAACCGTGCGGCCGAGCCGGACGAACCCAAGCCGCGTAAGACTCGCAGGGGCAGGCGGGGTGGTCGTCGGCGGCGTGGTGGTCGACCTACGGGCACGGCTTGACTCGTTCACGTCGACACGTCATGATTGTGCGCAGCACGTGGGCTTCGCGTCCGTAGTGCATACGCCGTGATCGGCGTATACCCCATGCCGCGCGGGCCTCGCGTCTGTAGCGGCGGCATAGCAGATGAGCGCCGGAGTGAGAACTCCTGGCGCTCTCTGTCGTTTAGGGGGGTGAACGTACAGAACCGCCCCGGCCGATACCTACGGCCGGGGCGGTTGCTGTCTGACGGGGTGGTCAGGCGCTCACCGTTCGCTCCGCAGCAGCGAGCGCGGCCGTCAGTGCCTCGACGGCACACCGCAGCGTCTCCACGGCATCTGTGTCGGCGCCGCAGTCTCCGTGAAAGTAGACATGATCGCTCTCCCCGTCCACGGCGAGAGCGATCACAACCTGCCCACCTTCCGCGTTCCTGAGGGCCATCGCCGCCTCAGACTTCTTGATCACGCCCAGGTCGTTGTCCTCACGCACGTAGACATCTGAGGTGGCGCCAGTGGAGTAGGTCTGCCTGACCCGCAGGCCCAGCGGCTGAATGGCGAGGGTCGTCCCGCCCAGCACGGCGTCGGGCAGGCCGCTCATCGCTGCGCCTCCGCACGGTCTGCGGCCTCGAGCAGCAGGCTGGCCAGCTCGCGGGCCTGTGTGGGCGTGAGGTCGCTGGCGTCGTCGGAGTAGACCTCGACGAACGCGACGCCCACGACGCCGGGGGCGGTCTCCAGCAGTCCCTCGGAGACGCCAACTTCGCCGACGTAGCGAGGGTCGGCCATGTGGTCGCGGCTGGTGGCGTTGTCGGTGTCATACCAGTGCTGGTAGCCGGCGCCATCGTGGCCGGCGCACCAGGGCGGACAGATGGCCTCTGTGGGGTGCTGGGTGCGGTGGGACATGGTGGTCATCGGGACTCCCGGTGTTCGAAGGGTGTTTCTCAGAGTGTCGGCGAGGTCACGCTGGCGCAGATCGCCCCGCACGCGACGGTCTGAGGCCCGGCGGTGCGGGTCCCGGCGGCCGAGGACGAGCCGCGCCGCACCGACCTGCGGCTCGTGCTGGTGGGGGCGGCCGCGTGGGCCGGGGCGCTGCTGGCGCGGGCGTACGGGGGCCCGGCCGTCCTGGTCCCGGTCCTGCTGGTGCCGGTCGTGGTGCTCGGCGTGGTCGCGACCCGGCGTCGTGCGCCCGCCGCCCTCGTGACCGTGCTCGGCGTGCTGGTCGCCCTGGGCGCGGGCGCCGGCGCGACGGTGCTGCGGGCCGCGTCGGTGGCGCAGAGCCCGGTGACGGCGCTGGCCGCCGAGGGCGCGGCGGTGACGCTGACCGGCCGTGTGGTGACGGACCCGCGCCTGGTGCCGGGACGGTTCGGCGACCTGGTCGTCGTGCGCCTGGACGTCCGCGACGTGATCGGCCGCGGCGAGCGGTCCCTGCTCTCCGCGCCCGCGCTGGTCCTGGGCGGACCGGAGTGGGCGTCGGTCGAGCTCGAGCTCGGGTCCGAGGTCAGGACCACGGGACGGTTGTCCGTCGCGGACGACCCCGACCTGTCGGCGTTGCTGCTGGGTGCCCGGGCCCCGGAGGTGGTGGCGCCGCCCGGTCCGGCCTGGCGCGCCGCGACCCACCTGCGCACCAGCATCCGGACCGCCGTGGACCACCGACCGCCCGAGCAGGCCGCCCTGGTGCCGGCCCTGGTGGACGGCGACGACGCCGGGCTGGACCCCGCCCTGGCGGCGGACTTCGCCACGACGGGTCTGACCCACCTGACCGCCGTGAGCGGCACCAACCTCACCCTGGTGGTCGGGTTCCTGCTGGTGCTCGCGCGCTGGGCCGGCGTCCGCGGCCGGTGGCTGATGCTCGTCGGGGCCCTGGGCGTGGTCGGGTTCGTGCTGCTCGCCCGCACCGAGCCGAGCGTGCTGCGGGCCGCCGCGATGGGCACCGTCGGGCTGCTCGCCTTCGGTCTCGACGGCCGGGACCGGGCGCTGCGTGCCCTGGGTCTCGCGGTGCTGGTCCTGGTGCTGCTGCAGCCGCACCTGGCCGCGGCGCCGGGGTTCGCGCTGTCGGTGCTGGCGACGGCCGGCATCGTCCTGCTCGGTCCGGGGATGCGGGACGCCCTGGCCGGGTGGATGCCCCGGGTGCTGGCCGAGGCGGTCGCGGTGCCGCTGGCCGCGCAGCTGGCCTGCACCCCGGTGGTGGCCGCCATCTCCGGCCAGGTCAGCCTGGTCGCGGTCGGGGCCAACCTCCTGGTCGGCCCGGTGGTGGCTCCGGCCACGGTCCTCGGGCTCGTCGCGGGTCTGGTCGGACTGCCTGGGGGATCGCCACCACGGTGTCGCGCGGGCCCGGCACGCTCGCGGCCTGGTGCGTCGGGTGGATCGTCCTCGTCGCCCGGCGGGGTGCCGACCTGCCGCTGCCCGCGTTGACGTGGGGGACCGGGGCCGTGGCGCTGGCCGTGCTGACGGTGCTGACCGTGCTGGTGGCGCTGCTCGCTCCCTGGGTGCTGCGCCGGCGGGTCCTCTCCGTGCTCGTCGTCGTGGTCCTCGTCGCCGTCGTGGGCGCCCGCGTCCCGCTGCCCGGGGGCTCCTGGCCCCCGTCGGGCTGGGTCGCGGTGGCGTGCGACGTCGGGCAGGGGGACGCGCTGGTGCTGCGGAGCGGTCCGGGCAGCGCGGTCGTGGTCGACGCCGGGCCCGAGCCCGAGCTCGTGGACCGGTGCCTGGACCGGCTCGGCGTCACCCGTGTTCCGCTCGTGGTGCTGACCCACTTCCACGCCGACCACGTCGACGGACTGGCCGGCGTGCTCGAGGACCGTGCCGTCGGCCGGGTGGTCGCCACCCGGGTGCTCGACCCGCCGTCGGGCGTCGCGCAGGTCACCGACGCGCTCGCGGCCGCGGGCGACCCCGCGGCCGTGCCTGCTCCCGCGGGCACCGTCCGGGTCGGGGACGTCGTCCTCCAGGTGCTGTGGCCCGAGCCGGGCCCGGTCACCGACGGTGCGGGGGACGGGTCGAGCGCCAACGACGCCAGCGTGGTGCTGCTGGCCGAGGTGGGGGCGTACGCCTGCTCCTGACCGGTGACGTCGAACCGGCCGGTCAGGCCCGGATCGCTGCGGAGCTGGGTGGCGCCGACCTCGGGGTCGACGTGCTGAAGGTGCCCCACCACGGCAGCTCGTACCAGGACCTCGACTGGCTCACCGGGCTGGAGGCGGGCACCGCGCTGGTCTCGGTGGGCGCCGACAACGACTACGGGCACCCCGCGCCCGACGTCCTCTCCGCGCTGGAGGCGGCCGGCACGGCGGTCCACCGCACCGACGAGGAGGGCGACCTCGCGGTCGTCCCCGGTCCCGACGGAGGGCCCGTGACGGTGGTCGACGGCTGAGTCCTCCGGCCAACCGAGGCCGGGACGAGGTCGGGACGGCGGTGTCGGTGCGTTGTGGGAGGCTGCTCGCATGTCACCTGCCGACGTCCTGGGCCGGGTGCTGCTGGTGACCGGCAAGGAGGAGTACCTCGCCGAGCGCGCGGTCGCACGGGTCCGCGGGGTGGTCCGCGCGCACGACGCCGAGGCCGAGCTCGCCGACACCGACGCCTCGACGCTCAGCCTCGCCACCCTGGGCGAGCTCGCGGCGCCCTCGCTGTTCTCCACCGTCCGCTGCGTCGTGGTGCGCGGCCTGCAGGACCTCCCGGAGGAGTCCGCCGCCGGTCTGCTGGCCTACGCCGCGGAGCCGGCCAAGGACGTGGCGCTGGTCCTGGTCCACGGCGGCGGTCAGAAGGGGACCGGCCTGCTGGCCAAGCTGCGCAAGGTCGCCGCCGTCACCGAGGAGAAGACCGGGGAGGTCAAGGCCTCCGAGCTGTCGGCGTTCGTGGCCGGCGAGGTGCGGGCCCACGGGGCGACCATCGACCGCGAAGGCGCCCAGGCCCTGGTGCAGGCCGTCGGTCACGACCTGCGCGGCCTGGCCGCGGCGGCCTCCCAGCTGGCCTCCGACTTCGGGCGCGCACGGATCACCGAGGAGGTCGTCGGTCGCTACTTCGGCGGCCGCGCCGAGGCCAAGTCGTTCGCCGTGGCCGACGCGGCCTTCGCCGGTCGCCGCCAGGCGGCGCTGGAGGAGCTGCGCTGGGCGTTGGACAACGGCACCGCGCCGGTGCTGGTCACCTCGGCCTTCGCCGGCAGCGTCCGGGGCCTGGCCCGCTACAAGGGGGCGCCGCGGGGCATGCGGGAGGCCGACCTGGCCCGCGAGATCGGCGTCCCGCCGTGGAAGGTCCGCCAGGTGCGGGACCAGTCGCGATCCTGGCCCGACGAGGCCCTCGCGGCGGCGATCCGTGCCGTGGCGCGCGCCGACGCCGACGTGAAGGGCGCGGCCAGCGACGCGGCGTACACCCTCGAGCGCCTGGTGCTCACGGTCGCGGCGCTGCGCGACGCGCGCTGATCTGCCGCGCTGAGATCGGCGCGTGACCGGGGGGCCGTACGCCGACAGGCACGACGCCCGGACCCGCACCCGACATGCACCGTCGCCGCAGGTCAGCGACGCGCGGCGGGCCGATGCCCGGACTTCCGCCGGTCGGTCTACGGCATGAGGCGCTGGGCCGACCCCCGCCCGGGTACGACGACGACCCGCCGGGGATCCCCGGCGGGTCGTGATGTCAGGCTCGGCCGCCCAGGCGGCGCCGGCTCAGAGAGAGGCGGTGCGCTTGCCGATGGCCGACTTGCGGTTGGCGGCCTGGTTCTTGTGGATGACGCCCTTGGAGACGGCCTTGTCCAGCTTGCGCGTGGCGGCCTGGCCGAGGGTGGTCGCGGTTGCGGTGTCGCCGGAGTCGGCGGCCTCGCGGAACTTGCGGATGGCGGTCCTGAGGTCGCTCTTGACCGCCTTGTTGCGCTGGTGACGCTTCTCGTTCTGCTTGATCCGCTTGATCTGGGACTTGATGTTCGCCACTGCTACGCCTTCGTCGTCGGGTGTGCTGCCGGTCGGTGCCTGGTACGTCTGGTGAGCGGGCGCGTCAGCGCCCCACTGCGACAGGCAAGGCTAGCAGCGGGCCCGGGGGCGCCCAAATCAGGCGCCGGGGCCACCGGCGTCAGCCGTTGCCGCCGAACCCAAGCCTACGGGCCGAGCTCAGGGCCGCACCCGCCAGGGCGCGCGCCCGGTCACCGCCAGCCCCGGCGCTCGCAGAGCCAGGACCAGCAGACCTCCGCCTGCCACCGCTGGGCCTCGCGGACGTGGGGCGAGGTGGTCGGCACGGGCATCGTCGCCGAGTGCAGGAACATGCCGGTGACCAGCGCCAGCAGCGCGTCCACGTCACTGGGCCGGACGTCGCGGGTCACGCGCGCGCCGGCCAGCGCCTCGTCGACGTCGAGGCCGTCGCCGCGGGGGCCGATCATGAGCAGCACCGTGTCGACCCAGGCGGCCCCGAGCGCGGGCCAGGCCCAGTCGCAGACCAGGGTCCGGCCGTCCGAGGCGAGCAGCAGGTTGTCGTCTCGAACCTCGGTGTGGACCAGGGTCGAACCGGCGGTGGCGGCACCGAAGCCCGCGGCGAGCCGGGCGGCCTGCTCGCGGCGCTCGGCCAGCAGCGGGAAGGCGACCGCGGCCACCCGGGGCACCTCCCAGTAGCCGGGTGCGGCGGCGAGGTCGTCGGCCAGCGCGGCCGGGCCGGACCCCGACAGCAGGCGCCCGGGCGGCGGGGTCAGCGCTCCGGCGACCTGCTCGAGGGCGTCGACGCAGCGGGCGAGGTCGGCGGTGTCCCAGGGGCGGCCGGGGGTGCGGGCCTCGACGTGCTCGAGGCCCAGCGCGACCCACTCGTCGTCCTCGTGCACCCACCGCAGCGCGGGGGCCGGGACGCCGTCCGGCAGGGCCGCGAGCGTGCGGGCCTCCGCGCGGTACGACCCGGCGAACGCGCGCTGCGCCTGCACCGACGCCGCCTTCACGAAGTGCCGGCTGCCGTCGGCGCAGACGAGCACGGAGGCGAAGGCCGGCGTGAACCCACCGCCCTGGGAGATGGCCTCGACGACGGGGGAGCCGCACCGCTGCTCGACCAGCCGCCGCACGTGGACCGGCAGGAACCGCCACTCCAGGCGCCGCGCGGTGCGCCCGTGCGGGACCAGGGACGGGATCGAGGAGGGGGCCACCACGCCCCCATCGTTGCCGAGATGACGCCCCCGACCGGCCGAGGTGACGCTCGCGGCGCGTCGAGATGACGATTCCGGCGCATCGACGTGACGTTCTCGGCGCCCCGGACCGTCGCGGCCCGAGGTCTCAGCCGGGCAGCTCGGCCTCGGTCTCGTAGCGCCGCACCGCCGTGATCAGCCCGTCGGCCACCTCGAAGACCACCCAGGTGTCGGCCGGCTCCGTGGTCGGCGCGTCGGCCGGCGCGTCGGGCGTGCGCCACCGCGCCTGCTCGTGGACCACGACGCGCCCGCCGTCGGCGACGAGCTCGTGCTGCGGCGCCAACGAGATCCCAGAGCGCTCCAGCCAGGCCCGCATCACCTCGGTCCCGCGGGCCTCCCCGCGCGGGCCGCCCACCGCGACGTCGGGGGAGCAGAGCACCAGCGCCCGACGTACGGCGCCGGCCTCCACGGCCTCGTGCCAGGCCGCGACGACCCGGGCCGGGTCCTGCTCAGGAACAGAACCGAGCGCACGCACCAGCTCGACGACCACGGCGACCCGCTCGGGGTTGGGGCGCGGCACGCGGTAGCGGCGGGCGTACCGCTCCTCGGCCTCGGCGACGACCGCCGGGTCCTCGCTGACCCGGGCGGTGCCCTCGAGCGAGGTCCACCACCGCCCGTCGACCGTGCCGATCGCGACCGGCACGCCGTCCTCGCCGCCGGCGCGGATGTTGCGCGCCTTGACCGAGCCGCGGGAGGTGACCGCCCACGCGCGCCGGCCGTCGGCGTCGAGCACGACACCCATCGGCGTGACGTGCAGCCCGCCGTCGGGACGCGGGGTGGTCACGGTGCAGAGGTGCCGCTCGCGCCAGAACGAGAGGTACGCCGGGTCGGCCAGGCGGGCGAGCGGGCGGGGCAGGTCGGGGGACGGGTCGGTCACGCCCCCAGTCTGCCGCGCCGCCAGTCGGTCGCGCCCACCGCCGGTCAGCGGCGCTCGGGCTGCAGCGTCCTCGACCACAGCGCCCCGCCCTCCACGTCGCGGAGCGTCACCGTGAGCTCCTGCGTGGCGCCGTCGATGCCGACCTCGCCGAAGAACTGCGACCCCTCGGCGGGGGAGGTGTTGGGCCGCGGCGGCGCGGCGACGAACTCCGCCCGCGGCCCGAAGGTGGCGTCGAGGGCGCTCGGGCCGAACGCGCCGGCGTTGAGCGGTCCGGAGACGAACTCCCAGAACGGGTCGAAGTCGCTGAACGACGCGCGCTCGGGGGAGTAGTGGTGCGCAGCGGTGTAGTGGACGTCGGCGGTCAGCCACACGTGGTTGCGGATCCCGAGCCGCTGGAGCCCGCGCAGGACCGTGGCGAGGTCGATCTCGCGGCCCAGCGGCGAGCCGCCGTCGCCCTGCGCGATGCCCTCCTGCGCGGTGCCGTCGGGCACGACGAGACCGATCGGGAGGTCGGCCGCGATCACCTTCCAGGTGGCGCGGGAGCGCTCGAGCTCGCGCAGGAGCCAGCGGGTCTGCGTACGGCCCAGGACGCCGCCGTCGCGGGTGGTCTCGTCGTTGGCGGTGTTGGGGTCCTTTGCGCTGCGCATGTCGAGCACGAACAGGTCGAGCATCGGCCCGAGGTGCAGCACGCGGTAGACGCGGCCGTCGGGGTCCGGCGAGATCGGGGCGACCGGGAGGTAGTCGTGGAAGGCCCGCTTCGCGCGGCGCGCGAGCACGTCGACGCGGCGCTCGGTGTAGCGCTCGTCGGTGAGGAGCTCGCCGGGGTACCAGTTGTTGGTGACCTCGTGGTCGTCCCACTGCGCGACGATCGGCGTCCGCGCCAGGAACGCGCGCCAGTTGTCGGCCTCGAGGTTGTAGCGGTACTGCCCGCGGAACTCCGCCAGCGTCTCCGCGACCTTGGTCTTCTCCGGGGTGACCAGGTTGGTCCAGGTCTCGCCCGAGGGCAGCAGGACCTGCTCCTCGAGCGGCCCGTCGGCGTAGACGTTGTCGCCGCTGCAGAGGAAGAAGTCGGCGTCGCGGGCGGTCATCGCGTCCGCGATGCGGAACCCGCCGTACGCCGGGTTGACGCCCCAGCCCTGCCCCGCGATGTCGCCGGACCACAGGAACCGGACGTCGGCCGGGCGGCGCGACGCCGTGCGCAGGTGGCCGGTCCCGGGCCGGCTGGTCGCCTGGCGCCGGTGCTCGTCGACCGCGGTGACGCGGTAGAAGACGTCGCGCCCGGCGGGCAGGCCCCGCAGCGGCACCTGGCCGGTGAGGTCGGTCCGCGGGGTGACCAGCGGGCCGCGGACCCAGCGGGAGCGCCGGAAGGACGGGTCGGCCGAGACCTCGGCCCAGAGCCGGGAGGGGCGGTCGGCGCGCGCCCACAGCTGGCCCGAGTCGACGCCGACGTCGCCGGCGGAGACGCCGTGCGTCAGCCGGGGACGGTCCCGGCGTACGAGCGCCGGCGCCGCCGCAAGCCCGGTCCTCGCCGCCGTCGCGGCGGCCGCGGAGGACGCGGCGGAGGAGGGCAGGAGGACGGCGCCGCCGAGCAGCGGCACCGCCCCGAGCAGGGCACGGCGCGAGGGTCCCGAGGAGGTCATGGGACACCTTCCCCACGCCGGCGTGAACGCCCGATGAGCGCAGCGGGCCGCGCGGGTGTCCGTACCGGAGCACGCAGGTGTCCGGAAGCGTCACCTCGACGCGCCGCGAGCGTCATCTCGGCTGTCCGCGAGCGTCACCTCGGCGGGTTCGGTGAGGGGAGGGGGGCCGTGGGACACTGGTGGGGACCGCCGCCTCGCTACAGAAATGACGACGTGCCCAAGACTCCCGCTGCTCCGCAGCCCGGCAGCACCGACCCGGCGATCATCCGGAACTTCTGCATCATCGCCCACATCGACCACGGCAAGTCGACCCTGGCCGACCGGATGCTGCAGCTCACCGGGGTGGTCGACGCCCGTGCCGCGCGCGCCCAGTACCTCGACCGGATGGACATCGAGCGCGAGCGCGGGATCACGATCAAGAGCCAGGCCGTGCGGATGCCCTGGACGGTGCCCGAGGACAACGACGAGCTCGCGGAGCCCGGCACCTACCTGCTCAACATGATCGACACCCCCGGCCACGTCGACTTCACCTACGAGGTGTCGCGCTCGCTGGCGGCCTGCGAGGCCGCGATCCTGCTGGTCGACGCGGCCCAGGGCATCGAGGCGCAGACGCTGGCCAACCTCTACCTGGCGATGGGCGCGGACCTGCACATCATCCCGGTGCTGAACAAGATCGACCTGCCCAGCGCCGACCCCGACAAGTACGCCGCCGAGCTCGCGGGCCTCGTCGGCTGCGACCCCTCGGACGTGCTGCGCGTGTCGGCCAAGACCGGCGTGGGCGTCGAGTCGGTGCTCAACGAGATCGTCAAGCAGACCCCGCCGCCGGTCGGCGACCCCGCAGCCCCGCCCCGGGCGTTGATCTTCGACTCCGTCTACGACACCTACCGCGGCGTGATCACCTACGTCCGGGTCATCGACGGCAGCCTGACCCACCGCGACCGGATCAAGATGATGTCGACCGGCGCGACCCACGAGATGCTCGAGGTCGGGGTGATCAGCCCGGAGCCGAACCCCGCCAAGGAGCTCGGCGTCGGCGAGGTCGGCTACCTGATCACCGGGGTGAAGGACGTCCGGCAATCGCGCGTCGGCGACACGGTCACCAGCCAGCACGGCGGCGCGACCGAGATGCTCGGCGGCTACGCCGACCCCAACCCGATGGTCTTCGCCGGTCTGTACCCGATCGACGGCGACCAGTACCCGGACCTGCGCGAGGCCCTAGAGAAGCTGCAGCTCAACGACGCGTCCCTGACGTACGAGCCGGAGACCTCCGGCGCGCTCGGGTTCGGGTTCCGCTGCGGCTTCCTCGGCCTGCTGCACATGGAGATCACCCGCGACCGCCTGGAGCGGGAGTCCGGCCTCGAGCTGATCTCGACCGCGCCCAGCGTGAGCTACGAGGTCACCATGGAGGACGGCTCGCTGCACACCGTCACCAACCCCAGCGAGTACCCCGAGGGCAAGATCGGTGAGGTGCGCGAGCCCGTCGTGGACGCCACGCTGCTGGCGCCGGCGGACTTCATCGGCGTGATCATGGAGCTGTGCCAGATGAAGCGCGGCACGCTCAAGGGGATGGACTACCTCTCCGAGGACCGGGTCGAGATGCGCTACTCGCTGCCCCTGGCGGAGATCGTCTTCGACTTCTTCGACCTGCTGAAGTCGCGCACCAAGGGCTACGCCTCGCTCGACTACAACCTCGCCGGCGAGCAGGCCGCCGACCTGGTCAAGGTCGACATCCTGCTCCAGGGCGAGCCGGTCGACGCGTTCTCGGCGATCGTGCACCGCGACGGCGCGTACGCGTACGGGGTGTCGATGGCCGGCAAGCTCAAGGACCTGATCCCGCGCCAGCAGTTCGAGGTGCCGATCCAGGCCGCGATCGGCGCCCGGGTGATCGCCCGCGAGAACATCCGCGCGATCCGCAAGGACGTGCTCTCCAAGTGCTACGGCGGCGACATCACCCGCAAGCGCAAGCTGCTGGAGAAGCAGAAGGAGGGCAAGAAGCGGATGAAGATGGTCGGCCGCGTCGAGGTCCCCCAGGAGGCCTTCGTGGCCGCGCTGACCAACGACGGCGCCGGGTCCAGCGGGGAGAAGGGCAAGAAGTAGCCCACTCCTGCCCGGCCGTGGTCCTCGGCCGGGGACTTCCCGCTCCCGACGACCGGCCGCGAGCCCTGCTGGGTCAGCGGGGGAGGCGGCAGGTGCCGCCGACGCGGCCCCGGCTCAGGGTGGCGCCGAGCCCCATCAGCCAGCACGTCGGGCAGCCGCGCCAGGCCACCACGGCCGGCACGAGCAGCAGCAGCGCCACCGGCCGGCTGCCGGCCAGGGCGAACGCGGCGACGACGAGGACCAGCCCGAGCACCCCGCGCACCACGTGCTCGGTGACCGAGCCGCTGGCGAACATCGACGTCACGGGGTCGGCGCCGGGATGCACCTCGGCGTCCACCTCGGCCGCGGTGTCCTGGCGGGTCGGCGCGGCGGTGGTCATGCGGCCAGGCTAGTCGGCCACCGGCTGGTCCGGCAGCGGGCACGGTCGCGCCAGCAGCGCCCCGAGCGCGACGAGGCGGTGGTCGGAGCCGACGGCGCCGGTGAGCATGACCCCGACCGGCATCCCGTCGGCCGGTGACGTCCCCGCCGGCACCGACAGGGCGGGCACCCCGGCCAGGTTGGCCACCACCGTCCAGCAGTCGGTGTACGGCGCGAGCATGGGGTCGGCGACCGAGGCGTTCGGCGGCCCGGCCGGCGCGAAGAGCGGCGCGGTCGTCGGCAGGGTGGGGGACAGCAGCACGTCGTGGTCGGTGAGGGCCGCCGCGACCTGGGCACGCAGCCGCTGACGCACCTCGGCCGCCTCGGCCAGCGCGGCCGGGCGCTGCTCGGCCAGGGAGCGGCCGAGCCGCAGCCGGCGTACCACCTCGGGACCGCAGCGGCCGCTGGCCAGCCACGGGGCGAGCACGCGCGCAGCGGCCGCCGACGTCAGGTCGAGGTACGCCGCGAGCGCCCGCGGCGCGTCGGGCACGGTGGCCGGCACGACCTCCGCGCCCAGCGCGCGGAGGAGGTCGGCGGACTCGTGCAGGCGCGCCAGGACCCCCGGCTGGTTGGTCGCGTCGGCCAGCTCGGTGACCAGGCCCACCCGCAGGCCGGCCAGCTCGGCGCCTCCGCGGGGGCCGTCGGTGCCGCGGCCGAGGCCGGGTCGCGGCGTGCCCCCGGTCATCGTGGTCAGGGCGGCGGCGAGCACGCCGGCGTCGGCCGCGATCGGCCCGACCCGGTCGCAGCTGGGGTCGAAGGGGACCACCCCGCCGGCCGGTACGAACCCCGGGGAGGGGGCCAGGCCCAGCACCCCGCACTGCGCTGCGGGTTCGCGCACGGAGCCGCCCGTGTCGGTGCCGACCGCGAGGTCGGCCAGGCCGGACGCGACGGCGGCCGCGCACCCGCCGCTGCTCCCGCCCGGGCTGCGGCGGTGGTCGTAGGGGTTGCGAGTCGCGCCGTGCACCGACGTCGCCGTCGACGCGCCCATCGCCAGCTCGTCCATGTTGGCTCGTCCGAGCACCACCGCACCGGCGGCGCGCAACCGGGCCACGACCGGGGCGTCGTGCACCGCAGCCACCCCGTCGTGACCGTGGCTGGCGCACGCGGTGACCTGACCGGCGACGTCGATGTTGTCCTTCACCACGTAGGTCAGCCCGGCCAGCGGTCGCGGCACGCTCCCGGCGGCGACCTCGGCGTCGAGGGCCCGGGCGTGGCGGAGCGCGCCGAGCTCGTCGACGAGCACCAGGCTGCGCAGGGAGCCGTCGGCGCTGTCGATGCGGCGGAGTCGGGCCAGGACGGCGTCCTCGACGGACGCCCGCGGGCGTGGCAGGCTCACGGTCTCAGCGTGGCAGGGGCGGTCAGGCGTGGGCGAACCGGCCAAGCACCCGGTCGGCGCGGACGCCGTCGAGGTGCGCGGCGAAGATCCGCTGGTAGCCGAGCTCCTCGCGGGTGCGCGCCGGGGGCAGCCCGGGCAGGGACACCGACTCCCAGTCGTCGTCGGGCACCATCGCCGCGCCCTGGCGCGCCATCACGTCGGTCGTGCCGGACCCGTCGCCGAACTGCTCCTTGCGGCGCCAGAGGATCTCGTCGGGCAGCCAGCCGGCGAAGGCCTCGCGCAGCAGCGCCTTCTCCTGGGCCTGGGGCTGCCCGTCGTCGCCGAGCAGCTTCCACTCGACGGGGACCCGCTGGGCCACCTCGAGCACCTGGCGGGCCAGGAACGGCACCCGTGCCTCCAGCCCGAAAGCCATGCTGACCCGGTCCGCACGCTGCAGGTTGAGGTGGTGCAGCACCTCGATGCCGTCCACGAGGGCTTCGGCGAGGTCGGCCGCGGAGAGCTCGCGCAGGTGGTGGTAGCCGGCGAACAGCTCGTCGGCACCCTCCCCCGTGAGCACCACCTTGACGTGCTGCGCGGCGAGCTCGGAGAGCAGGTAGTTGGGGACGGCGGAGCGGATCAGGGACGGTTCGTAGCTCTCGGTCGAGCGCACCACGTCGGGCAGCACCGCGACCACCTCGTCGTCGGTGTAGACGCGTTCGTGGTGCTCGAGACCGAGGTGCTCGGCGACGACCCGGGCCGCCGCCAGGTCGGCGCTGCCGTGCGTGCCGGCTGCGAACGAGCGCACCACCGCACCGGGCTCGGCCTCGTGGGCCATCACCGCCGCCACGATGCTGGAGTCGAGCCCACCGGAGAGGAAGACCCCGAGCGGGACGTCGGCCATCATCCGCTCGCGGACACCCTCCACCACGGCCCCGCGCACCGCGGCCAGCGCCTCGTCACGGTCGGTGAAGGGGGCGCCGACGCCGGCACCGCCGCCCAGCGGGTCGTGACGCAGGTCCACGACGCGGCGCAGGCCGCCCTCGGGGGTCCAGACGTGCCCGGGCGGGAACTCCTCGACGTACGGCCGCAGGTGGGTGGCGAAGGCGGCCAGCTCGGAGGCCACGACGACGCGGTCGTCCACCTCGGCCCAGTACAGCGGCTTCACGCCGAGGGGGTCGCGGCCCAGGACCACGCCGCCGTCGGGGTGGGCGACGCAGAAGGCGTACATGCCGAACAACCGGTACGCCGCGTCCGCCCCGGCCTCCGCGACCAGGTGCAGCACCACCTCGGAGTCCGAGCGGGTACGGAACGGCCCCTCGAGCTCCGCGCGCAGCACGTCGTGGTTGTAGACCTCGCCGTTGGCGACGACCCACCAGCCGTCGCGGTGGTCACGCGGACCGTGCTCGTCGGGCCCGATCCCGCCGGTCATCGGCTGGGCGCCGCCGGCCAGGTCGACGATGGCGAGCCGGGTGTGACCCAGCCAGGTGGGGCCGACCTGCTCCGATCCGGTGCCGTCGGGACCGCGGTGCGCCAGCGGACCGATCATCGCCTCACCCAGGCGGCGGCCCTCCCGCAGCCGCTCCGGGCTCGGTCGGCGGTCGTGGACGGCGGCGATTCCGCACATGCGGGGGGCTCCTGGGTCGGCGGGGTGGTGCGTCCATCGTGGTCCACCCACGTTACGGCTAGCGTCACGCGGCGTGACCGTCTCCCCGAACGACCTGCCCCCGGGGGTACGCGCGATGGCCGCCCGCGGACCCGACTGGGCCGCGTGGGTCGACCTCCTGCCCCGCCGCCGCGCCGAGGTGCTCGAGGAGTGGCGGCTGGTCCCCGACGGCGCCGCCGCCCACGGGTACTGCTCGCTGGTGCTGCCGGTGCGTGACGCCGACGGCCGGCCCGGAGCGCTGAAGCTCGCCTTCGACGGCGACCAGGAGTCCGCCCACGAGCACCTCGCCCTGCGGCAGTGGGACGGCGACGGCGCCGTACGCCTGCTGCGCGCCGACCCGCGCCGCCGGGCGCTGCTGCTCGAGCGGCTCTCGACGCAGGACCTCGCCGACGAGTGGGACCTCGCCGCCTGCGAGACGGTCGCGGCGTTGTACGCCCGGCTGCACCGGCCCGCGCTGCCGCAGCTGGCCTCGCTCACCTCGTACGTCGGCCGCTGGACCGAGGCGCTGGCCGCCCTCCCGCGCGACGCGCCGCTGCCGCACCGCCTGGTCGAGCAGGCCGTCTCGCTGGGGCGGTCCTTCGTCGACGACCCCGCCAGCACCGGGGTGACCGTCCACGGCGACCTGCACTACGGCAACGTGCTGGCCGCACCCGACCGCGAGGGCGACGACTGGCTGGCCATCGACCCCAAGCCGGTCGACGGCGACCCGCACTACGAGGTGGCGCCGCTGCTGTGGAACCGGTTCGAGGAGCTGGCCGGGGACGTCCGCGGCGGGGTGCGGCGCCGCTTCCACGCGACCATCGACGCCGCCGGTCTCGACGAGGACCGGGCGCGGGACTGGGTGGTGGTGCGGATGGTGCTGAACGCGGCGTGGGAGCTCGACGACGCCCGCACCGACGCCCGCGCCCCGGACGCCGACCTGCTCACGCGGTGCGTGAGCGTGGCCAAGGCGGTCCAGGAGTGAGGCGGGTCAGCCGTCGAGGATCGCGCGCAGCGCCGCACGGTGGGCGTCGTAGGCACGTCGCCCGTCCCGGGTGAGCCGGTAGCTCGTCGACGAGCCGCGGCCGCGGCCGCTCTTGCGGACCGCGACGTACCCGGCCTGCTCGAGCGCCGTCATCTGCTTGGAGAGGTCGGAGTCGCTGATCGCGAGGTGGTCGCGCAGGAAGGCGAAGGTGGTCGTCTCGGAGCTGCTCAGCAGCGCCATCGCGGTCAACCGCTTCGGGGCGTGGATCACCGGGTCGAGACCCGCGGCCCCGAGCCCGACCGGCTCGCTCATGCGAGGGCCAGGCGCGCGCGCACCCGTGCCACCGCGCGCTCGTAGGCCCGCTCGTAGAGCCACAGGCCGGCGGTGACCCCGACCAGCACCACGACGCAGACGGTGACCGGCCCGGCGAGCCACCCGGCGAGCCCGACGGCGACGGCGAGGACCGCGAGCCCACCGAGGAACTGCCAGTAGGCCCGGTCGACCTCCGGCGGCTTGCTGCCGGTCATCCGCGGCCACGCCCCCTGGCGCCGCACCATCCACCCGATGAAGGCGAGCTCGAGGGCGACCAGGGCCAGCAGGGCCACGCCGCTGAGGTCGAGCAGCAGGACGGCGGCCAGCGACGCCGCCCAGGCGCCGACCACGGGCGGGTACCACCAGGGGCTGGGGAGGAGGTCGACGTACGGGGCCGCCTCCGCCCGCTCGACCTCGCGCAGCTGGTCGGCGACCTCGTTGCTTCCCATGCTGGAAAGCGTACTGACCACTTTCCGTCGCGGCAAGTGGTGGACCAGGGCCGGCCGGACGCGTCAGCGGTGGGCCGCGCGGTCGGCCTCCAGCGCCGCCCCGACGATGCCGGCCTTGTTGCGCAGCGTGGCCGGCACGATCTCGGTGCTGATCTCGAGCAGCGGCAGGAACTCGTCGGCCTTCTTGCTGACGCCCCCGCCGACCACGAACAGGTCGGGGGAGAAGAGTCGCTCCAGGTGCCGGTAGAACCGGGTGAGCCGCTCGGCCCAGGCCGCCATCGTCAGCTCCTCGCGCTCCCGGGCGGAGTTGGCCGCGCGGTGCTCGGCGACGTGCCCGTCGAGCTCGAGGTGTCCCAGCTCGGAGTTCGGCACCAGCTGTCCGTCGTGGACCAGTGCGGAGCCGATCCCGGTGCCGAGCGTGGTGACCAGGACCAGGCCGCTGCGGCCGCGGGCCGCGCCGTAGGTCGCCTCGGCGAGGCCCGCGGCGTCCGCGTCGTTGACGACGTGCACCGCGCGTCCCAGGGTGCGGGTGAAGAGCGCGTCCGCGTCGGTGCCGACCCAGGCCGCGTCGATGTTGGCCGCGGAGCCGACGACGCCGTGGCGCACGATGCCCGGCATGGTCACCCCGACCGGGGCGTCGGAGACGGGGAACGTCGAGACCACCCGGGCCAGGGCGTCGGCCACGGCCTGCGGCGTCGCCGGCTGGGGGGTCCGCTCGCGCACCCGCTCGGCGGCGAAGTCGCCCGCCCCAAGGTCGACGGGCGCGGCCTTCATCCCGGTCCCGCCGATGTCGACCCCGAGCGGGAGGCGGGCCAGGTGCCCCGGGTCGGGGTGCGTCGTGTCGCTGCTGGTCATGGGGAGCAACCCTGTCAGATCAGGCGGTGCCCAGGGAGAGGGCGTAGTCGCCGGCCTCGTCGGTCCAGAACGCGGTCGGGCGCAGCCCGGCGGCCTCGAGCTCCGCCTCGACCCGGCTCTGGCGGAACTTGGCCGAGATCTCGGTCCGCACCTCCTCGCCCTCGGCGAAGTCGACCTCCAGGTCCAACGCGTCCAGACGCACCCGCTGGGCACGCCGCGACCGCAGCCGCATCTCGATCCACTCGTCCTCGGCGTTCCAGACCGACAGGTGCTGGAAGCCGTCGACGTCGAAGTCGGCGCCCAGGGAGGCGTTCATCACCCGCAGCACGTTGAGGTCGAAGTCCGCGGTGACGCCGGCGGCGTCGTCGTAGGCCGCGACCAGCCGGGCGGGGTCCTTGACCAGGTCGGTGCCCAGCAGCAGGGCGTCACCGGGCGTCATCGTGGCGGCCACGGCGGCGAGGAAGGCGGCGCGCTGGTCGGGCTCGAAGTTGCCGACCGTCCCGCCGAGGAAGGCCACCAGCCGGGGCCCCTCGGTGGGCAGCAGGTGCAGGTGCCGCTCGAAGTCGGCCACGACGCCGTGGACCTCGACCCCGGGGTACGCCTCGACCAGCCCGGGCATCGCCCACTCGACGGCGTCCGCGCTCACGTCGACCGGCACGTACCGCTCCAGCGACCCGACGTCGCGCAGCGCGCCGAGCAGCAGGTGGGTCTTCTCCGAGGATCCCGAGCCCAGCTCGACGAGCGTGCGGGCCTTGGTCAGGTCGGCGATCTCGGCGGCGCGGGTCTCGAGGATCTCGCGCTCGGCCCGGGTCGGGTAGTACTCGGGGAGCCGGGTGATCTCCTCGAACAGCTCGCTGCCGCGGCCGTCGTAGAAGTACTTCGGCGCCAGGACCTTGGGCGAGGCGGTCAGCCCGCGGCGTACGTCCTCGCGCATGGTCGCGGCGAGGTCCTCGGGCGTCAGGTGTCGGTCGATGGTGGGCACGGCCACTCCTTCGTGGGGTGCAGCGGGGCGCTGCGCGGGTGGGGCGGGGCAGGCAGGGTCAGAGGGGGTGCAGGTGCAGGCCGTCGTCGTCCACGAGCAGGACGTGGTCGTCGGGGACCTCGGTCCAGCGGTGGTCGTCGTCGTGCGGCTCGGAGGCGACCAGGACGCCGGCCCCGGTGGCCAGTGTCCACATCGGCTCGCCACGGACCACGCCGGCGATGCTCGCACCGTCGCCGGCCAGCGTCGTCAGCCGCCCGCCGCCGTGGGCGAGCAGGTCGTGGGTGGCCGCGGCCAGCCCCTCGGCCAACGGCGTCCCGTCGAGCCACCGCGCCAGGGCCAGCCCCACCAGCAGCGCGGAGTCGACGCCGGTGCGGGTGTCGGGCACGTCGGCGGCCCGGGGGCCCAGGCCCGCGCGGGCCGCCGCCCAGTCGCCGAGGCGCCCGTTGTGGCTGACCAGCCACCGCCCGTGCGTGAACGGTGCGGCCGCCCCCTCGTCGGGGGCCGTGCCGGGCGTCGCGGAGCGGACGGCCGCCACGACCGACGCGGCGGAGACGGTGGGTGCCAGGGAGGCGAAGGAGGCGTCGGTCCAGATCGGCTGCGCGCGGCGGTAGCGCACCGGCTCCGGACGGTCCGGCACCCACCAGCCCACCCCGAACCCGTCGACGTTGACGGTGCCGTGCCGCTGGCGCCGCGGCGCCCACGACTGGGTCTCCAGCGAGTGCGGGGGCGCGAGGACGAGGTCGTGCAGGGAGCGCGGCTCGCCACGCCAGGCCAGGTGACGACACATGGGCTGTCCGTCGTCCTCAGGCGTCGCGCGCGGTGCGGAAGCCGGAGAAGACCTGTCGGCGGATCGGGTGGTCCCAGTTGCGGAACGTGGTCCGGACCGCCTGCGGGTCGGTGGCCCAGCAGCCACCGCGCAGCACCCGGTAGCCGTCGTCGAAGAACACCTCGGAGTACTCCGGGTAGGGGAACGGGCGGAAGCCGGGGTAACCGGTGAAGACCGTCGAGGTCCACTCCCACACGTCGCCCACCATCTGCAGGGCGCCGTACGCGGAGGCGCCCGCGGGGTACGACCCGGCGACCGTCGGGCGGAACCGGGTCTGACCGAGGTTGGCGCGCTGCTCGTCGGGGGCCTCCTCGCCCCACGGGAAGCGTCGCTTGGTCGCCGTCACCGGGTCCCAGGAGGCCGCCTTCTCCCACTCGGCCTCCGTGGGCAGCCGCCGCCCGACCCAGCGGGCGTACGCCTGGGCCTCGTGGAAGCAGACGTGCTGGACGGCCTCGGCCCCCGGCAGCTCCTCCACCCGGGCGAACCGGCGGCGCAGCCAGGTGCCGGCGTCGCGGAACCAGAACGCCGGCGCGCGCTTGCCGCTCTCGCAGCGCCACCGCCAGCCGGCGGTGGTCCACAGGCGCGGGTCGTCGTAGCCGCCGGCCTCCACGAAGGCGAGGTACGCCGCGTTGGTCACCGGGGTGGTGTCGATGGCGAAGGCACCGACGTCGACGGTGTGCGCCGGCCGCTCGTTGTCCAGCGACCACGGGTCGTCGGTGGTGCCCTGCACGAAGGGGCCGGCCGGCACCAGGACCTCGGCGGCCACGACCGGGCCGGCCGGCGCGGGCAGGTCGTCGGTGGCCGGCAGCACCGGCGTCCCGCGACGCAGCTGGTGGGTCGCGAGCATCGTCTCGTCGTGCTGGTGCTCGTGCTGGATCACCATCCCGAAGACGAACCCGTGGTCGCGCAGCGGGTCGGGTCGGTCCTCTCGGGCGGTGACCGGCGTGGTCCCGAGGGCGTCCAGCACCTTGCGGCGCACCAGCGCCAGGTAGTCACCGGCCTCGTCGGGGCGCAGCAGCGGCAGGCTGGGACGGGTGTCACGGGGGTGCTCGAAGGCGTCGTAGAGGTCGTCGATGTCGGGCCGCATCGCCGCGTCACCGCGGGTCTCGCGCAGCAGCCACAGCTCCTCGTAGTTGCCGACGTGCGCCAGGTCCCACACCAGCGGCGACATCAGCCGCGAGTGCTGGGCCAGGAGCTCGTCCTCGTCCAGCACCGCGGTGGTC
This sequence comes from Nocardioides aquaticus, assembly GCF_018459925.1. Lineage (NCBI taxonomy): Bacteria > Bacillati > Actinomycetota > Actinomycetes > Propionibacteriales > Nocardioidaceae > Nocardioides > Nocardioides aquaticus. The sequence continues at coordinate 2,032,020 of NZ_CP075371.1, forward strand.
AGCCCGGCGCTGCGCTCGCGCACGCGCTCGAGCTCGTCGGCGACGTGCTGGCGCAGCGCGTGCTCGTCCAGCGTCCGCACGTCGGTGCCGGGGGAGGTCGTGGAGGTCATCAGGGCTCCAGGGGGTCGTCGGCCGGGCAGCGGCCCAGGGCGGTGTAGGTGTCGCGGAAGTCGGCGACGACCGCGACCAGGGCGGCGTCCTCGCCGAGACGGGTCAGCGCGGCCAGCGCCGCGTCGAGGCAGGCCAGGGCCGCGGCGTGCAGCCCGGGGTCGGCCAGGCCGTCACGGGCGGCGGCGGTCCAGTCGTCGAGGCCCGCGCAGGCCTCCGCGGCGGCGGCCGAGGCGACCGGGTCGTCGAGCAGGGCGGCCAGCACGGCGGTCGGGACCACCCACCAGCGGTACGGCTGGGTGTCGAGGTAGCGGACCTCGTACCAGCCCCGCGGGCGGACGGGCGGGAACAGCGTGGTCAGGTGCAGGGCGAGGTCGGGCTCGGCCAGCGGGTCGTCGGCCAGCAGCCAGTCCCGCATCGTCCAGCCGGCGGGCCCCGCCCAGTCGTCACCGTCGCCGCGCCGCAGCATGACCGAGGCGTCGAGGGCGTAGTCGGTCCACGCGGCCACCGGGTCGCCCTCGCGGGGCGCGGACGTGCGGGCCCGCTCCAGGCCCTGCCAGACCCGCTGCCGTCCCGAGCGCCACCCGGTGTCGCCGTCCGCGCCGACCGGGGAGTTGGCGAACGCAGCCACCATCACCGGGCCGACGGTGTGCAGCAGCGACCACCGCCGGTGGGCGTCGGCACGGTCCCGCCCGACGTCGAGGTTGACCTGGCAGGCCGCGGTCGTCGTCATCATCGCCGGGCCCATCGCCGCCGAGGCGCCGCCGGCGCGGACGAAGTGCTGCTCCATCGCGTCGTAGCGGGGGTGCCGCAGCTGACGGCGCGGGACGCGGTACGGGTCGAGGGCGGTGTCGAGAAGGCGGAGCCGGACCGCCTCGAGCGCGGTCCGGACGTGCCGTACGTCCTCCTCGAGCGCCGACCAGCAGGCACTGGTGCCCTGGTGCGGCAGGGAGCTGAGCTCGACCTGCCCGCCGGGTTCGAAGGTGAGGCGGCTGCCCCGGGGCGGGGGCCCCGCCGCGGCGAGGACCTCCCGGAGGTGGGGGAGCGGGACCGGGGCGGTGGGATCGTCCGGGTCGACGACGATCCACTCGAGCTCGGTCCCCACGAGTCCAGGGGGCCCGGTCTTGAAGCAGACCCGCTCGACGTAGCCGGCGACCGCGTCGCGGTCGCGCAACAGGGGGCGGGTGTCGATGCCTGCCGTCACGTCGCTCAGCCAAGCACACGGGGGGTGACGACCGACCCACCCGAAGGAGCCCGGCAGCAGGGTCCGCTCCGACCGCAGGACCCCCGGGAGCGGGCACCCGTGCCTGCCCCCGGGGGTCGCGGACGGGCCTGCTGCGGGTGTCCGCGGCCCGTCAGGGTCGTCGCGTCAGCGCCAGCTGCGCGCGTCGGTGTGGCTGGAGCCCTTGGCAGAGGACCCGACGGACACGCCGTCGGCTGCCTGGGCGGGGGCCGCGGCGAGGGTCGAGCCGGCGAAGGCGGCGAACGCGGCGGCGGCGAGGATCTTGCGGGTCGTCAGATTCATGATGGTCCTTCGGGTGGGGGGTGGGGGGTGGGTGGATCCACACGGTGGCCTCGGGCCGCTGTTCGGGTATGGCCCGAGAACCGGTCGTGCAGGGTCCACTCTCCGGCATCCCCCGACCGGTTCGCAGCAGATCCCCGGCAATACCGGCCCCGGTAGGACCTCCGACCTCCCTGCCCGCCGGCGTGAGGTCAGCCGGGCGGTCTGCCCGACGGCGATCGGGTCGTCCCGCCGCCCGGGGGAGGCGTCGGCTCGCTCTCGACCAGCGGCAGCCGGACCTCGAACGTGCTGCCCACACCCAGCTCTCCAGCCACGGTGATCACCCCGCCCATGAGCTCGGTCAGCTGCTTGCAGATCGCCAGGCCGAGGCCGGTCCCCTCGTACCGCCGGGTGGCCGAGCCGTCGACCTGGCTGAAGGCGGTGAAGATCGATGCCTGGTGGTCCTCGTCGATCCCGATGCCGGTGTCCGAGACGGCGAACCGCACCCCGGGGCCGCCGTCGCCGTCGTCCTCGACGGGCCGGACGTCCAGCCACACGCGTCCGCCCTCGGGGGTGAACTTCAGCGCGTTGCCCGTCAGGTTGGTCAGCACCTGGACGATCCTGGTCCGGTCTCCCACGACGACGCCGGGCACCCTCGGGTCCACGACGCAGTCCAACGTGATCCCCTCGGCCTGCGCGCGTGGCTCGTGGGCGTCGACGACGTCGGCCACCATCGCGCGCAGGTCGAAGGCGGCGTGGTGCAGGGTGGCGTGCCCGGCATCGATCCGGGAGAAGTCGAGGAGGTTCTCCACCAGGGACAGCAGCATCTCCCCGGACCGGTGCATCCTGCCGAGCAGCTTCAGCTGGTCCTCGTCGAGCGGGGTCTCGTTCAACAGCTCGCCGGCGGCGAGCACGGTGGTGAGCGGGGTGCGGACCTCGTGGCTCATGTTGGCCAGGAACATCGACTTGGCCTCCGAGACCGCCACGGCCGTGTCGCGTGCGGTCTTGAGCTCCCCCGCCAGCGTCTGGAGGTCGCTGACGATCCGTGCGCGCTCGATCGCGACACCGGCGTGGGCGGCGAGCGCCTCGAAGACCTGGACGTCCTCGTCACCGAACGTCTCCTGGTCGAAGGACCGGTCACACACCACGAGCAGGTACCGGGCGGAACCGGTTCCTCGCAGCTGGGCGGCGAGTCCGTCGCGCGGAGCCGACGTCAGCGCCGGCGCGACCGGGTGCTCGGGCGCCTCGTCGTGCCCGTGGCGCGGCGCCTCGTGCTGCGCCACGCCGGCGTCCAGTGCGCGCCACCACCAGGGTTCGGCCCCCAGCTCCAGGACCTCGGCGTGCACGGTGTCGCCCGAGAAGGCCTGGTAACGCACCTGCTGCTCGTCGAGGACCTCCACGAGGTAGGACCGCTCGGAGTACATCAGGTCTGCGGCCTCCCGCAGCACGACCTCGACGACCTCCTCCACGGAGCGCGCGGAGGAGGTGCGGTCGACGAACCTGTAGAGCAGACGGGTGCGGGCGTGCCCTCGGGCGAGGGAGATGTAGACGCGGTAGGCAAGGACCAGGAGGACCACGACGACACCCAGGAGCGGCAGCGCCGACGGCTGCACCAGCACGAGCGTCGCCACGAGCAGGGCGACGCAGGTGTTGATGAAGGCGGCCACGGAGCCGGACCGCAGCGCCTCCCGCAGGATCTCTCCGTCGAAGACTCCCTCGGTGAGGCTGATGCCGGCGGTCACGGCGCCGGCCGACATGAGGTCCGTGACGAGCACGGCCACCAGCACGGCCAGCCACCCGGTCGGCGACAGGGGGTCACCGCCCTGCAGGATCGCGTGGTAGGTCACCGCCCCGAGGGCCGCCTCGAGGGCGAACATCGCAGCATTGAACGCCAGCTTCACGCCCCGCATCCGGGCCGCGACGACGAGGCCGAGCACGGCGCCGACGACGTAGACGCTGACGTACTGCTGGGGTGCGAGGAAGGTCAGGCCGAGCACCGCAGGGATCTCACGGAGGGTGTGCCCGTGCGCGTTGCGCTGGGTCGGCAGGTGGACGACCACGATCTCGGCGAGCGCGAACAGCGGGAGCAGGGCGAACCACCGGAGGTCCGGGGCGGCCGATCCCGGGTCGTCGAGCACCGCCGGTGCGGCGATCAGCCCGGCCAGGCCCGCCATCGCCGCGGCGAGCAGCCAGATCAGGAGAGTCCCGCGGCGCGCGGTCCGGACGACGGGGGCGTCGTTCTCGGTGTCGGACGTCATTGCGCCGACGCGTCGCCCGCCCGAGGACCGGCCGCAGTGACACACCTGCGCGACACGCTGCTCATGGTCTTCCCACCTTCGAGACGGACGTCCCCCCACTGTTCGATCGTGGTCCCACGATAGGCGGGTCCGGAAGGCCGCGCTCGGGAACCGGGATCTTCCCGGCCGTCACGACCGACCGCCGGGCGCGGCGGCCTCCAGCCTCGGGCACCGAGGCGCGACGCGGTGCGAGGATGCACCCCATGGTCACCGGCGAGGCACTGGTCCGCTCCGTCAACGTCGGTCGTCCCCGTGCGGCCCCGTGGGCCGGCATCGGCCGCACCGCCATCGACAAGCAGCAGGTCCTCGGTCGGGTCGCGGTGGGCCCGCTCGGGCTGGACGGCGACGAGGTGGCCGACACCCGTCACCACGGCGGGCCGGACAAGGCGGTCTACGCCTTCGCCCGCGAGGACCTCGACCGCTGGGCCGGGGTGCTGGGCACGGAGCTCCCCGACGGGCACTTCGGGGAGAACCTGACCACCACCGGGATCGACGTCAACGAGGCCGAGATGGGGGAGCGCTGGCGGGTCGGCGGCCCCGACGGCACGGTGCTCGAGGTCGCCTCGGTCCGCACGCCGTGCAACGACTTCAAGACCTGGATGGGGCGCACCGGTCACGACGCCCGGGCCTGGGTCCGGCGGTTCGCCGAGGAGGGGCGTCCCGGGCCGTACCTGCGGGTGCTCGTGCCCGGCACGGTCGCGCCCGGGGACCCGCTGGAGGTGGTCCACCGCCCCGGCCACGGGGTCACCGTCACCACCTTCTTCCGGGCGCTGCACGGCCACCCCGAGCTGCTGCCCGAGCTGCTGCGCGTCGAGGCGCTGCCGGCGCAGGCGAGGGAGCGCGTGGAGACCTATCTGGGCAGCCCGGCGAGTACGGCTACCGGCGCGTAACCGTGTGAACTAGGTTACGCACCAGTTCGCCGGCACCCCGCGTGCCGCGCACCGCCTCGCCCATCCGTCTCGGCCGTCGCCAGGAGAGTCATGCCCGTCCCGATCGACACCAGCTTCCTCGACCACCTGCCCCAGAACGTGGCCGTCCAGTTCCTCGACCGCGTCCGGGCCTCCGGCTCCGCCGAGGCCTTCCGCTTCCCCCGCGGTGACTCCTGGGAGTCGGTGACCTGGGACGAGGCCGGCAAGCGCGTCCGCCGTCTCGCGGCCGGACTGGTCGCGCTCGGGGTGACCCAGGAGCAGCGGGTCGGCATCGCCTCCAACACCCGCTACGAATGGGTGCTGGCCGACCTCGCCGTCATGTGCGCCGGCGGCGCGACCACGACGGTCTACCCGAGCACGAACGCCGAGGACACCGCCTACATCCTCGCCGACTCCGACTCCCACGTGGTCTTCGCCGAGGACGCCGAGCAGTTGGCGAAGCTCCGCGAGCGACGCGCGGAGCTGCCCGCGCTGACCAAGGTCGTCGCGTTCAGCGACCACGAGGGCGGCAGCACCGGGGACGACGACCTCGACGACTGGGTGATCAGCATGGAGACCCTCGCCGCGCTCGGTGACGAGCGCCTGGCGGCGGAGCCGGGGCTGATCGACGACATCGCCGCCTCCATCCAGCCCGACCAGCTGGCGACCCTGATCTACACCTCCGGCACCACCGGCAAGCCGAAGGGCGTGCGGCTCAAGCACCGCTCGTGGGTCTACGAGGGCGAGGCGATCAAGGCCCAGGGCATCCTGGACGAGACCGACCTGCAGTTCCTGTGGCTGCCGATGGCGCACTCCTTCGGCAAGGTGCTGCTGTCCACCCAGATGGCGTGCGGCTTCGCGACCGCCATCGACGGCCGCGTCGACCGGATCGTGGACAACCTGGGCGTCGTCAAGCCCACCTTCATGGGCGCCGCACCTCGCATCTTCGAGAAGGCGCACGGCCGGATCGTGACGATGACGGCCTCCGAGGGCGGGGCGAAGAAGAAGATCTTCGACCAGGCCTTCAAGGTCGGCCTGGAGGTCGACCGCCGAAAGCGGGAGGGTCAGAGCATCCCGCTGCCGCTCAAGGCGCAGCACGCCGTCTTCGACAAGCTGGTCTTCAGCAAGGTCCGTGAGCGCTTCGGTGGACGGGTCCGGTTCTTCATCTCGGGCTCCGCGGCGCTGAACGGCGAGATCGCGAGCTGGTTCCACGCCGCCGGGATCCTGATCCTCGAGGGCTACGGGCTGACCGAGAACGCCGCCGGCGCCGCGGTCGGGCACCCCTCGGACTACAAGATCGGCACCGTGGGCCACGCGATGCCGGGCAGCGAGATCCGGATCGGCGAGGGCGACGAGGTCCAGGTCCGGGGCCCCCACGTGATGGACGGCTACCACAACCTGCCCGAGGAGACCGCGGCGACGCTGACCGAGGACGGCTGGCTGCGCACCGGGGACAAGGGCAGCCTCGACGCCGACGGGTTCCTGACCATCACCGGGCGGATCAAGGACCTGTTCAAGACCTCCGGCGGGAAGTACATCGCCCCCTCGGCCATCGAGTCGAAGTTCAAGGCGCTGTGCCCCTACACGAGCCAGTTCGTGGTCTTCGGCAACGAGCGCAACTTCGTGGTCGCCCTGATCACCCTCGACCCCGACGCCATGGCCACCTGGGCCGAGGAGAACGGGATGGGCGGCAGCTCCTACACGGAGATCGTCTCCTCGCAGAAGGTGCACGCGATGGTCGGCGACTACGTCGAGCAGCTCAACGAGCGGCTGAACCGCTGGGAGACCATCAAGAAGTGGGAGATCCTCGACCACGACCTCTCCATCGAGTCCGGCGAGCTCACACCGTCGATGAAGGTCAAGCGCAACGTCGTGGAGGACAACCACCAGCAGCTGATCTCCTCCTTCTACACCGCCTGAGCCCCGGCACCGTCTCGACGACGGGTCAGGACGGGTCCCCGTCCTGACCCGTCGGGGCAGCGGGTGGCAGGATCGGGCCGTGCCGTCCACGCTGCCCGAGGGCGAACCCGCCCCGGTCGACGGGTCGCTGCCGGAGGCGGCCCGCGCCGAGCTGGGCCGGCGACCGTTCGGCTTCTACCTGCACGTGCCGTTCTGCACGGTGCGGTGCGGCTACTGCGACTTCAACACCTACACCGCCGAGGAGCTGGGCCCGCAGCAGCACCCGGGCGCCTCCCGGGCGACCTACGCGGAGGCGGCCGTCACCGAGGTCCACCGGGCCCGCGCCGCGCTCGGGGACGCCGACGTCCCGGTCTCGACGGTCTTCGTCGGCGGTGGCACGCCGACCCTGCTCGAGCCGGCCGACCTGGGGCGCGTCGTCGCCGCCGTGCGGGACTGCTTCGGGCTGGCGCCCGACGCCGAGGTGACCACGGAGTCCAACCCCGACAGCGTCACCCCCGCGCGGCTCACGGCGCTGCGGGAGGCCGGTTTCGACCGGATCTCCTTCGGCATGCAGTCCTCGGTGCCGCACGTGCTGCGCACCCTGGACCGCACGCACGACCCCGAGCGGGTGCCGCAGGTGGTCGAGTGGGCCCGCCAGGCCGGGATCTCCCAGGTCAGCCTGGACCTGATCTACGGCACGCCGGGGGAGTCGGCCGCCGACTGGGCCACCACCCTGGACGCGGCGCTGGCCTGCGAGCCCGACCACGTCTCGGCCTACTCCCTGATCGTGGAGGCCGGCACCGCCCTGGCCCGCCGCGTCCGGCGCGGCGAGCTCCCGATGCCCGACGAGGACGACCTCGCCGAGAAGTACGTCGTGGCCGACGCGCGGCTCCGGGCGGCCGGGCTCGGGTGGTACGAGGTGTCCAACTGGGCGCGGGGCGAGCCCGGGGACCAGGACCGCCGGTGCCGGCACAACATGGGCTACTGGACCGGCGGCGACTGGTGGGGAGTCGGCCCCGGCGCGCACTCCCACGTGGGCGGCGTGCGCTGGTGGAACGTCAAGCACCCGGCGGCGTACGCGGCGCGGCTCGCGGGCGACGCCAGCCCGGCCCAGGCCCGGGAGGTGCTCTCCGCCGAGGACCGGCGGGTGGAGCGGGTGATGCTCGAGCTGCGGCTGCGCGACGGTCTGCCGCTCGACGTGCTCGACCCGTCCGGGGCCGCCGCCGTCCCGGACCTGGTGGCGCGGGGCCTGGTCGTCGTCGCCGGCTCCCGGCTGGTGCTCACCGACGCCGGCCGCCTGCTCGCCGACGGGGTCGTGCGCGACCTGCTCCCCTGAGGAGGGTCCGGCAGGGGAGGGTCAGCTGACCATCCGGATCGTCAGCGGGTAGCGGTAGTCCTCGCCGTTGGAGGCCTTCACGGCACCGATGATGGTGAACACCAGCCAGAACGCGGCGGCGGCGAGCGCGAGCGGGATGACGGCGAGCAGGCCGATACCCAGGGTCAGCACCACGACCACCACCGCGAGGATCCCGCCGACGATCCCGTAGATCACCATCGAGAGCTGGAAGTTCAGCGACTCCACGGCCTGACGCCGGACCCAGGGGGAGTCGGAGCGCACCAGCAGCACCAGCAGCGGGCCGAGGAACGCGAGCGCGAGGAACGCCGCGACCAGCGCGCTCCAGTGCGCGGCGCCGCCCCAGGTGCGGTCCATCGCGCTGAGCTGTCCACCGGGCTGCCAGCCGGACGGCTGCTGGCCGTAGGGCTGCTGCGGGGGGTACGGGGGCTGCTGGTCCATGGGTGTCTCCTGGCGGGTCACGCGTCGGGGTCGGTGACGAAGTCGATGAGCTCCTCGACCCTACCGAGCAGGGCCGGCTCGCAGTCGGCGTAGGTCGAGACGCGCGCGAGGATCCGCTGCCAGGCCCGGGCGATGTCGGCCTGCTCGGCGTGCGGCCATCCCAGGGCGGCGCAGATGCCGCGCTTCCACTCCACCGAGCGCGGGATCTCGGGCCACGCCTCCAGGCCGACCCGCTGCGGCTTGACGGCGGCCCAGACGTCGACGAACGGGTGGCCGACGACCAGGACGTGCTCGCCCAGCGGGGAGGCCGCGACCTCGGCGGCCACGCGGCTCTCCTTCGAGCCGGGCACGAGGTGGTCGACCAGGACGCCGACCCGCCGGCCGGGGCCGGGAGCGAAGTCTCGGAGCTGGGCGGGCAGGTCGTCGACGCCGTGCAGCATCTCCACGACCACGCCCTCCAGGCGCAGGTCCTCGCCCCAGACCTTCTCGACCAGCTCGGCGTCGTGCTTGCCCTCGACGAAGATGCGGCTGGCGCGGGCCACCCGGGCGCGGGCGCCGGCGACGGCGACCGACCCGGAGGCCGTACGGGTGGGGGCGGCCGGGGCGCGCACGTGCACCGGGGCGGACAGCACGACCGGTCGACCCTCGATCAGGAAGCCGGCGCCGAGCGGGAAGGTGCGGCGCTTGCCGTGCCGGTCCTCGAGGGTCAGCACGTGCAGGTCGCGGTCGACCGAGACGACCTCCCCGCAGAAGTCGGTGGTGACCTCCTCCACGACGGTGCCGAGGTCGGCCGTGGCCGGTTGCGCACGCCCGCGTCGGGGCGCGCGCCAGTCGCCGGAGAGGACGTCGGATCCGTAGCGGTCGCTCACCCGGGACACGGTAGGCGGCGCCGCCTACGGTGCCCGGGACGCGCGCCGGGGTCAGGACCCGGTGCTGTCGTCCCCCTCGTCGTGGGAGGTGTCGTTCTCGCCGAACGGGCCGTCGGGCTCCGAGCGCTCCACCGGCTTGCCGCTGGACATCAGGTCGTCGACCTGCTCGCCGTCGGTGAGGCCCTCGGCCAGCGGGTTCTCCTCGCTGGGCACCAGGTCCTCGGGCAGCTGGTCGTCCGAGATCCCGATGTCGGGTCCGGCGGTGGCGTCTTCGTCGGAGGCGTTGCTCATGGCGCGACGCTAGTGGGTCCGGCGCGGGCGTCAACCACCCCGTGGACCTGGTCCCGGCGGGGTCAGGCGAGAGGGAGTCGTCGGCCGCCGCGGGGGAGCGCGTCGTACCCCCGGCGGACGGCGTCGGCGAGCAGGTGCCGCGGGAAGGGCCACTCGCCGCGTGCCAGCGCCTCGTCCGGACCGACGCCGCCGGCGGCCAGGTCGCGCACCTGCTGGGCGAGCAGGCCGAGCTCGTTGCGCTGCTGCTCGACGTGGTCGCGGTCGACCGGCCGTCCGTGGCCGGGCACCACCAGGGTCGCGGGGGTGAGCAGGTCCAGGACGACGTCGAGGGTCGAGGGCCAGGCCAGCGGGTGGCAGTCCGGTCCGAGACCGGGGACGGCGAGGCCGCCCACGGAGCGTTCCCCCGCGAGCTCGGACTGCTCGACCAGGTCGCCGGCCAGGACCAGGTCGACGTCGCCGACCCGGACGACGAGGTCGCCCCCGGTGTGGCCCGCGCCGGGGTGGACCAGCTCGACCACCCGGTCGCCGAGGTCGAGGACGCTGACGGCGGAGAACACGTGGTCCGGGGCGACCAGCGCGGTCGCGGCCAGCTCGGCCGCGTGCTCCTCCGCGGGGTCGGCGGCCATCCGCAGGCGGGTGTCCTCGCCCCAGCGCGCCAGCTCCGCGGCCGCGGTCTCCTGGGCGTGCACCGGCACCGCCGGCCACCGTGCGCGGAAGGCGGCGACGCCGAAGGCGTGGTCGTGGTGCCAGTGGGTGGTCACCACGGCCACGACGTCGCCGGGCAGCCCGGCGACCGCCTCGGCCACGGGGGCCGCCGCGGCGGTCGAGCCGGAGGTGTCGACCACGACCATGCCGGCGGCACCGCCGACGACGGACACGTTGACGTCGCACCACGGCTGCGGGGCGACCCAGACGCGGTCGGCGACCTCGGTGAACGGCACGCCCTCACCCTAGGCCCGCACGCCCCCGGCCCTCCCCGCGGAGGCGGTGGATCGGGCCCCACGCGCTAGGATTGGCACTCACGATCGGGGAGTGCCAGACGCGGGAGGAGGACCGGGGGATGCAGGAGGAACGCAGGCTCGCCGTGCTGCGCGCCATCGTCGAGGACTACGTGTCCACCGAGGAGCCGGTCGGCTCCAAGGCGCTCGTCGAGCGGCACCGCCTGGGCGTCTCGCCGGCCACCGTGCGCAACGACATGGCCGTGCTGGAGGACGAGGGCTACATCGCGCAGCCCCACACCAGCGCCGGCCGGGTGCCGACCGACAAGGGCTACCGGCTCTTCGTCGACCGGCTCACCACCGTCAAGCCGATGACGGGGGCCGAGAAGCGGGCGATCGCGACCTTCCTCGACGGCGCCGTCGACCTCGACGACGTCGTCGGCCGCTCGGTGCGGCTTCTCTCGCAGCTGACCCGTCAGGTGGCCGTCGTGCAGTACCCCGTGCTGTCGCGGTCCACCGTGCGCCACGTCGAGCTCGTCGCGCTCGCCCCGACCCGGCTCCTGGTCGTGCTGATCCTGTCCACCGGCCGCGTCGAGCAGCGGGTCGTCGAGGTCGCCGAGCCGATGGGCGACGAGGACCTCGCCGACCTCCGCAGCCTGGTGAACCGGGCCGCGGTCGGCGAGCTGATCGCCTCCGCTGCCGACGCCTTGCGCGCGCTCGCCGGCCCACCCCCCGGTCCGGCCGAGGATCCCGCCGTCGCCGGCCCCGAGGACGCCACCCGGGCCACCAGCGCGGCGAGCAGCCCGGTCGTCGAGGCCCTGCTCGAGGCGATGAGCGACCACCGCTCCGACGAGCGGGTCGCGGTCGGCGGCGCGGCGAACCTCGCCCGCCACGTCGACAGCCCCGACTCGGCAGTCCGTCCGCTGCTCGAGGCGCTGGAGGAGCACGTCGTGCTGCTCAAGCTGCTCGGGGAGGCCGGCGCCGACGGTGCGGTCACGGTGCGCATCGGCCGCGAGGGGCCGTACGAGCAGCTGGCCTCGACCAGCGTGGTCGCCACCGGGTACGGCCCGCGCGACGACGTCCTCGCCACGCTCGGCGTCGTCGGCCCCACCCGGATGGACTACCCCGGCACGATGGCCGCGGTCCGCGCCGTGGCCCGCTACGTCACCCGCATCCTCGACGAGGCCTGACCGGCCCCGCCCCCGGCGCGGCCCCGGCCGCGCCCGTACCCCCGACCTGCCCCCAGCCCCCACGGACCGAAGGACGATGATCCCAGCGTGAGCCAGGACCTCTACGCGATGCTCGGCGTCGAGCGCGACGCCGACAGCGACACCATCAAGAAGGCCTACCGCCGCCTCGCTCGCCAGCTCCACCCGGACGTGAACCCGGACCCGGCGACGCAGGAGCGGTTCAAGGAGGTCTCGGCGGCCTACGAGGTGCTCTCGGACCCCCAGAAGCGCTCGGCCTACGACCGCGGCGGCGACCCCTTCGGCGGGGCCGGCGCCGGCGGGTTCGGCCAGGGTGCGGGCTTCTCGTTCACCGACATCATGGACGCCTTCTTCGGCGGCCAGGGCGGTGCCGCCGGTGGGGGCCGAGGACCGCGTCCCCGCAGCCGCCGCGGCCAGGACGCGCTGATCCGGCTCGAGATCAGCCTCGCCGAGGCCGCCTTCGGGGTCACCCGGGAGCTCAAGGTCGACACCGCGGTGCTGTGCACGACCTGCGACGGCGCCGGTGCCGCGCCCGGCACGCAGCCGGTGGCCTGCGAGACCTGTCGTGGTGCCGGCGAGGTCGCCCAGGTGCAGCGGTCGTTCCTCGGCGAGGTGCGCACGCTGCGCCCCTGCCCGGCCTGCCGCGGGTTCGGCTCGATCATCCCGGAGCCCTGCCGGACCTGCGCCGGCGACGGCCGGGTCCGCTCGCGTCGCTCGTTGACGGTCAAGATCCCGCCCGGCGTCGACACCGGCACCCGGGTGCAGCTGACGGAGCAGGGCGAGATCGGTCCCGGCGGTGGCCCGGCCGGCGACCTCTACGTCGAGATCAACGTCGCCGCGCACCCGGTCTTCACCCGCCACGGCGACGACCTGCACTGCGTGGTCACGGTGCCGATGGCGGCCGCCGCGCTCGGCACCACGCTCACCCTGCCCACCCTGGAGGCCGACGTCGTCGACCGCCCGGAGGAGGAGGGCCCGCTGGTGGACCCCGACCTGTCCACCTCGCACGACCTGGAGATCAAGCCGGGCACCCAGTCGGGCCTCGAGCAGGTCCTGCGCGGGCGCGGCGTGCCCGGCCTGCGGGGCGGGCGCGGTGACCTGGTCGTCAGCGTCAGCGTGGAGACGCCGACCCGGCTGGACGCCCGGCAGACCGAGCTGCTCGAGGAGCTGGCCGCGATCCGCGGCGAGCAGCGCCCCGACGGCCAGGTCAAGCCCCGTCAGTCGTCGGTGTTCGGCCGGCTCCGCGACGCCTTCAACCACTAGGACGCGGCGCGGTGAGCCTCCCGGTGCACCTGGTGCCCACCCTGGCCGGTGTGGGGGTGGGCGCCACCGTGACGGTCGAGGGCGACGAGGCCCACCACGCGGTCGCCGTACGCCGGCTGCGGGTCGGCGAGCAGGTCGTCCTGACCGACGGGGCCGGGGCGCGCGTGGTGGCCGAGGTGTCCGCGACCGGCAAGCGGACCTTCGACGCCGTCGTGGTCTCGCGCGAGGACCTGGGCCGGCCCGACCCGGAGCTGGTCGTGGTTCAGGCGCTGCCGAAGGGCGACCGGGGCGAGCTGGCCGTCGAGGTGCTCACCGAGGTCGGCGCCGCGCGGGTCGTGCCCTGGGCGGCGGAGCGCAGCGTGGCCGTGTGGCGCGGCGAACGGGCGGTGAAGTCGCTGGCCCGGTGGAGGGCCACCGCCCGCGAGGCCGCCAAGCAGGCCCGCCGCCCCTGGCACCCCGAGGTCGACGAGCTGGCCCGCACCGGGCGGGTCCTCGAGCTGGTAGCGACCGCCGACCTGGCCGTGGTGCTGCACGAGGACGCCACCGAGGCGCTGGCCGACCTCGACGTCCCGGCCTCCGGCACCCTCGTGGTCGTGGTCGGGCCCGAGGGCGGCCTCACCGACGACGAGGTCGCCGCCCTGGTCTCGGCCGGCGCCCGCTCGGTACGGCTGGGCGCGGAGGTGCTGCGTACCTCGACCGCCGGCGTCGTCGCCTGTGCGGCGCTGCTGGCCCGCACCCCCCGCTGGCGCCGAGATGACGCTTCCGGACAGCCGAGATGACGCTCGCGGCGCGCCGAGATGTCGATTCCGGCGCGCGCCGGGCTCACTCCACGCGGATGGTCTTGGTGTCCTCGGTGGGCCCGGCGCCCTCGCCGTCCGACGGGTCGGAGGTCATCGCGGCGAACGTGTACGTGCCCGGGTCGAGGGCGGACACGTCGACCTCGGCCGACCACGGGTAGAGGCGGTCCAGGTAGCCGTCGGCGGTGGCGAAGCCCTCCTGCACGACCTCGCCCCCGCTGCGCACCTCCCACGGGACGTTGCCCTCGAACGAGCTGGCCACCCCGGTCGCGGTGAAGGTGTCGCTGACGACCGTGGCCTCCTCGGGCATGGTCACGTTGACCAGCCCCAGCGTCTGCAGCTGCGGCGCGGCGTTCACCCCGCGGGCGGTGGGGACGCCGAGCAGCGTGGTGGGCTCGCCGCCGTCCTCCGCGAAGGCCCGCAGCGGCTCGCGCTCCTGGGCGACGCCCTGCAACGTGTACACGACCTGCTGCACGGCCAGCTTCGCCTGCGCCGCGGTCATCCCCTCGGGACGCTCGGTCCACGATTCGTCCTCGAGGACGACCTCGAAGCCGTCGTCGCCCTGACGCACGTCGGCGAACGAGCCCGTCGGCAGCAGGCTGTCGTAGTCCGGGTCCAGGGTGCTGCCGCCCGTGAGCATCTCGCCGGCGGCGACCAGCGGGTCGGTGGCCTCGACGGAGCGGAACTCGCGGAACAGTCGCTGGCCCTGCGGGGTGTCCCCGACCACGTAGACGGGGACCGTCGTGGTCGACGTCGGCTCCTCGGTCTCCTCCGAGGGCTCCTCCGTCGGCGTGGCGGACGCCTCGCCGGAAGGCTCGGCCTCCTCCGTCGGCGTCGCGGACGCAGCGTCGGACGGGTCGGACGCTGCGGCGTCCTCGGCGGCGTCGTCCCCGCACCCGGCGAGCGCGGCGAGGGACAACCCGCCCGCGAGCCCGAGGGCGATCGCGCGGTGGCGACGGTGACGGTGGTGGGGGGCAGCAGAGTGGGACCACATGCGCCCCATCATCCCCTCCGGTCCCAGCCGTACGCCGCGCCGCGGCCGCGTGTCGGTGGGCCGTACGCCCCGGCGGTGGTCCGTGCTCCGTTGCCCGTGACAGCATCGCGGCGACGGGCGGGACGCGCCCGGCGACGAGGAGGAGCCCTGTGGACGACTGCCTGTTCTGCTCGATCGTGGCCGGGGACGTGCCGGCCGAGGTCGTGCACGTGACCGAGCGCACCGTCGCCTTCCGCGACATCAACCCCCAGGCGCCGACCCACGTCCTGGTGGTGCCGCGCGAGCACCACCGCGACGCCGCGGCCCTGGCTGCCGCCGACCCGCAGGCCAGCGCCGAGCTGGTCACCACGGCCGCCGCGGTGGCTGCGGCCGAGGGGCACGCGGAGGCGTACCGACTGGTGTTCAACACCGGCGCCGGCGCCGGACAGACGGTCTTCCACGCCCACCTGCACGTGGTCGCCGGTCGCGACCTGGGCTGGCCCCCGGGCTGACGGGCCGGGCTGAGGGCCCGCACGCGCCGGAATCGTCACCTCGAGGCGCCGCGAGCGTCATCTCGGCTGTCCGCGAGCGTCATCTCGGCTCAGCCGGGCAGGACCGCCTGGACCAGCCGGACGACGTACATCAGCACCGGGAACGCGAAGACCACCAGCAGCACCCAGGCGGTGACGCGGTGCTTGGTCTTGGTGGCGTCCAGGCGCCCGGCGAAGTCCAGCAGCGCGCCGTCCGGGACGTGGTTCGTCAGGCCCATCCGCTGCGCGTCGTGGGGCAGGTGCTGACCGGCGAACCACGCCGGCGGGCTGTCGTCGTCGTGGTCGAAGTCGGTGTCGAACGGGTCGCGGGGGAGCTCGTCGTCGGCGCGGTCGCCCGTCCCCGTCATGCGCCCACCGTACGACCACCCGTGGCGGCGGTGCGGCGACACGCCCCCGGCGTACGATTGCCGGGCGGCGCACGGCTGGAACCAGGGCCCGGGCCGCACCCCTCCCTCCCGTGCCACAGGAAAGGTCGCCCACCCGGGCCTCCATGACAGACAGCGTGCCCGTCCAGCCCACCAAGCACACCGTGGTGGTCCCCAGCAGCATCGACATGGTCACCCTGCTCGGCCCCGGCGACGAGCACCTCGCCATGATCGAGCGCAGCTTCGACGCCGAGGTCCACGTCCGGGGCAACCGGATCAGCCTCACCGGCGAGCCGGCCGAGATCGCGATGGCCGAGCGCCTGCTGGACGAGCTCGTCACGATCATCCGCACCGGCCAGGGCGTCACCGCCGAGATCGTCGAGCGGGTGATGACGATGTTGCGCTCCTCGACCACGGAGCGCCCCGCCGACGTGCTCTCGCAGAACATCCTGTCCAACCGCGGGCGCTCGATCCGGCCCAAGACCGTGAACCAGAAGCGCTACGTCGACGCGATCGACGAGCACACCATCACGTTCGGGATCGGCCCGGCCGGCACCGGCAAGACGTACCTGGCGATGGCCAAGGCCGTCCAGGCGCTGCAGGCCAAGGCGGTCACCCGGATCATCCTGACCCGCCCGGCGGTCGAGGCGGGGGAGCGGCTGGGCTACCTGCCCGGGACGCTGAGCGAGAAGATCGACCCGTACCTGCGCCCCCTCTACGACGCGCTGCACGACATGATCGACCCCGAGACGATCCCGAAGCTGCTAGCGGCCGGGACGATCGAGGTGGCGCCCCTGGCGTACATGAGGGGCAGGACCTTGAACGACGCCTTCATCATCCTCGACGAGGCCCAGAACACCTCGCCGGAGCAGATGAAGATGTTCCTGACCCGGCTCGGGTTCGGCTCCAAGATCGTGGTCACCGGCGACGTCACCCAGGTCGACCTGCCGAAGGGCACCAAGTCCGGCCTGCGCGTGGTCGAGGACATCCTCGACGGCGTCGACGACCTGTCCTTCAACCGCCTCGGCAGCGCCGACGTCGTGCGGCACCGGCTGGTCGGCAAGATCGTCGCGGCCTACGACCAGCACGACGCCGACCGCGAGTCCAGGCTCCAGCGCGAGCAGGGCCAGCCCGCCCAGCCCGCCTCCTCCGGCGACCGGTCCTGAGCGGGTGGGGACGATGAGCATCGAGATCCTGGACGAGTCCGGCCACGGCATCGACGCCGCGCACCTGGCCCGGCTGTGCCGGTTCGTGATGGACCGGATGCGGGTCCACCCGCAGGCCGAGCTCTGCCTCAAGGCGGTCGACCGCGACACGATCGCCGAGCTCAACGAGCGGTGGATGGAGAAGGCCGGGCCGACCGACGTGCTGGCCTTCCCGATGGACGAGCTGCGCCCCGGCATGGTCGACGAGGAACCCGAGGAGGGCGTCCTGGGCGACCTCGTCCTGTGCCCCGAGATCGCCGCCACGCAGGGCGAGGAGGCCGGTCACGGCGAGCTGGCCGAGATCGAGCTGCTGACCACGCACGGGATCCTGCACCTGCTCGGCTACGACCACGCCGAGCCCGACGAGCACCGCGAGATGTTCTCCCTCCAGGACGAGATCCTCGCCGCCTGGCGTGCCCGGCCCGCGGAGGCAGCGCAGCCGGTCCAGGACGGCGCGTGACCGCCGACGTCCTGCCGTTCCTGGCCGCCGCCGTCCTCGTGGTCGCGGCCGGTGTGCTCAGCGCCGTCGACGCCGCGCTGGCGCAGTTCTCCCGCGCCCGCGCCCAGGAGCTGGTGGCCGAGGGCCGTACGGGCGCCAAGCGGCTGCTCGCCCTGCTCGACGACCCGCCCCGCTACCTCAGCACCGCGCTCCTGCTGCGCCTGGCCGCCGAGATCACCGCCATCGTGCTGGTGACCCTCGAGCTGAGCCAGGCACTGGACCGACGCTGGGGCCTGACCGTCGTGGTGACCACGGTCCTGATGCTGGTGGTCTCGTTCGTGGCCATCGGCGCCGCCCCGCGCACCCTGGGCCGCCAGCACTCCGAGAGCGTCGCGGTCTGGTGCGCGGCCCCGCTGGCCGCCGCGACCCGCGTGCTGGGCCCGCTGCCGCGGCTGCTGATCCTGGTCGGCAACGCGATCACCCCCGGCAAGGGGTTCCGGGAGGGCCCGTTCGGCTCCGAGACCGAGCTGCGCGAGATGGTCGACATGGCCGAGGCCTCGTCGCTGATCGAGTCCGAGGAACGACGGATGATCCACTCCGTCTTCGAGCTCGGCGACACCACGGCACGCGAGGTGATGGTCCCGCGCAACGACGTGGTCTACGTCGAGCGGCACCGCAACCTGCGCCAGACGCTGTCGCTGTTCCTGCGCAGCGGCTACTCCCGGGTGCCGGTGATCGGGGAGAACCTCGACGAGGTGGTCGGCTTCGCCTACCTCAAGGACATCGTCCGCCGCGACTTCGAGGCGCCCGACGCCGAGTTCACCGAGCGCATCGAGGCCCTGATGCGGCCGGTGCACTGGGTGCCGGAGTCCAAGCCCGTCGACGACCTGCTGCGCGAGATGCAGGCCGACCGCACCCACGTCGCGATCGTGGTCGACGAGTACGGCGGCACCGCAGGGCTGATCACCATCGAGGACGTGCTGGAGGAGATCGTCGGCGAGATCACCGACGAGTACGACGAGGAGCAGCTGGACCTGGAGGTGCTCGAGGAGGGCCGCGAGGTCCGCGTGTCCTCGCGGTGGCCGGTCGACGACCTCGAGGAGGTCTTCGGGTTCGACGTCGAGGAGGAGGACGTCGACAGCGTCGGCGGGCTGATGGCCAAGCACCTCGGGCGCGTCCCCATCCCCGGCTCCCACGTCGAGGCGCACGGCCTGCGCTTCGACGCCGAGGACGCCACCGGTCGCCGCAACAAGGTCAGCACCGTCCGGATCCGGCTGCTCGCGCCCACCACCGCGGACGCCGGGACCGGTAGCACCGGGACCGCCGGTAGCACCGCGACCACCGGGACCGTCCCCACGACGACGACCGAGCCGACCGGCACCGACGAGACGATGGCGAGCACCCGTGACTGACCACGCCCCCCGACCGACGACTCGACAGACCCGACCGACCTGGCGCCCGCGCCGGACCCGCTGCCGGCCGAGGACGCCAAGCTGGTCACGCTCGCGCGTGCCACCAGGGCCCGCACGGGTGCTGCCGAGGGCGCCGCGGTGCGCGACTCCGACGGTCGGACCTACGCCGCCGCGACGGTGGACCTGCCCTCGCTGCGGGTCTCGGCCCTCGGGGTGTGCGTGGCGATGGCGGTGGCCTCCGGCTCGGCCGGCCTCGAGGCCGCCGTCGTCCTCGGCGCCGGGGGCAGCGTGGCGCCGGCCGACGTCGACGCCGTCCGGGACCTCGGCGGGCCCGGCGTCCCCGTCCACGTCGGTGACGCCCGCGGCGCCCTGGGGGCACCGCCACGACCTGACCCGCGACCTGACCACGGGGCGTGTCGAACCCCACACTGGTTGAGGTCGGCAACCACCCGGGGTTCCCGCCGGGGGCGCGCAGGAGTAGTTTCCGATCACGTGACAGACGTCGGTATCCGCGATCCCCAGGTCCTGCCGGGCTGGGCGGCCCACCAGGCAGGCGTGGCGCGGCTGCGCACCTCGTACGCCGCGATCCCGGCCGGCGAACCGGTCCGGCTGGCCAAGACCACCTCGAACCTGTTCCGTGCGCGCAGCGCGACGGCGTCGCCCGGGCTGGACGTCTCGGGCCTCACCGGCGTGATCGGCGTCGACCCCGACGCGCGGACCGCGCAGGTGCAGGGGATGTGCACCTACGAGGACCTCGTCGCCGCGACCCTGGTGCACGGGCTGGTCCCGCTGGTGGTGCCGCAGCTGCGCACGATCACCCTCGGCGGCGCCGTGACCGGCCTCGGCATCGAGTCCACCAGCTTCCGCAACGGGCTGCCGCACGAGTCGGTGCGGGAGATGGACGTGCTCACCGGCGACGGCCAGGTCGTCACCACCCGGCCCGGCGACGCGCTCTTCGACGCCTTCCCCAACTCCTACGGCTCCCTGGGCTACGCCACCCGGCTCGAGATCGACCTCGAGGAGGTCCCGGCGTACGTCGCCCTGCGGCACGTCCGCTTCGACGACGCGGCGACGCTCTCCGCGGCCGTCGCCGGCGTCGTGGCCACCGGTGAGCACGACGGCGAGCGCGTCGACGGGCTCGACGGCGTCGCCTTCGCCCCCGACGAGCTCTACCTGACCCTGGCCCGCTGGACCGACCGGAAGCCGGTCGACGGCACGCCGCTCTCGGACTACGCCGGCCAGCAGGTGTTCTACCGCTCGATCCAGGAGCGCTCCACCGACCTGCTGACGGTCGAGGACTACCTCTGGCGCTGGGACACCGACTGGTTCTGGTGCTCGGGCGCCTTCGGGGCGCAGCACCCGGTCCTCCGCCGGCTGTGGCCGCGGCGCTGGCGCCGTTCGGACGCCTACCACCGCCTCCTCGGGCTGGACCAGCGCTTCGGCATCGCCGACCGCCTCGACCGGAGGGCCGGTCGTCCGCAGCGCGAGCGCGTGGTCCAGGACGTCGAGGTGCCGCTGGACCGGCTGGGCGACTTCCTGTCCTGGTTCGACGAGCACGTCGGGATGCGGCCGGTCTGGCTGTGCCCGCTGGTGGCGCGGCGTGACTGGTCCACCTACCCGCTGGCCCCCGGCGAGACCTACGTCAACGTCGGGTTCTGGGGCACCGTCCACGTCGGCCCCACGGCCCCCGAGGGCCCGACCAACCGGGCGATCGAGGCCCGGGTGCACGAGCTCGGCGGCCACAAGTCGCTCTACTCCGAGGCCTACTACGACCGGGCCACCTTCGACTCCCTCTACGACGGCGCCACCCTGGCCGCCGTCAGCCGGGCCACCGACCCCGACGGTCGGCTGACCTCCCTCTACGACAAGGCGGTGCGCAACAGATGAGCACGATCCCCATCGGCGACGCGGTCGCCGGACTGATGCGCGACGGGCTCCCCGTGCGCTTCGAGGCCTACGACGGCAGCACGGCGGGCCCGCGCGACGCGTCGATCACCCTGCGCCTGCGCAACCGGCGCGGGCTGGCGTACCTGATGACGGCGCCGGGCGACCTCGGCCTGGCCCGGGCCTACGTGGCCGGCGACCTCGAGCTCGAGGGCGCCCACCCCGGCGACCCGTACGACGCGATGTCGCTGATCCTGAACCACACGAAGTTCCGGCGGCCCTCGGCCAAGGAGCTCGTCGAGCTGGTCCGCGGGCTCGGGCTGTCGAACCTCAAGCCGCCGGCGCCGCCGCCCCAGGAGCACCTGCCGCGCTGGCGCCGGGTGATGGAGGGCATGCGGCACTCGGTGACCCGCGACGCCGACGCGATCGCCCACCACTACGACGTGTCCAACGCGTTCTACGAGCTGGTGCTCGGCCCGTCGATGACCTACACCTGCGCGGTCTACCCCGAGCACGACGCCAGCCTCGAGCAGGCGCAGGCCGAGAAGTACGACCTGGTGTGCCGCAAGCTCGGCCTCCAGCCGGGGATGCGGCTGCTCGACGTGGGCTGCGGCTGGGGTGGCATGGTCCGCCACGCCGCTCGCCACTACGGCGTCCGCGCGCTCGGGGTGACGCTGTCGCGCGAGCAGGCCGGCTGGGCCAAGGAGGCCATCGACCGCGAGGGCCTCGGCGACCTGGCGGAGGTCCGCCACAGCGACTACCGCGACGTGCTCGAGGGCGACTTCGACGCGGTCAGCTCGATCGGGCTCACCGAGCACATCGGGATCCGGCAGTACCCGGCGTACTTCTCGTTCCTGCGCGACCGGCTGCGCCCGGAGGGCCGGCTGCTGAACCACTGCATCACCCGCCCGCACAACCGGCCGGAGGAGACGGGTGCCTTCATCGACCGCTACGTCTTCCCCGACGGCGAGCTGACGGGGTCGGGGACGATCGTCGGCGCCATGCAGGACGTCGGGCTGGAGGTCGCGCACGAGGAGAACCTGCGCCACCACTACGCGATGACGCTGCGCGACTGGAACGCCAACCTGGTCGAGCACTGGGACGAGGCGGTGGCCGAGGTCGGGCTCGGCACGGCCCGCGTCTGGGGGCTCTACATGGCCAGCTCGCGGATCGCCTTCGAGCGCAACGAGATCCAGCTGCACCAGGTGCTCGGCGTGCGCACGACCGACGACGGCGCCGACGGGCTGCCGCTGCGCCCCACCTGGTGAGGGGCGGGTCCGCACGCGCGATGATGGCGCGATGAGCACCCGGGCCGGCCTCCACACCGCGACCGTCGTCGCCCGCGAGCAGGTCTCACCGCACCTCGTGCGGCTGCGCCTCTCCGGCGCCGGGATGGGCGGGTTCACCTCCAGCGGCGTGCCCGACGAGTGGGTCTCGCTGGTCGTCCCGGGGCAGTTCCAGGCCCGCTACTACACCGTCCGCTCGTGGGACGGCGCGGAGCTGGTGCTCGACGTGGTGGTCCACGACGAGGGCCTGGTGACCGAGTGGGTCGCCCGTGACTGCACCGGCGAGGAGGTCGTGGTCTCCGACGCCCGGGGCTCCTACGACCCCCCGCCCGACGCCGGCTGGGTGGTGCTGGTCGGCGACCTCACCGCGCTGCCCGCGATGGCACGGGTGTGCGAGACGACCGACCTGCCGGTGCGGGTGTGGGCCGAGGTGCCCGACGACCCGCGCCTGCTCGCCGACTACCTCCCGACGTCCGGGGCGGGCGGCGCGGAGGTCACCTGGGTGCCGAGCCCCGGCGACGGCACCAGCGGCCTGGCCGCGGTGGTCGAGGAGCTCGTGTGGCCCGACGGCCCGGGGTACTTCTGGATGGCGGGGGAGTCCTCGCAGATGCGGGCCATCCGCAAGCAGGTGATGCGCGAGAAGCGCCTGGCCAGCCACGAGTACGCCGTGATGGGCTACTGGCGCGCCCATGCCCGGCGGCAGCCGCGCAGCGTGGACCCGGGACCCATCTGGCGCGCCGGCAAGGCGGCAGGCAAGACTGACGAGCAGATCTGGGCCGACTACGACGCGGCGCAGCAGCGACAGCAGCAGGACGAGGCGAACGATGGCTGACCTTCCCCCTCCCTCCCCGCCCCCGGCGGGCCTGATGTCGCACGACTGGGCCGAGGGCCACCGCAGCGGCTTCGCGTCCTTCGTCGGCCGGCCCAACGCCGGCAAGTCGACGCTGACGAACGCCCTGGTCGGGACCAAGGTGGCGATCACCTCCGACAAGCCGCAGACGACGCGCAGCGTGGTGCGCGGCATCGTGCACCGCGACGACGCCCAGCTCGTGCTGGTCGACACCCCCGGTCTGCACCGCCCGCGCACGCTGCTCGGCGAGCGGCTGAACGACCTCGTGCGCACCACCTGGGCCGAGGTCGACGTCGTCGCGGTCTGCTTCCCCGCCGACGAGAAGGTCGGCCCCGGGGACCGCTTCATCGTCACCGAGCTGGCCAAGGTGCGCCGTACCGTCAAGGTCGCGGTGGCCACCAAGACCGACCTCGCGACGCCCGAGCAGATCGGGCAGCACCTGATGGACATCGAGCGCCTCGGGCGCGAGACCGACACCGACTGGGCCGAGATCGTGCCCGTCTCGGCCGTCGCCGGCGACCAGGTGGCGCTGCTCGAGGACCTCCTCGTCGCGCAGATGCCCGAGGGCCCGCCGCTCTACCCGGGTGGTGAGCTGACCGACACCCCGGACGAGACGCTGGTCGGTGAGCTGGTCCGCGAGGCCGCCCTCGACGGCGTGCGCGACGAGCTGCCCCACTCGATCGCGGTCGTCATCGAGGAGATGGTGCCCCGCGAGGGCCGCCCCGCCGACCGGCCGCTGCTCGACGTGCACGCGAACCTGTTCGTCGAGCGCGACTCCCAGAAGGGCATCGTGATCGGCCGCAAGGGGGCCCGGCTCCAGGAGGTCGGCACGAACGCGCGCAAGCAGATCGAGGCGCTGCTCGGCACCCCCGTGCACCTCGACCTGCGGGTCAAGGTGGCCAAGGACTGGCAGCGCGACCCCCGCCAGCTGCGCCGGCTCGGCTTCTGACGCGCGGGTCAGGTCAGTCGGGCGCCCAGCAGCGGCCGTACGTCTGTCCCGCCGCCCACTGCTCGGCGTCCGGCCACTCGTAGCCCCACTCGAACTCGGCCGGGTCGGCGGCGGCGTCCCGGCCGGCGTCCTCGCAGGGCGCCTGGCCGGCCTCGCGGGCGGCGGCCGCCCCGGGGTAGTCGCCGTCGGGCAGGTCCACCACCGAGATCGCGCGCCAGGTGTGCTCACGCGCGCAGACGACGCGCTCGAACGCCTCGGCGTCGGGCGCGGCGGTGCCGCACATGCCGTAGCGGCCGGCGCCGTCGGTGGTGGCGAGCGTGCCCTCGAGGTCTTGCCCGAGGTCGGCGAGCTCCTCGTCGGCGCCCACGGCGATCACGTCGCAGCGGAACCACTCCGCGCCCCGGTCGCTCTGCGCGACGGTGGGGGTGAACCACACGGTGCGCAGCATGCTCAGCCGACGCGCCTCCTCGGTCCCGCCGACGAACCCCCCGAGGCGCTCCTGGCACTCCTGCTCGGGCTGGCTGCGCACCCGGGCGGCGTCGACGGCGAGCAGGTGCCCGTCCACGACGGTCTCGAGCCGGCCGGTGGCGAAGGTCTGGGCGGTGTGCTCACGCCCGCAGGCGGTCGACCGGACGGTGGTCGTCGGGGCGAGGGCGTCGTCGTACCCGAGGTCGTAGCAGGCGCCCTCCTCGGGGGCGGCGACCTCCTCGGCGCGCAGCGGGGGCGTGGCCGACGGCGACGGTGCCGACGTCGACGGGTCCGCGGGGGCCGGGTCCGGCGAGGAGCCCGACCCGCCCGAGCAGGCCGTCGCCAGCAGCAGCACGGCGACGGCGGGCGCCGCGGCGAGGCGGGGGCGCATCAGTCGGGCGTCCTGGCCCAGCAGACCGAGCGGCGGTTGCCGGCGTCCCACTCCGCCTCGTGGAAGTAGGTGTAGGCGTACTCGAAGTCGATCGGGTAGTTCAGCCACGCACCCACGGAGTCGGAGCAGAAGTCCCGGGTGGTGACCTCCACGACGCGGTCCCCGGGGTACTCCTCCTCGTCCTCGCCGACCTTGATGGTCGTCACCGCGCGCCACTGGTGCGGCTGGGTGCAGGGGACCTTGGGGGAGCCGGCCACGGTCTCGCCGTCCGCGCAGACCATCCAGCTGTCGTCGGGCCGGCCGAGCAGGAGTCCCTTCGCGGATTCCGGCAGGGGGAGGTAGGACGTGCTCTCGGCGCCGCCGCCGACCACGTCGCAGCGGTACCAGCGTGCGCCCTCGGCCCACGCCTCCTCGCTCGGTCGGAACCACGCCCAGCTCACCACGGTGCGCATGGCCAGCGACTCGTCGGCGCCCAGGAACGCCTCGAACTTCGTGGCGCAGGTCCGGTAGGCGTAGTCGCTGACCTCGGGGGCGTCGTAGGCGGCGGTGTCCAGCGCGTCGGGCATCTCGCCGATCGCGTAGGTCTCCGCGGTGTGCTCCTGGCCGCAGGGCACCGTGGCGGTGGCGTTGCTGGCCGCCGCGACGTCCTCGGGGGTCAGCACCCGGCAGGCACCGAGCTCGGGGGTCTCGACGGCGTCGACCTGGTCGGGGTCGGCGTTCTCGCCCTGGGGCTCGCTGGCCCCGCAGCCCGACAGCACCAGCACGGCCGGTACCGCCACCCCGGCGAGCGCGCGCAGGCCGGCAGACCTCAGCACCACAGACCCCCACACGACCTCGGACCGACCACGGACAGGGCCCCAGGGTAGGTGATGGGCGGTGCCCGGTCGGCGCGGAGGGCTCAGCCGGAGAGCAGCGCGGCCAGCGTGGCCCCGAGCTCGTAGGCCGCACCCCGGTCGGCCTCGCCCACGTCGCCGAGCACCTCGAGGACCGGGGCGGCCTGCGTCCAGGGCAGTGCCGCGACGATGCCCTCCACGGCCCGGACCGCGCCGACGGTGTCGTACCGGCCGTGCACCCACAGTCCCCACGGCTTGCGCCCGGCGCCGGCCGCCCCGGCCGCCGAGCCGTCGTCGGAGAGCGCCCCGCCCACCTCGAGGAACACCGTGTCGAAGAAGTGCTTCAGCGCGCCACTCATGTAGCCGAAGTTGGCCGGCGTCCCGAGCAGCACCCCGTCGGAGCCGAGCACGTCGTCGGCCGTGGCCTCCAGCGCGGACCGCTCGAGCACCTCGACGCCCTCGATCGCCTCGTCGCGGGTCCCCGCCAGGGCGGCCTCGGCCAGCGCGGCCGTGCCGCGGGTGGGGGAGTGGTGGACCACCAGGAGCGTCGTCACCCGGTCGACCGTAGCGCTGGGTCGCCCACGGGCCGGACACGCCCGCCGTCAGCGCCGCCGGTCGGTTAGAGTCCTGTCCATGTCGTGCGCGCTGCTCCTCCTTGGCCGCCGCAGCGAGGTCTGAAACCGGACCCCCTCGCTGCGGAGGTTCGTGCTGTGCCCGGTGACCACCACCCGCCACACCCCGCGAGGACCCCGATGAACCAGCAGATGAGCACCCGTTCGGTCGTCAGCTTCGACACCAACCCGCAGCAGCCCAGCGGGATGCCGCACCAGCGCTACGAGCCCCTCGTGCCGGTCGTCCTCGATGACCGCACCTGGCCTACGAAGTCGATCACGCAGGCACCCCGGTGGTGCGCGGTCGACCTGCGCGACGGCAACCAGGCCCTGATCGACCCGATGTCGCCGACCCGCAAGCGGGCGATGTTCGACCTGCTCGTGGGGATGGGCTACAAGGAGATCGAGGTCGGGTTCCCCAGCGCGAGCCAGACCGACTTCGACTTCGTCCGCCAGCTGATCGACGACGGCGCGATCCCCGACGACGTCGTGATCCAGGTGCTGACCCAGGCCCGCGAGGAGCTGATCGAGCGCACCTTCGAGTCGCTGCGCGGCGCCAAGCAGGCGATCGTGCACCTCTACAACTCCACCTCGACGCTGCAGCGACGGGTCGTCTTCGGCCTCGACCAGGACGGGATCCGCGACATCGCCGTCCAGGGCGCGCGGCTGTGCAAGAAGTACGAGGAGGGCATCCCGGAGACCACCGTCTTCTACGAGTACTCCCCGGAGTCCTACACCGGCACCGAGCTGGAGTTCGCCGTCCGCGTCTGCAACGACGTGCTCGAGGTCTTCGAGCCCACCGCCGACAAGCCGGTGATCATCAACCTGCCGGCCACGGTCGAGATGACCACGCCCAACCTCTACGCCGACTCCATCGAGTGGATGGACCGCAACCTGGCCCACCGCGAGCACGTCGTGCTGTCGCTGCACCCCCACAACGACCGCGGTACGGCCGTGGCCGCCGCCGAGCTCGGCTACCTGGCCGGCGCCGACCGGATCGAGGGCTGCCTGTTCGGCAACGGCGAGCGGACCGGCAACGTGTGCCTGGTGACGCTGGGCCTGAACCTGTTCACCCAGGGCGTCGACCCGCAGATCGACTTCTCCGACATCGACGAGGTCCGCCGCACCGTCGAGTACTGCAACCAGCTGCCGGTCGCCGAGCGCCACCCGTACGGCGGGGACCTCGTCTACACCGCCTTCTCCGGCAGCCACCAGGACGCCATCAAGAAGGGCTTCGAGGCCCTGGAGCGCGACGCCGCCGCGGCCGGCCACGGCGTGGACGAGCACCCGTGGGCGGTGCCGTACCTGCCGATCGACCCCAAGGACGTCGGCCGGTCCTACGAGGCCGTGATCCGCGTCAACAGCCAGTCCGGCAAGGGCGGGGTGGCCTACATCCTCAAGACCGAGCACAAGCTGGAGCTGCCGCGCCGCGCCCAGATCGAGTTCAGCCGGACCATCCAGGCCCGCACCGACGCCGAGGGCGGCGAGGTCACCCCCGACGAGATCTGGGCGGCCTTCCGGGCCGAGTACCTCGACCGGACGAGCCCCCTGCGTCTCGACTCGGTGCACACCTCGTCGGCGGCCGGGGAGCGCGACGCGCTCACGGTGGGCGTCGAGGTCGACGGCGAGCTGCGCCGCCTCGAGGGCACCGGCAACGGCCCGATCGCGGCCTTCGTGACGGCGCTGAACGGTCTCGAGCACGACCTCGACGTGCGGGTGCTGGACTACCACGAGCACGCCCTGTCGGCCGGCGGCGACGCGATCGCCGCGGCGTACGTCGAGTGCACCGTCGGCGACGAGGTGGTCTGGGGCGTCGGGCTCGACGCCAACATCGTGACGGCGTCGCTGCGGGCCGTGCTGAGCGCGGTGAACCGCTCGAGGCGTGCCGGTGCCGGTGCCGCTGGTGCCTGAGCCCGAGCGGGTCCTGGTCTCGGAGCGGATCGGGCAGCTCTTCCACGAGGGCGAGGGCAGCCGGGACCGCCTCGAGTTCACCGAGTACGGCGCGGGCGAGCGCTGGGTGGTCCTGCTGCACGGCCAGCTGATGCCGCGCCGGATGCACCAGCACCTGGCCAGGGCGCTGGCGGCGGGCGGGATGCACGTGGTGACCCTGGACCTGCTCGGGCACGGCCGCTCGGACCGGCCGGCGGACCCGCTGATGTACTCGACGACGGCCTTCGCCGAGCAGGTCGTGGCGCTGCTGGACCACCTCGGTGCGGAGCAGGCCGTCGTCGGGGGCACGTCGCTGGGCGCCAACGTCGCGCTCGAGGTCGCCGTGGTGGCCCCGGACCGGGTCCGCGGGCTGCTGCTGGAGATGCCGGTCCTCGACAACGCGCTCGAGGCCGGGATCCTGGCCTTCGGCCCGCTGCTCTTCGCCGCGCGGTTCCTGCCGGTGAGCATCAGCGCGCTGCGCCTGGTCACCCGCCCGGTGCCGCGCGGTCTGGTGCCGTTCTGGGTCGGGATCGGGCTGGACACCCTCGACCAGCGGCCCGCACCGATGGCCGCGGTCGTGCACGGGCTGTTCTTCGGCCGGATCGCTCCCGCGCGGCGGATGCGACGCGCGATCGGGGCGCCGGCGATGGTGGTGGGGCACCCGGCCGACCCGATCCACCCGGCGGCCGACGCGGCCATGCTGGCCGACGAGATGCCGCGGGCGCGGTTCGTCCGGGCCCGCAGCATCCTGGAGTGGCGCGTCTCGCCCGCCCGGCTCGACGGTCTCGCGCTCGACTTCGTGCGCGGGTGCTGGTCGGCGGCGCCGGCCTCCGCGGACGACCCGCGTACGGCCTGACGCCGGCCTGCGGCCCCGGCGACCGGGGCTGAGGGATGATCGGGGGGTGCCCACCTACCGTGACGAGGCCGTCGTCCTGCGCACCCAGAAGCTGGGCGAGGCCGACCGGATCATCACGCTGCTGACGCGCTCCCACGGCCGGGTGCGGGCGGTGGCCAAGGGGGTCCGTCGGACGTCGTCGCGGTTCGGGTCACGCCTCGAGCCGTTCACCTACGTCGACCTGCAGCTCTACGAGGGCCGCAACCTCGACACGATCACCCAGGCCGAGACCCGGGCGGGCTGGTACGCCGAGCTCGGCGTCGACTACGAGCGCTACACCGCCGGCACCGTGATGCTGGAGACCGCCGAGCGGCTGGCCTCCGAGGAGCGCGAGCCGGCGGTGCAGCAGTTCCGGCTGCTGGTCGGTGCGCTGCACGCCCTGGCCGGGGGGCGTGCGCCCGGCCAGGTCCTGGACTCCTACCAGCTGAGGGCGCTGGCCACCGCCGGCTACGCGCCGACCTTCGACCACTGCGCGCACTGCGGCCTGGTCGGTCCGCACCGCTGGCTGAACCCGTCGATGGGCGGTGCGCTGTGCGCGACCTGCCGGATCCCCGGCTCGGCGAGTCCTGCGCCGGAGACGATGACCTTGCTGGCGGCGCTGCTCGCAGGTGACTGGCCGACCGTCGAGGCGGCGGACCCGCGGCACGCCAAGCAGGCCGCCGGCCTGGTCTCGGCGTTCGTCGCGTGGCACCTCGAGCGGCAGCTCCGCTCGCTGGAGCACCTCGAGCGCTAGCCCGGTGGTCGAGGAGCGAGCGCAGCGAGCGTCTCGAGACCCCGCCCGTAGGCTGCCCGCCGTGAAGCGTGCCGTCCGTCAGCCGACCCCCCACCCGTCCGGCGCGACCCCGCCGCCGGTCCCGCCCGAGCTGGTGCCACGCCACGTCGCGGTGGTGATGGACGGCAACGGGCGGTGGGCCAAGGAGCGCGGGCTGCCCCGCACCCGCGGTCACGAGCAGGGCGAGGCGGCGCTGTTCGACGTGGTCGAGGGTGCGATCGAGATGGGCGTCAAGGCGATCTCCGCCTACGCGTTCTCGACCGAGAACTGGTCGCGCTCGCCGGAGGAGGTCCGCTTCCTGATGGGCTTCAACCGCGACGTCATCCGGCGGCGGCGCGACGAGATGCACGAGCTGGGCGTCCGTGTCCGCTGGGCCGGGCGGGCGCCGCGGTTGTGGCGCTCGGTGGTCAAGGAGCTCCAGGTCGCCGAGGAGCTCACCCGCGACAACGACGTGCTGACGCTGACCATGTGCGTCAACTACGGCGGCCGTTCCGAGATCGCCGACACCGCCCGCGCGATCGCCCGCGAGGTCGCGGCCGGCCGGCTGAACCCCGAGAAGGTCGACGAGAAGACGTTCGCCCGCCACCTGTACGTCCCCGAGCAGTCCGACGCCGACCTGGTGTGGCGCACGTCGGGGGAGCAGCGGCTGAGCAACTTCATGCTGTGGCAGGCGGCGTACGCCGAGCTCGTCTTCACCGACGTGCTCTGGCCCGACGTCGACCGGCGCGAGCTGTGGAAGGCGATCGACCTCTACGCGCGTCGGGACCGGCGGTACGGCGGCGCGCAGTGAGCCGCCGGCCACCCCCCGCCCTCAGCCCCGGAACCTGGCCACCACGGCGTCCCGGACGTCGGGCGAGCCCGCCGACGCGGTGACGACGGTGACGGCCCGTTTGGCGCCGGGACGCACCGACCTGGTGCGCCGGACCTTGACCACGAGGGTCACGGACCCTCCGGGCTCCATGGACCCGGTCGTCCACGTCCCGGCCTCCACCGCCCTCGTCACGTCTGCCCCGCCCGTGCGGTAGGAGACGGGGAACCGGCGGTCGTCCGCGGTGGCGTCGACGGCCAGCGTGTCCGCGGTGGTGCCCCGGTTGGTGACCCGGACGTGCAGGGTCGCCCGCGGCGCCCGTCGGCTCAGGCGCTGGGTCACGCGCTGGCCGGGGCCGTACACCTCGACCCCGGTGAAGGCCTGCCGGGCGAGGCGGATCGCGGCGTCGGGCCGGGGGTCGGCCGCCGGCGTGCCCGGGTCCTCGGGTTCGACCGGGCCGCTGGGGCCGGAGGGGAGCCCGGGGCCGATGGTCAGGCGCTGGTCCACGGAGCCGGTGTTGCCGGCGGCGTCGGTGATCGAGGCGGTGACGGTGTGGACGCCCCGGGGCAGCGCCTCCGCGCTGACGCCCCAGGCGCCGCCGCGGACCACGACCGCGGTCAGCTGCTGGTCGCGGACGGTGACGTCGACCGTCGTCCCGGCCTGCTCGGCGGTCCGGCCGTAGACCCACGGCGAGGTGTCGCTGGTGCCGCGGGTCGCGCCCCCGTCGAGCGACACGACGGGCACCGTCTCGTCGACGGTGAGGACCTGGCGGGCCTCGCCGGTGTTGCCGGCGGCGTCGTCGGCCGAGGCCACCACGAGGTAGGACGCCTCCGCGAGCGGGGCCGCCGGGACGCTCCAGCTGCCGGAGGCGCCGGCGACGGCGGTGAGCGATTGCCCGTCGACCTCGACGGCGACGGCCGTCCCCTCCGGCGCGTCCGTCGTGCCCGAGAGGGTCGGGGTCGTGTCGTCGGTGGCGCTCCGGGCTCCGCCGTCGACGGCGACGAGAGGTGCCGTCACGTCGACGGTGAGGACCTGGGACGCGGTCCCGGTGTTCCGCGAGGCGTCGGTGACCGACGCCAGCACGGGGTGGGGCCCGGCGGCCAGCAGGTCGGTGCTGAGGGTCCACCGTCCCGCGGCGCCGACGCGGGTGGTGTAGGCCTGCTCGTCGACGGTGACGGTCACCGTGGTCCCGGACGGTTCGTCCGTGGTGCCGGAGACCGGAGGAGTGGTGTCGTTCGTCGAGCGGGTCGCCCCGCCGTCGATGCCCACCACCGGGGCGGTGAGGTCGTCCACCGGCTCGGTGACCGGGCTGTTGGCCAGGGCGACGGTGCCCGGGGTGAGGATGCGGCCCTTGACCGAGGCGCCCTCCCCGAGGGAGACCGCGCCGGC
The DNA here is from genome assembly GCF_018459925.1 of Nocardioides aquaticus. Taxonomy (NCBI): domain Bacteria; kingdom Bacillati; phylum Actinomycetota; class Actinomycetes; order Propionibacteriales; family Nocardioidaceae; genus Nocardioides; species Nocardioides aquaticus. Next base: position 2,063,904 of record NZ_CP075371.1, read on the forward strand.
GGCGAGGAACGTCCCGACGTACTTCGCCCCGGCGCCCAGCGACGTCGCGCCGACGACCTGCCAGTAGACGTTGTTGGCCAGCGCCCCGTCGGTCAGCACCACCTTGCTGGCGGCGGCCGAGCTCATCGCGGCACCGATCTGGAAGACGAAGACCGCGCTCGGGTCGCCGTCGGCGTCGAGGGTCATCGTCCCGGTGTTGGTGAAGGCCGCTGCGCTGTCGTGGACACCCGGCTTGAACGTCGTCCCGGCCTGGTCGCCGCTGAAGGACGCCGTGCTGGGCTGCGCGGCCGCGGCGTCGTACGCCGCCTGCCGGTCGGTCTGCGCCTGCTCGGCCGCGGCGTCCTTGTCGTGGACGGTCCCCGCGACCGTGCCGGGGGGGAAGCCCGCGATCACCCCGGCGGGGCTGAGCCCCAGGTCGCCGGCGAGCGCCGTGCCGGCGCCGGTGCTGGACACCCCGGTGCCGCCGAGCACGGAGTACGTCGTGGCCGTGCCGAGGTCGACGAAGGCGGCGGCCGGAGCGGGGTCGGGGGCGGCAGCGGCCGGCGAGGTGGTCGTGAGCTGACCGGCGACGAGGAGCGCGGACGCCCCGACGGCGATCCTCGCGATCCCGGTCCGGGTCTGGGGGCGGACGGGGCGGCGGCTGGCTCGACTCATCAAGGAGTGCCTTCGGTCGAGGCACCGCGGCCGTCCCCCTGGTCGTCCAGGCGGGCGGGTCTCGGCGGTTGCCTACCCGTCGAACATACGGTCGGACGACCCCGGCGTCCGCCGATCAGCCGACGTGGCGCCGGTGGGCTGGACACCGCCCTTGTCGCCCACCGCGCGGTTCACGCAACCGGCTGCCGGAGCGTGCGGTCAGCAGCGGCGGAGGAGACCCAGCGCGTCGATGTCGCCGAGACCGCCGTCGGGTGTGCTGAACCCGTAGCCGAGCCGGTGGGTGCGTGCGTCAGGCACCCGGAGCACCTTGACCGCGGTCGTCTGACCGGGCTCGGTGGAGAACCGGGCGCGGTCGACGAGCGAGCCGCCGCGACGCACCGTGAAGGTGGCCTGGGCGGTCTGGCTCGACCGGTTGACCAGGCGGGTGCGCACCTTGAACGCCCGCCCGTCTCCCACCGGGACCTTGCAGGCCTGCGGCGCGGCCCCGTCGACGCCGGAGAGCGTGGTCCAGGAGGCGGCGCTGGCCGTCGAGGCCGTGCTGATCGGGATGAGTGTCGCGCTGCACACGACGGCGACGGCAAAGAGCGGCAGGCGGCGGGCGGGGAGTCGGGGGGTCCACATGCCCATGACCCTAGTGGCGCGGGTCCACCAGGATCTTGCCCGAGGAGCGCCTGCTCGCGAGCAGCCGCTGTGCCTCGGCGGCCTCGGCGAGGGGGAAGGTCGCGGCGACGGTGACCACCATCGACCCGTCGCGGACGGCGGCGAACACCCGCTCGCACCGCTCCAGCAGCTCGGCCCGGTCGACGACGTGGTCGACCACGGTCGGGCGGGTGAAGTAGAGCGATCCCCGCTTGTTCAGGTCCGGGCCGCTCACCGGGTCCGGCGCCCCGCTGGCCTGCCCGAACAGCACGTACGTCCCGCGGCGCCGCAGGCTGTCGAGGCTGGCCGTGCGGGTGCTCGCGCCGACACCGTCGTACGCGACGTGCACCCCCCGGCCGTCGGTCAGCCGCCGGACCTCGGCGGCCACGTCGACGCCGTCGCCGTACTGGACGGTGGCCACGGCGCCGGCGGTCTCGGCCGCCCGGCACTTCTCCGGCGTCGAGGCGGTGCCGATGACCCGCGCGCCGAGCTGCGTGCACGCCCGGGTCAGCAGGAGCCCCGTCCCGCCTGCAGCGGCGTGCACGAGGACGTCGTCGCCGGGGGAGACGACGTACGTCGACCGCGTCAGGTAGTCGACCGTGACGCCCTGCAGCATGACGGCGGCAGCATCGGCGTCGGTCATCTCGTCCGGGACGGGAACGCACCGCTCGGCGGGGACCACCACCCGCTCGGCGTACCCGGCTCCCGGCACCATCAGCCAGGCCACCCGGTCGCCGACCGCCACGTCGCGGACCTCGTCCCCGACCTCGACGACGCGTCCGGCGCCCTCGGACCCGGCGGTGAACGGCGTCGGGGCCTGGTAGACGCCCTCGCGCTGGTAGAGGTCGATGTAGTTGACCCCGGCGGCGGCCACCTCGACGACCACCTCGCCCGGACCGGGCCGAGGGCCCTCGAGGTCCACCAGGGCGAGGACCTCGGGCCCGCCGAACTCCGTGACCTGTACCGCGCGCATGGTGCCTCCTGCTTCGACGACGTGACCGGCTCAGCCTGCCCGACCACGGCGCTCGTGTGGGGTGGTCTCGCCAGGGTGGGTGTGGGCGACCGTGGCCGTCGCCGCGAAGAAGGTGTAGCAGAAGACCCCGTCGGCCTCGGTGGTGCGTCGGAGGTCCCGGAGGCCCTCGTCGAACCGTTCGGGCGTCAGGAGACCGGCGGCGACGGCCTGCTGGCGGACCCCCTCGATCATGGCGATGAAGGTGCGGGTGGTGAAGCCCTCGGCGAGCTGGGGGCGACTCCCGTCGACGTACACCTGACGCGGGGTGATCTCGACGCGCCGGAACCCGGCCGCGTCGAGCAGGGGGTAGAGCCGACGTCCGACCAGCGCGTCGCCCCCGGCGAGCCGCTGCAGCTGGACCTGGCAGTCGACCGCCTCGCGGGCGGCGCGGCTGTCAGGGTGGAAGTAGGCGGACCCGTGGTCGCCCTCGACGACGGTGATGGTGCCTCCCGGGCGCAGCAGGCACCGCAGGTGGCGCAGAGCGGTGGCCGGATCGACGAGGTGCTCGAGGACGAAGCAGACGAACACGTGGTCGAAGGTGCCCGGGCGGAGGTCACCGGTGTGGGTGGGGGCCTCCATGAGGTCGGCCTGGACGAACCGCACGCCGTGGTGGCCCGCCGCGCGGACGCGCGAGCGCGCGGCTGCCAGCGAGGTGTCGGAGAGGTCGACCGCGGTGAGGTCGATGCCGGGGTTGCGCTCCAGCAGCGTCAGGGTCTGCGCCCCGACGCCGCATCCCACCTCGACGACGCGTGCCCCCGCTTCGTAGGAGGCGCCGTGGTGGACCAGGTCGACGAGGGTGTCTGCCTGGTCCTGGAGCCGAGCATGCTCGGCGCCGTCGTAGCCGTGGACGTACTGCTCGAACATCATCATCGTCTCGATCACCCTCATCAGTGTCCGGTCGGCCGGGGCGGGATCGTCGTCGTGGTCGTCGGGTGGCTCCTCCCGCGGGTGGTCCAGGTCCTGGAGCACCGCCACGAGCCGGTCCCGCACCTGGCTGCGCCGCCGCAGGTCCGCGTCGATCGTCGCGACGTGCGAGCGCAGGGTGGCGACCGGGTCGGGGTCCTGCTCGTCGAGCAGGGCGGCGACCTGGGTCAGCCCGAGACCGGCACGCCGCAGGGCCAGGGCACGGTAGAGCCGCGTGGCCTGGAGGGGCAGGTAGCGCCGGTGACCGGTCGACCCGCGCTCGGCGGTGATCACGCCCACCTTCTCCCAGTGCCGCAGGACGCGGTGGGTCAGGCCGCTGGTGCGGGACAGGTCACCGATGGTCCAGGCGTCGAGGGGGTGGGGGCGCCCGGTGGTCATCCCCCGACGCTAGGACCTGACACGGTGGCAGGCGCAAGAACGGCTGACGCGGGACCCGCCAGGCGGCGCCGGCTCAGCCGGCGAGGTGGGTCGTGCCGTCGGGCGTGCGGACGAACTGCTCGCCGTGGGGCGAGCGCCAGAGGAAGACCGGTCGCGGGCCAGTGGGGTCGATCGCGCTGTAGGACCAGCCGCCGTGGGTCTTGAGCTGGTGGTGGTGTCCGCACAGGGGAGCGAGGTTGGTCTCGCTGGTCTGGGGCTGGTCGTCCGGGTCGGCACGTGAGGGTGGATCCGGTTCTCCGGGACGGTCGTCGGGCGGAGGGTCCGGGTGCTCGTAGGCGACGACGTGGTCGAGCTGGAGCCCGCGGGAGGGGCGTTCGCACCAGGGGAAGACGCAGGTGGGGTGGCGGAGCAGGACGCGCTCGCGCAGGCCCTCGCCGGGGCTGTAGACCGGGGTGGCATGGTCGTCGGGGTCGTCGTTCAGGTCGACGACCGGAGTGACCCGGAGGTAGGTGTCGGTGCGGCCGCACCAGGCGCGGACCTGCGACTCGATGACCTGTCGCAGCGTGGTGCCGTCCCGCACGAACATCTCCAGGCCGGCGAGGTGCTCCGGTGTCAGGTGGAGGTAGCCGACGACCTCGCGCCTCGGTGGCGGGACCGGCGCGGCGCCCCCGGGTGCCGCGGCCGGGCCGGTCCCGGGCTGCAGGAGGGCGAGGGCCCGGGCGGGGTCGGCCAGGACCCCCACGGCCCGGGCCCGGCGGACGTCCAGGGAGTCGTGCGCGTCGGGCGAGCCGCTGGCCTCGTCGGCGGCCTGCAGCGCCGCTGCGACCACGGACAGCACGGCATCGAAGTCGTCGAGGTCCGCCCAGTCACCGCGCAGGGTCATCTCGACGATCCCCGTGTGGTTGATCCCCGACCGGTGGAGCGTGGCGTGGCGCGCGTCGAGGGCGTCGAGCTGCTCCATCTCGCGCTCCTCGGGGTGCAGCTCGAGCATCGCCTCGTCCAGCAGCGCGTCGAGCCGGCGGTGCCCCACGGTGGCGATCACGCGGTGGACCCGGTCGTCGACGTAGGCCACGACGTCGGGCGGCGCGCCGAGGACGGCCTGGGCGACCCTCCGGGCCCGCCAGGCCGGCACCCCGCCCTGCAGGACCCGGGCCCAGGTGCGGGGGAGCCGGTGCTCGAGCACCAGGGCGTCCCGGATCAGCGCCTTGCCGGAGGTCGTGGTCATCCGGCGCGCGGCCGCGAAGGAGGCGGGGGCGTCCCACCGCACCGGCGGGATCCCGAACCACTCGGGGTCGACCCCCTCCCCGCCGTTGACCTCGTCCAGGTCGACGCCTCCCGCTGCCGCTGCCTCCAGCCCCTCGAGGTCCAGACCGCCGTCGTCGTCGGCGGCGCGCGCCCCGGCCCTGACGGGGACCCACCAGCGCGACATGGGCCCGTCCGCGTCGGCGGGGTGGGCGTCGGCCCAGGCCACGGCCAGCACCAGCAGGTCGACGCCGGCACGCTCCTCTGCGTCGTGCGCCTCCCGCACCCGGGCGAGCAGGTCGGCCGGGGTCGTCACCTCGCCGGTGACGCGCTCCTCCCGCGCGGTGACCGCGGTGGCGGCCCGCTGGTCCGGCGCGGGGGAGAGGGGCATGAGTGCATCGTACTAGAACAGGTGTTCGAATCGCAAGGCGAACGGGTCAACTCGATTGACGTCGTCCGGCCGTCATGAGCCTCCCCGTGAGGAGCAGGGCCGGCGCCGCCAGGACCACGCAGGGGGTCGCCATGACGATCCCGATCATGAACAGGCCGGACCCGTCCTGCGAGGACCACCAGGAGAGGAGAATGAGCATCGTCGAGGCGACCGCGACGGCCGCCATGCCCGCCAGGTGACCAGCGTGCGGCCGGGCCACGGCACCCGCGGCCACGCAGGCCGCCGCGACACCGACGAACCAGGCCACGTGGGCCTGGTCGCTCGCTCCGCCGTCCGCCCACGAGACGAGCGCGAGCCAGGCGAGCGCCGGGGCGAGCACCACCAGGGCGTACGCCGTCGGCGTCCGCCGCCGCGTCGTTCCTCCGTCGTCGAGATCCATGCCCCGAGCGTGGCCCGATCAGGCCCCCGAGGTCATGAGCACGAGTACTCGACGGGGACGTGGGTCAGGTGATGGCCCCCGCCAGCGGCCACAGCAGCGCGGCCAGCGCGAACGCGCTGAGGCCCAGCGTCGTCTCCATGACCGTCCAGGTCTTGAACGTGGTCTTGACGTCCATCCCGAAGAAGCGACTGACCAGCCAGAAGCCGGAGTCGTTGACGTGGGACAGGACGGTGGCGCCGGCGGCGATCGCCACCACGAGCAGGGCGACCTGCAGGTTGCCCAGGCCGTCGGCCTGCGAGGCGATCAAGCCGGCTGCCGTGGTCAACGCCACGGTCGCCGAGCCCTGGGCCACCCGCAGCGCGGTGGCGATCAGGAACGCCTGCAGCAGCAGCGGGATCCCCAGCCCGCCGAGGGAGCTGGTCAGGGCCTCCCCGATGCCGCTGGTGCGCAGCACACCACCGAACATCCCACCGGCGCCGGTGATCAGGATGATCGAGCAGATCGGTCCGAGCGCGTCGTCGATCAGGCTGGTCGTCTGGGCGAGGCTGCGCCCGCGACGGCCGATGGTGGCGATCGCCACCAGCAGCGTGATCAGCAGGGCGACGGGGGTCTGCCCCAGCAGGATCAGCGCGTCGGCGAAGCCGTTCGAGTCGAGGACCCCGGCCTGGATGAGGGTGCTGACCACCGTGTTGCCCGCGATCAGGACCATGGGGAGCAGCAGCAGGGCCAGCACCAGCCCGAACGACGGGGGAGCGGTCGTCCGGGTGGCGGTCGCCGTCCCGCCCGCGCCGTCCCCGGTCGTCCCGGCGGTCGCGTCCCCGGGTGCGTCACCGTGGGCGTCGCGCTGCTGGCCGAGCAGGAGGTCCGGCATCGCCACGTCGACGCGGGCGCCGATCCAGCGGGAGAACAGGTAGACCCCGACGTACCAGGAGATCAGCGCCACCGGCAGCCCGACCAGCAGGACGACGCCGATGTCGCCGCGGAGCAGAGTCGCCGCGGCGACCGGGCCCGGGTGCGGGGGCACCAGCGCGTGCATCGCGGCGAAGGCACCGGCTGCCGGGAGCGCGTAGTAGAGCAGGGAGCCGCCGAACCGGCGGGCGACGGTGAGGATGATCGGCAGGAAGACGACCAGGCCGGCGTCGAAGAAGATCGGGAAGCCGAAGATCAGCGCCGCGACGCCCAGCGCGAAGGGTGCCCGCTTCTCGCCGAACCGGGAGACCAGGGTGTCGGCGAGCACCTGGGCGCCGCCGGTGGCCTCGAGGAGGCGTCCGAGCATCACGCCGAAGCCGACCAGCAGGGCCACCGAGCCCAGCGTGCTGCTGAACCCGCTGGTCAGTGCTTCAGGGACTGTCGCCAGCGGGATGCCGGCGGCGACCGCCGTGAGCAGGCTGACCAGCACGAGCGCGATGAACGCGTGGAGGCGCACCACGATGATCAGCACGAGCAGCAGCGCGACCGCGGCGGCCGCGATCAGCAGCAGCACTCCGGTCCCGTAGGCGGGGGCGAGGGCGTCCATGGGGTTTCTCCTGTACGGCTCGGGTGGGGCAGGGGTGCGGTGCGGTCAGGCGTCCAGACGTGCGCGCACGGCGACGAGCGCGTCGCCGACGACCTCGGCGGCGCCGGGGGCGACGTCGATGACCGCGCCGTCCTCGTCGTCGCCGAGCAGCTCGAGGGTGTCGAACTGGGAGCGCAGCAGGCCCGTGGGCATGAAGTGCTTCTCGCGCTGCTGCATCCGTGGCTCGAGGACGTCGTAGTCCGCGTGCAGGTGCACGAAGAACATCGCGTCGACGTCGTCGGAGAGCCGGTCGCGGTAGGACCGCTTGAGCGCCGAGCAGGTGAGGACGCTGCTGCGGCCCGCCGCGGAGTGCTCACGCGCGACCCGGTTGATCTCGTCGAGCCACGGGGCCCGGTCGGCGTCGGTCAGCGGCTCGCCGGACTCCATCTTCGCGACGTTGCTGCGGGGGTGCAGGTCGTCACCCTCGACGAAGGTCCAGCCCAGCTCCTCGGCCAGGCGGTGGCCGACCGTGGACTTCCCGGTCGCCGAGACACCCATGACCACGACCTGCAACGACGACATGCCGCCGCACGCTACCTGTACGGACCGGGACCTGCGGCCCTGCCCTCTGACAGGTCCGGGTCAGGAGCCGGCGGCAGACGCGGAGGTGCAGTCGCGGCAGGACCCGAAGATCTCGAGCGTGTGGCTGACGTCGGCGAAGCCGTGCTCCTCGGCGATGGCCCGGGTCCACCGCTCGACCGCGGGCCCCTCGACCTCGACGGCCGCGCCGCACGAGCGGCAGACCAGGTGGTGGTGGTGCGTGGCCGAGCAGCGCCGCCACAGCGCCTCGCCGTCCTCGGTGCGCAGGGCGTCGACGTCGCCGGCCTCCGCCATCCGCTGCAGGGTCCGGTAGACGGTGGCCAGACCGACCTTCTCGCCGCGCTGCCCGAGCAGGGCGTGGATGTCCTGGGCCGAGCGGAAGTCGGTGAAGGAGTCCAGGGCCCGGGCCACGGCCGTGCGCTGGCGGGTCGGGCGCATCTCGGTGGCCGTCTCGCGCTCAGTGCTCGTCATAGTGCCCTCCGTGGGGAGCGTGCCGGTGGCCGTCGTGAACGTAGTCGACGTGGTCGCCGTGCGGCACCGCCGGGTGACCGCAGTCCTCCCCGTGCGCGTGGTCGTCCTCGTCGTGGGCGTGCTCGTGGTCGGTGGGCACCTCGTCGTCGAACGGCACCCGCGCCCGTTGCCGTCGCCGCAGCCAGACCCCCAGCGGCCAGGTCAGCACGAAGACGGCCAGCGACAGCAGCACGATCGTGGCGCCGGGAGCCACGTTCGCGCGGAACGATGCCAGCGCCGCGATCACCAGGCCCCCGAGCGAGGCCAGGACCCCGAGGCCCATCGCGGCCACCAGCGTCGTGCGGAACGACCGGGTCACCTGCTGCGCGGTGGCCACGGGCACCACCAGCAGCGCCGAGACCAGCAGCAGCCCGACGGTACGCATCGCCACCGTCACGCTGAGCGCGGCCAGCACCGCGACGAGCAGGTTGTAGGCCCGCACGTCCAGCCCGGCCACCCGGGCGAACTCCTGGTCGTGCGACACCGCGAACAGCTGCGGAGCCAGCCCCAGGCACAGCACGGACACGACCGTGGCCAGCACCATCGTGACCAGCACGTCGGGGATCGTGATGGTCAGGATCGAGCCGAACAGGAAGGTCTGCAGAGTGCTGGCGCTCTCCCCGCCCAGCCCCGTGATCAGCACCCCGCCGGCGAGGCCGCCGTAGAAGAACAGCGCGAGCGCCACGTCGCCGTTGGTGTGCCCGCGCTCGCGGATCAGCTCGATCAGGGTCGCGCCGAGCACCGCCACCACGACGGCGGTCCAGGTGGGGGAGGTGCTGGTGACCAGCCCGATCGCGACCCCGGTGACGGCCACGTGGCCGATCCCGTCGCCCATCAGCGCCAGCCGGCGCTGCACGAGGTACGTCCCGATCGCCGGCGCGGCGAGACCGACGAAGACGGCGGCGATCAGGGCCCGCTGCATGAACGGGTACGCGAACAGCTCGGCGACCTCGTTCATCGTCGCCCCTCGCGGTGGTCGGGGTGGTGGTCGTGAGCGGCCAGCGAGGCGCTCACCGACGGCACGTGGTCGTGGCGGGATCGGTGCTCGTGGGCGGTGTGGTGGTGCGAGTGCGCCTCGCCGAAGTCGGGGTGGTGCACCTCGTGGTCGGCCAGCGGGGGACCGTCGTAGGCGACCCGGCCGTCGCGCATCACCACGGCCCGGTCGACCAGCGACGCCAGCGGGCCGAGCTCGTGGGCGACCAGGACGATCGTGGCGCCGCGCTCGCGCAGCCGCCCCAGGCTCTCGGCCAGGGCGTGCTGGTTCGGCAGGTCGACGCCGGCGGTCGGCTCGTCGAGGAAGAACAGCTCGGGCTGCCCGGCCAGCGCCCGGGCGATCAGCACCCGCTGCTGCTGTCCGCCGGACAGCGACGAGACGCCCTCCTTGGCGCGGTCGGCGAGACCGACCACCTCGAGCGCGTCGGCGATCGCGGCGCGGTCCTCGCGGCCGAGCGGGCGCAGCAGGCGCCGGCGGGTCAGCCGGCCCGAGGCCACGACCTCCCACACCGAGGCAGGGACGCCGGACCCGGCGCCGGTGCGCTGGGGGACGTACCCCACCCGCTCCCACGACCTGAACTCGTCCAGGGTGGTCCCGAACAGCTCCAGGCGCCCCGCGGTGAGGGGACGCAGCCCGGTCAGGGCCCGGACCAGCGTGGACTTGCCCGACCCGTTGGCGCCCATCAGCGCCACGAAGTCGCCGGCGCCGACAGTCAGGTCGACGTGGCGGAGCACCGGACGTCCCTCGATGGAGACGGCGCCGTCCCGCAGCCGGACCGGCAGGAGCGGGTCGGCGGGGAGCGGGGCGGGTGGCTGCGTCACGAGCAGCCGTTGGCGGCGCGCAGCGCCTCGAGGTTGGACCGCATCAGGGAAAGGTAGTCCTCCTCGGCGGTCTCCTCGGTGAGGCCCTCGATCGGGTCGAGCACCGCGGTCTCGACCCCGGCGTCCCGGGCCAGGGACTCGGTCAGCGCGGGGCTGGCCAGCCGCTCGGAGAAGACGGTGGTGATGCCGTCGGTGGCGATCAGCTCCTGGAGCCGCCCCAGGTCGGCGGGGTTGGGCTCGGCGTCGGGGGAGAGACCGGCCACGGCCTCGACGTCGAGGCCGTAGCGGTCGAGGTAGCCGAACGCGTCGTGGCTGACGACGATGGTGTCGCGCTCGCAGGAGGCCAGGCCGGCCTGCAGGTCGGCGTCGAGCGCCTCGAGGTCGGACCGCAGGTCGGCGGCGCCGGCGGCGTACTCCTCGGCCCCGTCGGGGTCGACCTCGGCCATCGCCTCGGCCACCGCGTCACCGGCGTCGGCCATCAGGGTCGGGTCCAGCCAGAAGTGCGGGTCGAGGTCGCCGAGGTCGCCGTGGTCGTGGCCCTCGTGGTCCTCCTCGTGGCCCTCGCCGGCGTGCTCGGCGTGCTCCTCGGCGGTCTCGCCCTCGTGGCCCTCCTCCTCGGCGTGGTCGTGCTCCTCGTCGAGGGGGGTCAGCTCGACCACGTCGGTGACGTCGAGGACCTCACCGGGGGCGTTCTGCCCGACGGCCTCGTCGACGGCGGCCTGCAGCCCGCCCTCCAGGACGACGAGGTCGGCGCCGGCGACGGTCGCGTTGTCGGCGACCGACAGCTCGAGGTCGTGCGGCTCCTGGCCGGGGGCGGTGAGGGAGGAGACGTCGGCGCGGTCCCCGGCGACGCGGGAGGCGACGTACTCGAGGGGGTAGAACGCGGCGACGACCTGCGGGGTGCCGCCGTCCTCGACGGTCGAGGCGGTGCCGTCGGAGAAGGCGGCGCAGGAGCTGAGGGTCAGGCTGGCCAGGGCCACCGAGGCCAGGACGGGCAGGGAGCGGAGACGGCGCGACTTCATGACAACGATTCTCACCCTCAGTGAGAACGATTGTCAAAACGGCTCGGCGCCGGCTCGCCCGCTGCGGCACTAGGGTGGACGCGTGCTCGTCGTCACCCGCTTCCGCGTCCCCGCCGAGGGCGCCCCGGGGTTCCGGCTCGACCTCGACCGGGCCCGTCAGGCGCTCTCCGAGCGGCCCGGCTACCTCGACGGCACCGTGGGCCGCAACGTCGACGACCCCGACCTGTGGGTGCTGACCACGCGGTGGGAGCACGTCGGCGCCTACCGCCGTGCGTTGTCCTCCTACGACGTGAAGCTGCACGCCGTCCCGGTGCTCGGTCGGGCGCTGGACGAGCCGAGCGCCTACGAGGTCGTGGAGCCCGGCACCGTGCTCAACGAGGGGTCCGCGCGGTCGTTAGGCTGAGCGCTTCGCGACCGGCAGCCGGCCGGCCGTGACCCTGCCGAGGAGCTGTTGCCCGTGGCCAAGCCACCGCCGTCCACCGTCGATCTCGTCGTCTCGCTGGCCAAGCGCCGCGGCTTCGTCTTCCCCAGTGGCGAGATCTACGGCGGCACCCGCTCCGCGTGGGACTACGGCCCGCTCGGCGTCGAGCTGAAGGAGAACATCAAGCGCCAGTGGTGGCGCTCGATGGTCCAGATGCGCGACGACATGGTCGGCCTCGACTCCGCGATCATCCTGCCCCGGCGCACCTGGGAGGCCAGCGGCCACGTCGCGACGTTCTCCGACCCGCTGACCGAGTGCCAGTCCTGCCACAAGCGGTTCCGCGCCGACCACCTCCAGGAGGAGTACGCCGAGCGCAAGGGCGTAGAGGACCCCGACGAGGTCGACCTCACCAAGCTCGCCTGCCCCAACTGCGGCACCCGCGGCGCCTGGACCGAGCCGCGCCAGTTCTCCGGGCTGCTCAAGACCTACCTCGGTGTGGTCGAGGACGAGTCCGGCCTGCACTACCTGCGCCCCGAGACCGCGCAGGGCATCTTCCTCAACTTCGCCAACGTGGTGACCAGCAGCCGGATGAAGCCGCCGTTCGGGATCGCGCAGATCGGCAAGAGCTTCCGCAACGAGATCACGCCGGGCAACTTCATCTTCCGCACCCGCGAGTTCGAGCAGATGGAGATGGAGTTCTTCGTCAAGCCCGGCGAGGACGAGGAGTGGCACCAGTACTGGATCGACCAGCGCACCCAGTGGTACGTCGACCTGGGCATCGATCCCGCCAACCTGCGCCACTACGAGCACGCGCAGGAGAAGCTCAGCCACTACTCGAAGCGGACCGTCGACATCGAGTACCGCTTCCGCTTCGCCGGCTCCGAGTGGGGCGAGCTCGAGGGCGTCGCCAACCGCACCGACTTCGACCTCTCCACCCACGCCGAGGCCTCGGGGCAGGACCTGTCGTTCTTCGACCAGGCCGCCGGGGAGCGCTACACGCCGTACGTCATCGAGCCGGCCGCCGGCCTCTCGCGCAGCCTGATGACCTTCCTGGTCGACGCCTTCCGTGAGGACGAGGCGCCCAACACCAAGGGCGGCGTCGACAAGCGCACCGTCCTCGGCCTCGACCCGCGCCTGTCACCGGTCAAGGTCGCGGTGCTGCCGCTGTCGCGCAACGCCGACCTGACGCCGAAGGCCAAGGACCTGGCCGCCGAGCTGCGCCGGAGCTGGAACGTCGACTTCGACGACTCCGGCGCGATCGGCCGCCGCTACCGCCGCCAGGACGAGATCGGGACGCCCTACTGCGTCACGGTCGACTTCGACACCCTCGAGGACCAGGCCGTCACCGTGCGCGAGCGCGACACGATGAGCCAGGAGCGGATCGGGCTGGACCGGCTCACCGGCTGGTTCGCCGAGCGCCTCGTCGGGTGCTGACCGTGCACAATGGACGGGTGAACGGGCTCAGCACACGCACGCGTCGGACCCGGTTCGGCTCCGGCCTCGCCGTGGTCGTCCTCGGGGTCTCCGCGCTCTCCGCCTGCTCGGGCGGCTCCGAGGAGGCGGCCGACGCCGCGCCCTCCGGCGACGCCTCGGCGAGCACCGAGGAGTCCGCCGAGCCCACCGACGTCCCCAGCGCGGAGCCGTACCTCCCGGTGCCCGCCGGTGTCGAGCTGACGCCCCAGGGCAGCCTGCTCGGCGTCGGTGACGAGGCCGTGGTGGCCTACGAGCCGCGCCAGGACCAGGTCGGCGTGCTCGGCATCACCGTCCGCGAGCTGCGCGAGACGACCTTCGAGGAATTCTTCGAGGGGTGGCAGCTCGACGACCGGACCCGCGCCTCCACGCCGTACTTCGTCGACGTCACCGTCACCAACGAGGGGCGCACCGACCTCGGTGGTCGCCCGGTCCCGCTGTACCTGCTCGACGACGCGAACACGCTGATCGAGGCGTCCACCTTCGCCGGTGAGTTCGAGCCGTGCCCGAGCGCGCCGCTGCCGAAGAAGTTCGGCAGGGGCGACACCACCCGGGGCTGCCTGGTCTTCCTGGCCCCGGAGGGCCAGGAGCTGGCCGGCGTCAGCTTCCGGCCCGACCAGGACTTCGAGGCGATCACCTGGGCCGGCGACGTGCAGCAGCCTGCCGCGCGCGGCGGCCGGAACCAGGACGGCGGTGGCGACGGCGGTGGCAACGGCGGCGGCAACGGTGGCGGCAACGGTGGCGGCAACGGTGGCGGCAACGGTGGCGGCCGGGGCAACGGCGGCGGGGGCAACGGCTGAGCATGCCGACCCCCACCACCACGCTCCCCGGTCCGCTGCGGCTCGGTGGCCTCACCGTCGAGACGCCGGTGGTGCTGGCCCCGATGGCCGGCATCACCAACGCGGCCTACCGCCGGCTCTGCGCCGAGCACGGCGCCGGTCTCTACGTCTGCGAGATGATCACCAGCCGTGGCCTCGTCGAGGGTGACCGGCACACCCTGGACATGCTCGTCTTCGACGACGCCGAGCAGGTCCGCTCGGTGCAGCTCTACGGCACCGACCCGACCTACGTGGCCCGGGCCACCGAGATCCTCTGCGCCGACCACGGCGTGGCGCACGTCGACCTCAACTTCGGCTGTCCGGTGCCCAAGGTGACCCGCAAGGGCGGCGGCGGGGCGCTGCCCTGGAAGCGCGGCCTGCTCGCCGACATCCTCGAGGGCGCGGTGACGGCCGCGGCGCGGTACGGGGTCCCGGTGACGATGAAGACGCGGCTCGGGCTCGACCGCGACCACCTGACCTACCTCGACGCCGGTCGGATCGCGCAGGAGACCGGGGTCGCGGCGATCGCGCTGCACGGGCGCACGGTGGCGCAGGCCTACTCCGGCCAGGCCGACTGGGACGCGATCGGCGAGCTGGTCGCCAGCGTCGACATCCCGGTCCTGGGCAACGGCGACATCTGGGAGGCGGCGGACGCGGTCCGGATGGTCGAGCAGACCGGTGCTGCCGGTGTCGTCGTGGGCCGCGGCTGCCTCGGTCGGCCCTGGCTGTTCCGCGACCTCGCCGCCGTCTTCGCCGGCCAGGAGGGCGCCACCCTCCCGCGCCTGGGTGAGGTCTCGGCGATGATGCGTCGCCACGCCGAGCTGCTGTCGCGCCACATGGGGGAGGAGCGGGGCTGCCGCGAGTTCCGCAAGCACGTGTCGTGGTACCTCAAGGGCTTCGCCGTCGGTGGCGACCGGCGCCGTGCGCTGGGTCTCATCGACACCCTGGCGGAGCTGGACGCGCTGCTGGCCGACCTCGACGCCGACGAGCCGTACCCCGTCTCCGAGCTGGGCGCCCCCCGCGGGAGGCAGGGCTCCCCGCGAGGGCGGGTGGTGCTGCCCGAGGGCTGGCTCGACGACACCGACGGCCGCTCGACGGTGCTGGTCGAGACCGCGGACGAGGCGACCGGCGGCTGACCGTCGCGCCGCGCGCACGGCCGGCCGTACGTCCGCAGGACCCGGGACCAAGGTCACGAAATGGTCACGAAGCGGTGTCGGAAGGGTGACGGGACCCACGTCCCGGGTCGCGGCGGCGATTGTCCCGTAGCCCAGACCGTGTGCTTGACTCCTCAACTGTGCCGTGACGGGGCCGCCATCTGTGGCCCGGACCAGCACGTGACCTGACCTCGATCAGCAAAGGATCTGCGCTGTGGCCGAATCCAGCCACAAGCGGGACACCAATGCCCGCCGCCTGCCCCGACCCAGCGTCCTGGCAGGCTCCATCGCCGCACTGGCGACCCTCTCCGTCGTGTCCGTGGGAGTGCTCAGCTCCTCCCCGGCCGCCTCCGTCCTGATGGCCGACGACCCCGCCGACACCGGTTCCGGCCAGGTGGCCACCGTCCCCGAGGTGGAGCTGGCGGCCGACCGTGGCCTCGCGCCGCTCTCGCGCTCGGCGGTCCGCGGGACCACGCTCGAGGAGGTGCCGACCGCCCTGGAGCGCATCACCGCTCCCAAGGCCGTCGCCCGCGCCGTGGCCGCCGCCGACGACCGGCGCTGGTCGACCGACGACCTCAACCTGTGGTCCGGGCCCTCCGACGCGGCGGCCAACGTCGGCCTCATCGAGACCGCCGAGAAGGTGCTGGCCACCGGCCGCACCTTCATGGGTCGCGACGAGATCGTCGTCGGCGGCGAGTCCCGCTGGGTGACCGCGGGCTACCTCGACGACGAGAAGCCGGAGCCGGAGCCCGAGCCGGCACCGGAGACGGCACCGGAGGCGGAGGAGGCCACCACGACGTCCGGCCGCACGGTGGACGCGGGTGGCGGCTGCACCAACGGCACGTCGGTGCCCTCCGGCGTCAGCCCCAACATCGTCTCGGTGCACGCGGCGGTCTGCGCGGCCTGGCCGGAGATCAGCACCTACGGCACGTTCCGCAGCGACGGGGAGCACGCCCAGGGGATCGCGGTCGACATCATGACGTCCGGTCAGACGGGGTACGACATCGCCGACTACCTCCGCGCCAACGCCGGATCGCTGGGCATCAACTACATCATCTACTCCCAGCAGATCTGGTCGGTCGACCGTGCGGGCGAGGGCTGGCGGGGCATGGAGGACCGCGGGTCCACCACCGCCAACCACTACGACCACGTCCACGTCACGACGTACTGAGCACCACCAGGGCCCGTTCACGGGACCGGAGGGCACCGGCGTCCGTCGGCGCGGCTAGTCTCGCGCCGATGGACGCCGACCTGCTCTACGACGCGGGCGACCGCGAGCGCCTGGTCGACGAACCGCCCAAACGGGTCGACGCCCCGGTGCGCACCGCCTTCGAGCGCGACCGTGCCCGCCTCGTGCACGCCGCCTCCTTCCGGCGGCTGGCGGCCAAGACGCAGGTCGTCGGGCCGCACAGCCACGACTTCGTGCGCAACCGGTTGACGCACAGCCTCGAGGTGGCCCAGGTCGCCCGCGACCTGTCCCGGGCGCTCGGCAGCCTCCCGGACATCGCCGAGACCGCGGCCCTGGCGCACGACCTCGGGCACCCGCCGTTCGGGCACAACGGCGAGCGGGTCCTCGCCGAGGCCGCCGAGGCCTGCGGCGGGTTCGAGGGCAACGCCCAGACGTTGCGGCTGCTGACCCGGCTCGAGTCCAAGACGGCCGACCCGGAGGGGCGGTCCGTGGGACTGAACCTGACCCGGGCGACGCTCGACGCCTGCACCAAGTACCCCTGGCGGCGCGACGCCGGACCGGCGGGCACGCCGGCGGGCAAGTTCGGGGTCTACGCCGACGACGAGCCGGTCTTCACGTGGCTGCGCGGGCCCGGTCGCGGGCACCGCCGGTGCCTCGAGGCGCAGGTGATGGACCTCGCCGACGACGTCGCCTACTCCGTGCACGACGTCGAGGACGGCACCGTCGTCGGGCGGGTGGAGCTCGCCGGTCTGGGGCACGGCGAGGACCGCGGGGAGGTCTGGTCGACGGTGCGCGCGTGGTACCTGCCCGAGGCCGGCGACGACCTGCTCGACGACGTCCTCGCCGGGCTGCGGTCCGTGGGGAGCTGGCCGACCCGGGCCTACGACGGCACGCGAGGCAGCCAGGCGGCGCTGAAGAACCTGACCAGCGACCTGATCGGCCGCTTCTGCGGGGCCGTCCAGCACGCGACCCGCGCCGCCCAGGAGGGCCCGTTCGTGCGCTACCGCGCCGACCTGGTCGTGCCCGAGCGCACCCGCCTGGAGATCGGGCTGCTCAAGGGCGTCGCGGCGCACTACGTCATGCAGGCCGAGGACCGGGTGCGCGACATGGAGCGCCAGCGCGAGCTCGTGCACGAGCTGGTCGAGGTGCTGCTGGCGCACGCCCCGGCCGGGCTCGACCCCGCGTACGCCGCGGACTGGCGCGCGGCGGACGACGACGCCGCGCGACTGCGGGTCGTGATGGACCAGGTCGCCTCGTTCACCGACGCGGGCGCCGTCGACCGGCACCGGTCGCTCACCGCCTGAGGCGGAGGCGGTTCAGCGCACGCGGCCCAGCAGCGTCAGGACCCGCTGGGTGAGCAGGGCGGTCGCCGCGTCGTCGTAGGACGGCAGGCTGTCGTCGGAGAAGAGGTGCTGCTCGCCGGGGTAGACGAAGAGCTCGCCATCCGCGGCCGCGGCCACCAGGTCGCGGGCGGCGTCCAGGTCCTCCCCGGCGAAGAACGGGTCGGCGTCCATCCCGTGCACCTGCACCGGCACCGCGGCCGGCCACGTGCCGTCGCCGAACTCCTGGCGCGGGACGCAGGCGTGCAGCAGGACCGCGCCCCGGACCGACGCGCTGGTCTGGGCGAGCTCCTGCGCGGGCATGGCGCCGAGCGAGAGCCCGGCGACGACCAGGTCGCGCGTGCCGAGGTCGGCCGCGGCGCGCAGGCCGCGGGCCGCGACCTCGCCGAACCCCACGGAGCGGGCGTGGTCGAGACCCTCGTCGAGGTCCTCGAAGACGTGGCCGGTGTAGAGGTCGGGCGTGTGCACGACGTGCCCGGCGGCGCGGAACCGGTCGGCGAGGTGGGACACGCCGGCGGTCAGGCCCTGGGCGTGGTGGAACATCAGGATCTCGGTCATCGGCACAGCATGGACCCCGCCGCCGACGACGTCACGGGATCGAGGTCGAGTAGTCGTGCTCACGCGCCGGCGGTCCCAGGTGACCAGGATGGAGACATGACCACCGGCCCACAGTCCCCGCGCCCCCGGACCGCCTCGACCCTGCGGCCCGTCCTCCTGGCCACGCTGCAGACGGTGCTGCTGACGGTGCTGGCGGCCGGGTGCTGGTGGTCCTGGCTGGCGTGGGACGACACGTACCAGGTGGACCCGGTGACGGGAGTGGCGAGCGGCCCGTACGAGGCCTGGCAGGTGGTCGGTTGCGTGCTGAGCCTGCTGGTCCTCGCCGTGGCGGCCTACCGGGTGCTGCACCCGGTGCTCGTCGGCGTCGGTCTCACCGTGGGGTTCACCACCGCGTGGTGCCTCACCACCCTGCCCCAGGACGACACCGGTCTGGCCGGCGTCGGCGCCGTCCTGGTCCTGGCGGCGATGACCGCGGCGACCACCGTCACCGGCGCGGTCGCCGCCGGGCTGCGCGCCCGGCGGACCGCCGCCGGTCCCGCCGCCGTCCCTCGCTAGCCTCGCCCCTGTGAGCGAACCGCTGGTCTGGCTGCCCTTCGACCCCTCCGAGCTCGGCGAGGTGCCCGCCGGCCTGCGCTACGAGGTGGTGCCGACCCTCGACGAGGTGCCGGCCTCGGTCGGCGAGGTCGAGCTCGTCGTGACGCCCTACGACCTGGGCGACCAGCTGGGCGAGGCCGTCAAGGGCATGGAGCGGCTCCGGGTCGTGCAGACCCTGACCGCCGGCGTCGACGCGGTGCGCGCGAGCGTGCCGGCCGGCGTGACGCTGTGCAACGGCCGCGGCATCCACGACACCTCGACCGCCGAGCTGGCCTTCCTGCTGGTGCTGGCCGGTCTCCGCGACCTGCCGCGGTTCGTCCGGGCCCAGGACCGCCGCGAGTGGTCCCCGGCCTGGCGCGGGGCCCTGGCCGGCAAGCGGGTCTCCGTCGTCGGCGCCGGGTCGATCGCCTCGGCCCTGCAGCGGCGGCTGGAGGCCTTCGAGGCCGAGGTCACCATGGTCGGTCGCACCGCCCGCGACGGTGTCCACGCCACCGACGAGCTCCCCTCGCTGCTGCCCGAGCAGGACGTCGTCGTGCTGCTGGTCCCGCTCACCGACGCCACCCGCGGCCTGGTCGACGCCGACTTCCTGGCGGCCCTGCCCGACGGAGCCCTGCTGGTCAACGTCGCCCGCGGCGCCGTGGTCGACACCGACGCCCTGCTCGCCGAGCTCGGCACCGGCCGGTTGCGCGCGGCCCTCGACGTCTTCGAGACCGAGCCGCTGCCCGACGACAGCCCCCTGTGGGACGCCCGAGGTCTGATCCTGACCCCGCACGTCGGCGGTCTCAGCGACGCGATGTGGCCCCGGGCCTACCGCCTGGTGCGCGAGCAGCTCGAGCGCTTCGCCGCGGGGGAGCCGCTCGAGAACGTGATGGACGGCGACTACTAGCCGCCCCGCTGACCTGGGTCGATGCGCAGCCGGCCGGGGCCTCGTCGCGTCCGCCACTTAGGACGACCACGGTCCGGGGCCGGCGGTGGCTCGTTCTCCCCAGGCTCCGCCGCCCGGCCGACGGACGTCGGCGTGCGCCCGTAGACTCCGGACGTGGCAGGACGGATCCGCGAGGACGACATAGCGACGGTGCGTGAGAAGGCCCGCATCGACGACGTCGTCTCCTCCTACGTCACCCTGCGCAACGCCGGCGGCGGCTCGATGAAGGGGCTCTGCCCCTTCCACGACGAGAAGTCGCCGTCCTTCAACGTCAACCCCCAGCGTCAGTTCTGGCACTGCTTCGGTTGCGGCGAGGGCGGGGACGTCCTGTCGTTCCTGATGAAGATCGACGGGCTGTCCTTCGTCGAGGCCATCGAGCGGCTGGCCGAGAAGTACGGCGTGCCGCTGCGCCGTGAGGACGGTGACGACGACCGGCCCAAGGGACCCGGACGCGGGCGCCTCGTGGAGGCGCACAAGGTCGCCCAGGAGTACTACGCCGAGCAGCTCGGCACGCCGGCCGCCCAGCAGGCGCGCGACTTCCTGATCGGGCGCGGGTTCGACCAGGAGGCCGCCCTGACGTTCGGCGTCGGGTTCTCCCCGCGCGACGGGGACGCGCTGCTGAAGCACCTGCGGGGCCGTGGGTTCAGCCAGGACGAGCTGGTGGCCGGTGGCCTGGTCGGTGTGGGGCGCTCGGCGTACGACCGCTTCCGCGGCCGGCTGATGTGGCCGATCCGTGATCCCGGCGGCGACACCATCGGCTTCGGCGCGCGCCGGATCTTCGACGACGACCGGATCGAGGCGAAGTACCTCAACACCTCCGAGACGCAGATCTACAAGAAGAGCACCGTGCTCTACGGCCTCGACCTCGCCCGCCGGGAGATGGCCCGTTCCTCCCAGGCCGTCGTGGTGGAGGGGTACACCGACGTGATGGCCTGCCACCTCGCCGGGGTCGGCACGGCCGTGGCCACCTGCGGCACCGCCTTCGGCGACGACCACGCCCGCATCCTGCGCCGGTTCCTGCACGACCACGAGGAGTTCCGCGGCGAGGTCATCTTCACCTTCGACGGCGACGCCGCCGGGCAGAAGGCGGCGCTGAAGACCTTCGACGGCGACCAGAACTTCGTGTCGCAGACCTACGTCGCGGTCGAGCCCACCGGCCTCGACCCGTGCGACCTGCGGGTGCAGCAGGGGGACGCCGCGGTGCGCGAGCTCGTGGCCAAGCGGCTCCCGCTCTACCGTTTCGTGCTGTCCAACGTGGTCGGGAAGTACGACCTGGACCGCGCCGACGGTCGCGTCGACGCCGTGCGCGAGGGTGCCCGGCTGGTTTCCAGCATCCGGGACCGGTCGAAGGTCGACGCGTTCGCCCGCGAGCTGGCCGGCATGGTCGGCGCCGACCCCGACGACGTCCGCGCCGAGGTGCGGCGTGCGGCCGGTCGGCCGGCGCCCACCCAGCGGGGCGGACGCCCCGAGCGGAACGGGAGGGGGGAGCGCGACACGGCCACCACCGCCGAGCGCCCCGTCCGCAGCGCGGTGCCCGACCTGCGCGACCCGCGCTTCGCGATCGAGCGGGAGACCCTGAAGCTGGTCGTGCAGCACCCGATGGCCATCGGCCGCACCACCGCCGACATCGGCGACAACGACTTCACCCACCCGACCTACCGTGGTGTGTGGGCGGCGGTGGCCGCGGCAGGCGGCCCGTCGGCCGCAGCCGGCGACCCGTCGTGGGGGACCCGCGTCCGCGACGCCGCCACCGACCCCGCGGTCTCGTCGGCGATCAGCGCGCTGGGCGTCGAGCCGCTGAAGACGGCCAAGGAGCCGGACGCCCCGTACGTCCTCCTGCACGTGGTGCGGCTGATGGAGCTGACGGCTGCCCGACGGATCGCCGAGGTCAAGTCGCGCCTGCAGCGGACCAACCCCGTGGAGCATCCCGCCGAGTACAACCGGATGTTCGGGGAGCTGGCGGCGCTCGAGCAGCACCGCCGTCAGCTGCGCGACCGGATGGCCGGTCTGTGAAGGGCCTGCGCCGGCGCGACCCGATGCCGCCCGTCGACGTCGCGCCGGGGGAGCGGGTGCTGGCCTGGACGACGACCTCCGACGGGGGCGTGCTGGCCGGGACGCGGGACGCGGCCTACCTCCCCGGCGGTGCGCGCCTGCCGTGGGAGCAGGTCGAGAGCGCCGACTGGGACGTCGACGAGCAGCGCTTCACCATCGCTGAGGTTGGCACCTGGGGCCAGGTGCGGGCCGTCCACGAGATGGCCGTCCCGGACCCGCGCACCCTGCTGGAGCTGGTGCGCGAGCGGGTCACCGCCAGCATCGTGCTGCAGCGGCACGTCGCGGTGCACGGCAAGCGCGGCGTCCGGGTGATCGGTCGGCGGGCACCCTCCGGACGCCACCCGATCGTGTGGCTGACCGAGTACGACACCGGCGTCGAGCCCGAGGACCCGACCGCCGCGCGCGCCGCCGCGGACGCGCTCACCGCCGCTCGGGACGAGGTCGGCGACACCGGCCCCTGAACCGTCCACTGGTGCGGTCCCGACCGACGGGGACCGATTTTCCCCCCGGTCCGGGCGCTTGCTAATGTGTGCGCGCTGCACCCGATCCCCTGTAGCTCAATTGGCAGAGCATTCGGCTGTTAACCGGAGGGTTGTTGGTTCGAGTCCAACCGGGGGAGCAGAGAGAGGGCCTGACCTGCGAGTTCGTCTCGCGCGGTCGGGCCCTCTGTGCGTGGTCGCCCGCTGGCGCACGGGGCGACGGAGGGCAGCACGACGTGCCGTGCATGCCGGGCGCGTGGCTCTCGTGTGCAGGACCCGGTCCTCGTGCAGCGTCGGCGTCGCAGGCCGCGACGTCAGGTGAGGTCAGAAGAAGCGCCGCACCAGCGCGGCGAGCTCGCCTGGGCTGGAGACCTCGTCCTTGGCGCGGAAGAACTCGTCGAGATGGCCCGGAGCGACGATGAACAGGATGGTGGCCGGTCCGTCACCGTCGCCACCGTCGACGACGGTCCGGTAGGCGGCGAGGCTGCCGCCGGTGGACTCGTCGGAGCACGTGACCTCCGCGTCCCGGCCTGGAACACGTCGTCGACTCCATCCGGATCAGCAACGCTCCTGGCCGTGACGTCGCTACCGGGGGAGCAGCGGAACCCCGCCCGACCCGCGTGAGCGGGTCGGACGGGGTTCCTTCGTCACCGGACGGATGCTGCGGCGCCTACCTCCCTGCGACCAGGTTGGACCGCGGCGACTGCGCGCTGCCCCCGACCGCGTTGACGGCCTGCACCGTGAACCGGTAGTTGCCCACGACGGGGAGCGTCATCTGCAGCGACCGCGCCGTGGCGGGCTGCACCGCCGAGGTCGTCGTGGAGAGCACCGTCCCGATGATGCTCATCCGCAGCGCCCGGACCCGGTAGCCCGTGATGGGGGAGCCGCCGGTGGCGGTGGCCTCCGGCCAGGTCGCCGTGGCCGTGATCGGACCTCCTGCGGCACCGGGTGCCGCGGTGCCGATGGCGGGCCTGCCCGGGACCGTCACGGCCCTGGGGGTGACCACGTTCGAGGCCGCCGAGAGCGGCCCGACCCCCACCGCGTTGACCGCGAGGACACGGAAGTTGTACGCCGTGCCGTTGGTCAGCCCCGTGACGACGCTGCTGGTCGCCGTGGGCGGGATGCCGGCGACCGTGCGCACGATCGTCGTCCCCCGGAGCACCTGGATCCGGTACGAGGTGATCGCCGACCCGCCGTCGGCCGGTGCCCCCCAGCTGACCGTCGCCGAGGCGCTGCCGGCGGTGGCGCTGACGCCCGTCGGGGCGGCCGGAACAGTCGCACCCGGACCCGGGATGACCGGGTTGGACGCCGCGGACGGCTCCCCGGACCCGGCGTCGTTCACGGCGCGCACCTGGAGGGTGTACGTCGTGCCGTTGACGAGTCCGGTGACGACCCCGCTGGTGGCGGTCGGCGCGATGCCGGTCGCCGTCACGGGGACGCCGGTGCTCGGGGTGGCGACGATCTCGTAACCGGTGACCGCCGACGAGCCGTTGGGCGCCGGGGCGGTCCAGGACACGGTGGCCGAGGTGTTGCCCGCGGTCGCGGTGCCGATGGTCGGCGCCGCCGGGGTGGCGAGCGTGATCGTCCGGTCGGAGAACCGCAGCTGCTCGACGTTGCGGAGGGTGTCCGTCCCGTCGGCACCCGCGCCGCCGTCGTGCGCCACCGTGACGGTGCCGGCGTCGCTGGTGATGGTGTAGTCGGCGCGAGCGCCGGTGAACAACGCGGTGTCGGTGCCACCCGTACCGGTCAGGACCTCGCGGACCGCGACGATGTTGCCCGGGTCGACCCTGCCGGCGAACACGGCCTCCTGCAGCGTGGAGCCGGTCAGGGCTCCGGTGCTGTCCCGCAGGTACCGGCTGGTCATGGCGCTCTGCCCCGGACCCTCGATGCTCGCGCTGCCGATCTCGGTGGTCGGGTCCGCCGGGTCGGTCCGCACGCTCAGGCGGACGCTGAGGTACGCGTCGCCGTCCACGACGTCGTCGGCCCCACGACCCTCGATGAGGTCGCTGCCGGCGCCACCGAGCAGGATGTTGCCGGAGCCCCACACGTTGGGACCGCTCAGGATCGGGCAGTCCTGGGTCGCCGACTGCGCGACGACGTCGGCCAGCGGCGTGTCCAGGGTCGGCACGAGCAAGTCGAGACCGGCGATGCGGTCGACCCCGGCCCGGTCGAGGACGTCGCACCCGATGAACCCGGCGCCTCCGACCTGCGCCGGGACGATGTCGTCGCCTCGGAGCACGTCGTCGAACTTCCACCCGGACAGGGCCTCGGCCTCGTTGAACTTGTCGCGCACGCCCACCTGGAGGATGCCCAGCGGAGGGATCGGGAGCGCGAGGTCCAGGTCCTGCCGCTGTGGCTCTCCCTGCCCGATCTCCCAGTCGTAGCCCGAGGCTCCGGCGACCTTCTCGATGCCCGCTCCGCCGACACCGATGTCGTCGCCGCCCTCCATGTCGTAGTCGTCGTCGCCGCCCTGGCCGACGAGGATGTCGTGACCCGGCGTCTGGGAGTCGTCGAGGAAGAACAGGTTGCCGCTGTCCCCCTGCATGAGGTCGGGCTGGTCGCCGCCCTCCTCCCAGTCGTCCCCGCTGTCACCGAAGGCTGCGTCGAGGCTCTGGCCGAGGAGGACGAAGTCGTCGCCGGCCCCCGCGAAGGTCTCGTTGGCGTTGGCCCCACCGTTGGTGAAGTCGTTGCCGTTGCCGCCCATGAGGATGTCCAGCCCGATGCCGGCGTCGATCGCGTCGTCGCCGGGGCCACCCTTGGGAACGTCGTCCCCGGCGGTGTCGGTGATGATGTCGTCACCGTCGCCGCCGAGCGCGACGTCCGCCCCCGCACCGCCCTGGACGACGTCGTTGCCGAGGCCGCCCCAGAAGGTGTCGTTGTCGTTGCCGCCCCAGACACGGTCGACACCGGCGGTGCCGTTGTACACGCTCTGACCGTTGATGCCGGACGGGTCGACGGAGTTGAACTGGCGGTACTGGATCGTGCCGTCAGACTTCCTCAGCAGGAGCCTGTTCTCGTCGCACTCGGTCGACGGGTCGTCGTTGACGGACGTCGCGCCGACGGCGAAGCTGCCCGCCGCCGCGGGTGAGGTGAGGTTGCCCAGCTGGAACTTGCAGTCCGCCGTCGCGAACACGTCCGCCTTCAGGGTGTTGGTGCCCTCGGTGTTGCGCTCGATCAGCTCCGCGAACGAGTTGCCCTCGAGCTGCGCGCGCAGGTTCATGCCCGGCGTACGGGCCAGGTAGTAGAGCCGGTCACCGTTTTGGAGGTCGGTCATCTGGTTCTCGAACACGTAGTTGAAGGTGGTGCCGAGCAGGCCGCCGAACGGGGTGGTGTTCTCGGCCAGACCGCCGACCCACAGGTCGATGTCGTCCACCCCGGTGCTCGAGGTGGTGCCGGTGTCGGCCCAGGTGCCGGTGCTGTTCATGAAGTCGTCGGCGTCCTCAGGGACGTCGGGATCTCCCAGCACGGGGTTGACGAGCCGCCGCGCGGCGTCACGCCGCGACGCCAGGGTCGCCGGCCCGCCTCCGGGGGCCTGGAGGATGGTCGGGTGCCGGCCGTAGGCCGCGACGAAGTTGACCAACGACTCGGGGTGCTTGATGTTCTCCCCGAAGTCCACCCAGCTGATGTAGGGCTTCAGCTGGCCGTCGTTCGTCCGGTTGTACAGCTGGCGACGGAAGACGTTGAGCGGGGGCACTCCCTCGGACCGTGCCCGGGCCATGTTGACCGTGGCCAGGTCGAGGGGGAGCCCCAGCAGCTTGTTGCGCAGCGTGTCCGTCACGAACTCGTCGAGCTCGTTCCCGGTCTGGTCGGACATGCCCATCACGATGCTGCCGGCTGCCTGTGCCGGGCTCAGGTCCCCTGCGGAGCCGCCGTCGGTGTACGCGGGCGGGTTCAGGAACCCGTCGAGGAGCGAGATGTCGTTGCTCGACCCGTTGATGTTGGTGCGGGAGATCGTCTCGGTCAGCATGGAGTGGCCGAACCGGTAGACGGCATGGGCGAACTCGGCCCTGATCGCCGGGTTGAGGTCGGTCTGGGTGAAGGCGAACGGCTCGAAGGGGTTGATCGCGGGCTGGACCTTGCGGGCGAACTCCTCGAACACCAGGTGCTGGTACTCCATCTCCGTCACGAAACGTGCCGCCTGGAAGAGCCGCTCGCCGTACTCGAAGGTGGAGGCGCCGACGGCCTCGTAGCGTGCCTTGAGCGCCGCGTTGGCCGGCAGGTCCAAGGTGGCCCGGATGTCCTCCACGAGGCGGTCGTGCTCGGAGTGGAAGACCTGGTGGATGGCGGTCAGGCCGATGTTCTCGTTGACCCGACCGTCACCGGCGACGAAGTGCGCGTCGAGCATCTCGTCGTCGTAGGTCCCGGCCGGCTGGGTCGCGAAGTCGGCGGACGCCGTGGTGTCGGCGTCCGGCTCGAGACCCGGCTTGGGCTCGGCGTTGTGGGCGATGTCGGTCAGGAAGGGGGTGTCGAAGTGCAGGACGTCGGCCGGGACCGGGACCGGGGCGCTCGTGTCGCCCTCGACGAGTCCGGAGTCGGTCACGTACTGCGGCAGGCCGCGGAGCGGTCCGGGCAGGAAGTTCCCGTAGGCGTCGACGGCGAGCATCGGGACGTCGAGCACGTCGGCGTCGCTGAGCTCGAGTCCCAGCAGGTCGGCAGCCTGCTCCTTCGTCGTGGCCCAGGTGGCCATGCCGGTGTCCTGGCTGGCAGGGGCGCCGACCACGCCACCGAGCAGGCGTCCGGTCGCGACCGGACGGCCGGCGGAGTCGTTCGCGTACTCACGGAGGAACGCCTGGTGGGAGGCGTGCGAGGTGTAGGTCTGGCTCTGGTCGACCCAGGGAGAGTCGGTGTTCTTCGCCTCCTGGACGTCGTCCGAGGTGCCCATGACGTTGTCCGGGCCGGCCTGGTTCGCGGCGCGGGTCAGCACCATGAACCGCAGGTTCGGGTCGAGGTCGTCACCGTTGCCGAAGACGTGGTCCTTGCCCGCCACGAGCGGGTCGTCGTCCTTCAGGGGCACGAAGACCGTGCCGCCGCCCTTGACCGTCTGGTCGACGCCGTGGTCGAAGAACTGGCCGAAGAGGGTGAACATCGAGTTGTAGGGCGGGGAGAGACCCACGTCGGTGGTGACGTTGGGGATGAACAAGGTCTCGTACGACGGGGTGCAGTTCTCCGGGGCCGCTGCCACCGGAGGGTCGGCCAACGGGTCCGGGTCGGTCGTGCACGGCTGGACTCCCGGGTTGCCCTGCGTCCGGACGGGGAAGCCGGCCGCCGCGATGGCGGCGGGGTTCTTGAAGGTCTGGTCGACGATCAGGTTGCTGACGGTGCGGGGGCGCGTGTCGAAGACGTTGCCCGACTTCTGGGCGTAGCTCGTCGACCCTCCCGGCCCGAACCCGGCGGGGACGTCCTCGGCCGCCAGGTACCGCGAGTCGGCGAGACGTGGGAACAGCTCGTCGGCGGCGCCGTTCTTCTCCTGCCCCGGCACGAGGTTGTTGCAGGACCCGTCGACCGTCCGCAGCCCGAAGGACAGCAGGGGGCTGGAGAGCTGGTTCGGTCCGGTGCCGAGCAGGGCCCCGCAGGGGCCGGTGGCGGGGGTCGTGCCCGCGACGTGCGCCTCGGCGATCCTGATCTGCTTCAGGATGTAGGACAGGTCGGACGGGCTCACGGTGAAGCCCTGACCCACCGGGGCCGCGGCCGCGACGGCGACCGCCCCGGTCGGGGCGGTCGCTGCGCTTGCGGCCGGCACGCCGGCGGCCTCGACGACGAGGACTGCTGGGACCGTCATGGCGGTGAGCAGGGCCACGAGACGACGGCCCCGGTTTCGAGCCGTCCGCCGTCGGTGATCACCTGGTGGGGGAGCCGACCGAGCGGATGTTCCTCCGGACGCCGATCCTCGTTGACTGAACCTCATGACAACCCCCGCTTCGCTAGACGATTGCCGTCACCGTGGACCTCCCGCCTTGGGGAATCCTGGGGCGGCGCGCCCCGGCCCTCAGGGTCCGTGCGGGGGTGCCTCTTCCGTGCCGGACCGGGGTTCGAGGCTGGCGCTGCGGACGAGGCGTCGCTGGCCCGGTGTCTCCACGGCTCCGGCCCGGTAGCTCGTGCGCACCCAGGTCACGGCGTCCTCCGCGGGGAGCCCGGCGTACCGCGCCAGGACGGCGATCGCCGTGCCGGTCCGCCCGGTGCCCCCGTTGCAGGCGATCTCGACCCTCGTCGTGGCCGCACGCTCGAAGGCGTCGCGAAGCGCCACGAGCGCGTCCGGGGTCGAGTGAGGCAGGCGGAAGTCCGGCCAACGGATCCACCATGACTCCCAACCGGCCTCACGGTGCTCCCTCGCCGTGAGGTACAGCCCGAGCTCCGGCGCGTGGTCTCCTACCGTGGTCGTGCCGTCGCGGAGCCCGCGACCGCGGACGCGCCGTCCGTCCGGCAGGGTGACGACTCCTGCCCAGCGTGCATCCCACGTACCCATCGGCGCCGTGTCCCGAGCGTCCCGCGGGAAGGGAGGCCTCAGCCGCCCCAGCCCATCGGGAACTCCTCGAAGGCGGTCGCCATCGCGACCCCCATCCGCTGCCCGGTCGGCCGGGCGATGCCCTCGAGGAACTCCCGCGGGTCGAAGTGCTCCCAGCCCAGGCCGTCGATGTAGGCGCGGTGGGCGTCCAGCGAGGCGACGCCCGCGTCGAAGGTCGCCGTCACGTCGACGCCGTGCTCGGCCAGCGGCGACCCGTGCGCCCACACCGCGCGCACCCCACCCCACGGCTCGAGGCCGTCGACCAGCTGCTCCGGGAAGACCCACCGGTTGCCGGCGTCGCGCACGGCGTCCAGCGTGGCGCGGCCGACGGCGATGTGGTCGGCCTGGTTGAGGTTCCGTCCACCCCAGGTGTCGCGCGGGTTGTTGGTCAGCACGACGTCGGGGCGATGGCTTCGCACGGCGTGGGCGATCGCGCGGCGCAGGGGCACGCCGTACTCGAGGACACCGTCGGGCAGGCCCAGGAACTCGACGTCGTCCACGCCGACCAGCCGGGCCGAGGCCACCTGCTCGCCCTCGCGCACGCGCCGGCACTCGTCGGGGTGCAGGCCGTCGATGCCGGCCTCGCCGGAGGTCACCATGCAGTACGCGACCCGCTTGCCCTGCCCGGTCCAGCGAGCGACGGCCGCCGCCGCGCCGAACTCGAGGTCGTCGGGGTGGGCGACCACGCAGAGCGCCGTCGCCCAGGTCTCGTCCAGCGGCTCGAGGGGGTCCAGGGGTGCTGCCGGCTGCTCGGTCATGCACCGAGCGTCCCACGCCCGCGGCCGGGCCCGTCGCGATCGACCCCCGAGGGTGACTCGGGCCCGCCCCGGCACGGGTAGACAGGGGCCATGACCTACAAGCTCAGCCGCCTCATGTCCACCGCCACCGCCGGGTACGGCGTCTTCGCCCTCGCCCAGCCCGCCCACCTCGGCAAGGCCGTCGAGGCGCCGTCGTCCGAGATGGGCGCCTGGGAGGTCCTGGCACGCACCTACGCCGTGCGCGACCTGGCGATCAGCTCCTTCGGGATGTTCGGCCGCTCGGGTCGCACCGTGCGGACCGCGATGAAGCTGCGGATCCTGAACGACGTCGGTGACGGCCTCGTGCTCGCCGCGCGGACCTCCGACCCCGACGTGCGCCAGAAGGTGCTGGCCGTGACGATGGGCTGGGCCGCGCTGAACGCCGTGGCGCTGGCCGTCGACTCCCGTCGCAACGACGACGGGTCCTCGCTCAGCCTCCGCTGAGCTCGGGGTCGACGGTCGACCGCATCCGGCGTACCGGCGACAGCGCCACCGGGATGGTGGCGCACGCCATCACGACCGCCCCGACCACGGCCCCGCGGTAGGCCCCGGCGGTGTCGACGAGCAGACCGGCACCCAGGGCGCCGACGGCCAGCGCGCCCCATGACAGGAAGCGGTAGGCGGCGTTGACCCGGCCGCGGAGCGCCTCGGGCACCGCGAGCTGCCGCACCGTGACGGCCTGGGAGTTGGCGACCCCGATCCCGACGCCGGAGACGAGGAAGGCGGCCGCGAGCAGCAGGACCCGCCACGTCGAGCCCGAGGTGAGTGCGACGACGGCGAGGGGCGCGGAGTTGCCCACCAGCATGGCCGCCACCAGGCCCGGGCCGTACCCGACGGCGCACGTCAGTCGCGCGCTGAGGGCGCTCCCCGCGAAGGCGCCCACGCCGCCGGCAGTCAGCACCAGTCCCAGGACCAGCGGACCCAGGTCGTAGGTCCGCACGACCAGGATGATGACCGACAGCATCAGCAGCTCGTTGCCGAGGTTCCAGATCGTGGCCTCGGCGGCCAGCGCCCGGACCCGTCGATGACGGCAGAGGGCGCGGACCCCGGCCCAGGCCGCGGCCCAGCCCGGCTCCGTGGCCGGGGCCGGCTGCTCCTCGACCGTGCGGACCTGGCGCAGGAAGAGGGCCGATCCCAGGTAGGCGAGCCCGTTCACCACCAGCGCCCACGGTGCCGTGATCACCTGCACCAGCGCCCCTCCGACCCCTTGCCCCCCGATGCCCAGCGCGGAGTGGGTGGCGGTGATCCGGGCGTTCCCGTCCGGGAGCTGGGTCGGCGTGAGGACCTGGGGGAGGAACGAGAAGTCGGCCATGGTGTAGAGGACGGTGCAGGCACCGACGACAGCCACCAGGGCGACCAGGACCGGCACGCTCAGGACCGCCGTGAGCGCGAGACCGGCGACGGTGAGCAGCAGCACCCCGCGCAGCAGGTCGGCCTGCACCATGAGCCGACGGCGGGGCCGCCGGTCGACGAGGACGCCGAGGGGCAGGGTCAGCAGCAGGAACGGCGCGAACTGGGCCACGCGCACCCACGACAGCTCGGTGGGCGAGGCGTGGAGGACGACGAGCGCGAGCACCGGCACCGCGAGCTCCCCGACCTCGGACCCGGCGACCGACATCGTGCTCGCCCGCCAGAGCGCCCGGAACTCGGTGGACGCCCAGGCGCTCGTCTCAGTAACCGTCTTCATGGTCACGAAGGTTATCGACGCGCCGCCGGGTGGTGCAACCACCAAGGCGCCGACGACGGTTACAGTTGCCCGGATGGAGACGGATGCGGGCCCGCAGGCCCCGGGCGAGCTGGAGCTCGTGCGCGCCTTCGTGAACACCCTCGACGTCGAGGACGGTGTCGAGGCGCTCGCCGGTCCTGCGGACCTCGACGCCTGGGCACGCGAGCGGGGGTGTCCGCCCCCGGGGGCAGCGGCCGCCGACCTCGCCCGCGTCCTCGAGCTGCGCGAGGCGCTGCGGTCGCTCCTGCTCGCCCACCACGACGGCGCCGCGGCCGACGTCGGGGCGCTGGGTGTCGTCGACGACGCCATGTCGTGGGGCGTGGTGCGGCCGAGCCTGGCCGCCGGAGGCCTCACCTGGCGTGCCGCCGGCCATGGTGTGCCCGGGCTCGTCGGGCGGTTGATGTCGGCGGTCTCGGCCGCTGTGGTCGACGGCACCTGGTCGCGACTCAAGGTGTGCGGCAACGACACCTGCCGCTGGGCGTTCTACGACCACTCACGCTCGCGCACCGGCCGCTGGTGCTCCATGAAGGTCTGTGGCAACCGGGCCAAGCAGCAGAAGTTCAAGCAGGCTCTCCGGGACTGAGGGGACGTCGTGGCGACGTCCCTGCTCGTGTGCTCGGCACCCGCCGCTAGAGTTCCTCGGCGTCGCCCGGGGCGGTAGCTCAGTCGGTCAGAGCAGAGGACTCATAATCCTTGGGTCGTGGGTTCGAGCCCCACCCGCCCCACCATCAGCCACAACGCGAGTGCCGAGTCCCGCACGACGACAACCCGAGGCGAGCCGCTGCGCGACGTCCTCGACTGACGCATCGCACTGCGACGGGCCGGCCCCTCTCACGGACCTCCCGGCGACACCGCGTCACTGGACCTGACTCAGCGTGTTCGAGGCCAGGGTGACGGTGCCGAGGGAGAGGGCCCGGCCCTCCAAGGTGGTGCCGGCGCCGAGGGTGATCGCGCCCCGCGCGAGGACGGAACCTGCCAGCGACGAGTTGGCGCCGCTGCCTGCAGCTCCGGTGACGATCCAGAAGACGTTGCTGGCCTGCGCGCCGCCGGCGAGGACGACCGTGCTGCCGGCTGAGGTGTTGAATGCCGCATCGGTCTGGAAGATGAAGACGGAGTTCGGGTCTCCCTCACCGTCGAGGACGACGGCGCCCGTCAGGGCGAGCGCTGCGGTGATGTGGTGCACCCCGCCGTGGAACGTCCGCCCGCCGAGATCGCCGGCGATCTCGGTGTGCGGGAGGCGGGTCGACGCATCGTCGAGGGCAGCGACCAGCTCGTCGCGGGCTGTTGACGCGACGGCGTCGGCGGCGTGGATGCTGCCGTCCAGGGTGCCCCCTTCGGAGGGTCCGAACCCGGTGACGGAGGCGGAGGGGCTGACGCCGAGGTCGCCGCTCAGGTGGGTGAGTCCGGTGCTGACGACGCCGGTGCTGGCCAGCACGGAGAACGAGGCGGCGGTGCCGAGAACCACCGGCTGCGGGTTCACCTCGACGGTGAGGGCCTGGGCGGCGCTGGCGCCGTCGCCGCTGGGTGCGCGCACCTTGGCGACGACCTGATGGACGCCTGCAGCCAGGGTGGAGGCGGTGACGGCCCAGGTGCCGTCGACCGCAGCGGTGGTGGACAGGACCTGTCCCTCGAGGGTCACGGTGACCGGACTTGCTGCGGGCGCAGTGGTGGTGCCGGAGATGGTCGGGGTGGGATCCTTGCTGGTCCGGGTCGCACCACCGGCGATCGTCATCGTGGGTGGCAGGTCGGAGGTGAACCGGACGCTGTTGCCGGCCAGGGTGACGGTGCCGGTGGAGAGCGCACGTCCGGTGAGCGCGGTCCCGGCGCCGAGGGTGATCGCCCCGTGCGACAGGATGGTGCCTGCCAGCTGGGAGGCCGCGCCGGCGCCGGCGGCGCCGGCGACCACCCAGAAGACGTTGGCAGCCTTCGCCCCGCCGACGAGCTGGATGCGGGCGCCGGCGGCGGTGTCGAACGCGGCGTCCGCCTGGAACACGAAGGTCGCGTCGGGGTCCTGCTGGGCGTCCAGGGTCAGGACTCCTGTGAGCGCGAGGGCGGCGGTGCTGTGGTAGACGCCGGGCCCGAGGGTACGTCCACCGAGGTCACCGACCAGCTCGTTCTCCGCGGGGACGGGCCTCGCAGCCAGCTCGGCGTAGGCCAGGGCCGTGGCTTCCTGGGCGTGGGCCGCCTCCACGCCACCGGCGTGGAGCTCGCCACCGACGTCGTGCGGGCCCAGACCTGAGATCGCAGTTCCGGGGCTCACCCCGACATCGCCGCTGATCGACGACACGCCGGTGTTGACGACCGCGGTGCCGGCGAGCACCGAGAAGGTCCGGGCGGCGCCGAGCAGTGGGGGCGCGGTCACCGCGAACTCCGTGCTCGTCGCGGCCGTGAGTCCAGGGCTGGTGGCGACCAGGGTGTACCCCCTGCTGGGGCGGTCGAGGGACAACCCGGCGAAGGAGACCCTTCCTTCGACGTCGGTGTCCCGGGTCGTCACCCCGGCCAGGGTGCCGTCGGCCGGGTTCTCGGCGACGGCGATGGTCACCGGCACCCCGGCGGTCGCCACGGGTTGGTCGGATGCGGTGCGCAGGGACACCGTGACCGGTGGTGTGATCGGGGTGTCCACGGTGACGTCGCTCGGCTCGGTGTCGAAAGCGAGCACGGAGGCGGTACGGACGCTGACCACCTCGCTCGGGGCGCTGGGTGCAGTCCACGAACCGTGGGCCGAGACCGCGACGACGACGTAGGTGTGGTCGCCGTCGGGCACGGGGGCATCGGTGCAGCTGAAGCCGGGCGTCAGCTGGGTGGGGGCGGTCGCGCAGGCCGGCTCCACCGTGGCCGGGCTGTTCGCGGCTGCGGCCGTGTGCCGGGTGAGGTAGTACCCGGCGGGTGCGACGCCGCCGGGCCCCGAGGCCCAGGAGATGTCCACCTCCGAGCCCGCGGCCGGCGCCGTCGTGACGTCCACCGGGGAGGTGAGGGTGCCCGTCGTGGCCGTTCCGGTCCCGGACGAGCTCACGGTCCAGTAGGCGCCCGCCGGTGATTCCGCGGAGGCGACCAGCGCCATCACCAGCAGGGCGAAGGAAGCGGTCAGCGTCCTGGCGCGACGGGCCGCAGCTGCCCGCTTCCGACCAGTGGCTCGGCTCATCTTCGGCGACAGCAATCTGTTGGCGTGCGCGTTCGGAGCGGTGGGGGTCGCCCCGCCACGCCTGGCTAGTGCGGGTGGTGACCCGCACCAGCGCGACGTGGCTGTGCGACACGCAGGTCCCTGGTTCCGGGCCAGGGACTCGATCAGGTGGCGGTGTAGGCGATTACGAGCTGGGCGTTCTTGCAGGCGTCCTGGTTCGTCGCAGGGTCGTTGTCGAACTCGATCGTCAGGTTGCCCCACGACCCCACCCCCGTGCCCACGGGGATCTGGGAGTCCACGGCCCCCGTGCCGGCGATGGTGTAGTCGCCGGCGTCGCAGCCGACCAGGGTGGCGCCACTTCCGTCGTTGACCTCGCTGATCGTCGCACTCACGGCGGAGATGTAGACGGGTCCGTCGTTGGTGGTGTTGGTGAAGTCGCCACTCAACGCCTGGGTGCCTGAACCGGGTGCCAGGTCGGTCACCGTGCTTGTCTGGTTGATCTCGACAGCCGACGTCGTCCCGGTGTCGGCGTCACCCTCACCGGACCCGGTGGTGGTCCAGTAGGCGAAGGCCGCGGCAGCGACCGTCAGTCCGGCGGCCGTCATCGCGGCGACCTTCTTCTTGCGGGTGAACCGCTTCGGCGCGCCGTCGTGGTGGGTGTCGGTCTCGATCTCGGAGCTGCTGCTGTTCATGGGACTCCCTTTTCGCCTGGCGCCCCGGTCGAGCCCGATCTCTCGCGTGGCCTCTGCGCCGCCGGTTCGCACCGGTGATGCCGTGTCGCTGGAAGGAACAACTCAGATGAGTCGCTCCTGCGACAACCTGAATCTCGGTGCCGTCGAGCCGCAAGTTGAACGGAAGGCTGGTGGGGCTAGTCCGGTCGGACCGGAGCTGCCGCTCTGGAGGCAGGTCCGAGACCCGGCACTCGACAGTGCCGGGCCGGGTCGTGGGGTGCGATCCCCACTTGCCCCACGTGGATCCACACGGGTCCAGCCGATCCTCGGCACGTCTCCGGTCGTTGCCGGTCCCTGGTCGGACGACGAACGCCCCCGCCGGTCCTGGGGGGAGGGTCGGCGGGGGCGTCCGGAAGACCGGCGCGGCTCGGGGCCCCACCGGTCGGGGGAAACGGTACGGCGCACGCGTGCGGCAGCCGAACCCGGGCAGCATGACCTCGCCCACTCCCGCACGACGACCAGCGTCGTCGTGCCGGGCCGCGGCGGTCCTGGGCGGGTTCCCTGGCAGAGTGCGACCCATGGACGCGCTGCAGCCCTGCCCGTGCGGGAGCGGGTCTCCGTACGCCTCCTGCTGCCGGCGGGCGCACCTGGGGGAGCCGTCACCGACCGCGGAGGCGTTGATGAGGTCGCGCTACAGCGCGTACGCCCTCGGTGAGGCCGACCACCTGTTCCGCACGTGGCACCCCCGGACCCGGCCGCCCGAGGTGCGCGGCGTCCCGGACCTGACGTGGGAGGGGCTCGTCGTCACCCGGGTGGAGGACGGCGGGCCCGGTGACGAGGCGGGGCTGGTCGGCTTCGAGGCGCACTGGCGCTCGACCTCGACGGGGGAGCAGGGCGTGCTCCGCGAGCTCAGCCGCTTCGAACGACGGCGGAGCCGCTGGGTCTACGTCGGGGCCGACCCGGAGGGATGAGGACGGCCCACGTCCGTCTGGCACGGTGGGCGGCATGGACGAGCAGACGGCCCGCCAGGTCGCTTCCGGGGCGCCGATCCTCGAGACCAGCCCCGAGGCGCTGACCCGGTTCGCACCTGACCACGTCGGGCAGGTGCTGGCCCTCCCGCGCGACGAGGGCTGGCAGCTGATGGGCGTCGTGCGGTCGGACGTCTCGCGCACCGAGCGCGAGACCTTCGAGCAGTGGGCGCGCGAGCGTTTCTACGTCGTCGCCGTGAGCGGGAGCTTCGGCGACGACGGGTGGCTCGACCGAGGTGACGGGGGGTGGCAGCTGACGGCCCGGGCCGTCGAGATGCCACCCGACCCCTTCACCTGACCCACCGGCGGTAGGTCTTGCCCGTCCCTCAGGCGCCGCGGCCCGTGGAGGACTGGAGGCGCTCGATGTGGTCCGAGGCCGCAGCCTTGGTGAGGTCCGCCGGCAGCGTCTCGCCGGCCTCGCGGGCCAGCGTGTCGAGGTACGACTTCTGCGCGCCGGTCATCGGCTCGTCGCCGGTGACCCAGTCGTCGGTGTCCTTCTCCGCGTTGGAGGGGCTGGGGTTCTCGGCGCCGAGCACCTCGTCGGTGGACGAGTCGGCCTCGTTCGCTCCTGTGTTCGAATCACTCATGGAGCCACCGTACGACCAGCTGCTCACCCCTCGGGGTCGACCCGGTGCGGTCTCAGGCGCTGTGTGCCGGGTCCGCGGTCATCGCCCGGTAGGTCTCCTGGTAGAGCGCCAGCTGGGCACGGCCGCGTCGTAGGGCGCCGTCGGCGGCCGGGACGAGCAGCTCGGCGCCGTCGGTGGTCCCGCTGTCGCCGTGCGACTCCAGGGCGCGCAGCGGCTCGACCGCCACCACCGTCCCGAGGTTCAGCGCACTGCCCAGCAACCGGTGGGCGCTGGCCCGCAGCCGGTTGGCATCCCCAGCGGCGATGATCTCGCGGAACACCGCAGGAGCCTCGAGGGAGTTGCGGACGAAGTTGGCCACGGCCCGGTCCAGGTAGGACGTGTCCCCGGGGTCGAGGTCCCTCAGCTCGTCGAGGCGTTCGACGTCCAGTCCGGCGATGGACGGGGTCGGGGGGAGGTGCATGGCGGCTCCCGCCTCTCCGGCCCGCGGGGGGTCAGGCCTCGTCAGCGATCAGGTATCGGTCCGTCGCCGGGTCGTAGGCGAGCTGGAGCCCGACGTCGTCGACGAACTCGCCCCCGTTCGCGGTGCGGTAGGTGTAGGTATACCCGACCGTCAGGCTCTCCGGGTCGACTTCGGAGAACTCGGGCTGCTGCACCGACGTGACCTGTCCCCAGAACCCCGTGTAGCCCGACAGGCCGCCGCTCTCCTGCTGGAACGACGGCGTGAGCATCGCGAACCCTGCGTCGGGGTCGGAGGCCGCGGTCTGCAGGTACCCGGAGACGAAGGACCGCATCCCTGCCGCCGTGGGGGCGGCCGGCGACGGCTCGTCGGACGGGTCGGCCGACTCGGACGGGGGCGACGGGTCGCTCGTCGCGGACGGCGCGGGGTCGGCGGCCGGTGGTGCCTGCTGGTCGTCGGGCAGCAGGAGGAAGAAGACGATCGCGGCGAGCAGGAGGGCCACCAGGGCGGCCAGCGCGAGCAGCGGGCCTCGTCGCCTCGTGCGCTCGGGGGCTGGGTCGGTCCCGGCGGTGGAGGCGCCCGGCTCGACGGCGGGCGGCTCGACGGCGGGCGGCTCGACGGCGGGCGGCGTGACGGCGCTCCAGGCTGCGGGGTCCGGCACCGGGGTGGTGACCTGGGTGGCGTCGACCGGCGGCACCGCGGCCACGGGACGGGTGCGGTCCTGGTCCACCGCCGGCGTCTCGCGAGGGCCGGCCTGCAGGTAGGAGGTGACGTGCGCCATGCTCCACCGCCGGTCGGGGTCGCGCACCATGGTGGCGGCCAGCAGCGGGGCGAGCCAGCCGGCGTCGTCGAGGACCGGCGGCTCCTCGTGGACGATCCGGTAGAGACCGCCCACGATGTTGTCGCCCACGTCGTAGGGCGGGTGCCCAGAGAGCAGGTGGAACAGCGTGGCCCCGAGGGACCACACGTCGCTGGCCGTCGTGGCGGGGGCGCCGGAGGCCACCTCCGGGGCCAGGTACGCCGGGGATCCGCTGACCAGCCCGGTCTGGGTGAGCGTGAGGTCGCCCTGGGCGCGGGCGATGCCGAAGTCGAGCAGCTTGGCCTCGCCCGCTGCGGTGAGCAGGATGTTGGACGGCTTGACATCGCGGTGCACGATGCCGCTGGCGTGCGCGGTGGCCAGGGCGCCGGCGGCGTCGGCGAGGATGGCACCGGCGCGGTCGACGTCGAGCGGACCGTCGTCGCGCACGGTCTGGGACAGGCTGCGGCCCTCGACGTACTCCATCACGAGCCACTGCTCCTCGTGCTCCTCGACGAGGTCGAAGACGGCAACGACGTGGCGGTGGTTCAGGCTGGCCGCGATCCGGGCCTCGCGCTCCGCGCGCTTCAGGTCGGCCGCGTGGTCGTCGTCGAGGCCAGGTGCCCGGCCGACCCGCTTGATGGCGACGGCACGGCCGAGGAGCTCGTCGCGCCCGAGCCAGACCGCACCCATGCCGCCGCGCCCGATCTCCCGCTCGAGGGAGTACCTGTTCGCGATCACACCTCGTCCGTCCTGGTCGTGGTCCGTCCGGACCGCCTGTCACCGACCTGCGTGGCCACCGTTCACCCTAGGGGGCCGCGGGTTGGCCCGGGGCCACGCCTGCAGGTGGCGGCGGCACGGTGCGCGACACTGGGTACCCGGCCTGCGGGCCCGTGGGCCGGGACAGCAGACGAAAGGTAGTGCGTTGTCCGTCGACCCCACCCTCCTCGAGGACCTCGAGTGGCGCGGCCTGATCGCCCACTCCACGGATCGCGAGGCGCTCGGCGCCGCGCTGGCCGGGGGCAGCGTCCGGTTCTACGTGGGCTTCGACCCGACCGCGCCCAGCCTGCACATGGGACACCTCGTCCAGATCCTCACGGCCCGACGCCTCCAGCAGGCAGGGCACCGTCCGTACGCGCTGGTCGGCGGGGCGACCGGGATGATCGGTGACCCCAAGGACTCCGGCGAGCGGTCCATGAACTCCGCCGAGACCGTCGCGGAGTGGGTGGGCTCGGTGCGCGGCCAGATCGAGCCGTTCCTGTCCTTCGAGGGCGAGAACGCCGCGACCATGGTGAACAACCTGGACTGGACCTCGGCGCTGTCGGTGGTCGACTTCCTGCGCGACGTC
The DNA here is from genome assembly GCF_018459925.1 of Nocardioides aquaticus. NCBI lineage: Bacteria > Bacillati > Actinomycetota > Actinomycetes > Propionibacteriales > Nocardioidaceae > Nocardioides > Nocardioides aquaticus. Next base: position 2,103,058 of record NZ_CP075371.1, read on the forward strand.
GGCAAGCACTTCCCCGTGAACCGCATGCTGGCGCGGGACGTCGTGCGCACCCGCCTCGAGAGCGGCATCAGCTACACCGAGTTCAGCTACGTCCTCCTGCAGTCGCTGGACTTCCTGGAGCTGCACCGCCAGCACGGCGTCACCCTGCAGTTCGGCGGGTCCGACCAGTGGGGCAACCTCACCGCCGGTGTCGAGCTCATCCGTCGGACGGAACGGGCCCAGGTGCACGCCGTGGCGACCCCGTTGATGACCCGGGCGGACGGCACGAAGTACGGCAAGACCGAGGGTGGCGCGCTGTGGCTCGACCCGGCGCTGCTGTCGCCCTACGCCTTCCACCAGTTCTGGCTGAACGTGGAGGACGAGAAGGTCGGCGAGCTGCTCCGGGTCTTCACCTTCCTGCCCCGCGCCGACATCGAGGCGCTCGAGGCGCGCCACGCCGAGGCGCCCCACCGGAGGGAGGGACAGCGCACCCTGGCCGACGAGGTCACCGCGACCGTGCACGGCGCCCGTGCGGTGGAGCAGGCGAAGGCGGCCGCGGCGGCGCTGTTCGGGTCCGGCGACCTCACCGACCTCGAGGAGCCGACCCTGGCCGCGGCGCTGCGGGGAGCCGGGGTGGTGACCGTCGCGGGAGCGGCGCCATCCGTGGCCGACCTGCTGGTGCAGGCCGGCCTCGTGAAGAGCAAGGGGGAGGCGCGCCGCACGATCAACGAGGGCGGCGCCTACCTCAACAACGTGCGGGTCGACGACGCGGACGCCGTGCCCGGAGCCGACGACCTGCTGGCGGGACGCTGGATGGTGCTGCGGCGGGGCAAGAAGCGTTTCGCCGGCGTGGAGGTCGGGGTCGACGCATGAGTGAGGACGCGCGCTGGCTCGCGGGCCTGGGGGAGCAGGCTCGGGCACGGCTGCCCCGCGAGGTCTACGACTACGTCGCGCAAGGCGCCCGGGAGGGCGTCACCGCGGGGGAGGCGGCCTGGGCGTGGCACGGCCACCGGTTGCACCCGCACGTCCTCCGCGACGTCACCGACGTCGACCTGTCGGTGCCGGTGCTCGACGGTCGGGCCGGAGTGCCGTGGGGCATCGCCCCGACGACGTTGCAGGGTGCGGTGCATCCCGACGGCGAGCTGGCCGTCGCCCGGGCGACGGCCGAGGTCGACGGCCTGATGGTGCTGACCAGCAACGCCGGGGTGACGGTCGAGGAGGTGGCCGCCACCGGTGTGCGGTGGTGGTTGCAGGCCTACCTGCCCTCGGACCGCACCCTGGCGATCCCGCTGCTGCGACGGGCGGTAGCCGCGGGGGCGGGCGCGGTGGTGCTGACCGTGGACACCCCGGTGGTGGCCACCAAGTACGCCGCGGAGCGCGCCGCGGTCGAGCGCCGGCACCCCGACCTGGTCGGGACGAACCTGGAGCTGGCCGCGCCGAACGCGGAGAAGGCACTGGACCTCGGACCGCACGACCTCGACTGGCTGAGGGAGCTGACGGGACTGCCGGTGGTGGTCAAGGGGGTCCTGCGCGCCGACGACGCGGTGCGCTGCGTGCAGGCCGGCGCCGCTGCGGTGTGGGTCAGCAACCACGGGGGACGCCAGCTCGACCGCGCGGTGGCGACCGCCGCCGCGCTGCCGGACGTGGTCGCCGCCGTCGGCGGGCGCGCCCAGGTCTACGTCGACGGGGGAGTGCGCAGCGGGATCGACGTCGTCACCGCGCTGGCGCTCGGTGCCGACGCGGTCTTCCTGGGGCGACCGGTGATGTGGGCGCTGGTCGAGGGGGAGCTCGGGGTGGCCCGGATGCACCGCGAGATCGGCGTCCAGACCGTCGAGACACTGCGCCTGGCGGGGTGCTCGTCGGTCTCCGACGCCCGCGGCCTGGCGTCGCCGGCCGGCCTCAGGAGCCTCGCGCAAGCCGCTGACCTGCAATGACGGGCCGTCAGGGCGTCATGTGGCCCGGGTCACCAGACCCCGAGTTGGCATGACGGGCAGACGTCATCTAATGTTTCATCTGTCGCCAGGGAGCGGCGGGAAACAAGATCCGGTCCGGATCGGGTTTCCGGCCCCGAGGTGGCAGTCTCCGCACCAGCAGCACCGGATGCGGCCAGGACGTTAGTCCAGGTCACCGGAGCGAGCCGCGGGGGCCAACGGTCACGGGACCGAACCAGAGATGGTGAGGCCTGTGTGCGCGTGATGTTTGAGAACTCAACAGTGTGTCTTGTTTAGTCGATGAGAATTAGTTTGTATGCCCTTACTTTTTGTTTGGGTTTGTTTTTTCGGCAATGATTCTGGTCAAAGCAATTTGGTCAGGGTTTGTTTTTTGTCGGGTTTGGCTTTCAATGGAGAGTTTGATCCTGGCTCAGGACGAACGCTGGCGGCGTGCTTAACACATGCAAGTCGAGCGGTAAGGCCCCTTCGGGGGTACACGAGCGGCGAACGGGTGAGTAACACGTGAGTAATCTGCCCTCCACTTTGGGATAAGCCTCGGAAACGGGGTCTAATACCGGATATGAGCTTCCTACGCATGTGGGTTGCTGGAAAGTTTTTCGGTGGGGGATGTGCTCGCGGCCTATCAGCTTGTTGGTGGGGTAATGGCCTACCAAGGCTTCGACGGGTAGCCGGCCTGAGAGGGTGACCGGCCACACTGGGACTGAGACACGGCCCAGACTCCTACGGGAGGCAGCAGTGGGGAATATTGGACAATGGGCGGAAGCCTGATCCAGCAACGCCGCGTGAGGGATGACGGCCTTCGGGTTGTAAACCTCTTTCACCTCCGACGAAGCGAAAGTGACGGTAGGGGGAGAAGAAGCACCGGCCAACTACGTGCCAGCAGCCGCGGTAATACGTAGGGTGCGAGCGTTGTCCGGAATTATTGGGCGTAAAGGGCTCGTAGGCGGTTTGTCGCGTCGGGAGTGAAAACACCGGGCTTAACTCGGTGCTGGCTTCCGATACGGGCAGACTAGAGGTATTCAGGGGAGAACGGAATTCCTGGTGTAGCGGTGAAATGCGCAGATATCAGGAGGAACACCGGTGGCGAAGGCGGTTCTCTGGGAATTACCTGACGCTGAGGAGCGAAAGTGTGGGGAGCGAACAGGATTAGATACCCTGGTAGTCCACACCGTAAACGTTGGGCGCTAGGTGTGGGACCCGTCCACGGGTTCCGTGCCGCAGCTAACGCATTAAGCGCCCCGCCTGGGGAGTACGGCCGCAAGGCTAAAACTCAAAGGAATTGACGGGGGCCCGCACAAGCGGCGGAGCATGCGGATTAATTCGATGCAACGCGAAGAACCTTACCTGGGTTTGACATACGCCGGAAACACCTAGAGATAGGTGCCCTTTTAGTCGGTGTACAGGTGGTGCATGGCTGTCGTCAGCTCGTGTCGTGAGATGTTGGGTTAAGTCCCGCAACGAGCGCAACCCTTATCCTATGTTGCCAGCAAGCCCTTCGGGGTGTTGGGGACTCATGGGAGACTGCCGGGGTCAACTCGGAGGAAGGTGGGGATGACGTCAAGTCATCATGCCCCTTATGTCCAGGGCTTCACGCATGCTACAATGGCCGGTACAAAGGGCTGCGATGCTGTAAGGCGGAGCGAATCCCAAAAAGCCGGTCTCAGTTCGGATTGGGGTCTGCAACTCGACCCCATGAAGTCGGAGTCGCTAGTAATCGCAGATCAGCAACGCTGCGGTGAATACGTTCCCGGGCCTTGTACACACCGCCCGTCACGTCACGAAAGTCGGCAACACCCGAAGCCGGTGGCCCAACCCTTGTGGGGGGAGCCGTCGAAGGTGGGGCTGGCGATTGGGACGAAGTCGTAACAAGGTAGCCGTACCGGAAGGTGCGGCTGGATCACCTCCTTTCTAAGGAGCACGCACGGTGGGCCGGCGAGTGTTCGGCCCCGATGTTGCTCACTAGTGGATCTCATCGATGTTCTCCCGCACTGTGGTGTGGGGGTGGATTCAAGACACGCTGTTGGGGTTCTGAGGCATCACGCCTCTGACCCGGAGCTGCTGGTCGGCTCCTCCTTGGTGGAGGGGTGCGGGCTGGTTGCCTTCATGGTGTTTGATTATTGGATAGTGGACGCGAGCATCAAAGCCGCACAGGTCGCCTCACGTTGGTGAGGGGCTAGTTTTGTGTGTGGTTGTGATGTTTTCATATTGTAGTGTTAATTTGTGTCTTTGTTGTTTTTGTTGAGTGTTTGTGTTGGCAAGCTGCAAAGGGCACATGGTGGATGCCTTGGCATCGAGAGCCGATGAAGGACGTTGGAGCCTGCGATAAGCCCTGGGGAGCTGGCAACCGAGCTGTGATCCGGGGGTGTCCGAATGGGGAAACCTGGCTGGAATCATGTCCAGTCACCTGCACCTGAATGTATAGGGTGTGTGGAGGGAACGCGGGGAAGTGAAACATCTCAGTACCCGTAGGAAGAGAAAACAAGAGTGATTCCGAGAGTAGTGGCGAGCGAAATCGGATCAGGCCAAACCGTGCGCGTGTGATACCTGGCAGGGGTTGCGTGTACGGGGTTGTGGGATAGATCTTCGCATTGACTGCCATCGTGCGGCGGAGTAAGAAAACACGTTGCTAAACCTGAGTCTGTTGGAAAGCAGCGCCGTAGAGGGTGAGAGCCCCGTTGGTGTACGTACGTGTCTCCGTTGGTCTACTCCCAAGTAGTACGGAACCCCTGAAATTCTGTACGAATCTGGCGGGACCACCCGTTAAGCCTAAATACTTCTCGATGACCGATAGCGGACAAGTACCGTGAGGGAAAGGTGAAAAGTACCCCTGGCGGGGAGTGAAATAGTACCTGAAACCATGTGCCTACAATCCGTCAGAGCCTGGGACACGCTTGCGTGTCGGTGGGTGATGGCGTGCCTTTTGAAGAATGAGCCTGCGAGTTAGCGTTGTGTGGCGAGGTTAACCCGTGTGGGGAAGCCGTAGCGAAAGCGAGTCCTAATAGGGCGGTTGAGTCGCACGATCTAGACCCGAAGCGAAGTGATCTATCCATGGGCAGGTTGAAGCGCGGGTAAGACCGCGTGGAGGACCGAACCCACTTAGGTTGAAAACTGAGGGGATGACCTGTGGATAGGGGTGAAAGGCCAATCAAACTTCGTGATAGCTGGTTCTCCCCGAAATGCATTTAGGTGCAGCGTTGCGTGTTTCTTGCCGGAGGTAGAGCACTGGATAGCCGATGGGCCCGACCAGGTTACTGACGTTAGCCAAACTCCGAATGCCGGTAAGTGAGAGCGCAGCAGTGAGACTGCGGGCGATAAGGTTCGTAGTCGAGAGGGAAACAGCCCAGACCATCAGCTAAGGCCCCTAAGCGGTGACTAAGTGGAAAAGGATGTGGAGTCGCACTGACAACCAGGAGGTTGGCTTGGAAGCAGCCACCCTTGAAAGAGTGCGTAATAGCTCACTGGTCAAGTGATTCCGCGCCGACAATGTAGCGGGGCTCAAGTCATCCGCCGAAGCTATGGCATTCACATGGACTTTGATGTCCGATCTAGCGCACCCTTGGGTGTGTTCAGGTGTGTGGATGGGTAGGGGAGCGTCGTGTCGCGAGTGAAGCGCCGGAGTGATCCAGGTGTGGATGCGACACGAGTGAGAATGCAGGCATGAGTAGCGAATCACGGGTGAGAAACCCGTGCGCCGATTGATCAAGGGTTCCAGGGTCAAGCTAATCTGCCCTGGGTAAGTCGGGACCTAAGGCGAGGCCGACAGGCGTAGTCGATGGACAACGGGTTGATATTCCCGTACCGGCAAAGTAGCGCCCATGACGAGCCCGGTGATGCTAAGTGCCCGAAGCCGCGTGACTGTCCACCTTCGGGTGGATGGCGTGATGGTGGAGCGCACGAACCGATCCGGTAGTAGTCAAGCGATGGGGTGACGCAGGAAGGTAGCCCAACCGTGGCGATGGTTGTCCACGGGTAAGCCCGTAGGGTGTGTTCCAGGGAAATCCGGGACGCTGACTTCGATGTCGTGCCTGAGAGGTGATGCCGAGGCCGGTTGGCTGAAGTGGGTGATCCTATGCTGTCGAGAAAAACCTCTAGCGAGCTACGCGCCGCCCGTACCCCAAACCGACTCAGGTGATCAGGTAGAGAATACCAAGGCGATCGAGCGAACCATGGTTAAGGAACTCGGCAAAATGCCCCCGTAACTTCGGGAGAAGGGGGGCCCGGATCGTGTACCCACTTGCTGGGGAAGCGTGAAGGGCCGCAGAGACCAGGCCCAAGCGACTGTTTACTAAAAACACAGGTCCGTGCGAAGTTGTAAGACGATGTATACGGACTGACTCCTGCCCGGTGCTGGAAGGTTAAGGGGACGGGTTAGCCCACTTGTGGGTGAAGCTCAGAACTTAAGCCCCAGTAAACGGCGGTGGTAACTATAACCATCCTAAGGTAGCGAAATTCCTTGTCGGGTAAGTTCCGACCTGCACGAATGGAGTAACGACTTGGGCGCTGTCTCGACCATGGACTCGGCGAAATTGCACTACGAGTAAAGATGCTCGTTACGCGCGGCAGGACGGAAAGACCCCGGGACCTTTACTATAGTTTGGTATTGGTGTTTGGTTCGGCTTGTGTAGGATAGGTGGGAGACTGTGAAGTCCACACGCCAGTGTGGGTGGAGTCAACGTTGAAATACCACTCTGGTCGTACTAGATGTCTAACTTAGGTCCATGATCTGGATCAGGGACAGTGCCTGATGGGTAGTTTAACTGGGGCGGTTGCCTCCTAAAGAGTAACGGAGGCGCTCAAAGGTTCCCTCAGCCTGGTTGGCAATCAGGTGGCGAGTGTAAGTGCACAAGGGAGCTTGACTGTGAGACAGACATGTCGAGCAGGGACGAAAGTCGGAACTAGTGATCCGGCACCACCATGTGGATGGGGTGTCGCTCAACGGATAAAAGGTACCCCGGGGATAACAGGCTGATCTTCCCCAAGAGTCCATATCGACGGGATGGTTTGGCACCTCGATGTCGGCTCGTCGCATCCTGGGGCTGGAGTAGGTCCCAAGGGTTGGGCTGTTCGCCCATTAAAGCGGCACGCGAGCTGGGTTTAGAACGTCGTGAGACAGTTCGGTCCCTATCCGCCGCGCGCGTAGGAAACTTGAGAAAGGCTGTCCCTAGTACGAGAGGACCGGGATGGACGAACCTCTGGTGTGCCAGTTGTACCGCCAGGTGCAGGGCTGGTTGGCTACGTTCGGAAGTGATAACCGCTGAATGCATCTAAGCGGGAAGCACGTTTCAAGATGAGGTTTCCCACCCGTTATGGGGTAAGGCCCCCCACAGACCATGGGGTTGATAGGCCGGAGGTGTACAGCAGTGATGCCTAGCCGACCGGTACTAATAGGCCGAGGGCTTGTCTTCACAAACCCTCAACCATGACAACAACGACTACGCGTATATGAGAGACCCACGCTGGTAGTGGCCACCCGAACGGTGACCACCCCCAACAACCTGGGTCCTTGCGTCCACACAATCCACCCCCCGACACCACCACCAGGTGCAACACCACTGGCGGACACCGTGTCCCGGAGGGGTCATAGAGTTACGGCGGCCATAGCGAGAGGGAAACACCCGGTCCCATCCCGAACCCGGAAGTTAAGCCTCTCAGCGCCGATGGTACTGCAACCGCGAGGCTGTGGGAGACTAGGACGCCGCCGGACAACTTTTGATAAGCCCCAGGGGTCATGCACTCGTGCATGGCCCCTGGTGGCATTTCAGCCCCTTTTCCTGCACAGGCCGGCTGTTGCGTCCGGCCCTCCACCGGCCGGCTGTCGCGGCGCCCACCGGCTGGCCTCCCCCGTCATCCTGATGTCGAGGAGGTGGTGCGGATGGAGCAGGACGGGACCGAGCTCCTCAACGAGGTACGCCTCGTGGGTCGGGTGTCCGCAGAACCGGAACGTCGCGAGATGCCCAGCGGTGACGAGCTGTGGACGCTGCGGGTCGTCGTACCGCGTCCCGAGGTCGCCGGCGCCCGTCGCCAGGTCGATGCCCTGGAGTGCGTCGCCTGGGCGGCCCGCCCGCGCCGCAGCGTCGGCGGATGGCACGAGGGCGACCTCGTCGAGGTGGAGGGGCGGCTCCGACGCCGCTTCTACACCGCAGCCGGCGCGCGGGCGTCGCGGGTCGAGGTCGAGGTGCTGCGTGGTCGCGTCATCCGTCGCGCCAGGACCGGAAGAGCACCCCGAGCGGTGGCTTCGGCTGGAACGACGTCGCCTTGACCGGCAGCACCCGGCCCGAGGTGGCGGAAGCGGTGACCTCCGACATCGACGGTGGCGGGAGCACCAGGGCGACGGCGCTGGTGTCGCGACGTACCTGCCGCAGCGCGGCGCCGATCCGGTGGTGGTACTCGTAGCCGGCCGGCCCCACCACGGGGTCGAGCGCGGCGTGCAGCTGCTCCACGACGGTGGCCTCGGGGTGGTGGGGCACGACCACCCGGACCCGCCGGCGCGCGTCGGCGACGACGACCTCGTCGTGGGCCAGGCGCAGCGGCGCCTCCGGTGGTGCCGGCGACCCCACCGAACGGCTGCGTCGGGTGCGGTAGCCCGCCGTCGCGAGGACGTCGAGCACGTGCTCGGCGCCCAGGCCGGGGACGACCCGGTGCAGCGCGTGGAGCACGGGGGACTGGTCGACGGTGTCCACCAGCATCACCAGGGTCCGGCCGTCGCCGTTGCGGGGGTCAGGCGAGGTGCCGGAGCCGGCGCGGGCGCGCTCGAGCGCGAGGTGGGCCGCCCAGCGGTGGTGGCCGTCGGCGAGCAGGAAGCGGCGCGGCGCCACCGCCGCGGTGGTGGCCGCCACCACGTCCGGGTCGCAGACGTGCCACACCCGGTGCTCGTGGTGGCGGGCGTCCTCCCCGGCGACGAGGGGTGCGCCCTCGACCACTCCCCGCACGAGCGGGTCGAGGGGGTCGGCGGGCGGGATCCCGAGTCCGTGGCCAGGACCGGGGAGCGGGAGGAGCAGGATCGGTGCGGGGTCGAGGCCCAGGTCGGCCATCCGTGCGGCGAGCCGGTCGACGCGGTCCGGCTCGACCGCCTCGTGCGGGATCACCGCGGCATCCCCCCGGTCGGCGTCGGTCAGCGACCCCAGGCCGAGGTCGAGCAGGCCCACGAGGCCACGCACGCGCCGCCCGCCGATGCGGTACTCGTGGACGTAGAGGCCGGGCGCGTCGTCGAGGACCACGCCGGAGCCGTCGACCAGCCGGCCCGACACCGACTTGTCGGCCTGCCCCGGGGCGCCCGCCACCCGCGCCAGGTCGAGCCGGCGGGCCCGGAAGGGGGAGAGGACCAGGGGGCCCCGCAACGCGGGGTCGAGCGTTCCTGCCCGACCCCGACCTTCCCCGTGCTGCATCACGGCATCGTAGGGTTCCCAGCGCCCGTACCCGACCACCACTCGCAGGAGCGCCCGTGCTCGGCAGCAGCAACGCCCCGCTCTCCGCCGCCTACGACCTGGCGATGCTCGACCTCGACGGCGTGGTCTACGTCGGCGGGGACGCCGTCCCGGGGGCGCCGGAGCACCTGGCCCGCGCCCGCGAGGCCGGCATGCGGTGCGCCTACGTCACCAACAACGCCTCGCGACCGCCGGGTGCCGTGGTCAGCCACCTGCGTGCACTCGGCATCCAGCTGGACGACGCCGACGTCGTGACCTCGGCCCAGGCGGCAGCCTCGGTCCTGCGCGCCCAGCACGGCGTCGGCGCCGTGGTCCTCGTGCTCGGCGGCGAGGGGCTCTGGCAGGCCGTGGAGGCCGAGGGCCTGGAGGGGCGCGAGGTCGACACGGTCCAGGACGGCGCCTCCCCGGGCGACGCGGGTGGTCCGGTCGCCCTGGTGACCGGCTACGGCCCCGAGGTGCTGTGGCGCCAGGTGATGCGCGCGGCCGTCCTGATCCGCGACGGCCTGCCGTGGGTGGCCAGCAACACCGACATGAGCATCCCCACCTCGTACGGGACCGCACCGGGCCACGGGGTGCTGGTCGACACGCTGCGGCGCTTCGCCGAGGTCGAGCCGACCGTGGCCGGCAAGCCCGCCCGGCCGCTGCTCGACGAGACCGTCGCGCGGGTGGGTGGCGAGCGGCCGCTGATGGTGGGCGACCGGCTCGACACCGACATCGAGGGCGGCACCGCCGTCGGCGTCGACACGCTGCTCGTCCTCACCGGGGTCACCGGGCTCGGCGAGCTCGTCACCGCCCCGGCCGAGCAGCGGCCGACGTACGTCTCGGCCGACCTCGGCGGCCTGCACGTCGCCCACCAGGAGCCCGAGGCCCCGCGCGACGGCGACGACACGTGGCAGCACGCCGGCTGGGCGGCCCGGACGACCGACGGTCGGCTCGTGGTCGAGGGCGACGGCACCGTCGACGCGTGGTGGCAGCTCGTCGCCGCGGCAGCCTGGGCCCACCTCGACGCCACCGGGGAGCCCGTGGCCACCGACGCGCTCCAGGAGCCGTGAGCGCGGTACGCCCGCCGCTAGGCTGAGACCATGACCCAGCAGGAGGCGACCAGCCCCGCACCGGCCCCACCGGCCCCGCCGACCACCGGCGTCGCCGGCGTCGACGCGGTGCTCGGCGACCTGGCGACGGCCTTCGACCTCCCCGTCGCCGAGCAGTCGGCGGCGGTCGAGCAGGCCCACGACCGGCTGCGCCGGGCTCTCGACGAGCCCGACCCGGCCGGCTGAACGGCACCCGGTGCCCCCACGGCGCCTGCGCCTCGACGCCGAGCTGGTCCGGCGTGGCCTCGCCCGCAGCCGCGAGCACGCCGCCACCCTGGTGGCCGACGGGCGGGTGAAGGTCGGCGGCATGGTCGCCCGCAAGCCCGCGACCGGGGTGAGCACCGACGTGGCGCTCGTGGTGTCGGTCGACGACGACCGTCCCGACTACGTCTCCCGCGGCGGGCACAAGCTGGCCGGCGCCCTGGACGACCTCGCCGCCCACGGGCTGCGGGCCGCCGGCCGGCGGGTGCTCGACGCCGGCGCCTCGACGGGAGGCTTCACCGACGTCCTCCTGCGCGCCGGCGCCGCGGAGGTGGTGGCCGTGGACGTGGGCTACGGGCAGCTGGCCTGGCGCCTGCAGCAGGACGATCGGGTCCGCGTGCACGACCGCACCAACGTGCGCGACGTGACCCCCGCGCTGGTGGGTGGTCCGGTCGACCTCGTCGTCGGCGACCTCTCCTTCATCTCGCTGCGGCTGCTGCTCGAGGCCCTGGTCGGCGTCACCGAGCCGGACGGCGACCTCCTGCTCATGGTCAAGCCGCAGTTCGAGGTCGGCAAGGACCGCGTCGGCAAGGGCGGCGTGGTCCGGGACCCGGACCTGCGCGCCGAGACCGTCGTCGCGGTCTGCGCGGCCGCCGCACGCCTCGGCCGCGGCGTGGTCGGCCTGACCACCAGCAAGCTGCCCGGCCCGTCGGGCAACGTGGAGTTCTTCGTGTGGCTGCGCCAGGGGCCGCCCCTGCTCGACGACGAGACGCTGGCCGCGGCCGTCGCCGCCCAGCAGACCCGGGTCGGAACCGCCGGCCCGGCCCTGCCCGACGCGGCGCCCCCCGGGGCGTCGGGACCGGGTGAGAGAGTGGAGGAGTGAGCCAGACCGAGGACAGCCCGCCCGCCGCACGCCGGGTGCTGCTGCTCGCGCACACCGGCAGGGAGGCCGCCCGGGAGGTCGCCCTCGAGGCGCTGGAGGCCCTGACCGCCCAGGGCATCGTGGTCCGCCTGCTCGACGACGAGGCCGCCGACCTCGGTGTCGACGCGTCCCGGCCCGGCGTCGAGCTGACCACCTCCGCCGACGACGCCAGCCGCGACTGCGAGCTCACCCTGGTCGTCGGCGGGGACGGCACGATCCTGCGCGCGGCCGAGATCACCCGCGCCAGCGGCACCCCGATCCTCGGCATCAACCTCGGCCACGTCGGGTTCCTCGCCGAGGCCGAGCACGACGACGTGGCCTCGACCATCGCCGCGATCGTGGCGCGCGCCTACACCACCGAGGACCGGATGACCCTCGACGTGCGCGTGCTGCGCGGTGGCGAGGAGGTCGCCCGCACCTTCGCGGTCAACGAGGCGTCGGTGGAGAAGGCCTCGCGGCAGCGGATGCTCGAGGTGGTGGTCGAGATCGACGGCCGCCCGCTGTCGCGGTGGGGCTGCGACGGCGTCGTGTGCGCCACGCCGACCGGGTCCACCGCCTACAACTTCAGCGCCGGGGGCCGGTGGTGTGGCCGTCGGTCGAGGCGCTGCTGATGGTGCCGATCAGCGCCCACGCCCTGTTCGCCCGGCCGCTGGTCGCCGCTCCCGACTCGTTGCTGGCCGTCGAGGTGCTGGACCGGGCCGAGGGCGCCGGCGTGCTGTGGTGCGACGGCCGGCGTGCCGTCGACCTGCCGCCCGGCGCCCGGATCGAGGTCCGCCGTGGTGCGTCGCCCCTCCGTCTGGTGCGCCTGACCGACTCCCCGTTCACCGACCGCCTGGTGGCCAAGTTCGGGCTGCCCGTCGCCGGCTGGCGAGGCGCTGCGGAGCGTCGGTCACGCCACCTCGAGACCGTGCCGACGGGGGAGGGCCCGTGATCGAGGAGATCCGGATCAGCTCCCTCGGAGTCATCGACTCCTCCAGCCTGGAGCTGGGCCCGGGCCTGACCGTCGTCACCGGCGAGACCGGCGCCGGCAAGACGATGGTGGTGACCGCGCTCGGCCTGCTGCTCGGCGGCCGCGCCGACAGCGGGTCCGTACGCTCCGGCGCGCGGCAGGCCCGGGTCGAGGGCGTCGTGGCCGTGGGCTCCCTGCCCGGCTTCGCCGCCGCGGTCGACGCCGCCGGTGGCGAGGTCGAGGACGACCGGGTCGTGCTGGCCCGCAACGTCGCCGCCGAGGGCCGCTCCCGGGCGTACGTCGGCGGGGCCAGCGTCCCGGTCGCCACGCTGACCGGGCTCGCCCAGCCGCTGGTGGCCGTGCACGGCCAGTCCGACCAGCACCGGCTGCTGCAGCCCCGGACCCAGCGCGAGGCGCTCGACCGGTTCGGCGGGCCGCCCGTCCAGGACCTGGTCGCCGAGCACGGCGCGGGCTGGTCCCGGCTGCAGCAGGTCGAGCGGGAGCTCGAGGAGACCGTCGCCTCGGCCCGGGAGCGGGCCCGCGAGGCCGACCTCCTGCGCTTCGGGCTCGCCGAGGTCGAGGCCGTCGCGCCCGAGCCCGGGGAGGACGTCTCCCTGGCCGCCGAGGAGTCCCGGCTGGGCAACAGCGACACCCTGCTGACGGCCGCCGAGCAGGCCCGCGAGGCGCTGTCCAGCGAGAACGGCGGCCCCGACGCGATGGCCGCGGTCGCCGCCGGCCGGGGCGCCCTCGAGCAGGTGCGCGTCCACGACCGCGAGGCCGCTGACCTCGCCGACCGGCTGGCCGAGGTCGGCTACCTGCTCTCCGACGTGGCCGCCGACGTGGCCTCTTACGCCAGCCGCGTCGACGTCGACCCGTCCCGGCTCGCCGCCGTCTCGGAGCGGCGCGCCGCGCTCACCGCGCTGACCCGCAAGTACGGCGAGACCGTCGAGGAGGTCCTGGCCTGGGCCGAGCAGGCCTCGGTCCGGCTGCTCGACCTCGACGGGACCGACGAGCGCATCGACGCCCTGCGCGACGAGCGCGACGCCCTGCGCGACGAGCTGGGCGACGTGGCCGGACGCCTCTCGGCCGCCCGGTCGGCCGCGGCCCTGCGGCTGGGCACCACCGTCACCACCGAGCTCGGCGGCCTCGCGATGCCGCACGCCCGCCTCGAGGTCGCCGTGCGGCGCACCCCGACCGGCGCCGACGACCCCGCCGGGCTCCCTGTCGACGGCGAGCACCTCCACGCGGGCGCCCACGGCGTCGACGACGTCGAGCTGCTGCTCGCCGCCAACACCGGCAGCGAGCCGCGTCCGTTGCACAAGGGCGCCTCGGGCGGTGAGCTGTCCCGCGTGATGCTCGCCGTGGAGGTCGCCCTGGCCGGCACCAGCCCGGTGCCCACCTTCGTCTTCGACGAGGTCGACGCCGGCGTCGGCGGGACCGCCGCGGTCGAGATCGGACGGCGCCTGGCGGCGCTGGCGCGCACCTCCCAGGTCGTCGTCGTCACCCACCTGCCGCAGGTGGCGGCCTACGCCGACCGGCACGTCGTGGTGCGCAAGTCCTCCGACGGCACGGTCACCAGCTCCGGGCTGACCCTGCTCGACGAGACCGGCCGCGAGCGCGAGCTCTCCCGCATGCTGGCCGGCCTGACGGAGTCCGACACCGGGCTCGCCCACGCCCGCGAGCTGCTCGAGGTCGCGCAGCCCGCACGAGCCCTGCAACCCTGAGCATCCCGGCTGGGATAGGATCGAGTCCCGTGAAGGTGCAGGGAGTGGAACCGACCAAGCACGTGTTCGTGACCGGGGGTGTCGCCTCGTCCCTCGGGAAGGGGCTGACGGCCTCCAGCCTCGGCCGTCTCCTGCGATCGCGGGGGCTGCGGGTGACGATGCAGAAGCTCGACCCGTACCTCAACGTGGACCCCGGGACGATGAACCCGTTCCAGCACGGCGAGGTGTTCGTGACCAACGACGGGGCCGAGACCGACCTCGACATCGGCCACTACGAGCGGTTCCTCGACACCGACCTCGGGCAGATCGCCAACGTCACGACCGGCCAGGTCTACTCGAGCGTGATCGCCAAGGAGCGCCGCGGCGACTACCTCGGCGACACCGTCCAGGTGATCCCGCACATCACCAACGAGATCAAGGACCGGATCCTGGCGATGGGCGGGCACGCCCCCGCCGGCCAGGAGCCCGACGAGCCGGTCGACGTCGTGATCACCGAGGTCGGCGGCACGGTCGGCGACATCGAGTCGCTGCCGTTCCTCGAGGCGGCCCGCCAGGTCCGCCACGACATCGGCCGGGCCAACTGCTTCTTCCTCCACGTCTCCCTGGTGCCCTACATCGGTCCGTCGAAGGAGCTGAAGACCAAGCCCACGCAGCACTCCGTCGCCGCGCTGCGCCAGGTCGGCATCCAGCCCGACGCCGTCGTCTGCCGCGCCGACCGTGAGCTGCCGGACTCGATCAAGCGCAAGATCTCGCTGATGTGCGACGTCGACGAGGACGCCGTGGTCACCGCCGCCGACGCCCCCTCGATCTACGACATCCCCAAGGTGCTGCACCGCGAGGGCCTCGACGCCTACGTCGTGCGCCGCCTCGACCTGCCGTTCCGCGACGTCGACTGGACCCTGTGGGACGACCTGCTGCGCCGGGTGCACCACCCGCGCGAGGAGATCACGATCGCGCTGGTCGGCAAGTACGTCGACCTGCCCGACGCCTACCTGTCGGTGGCCGAGGCGCTGCGCGCGGGCGGCTTCGCCCACGAGGCCAAGGTCAACCTGGAGTGGGTGCCCTCCGACGAGTGCGACACCCCGGCCGGTGCGGCGCGCCGCCTCCAGGACGTCGACGCGATCTGCGTGCCCGGCGGGTTCGGCATCCGCGGGATCGAGGGGAAGCTCGGCGCGCTGACCTACGCCCGCACCCACGGGATCCCCACGCTCGGGCTGTGCCTGGGCCTGCAGTGCCTGGTGATCGAGTACTCCCGCAGCGTGCTGGGCCTGGAGAAGGCCGGGTCGACCGAGTTCGACCCCGGCACCCCGGAGCCGGTCATCGCCACGATGGAGGAGCAGAAGTCCTTCGTCGAGGGCGAGGGCGACCTCGGCGGCACGATGCGTCTGGGTCTCTACCCGGCCGACCTGCTGGCCGGCTCGGTCGTGCGGGAGGCATACGGCGCCGCCCGCGTGGAGGAGCGCCACCGTCACCGCTACGAGGTGAACAACGCCTACCGCGACCAGCTCCAGGACGCCGGCCTGGTCTTCTCGGGCGTGAACCCCGACCTCGACCTGGTGGAGTTCGTCGAGCTGCCCCGCGACGTGCACCCGTACTACGTCGCCACCCAGGCCCACCCCGAGCTCCGCTCGCGTCCGACCCGTCCGCACCCGCTGTTCGTGGGCCTGGTCGGCGCCGCCATCGAGCGCCAGCGCGAGCTGCGCCTGGAGATCGACGACCGCGGGCTGCGCCGCGAGCCGGAGCCGGAGGAGGCGTGAGCGAGCACCCGCCGCTGGCCGACAGCCCGGAGTCCTGGCCGGTCGACTCCACCCGTGACCTGCACCGCGACCACTGGGTGATGTCGCTGCGCGAGGACCGGATCCGCCGACCCGCGCACCCCGAGGACGAGCCGTTCCGGCGGCTGGTCCTCGAGCACCCCGGCGCGGTGATCGTGCTCGCGGTCGACGACCAGGACCGGGTGCGGTGCCTGTGGCAGTACCGCCACGCCGCGCACCGGCTCTTCGTCGAGCTGCCGGCCGGGCTGATGGACGAGGGCGACGAGACCCCCGAGCAGGTCGCCCGGCGCGAGCTGCGCGAGGAGACCGGCCTCGAGGCCACCGGCTGGACGCACCTGACGACCACGTGGTCGTCCCCGGGGATCTCGGAGGAGGTCATGCACCACTTCCTGGCCACGGGCCTCACCGACGTGGGGCGCGGCGACTTCGAGCCGGCCCACGAGGAGGCCGAGATGGTCGCCGGGTGGGTGCCGTTCGCCGACCTGGTCGAGGCCGTCCTGGACGGCCGGGTCGGGGACGGCCCGCTGGTCGTCGCGGTGCTGGCGGCCCATGCCCGTGGGCTCGTCGGAGGGCCCCGCTAGGGTCGTCGCGCCCCCGGTCCACAGCGTGGTGGACCCGGACCCGTGAAGGAGAGAGCACGATGAAGGTCGGCGTCCCGAAGGAAGTCAAGAACCACGAGTACCGCGTGGCCATCACGCCGATCGGCGTGCACGAGCTCGTCGCGCACGGCCACGACGTGCAGGTCCAGCAGGGCGCGGGGGAGGGGTCCTCGATCCCCGACGCCGAGTACGTCGCCGCCGGCGCCACGATCGTGCCCGACGCCGACGAGGTCTGGGGCGCCGCCGACCTGCTGCTCAAGGTCAAGGAGCCGGTCGCCGAGGAGTACCACCGCCTGCGCGAGGGCCTCACGCTCTTCACCTACCTGCACCTCGCCGCCGACCGCCCGCTGACCGAGGAGCTCATGTCCAGCCGGGTGACCGCGCTGGCCTACGAGACCGTCCAGCTGCCGTCGGGCTCCCTGCCGCTGCTCTACCCGATGTCGGAGGTCGCCGGCTGCCTGGCGCCGCAGGTCGGCGCCCACGCGCTGCTCAAGGCACAAGGCGGGCGCGGCGTGCTGATGGGAGGCGTCGGCGGGGTCGCCAACGCCAAGGTCGTCGTGATCGGTGCCGGTGTGTCCGGCCAGAACGCCGCCAACATCGCGCTCGGCATGGGCGCCGACGTCACCCTGCTCGACACCGACCTCGACAAGCTGCGGATGTCGTTCTGGCGCTACGACAACCGGGTCCAGGGCCTGGCCTCCTCCCGGCTCACCGTGGCCCAGCAGGTCATGGACGCCGACCTGGTGATCGGCGCCGTGCTGATCCCGGGCGCCAAGGCCCCCACGCTGGTCAGCAACGACCTGGTGGCGCAGATGAAGCCCGGCTCGGTGCTGGTCGACATCGCCGTCGACCAGGGCGGGTGCTTCGAGGACACCCGACCGACCACCCACGACGACCCCACCTTCACGGTGCACGGCTCGACGTTCTACTGCGTAGCCAACATGCCCGGTGCGGTGCCCAGCACCTCGACCTACGCCCTGACCAACGCCACGCTGCCCTACACCGTGGCGCTGGCCAACAAGGGCTGGGCCGACGCCTCGCGCACCGACCGCAGCCTGGCCCTGGGCCTCAACACCCACGCCGGCGCGCTCACCAACGGACCCGTCGGCGAGGCGTGGGACATCCTCGCCGTCTCGCTCGACGAGGTCCTGGCCTGAGCGAGCGGTGAGCGCCGTCGCCACCGACCCGGGGACCGGGACCGATCCCGGTCCCGGTCCCGGGCCCGGTCGGGCCGCGGTGGCCGTGCGCACCTACCTCGACCACCTCGGCGTCGAGAAGGGCTTGGCGGCCAACACCCTGAGCTCCTACCGCCGCGACCTGCGCCGCTACCTGGCCCACCTGGACGCCGTCGGGGTCCACGACCTCGACGCCGTCTCGGAGGCCACCGTCACCGAGTTCCTGGCCCGCTTGCGCGAGGGTGACGCCGAGCACCCGCCGCTCGCGGCGGCCTCGGCCGCCCGCACGGTCGTCGCCGTCCGCGGGTTCCACCGCTTCGCCCTGGCCGACGGGCTGGCCTCGCACGACCCGGCGGCGGCCGTACGACCCCCGGCGCCGGGCAAGCGGCTGCCCAAGGCGCTGCCGCTGTCCGACGTGGAGGCGATCGTGGAGGCCGCCGGCGCCCCGGGCACCCCGCTGGCGCTGCGTGACCGCGCCCTGCTCGAGCTGCTCTACGGCACCGGGGCCCGGATCTCCGAGGCGGTCGGCCTCGACGTCGACGACGTGCAGGAGGTGGTCGACCTCCCGCCCGGTGAGGGGGCGCTGCTGCTGCGCGGCAAGGGCGGCAAGGAGCGGCTGGTGCCCGTCGGGTCGTACGCCCGCGAGGCCCTGGCGGCCTACCTCGTGCGCGGGCGGCCGGCGCTCGTGGAGCGGGCCGGGCCGGCGCTGTTCCTCAACGCCCGGGGCGGGAGGCTCTCGCGGCAGTCGGCCTGGGCGGCGCTGGTGAAGGCCGCCGAGCGGGCCGGGGTCACCCGGGAGGTCTCCCCGCACACCCTCCGGCACTCCTTCGCCACCCACCTGCTCGACGGCGGCGCCGACGTCCGGGTCGTCCAGGAGCTGCTCGGTCACGCCTCGGTGACCACCACCCAGGTCTACACGCTGGTCACCGTCGACAACCTGCGCGAGGTCTTCGCCACCGCGCACCCCCGGGCCCGCGGATGAGCGCCGACGCCGACGAGGTCCTCGAGCAGGTCGTCACCTGGGCCGCCGGACGCGGGCTGGAGCTCTACCCGCACCAGGAGGAGGCCGTGATCGAGCTGCTCTCGGGCAGCAACGTGGTGCTGGCCACGCCGACCGGCTCGGGCAAGTCCCTGGTGGCCGTCGGGGCGCTGATGGCCGCGATGGCCGACGACCGGGTCGGGTTCTACACCGCCCCGATCAAGGCGCTGGTCAGCGAGAAGTTCTTCGAGCTGTGCGAGGTCTTCGGCGCCGACGACGTCGGGCTGCTGACCGGCGACGCCGCGGTCAACCCCGACGCCCCCATCATCTGCTGCACCGCCGAGGTGCTGGCCAACATCGCGCTGCGGGAGGGTGCCTCCGCCGACGTCGGCCTCGTGGTGATGGACGAGTTCCACTTCTACTCCGAGCCCGAGCGGGGGTGGGCCTGGCAGGTGCCGCTGATCGAGCTGCCGCAGGCCCAGGTGCTGCTGATGTCGGCCACGCTCGGCGACGTCACCGACCTGGCCGCCGACCTCGAGCGGCGCAGCGGACGCCCGACCGCGGTCGTCGACGACGCCGAGCGGCCGGTGCCGCTGACCTTCAGCTGGGCCACCACGCACGTCCCCGAGACGCTGGAGGAGCTGGTCGAGACCCACCAGACCCCCGTCTACGTCGTCCACTTCACCCAGGCGGCCGCCGTCGAGCACGCCAGCAACCTGCTCAACGCCTCCTGGCTCACCGCGCGCAGCGACGAGGCCAAGGCGCAGGCCGCCACCCGGGCCGAGCGGCTGGCCGGGTTCCGCTTCGGTGCCGGGTTCGGCAAGACCCTGTCCAAGCTGCTGCGCCGCGGGGTCGGGGTGCACCACGCGGGGATGCTGCCGCGCTACCGCCGGCTGGTGGAGCAGCTGGCCCAGGCCGGCCTCCTCGCCGTCATCTGCGGCACCGACACGCTCGGCGTCGGCATCAACGTGCCGATCCGTACCGTGATGTTCACCGGCCTGGCGAAGTACGACGGTCGCCGCCAGCGGGTGCTGCGCACCCGGGAGTTCCTGCAGATCGCCGGGCGGGCCGGACGGGCCGGCTTCGACACCGCCGGCTCCGTGGTCGTCCAGGCGCCCGAGCACGTCATCGACAACGAGAAGGCCAAGGCCAAGGCCGACGCCAAGAACGCCGCGATGAGCGAGGAGAAGCAGGCCAAGCGCAAGAGCAAGGCCCAGCTGCGCAAGCCCCCCGAGGGCGCCGTGGTGTGGTCGGAGCAGACCTTCGAGAAGCTCGTCGCCGGGGTGCCGGAGAAGCTCGTCTCGCGGATGAAGGTCGACAACGCGATGCTGGTCAACGTCCTGTCCCGCGAGGAGGACGCGTTCGTCGTGCTGAGGCGGCTGCTCACCGACAACCACGAGGACCGCCGCAGCCAGCTGCGGCTGTGCCGCCGGGCGCTGCGGCTGGCCCGCAGCCTGGTGGCCTCCGGCGTGCTGACCCGCCTCGACGAGGTCGACGAGCACGGGCGGCGCTACGTGATGACCGTCGACCTGCCGCTCGACTTCGCCCTCAACCAGCCGCTGGCCCACTTCGCGCTCGAGGCGATCGCGATGCTCGACCCCGACGCGGAGCACCACGCCCTCGACGTGGTGTCGGTGGCCGAGGCCGTGCTCGAGGTCCCGCGCCAGATCCTCTTCGCCCAGCAGAACCGCGCCAAGGGCGAGGCCCTGGCGGAGATGAAGGCCGACGGCCTGGAGTACGACGAGCGGATGGCGCTGCTCGACGAGGTCAGCTGGCCCCAGCCGCTGCGCGAGGGGCTGGAGGCGGCCTACGAGCTGTACCGCGGCGCGCACCCCTGGCTGCCGGAGGACGCACTGTCACCGGCGTCGGTGGTGCGCGAGATGTGGGAGCAGGGGATGAGCTTCACCGACGTCGTCTCGCGCTACCAGCTGGCGCGCTCCGAGGGGCTGGTGCTGCGCTACCTCACCGACGCCTACCGGTTCCTGCGCCAGACCGTGCCCGAGGCGGCGCGCAGCCCCGAGCTCGAGGACCTCGAGGCGTGGCTGGGCGAGACCGTGCGTCAGACCGACTCCTCGCTGCTCGACGAGTGGGAGGCGATGACCGACCCCGACGCGGTCGCGCGGACGGTCACCGACACCTCCGGGGCCCGCCCGCCGCGCCCGCTCTCGGAGCAGGGACGCGTCTTCGAGGTGATGGTCCGCAACGCCATGTGGCGCCGGGTCGAGCTGGTCGCCCGCGACGACCTGGACGGGCTGATGACCCTGGAGCGGGCGGCGGCCGACCGGCTGGACCCCGCGCGCGCGGTCGTGATGACGCGCAGCCGGTGGGACGAGGCGATCGAGTCCTACTTCGCCGAGCACGACGAGGTGCGGACCGACGGAGATGCCCGCGGGCCCGACCTCCTCCGGGTCACGGAGGAGGTCGGGACGCCCGCAGGCGCCGACGAGGACGTGGAGGCCCGTCTGTGGCGGGTGACCCAGACGATCCACGACCCCGCCGACCACCACGACTGGGTCGTGGAGGCTGTGGCGGACCTGGACGCCGGCGACGAGGTGGGCGAGCTGGTGCTCGCCACCACCTCGATGCGCCGGCTGTAACCGGGCCTCAGGCCGAGCGGGACTCCCCCAGGAACGGGTAGTCGGTGTAGCCCTCCGCGCCGCCGCCGTAGAAGGTGTCGCCGTTCGGCTCGTTGAGCTCGGCGCCCTGCTTCCAGCGCTCGGCCAGGTCGGGGTTGGCGATGTACTCGCGACCCACGGCGACCAGGTCGCCGAGGCCCTCGTCGAGCACGGACTCGACGTCGGCGAGCTGGGTGACGTCGGCGAAGCCCGAGTTCAGGATGGTCGGCCCGCCGAAGCGCTTGCGCAGGTCGGTCACCAGCTGGCTGCGCGGGTCGGCCAGGATGCTGAGGTAGGCCAGGCCGAGGTCGGCGATGCCCTCCACGAGCGAGGTGTAGGTGGCCTCGACGTCGGACGGGTCCTCCTCCAGGCAGCCCTGGATGTTGTGGGCGGGGGAGATCCGGATGCCGACCTTGTCGGCGCCGATGGCCTCGGCGACCGCGCGGGTGACCTCGACGGTGAGGCGGGCGCGGGCCTCGGGGGAGCCGCCGTACCCGTCGGTGCGGGTGTTGCTGCTCGGGGCGAGGAACTGGTGCAGCAGGTAGCCGTTGGCCGAGTGCACCTCGACGCCGTCCAGGCCGGCCTCGACGGCGCAGCGCGCGGCGTGCACGAACTCCTCGACGATGCCGGGGATCTCGTCGGTCTCCAGGGCGCGCGGCTCCACGTGGGGGACCCGGCCCTCGGCGGTGACCATCTCGCCCGGCGCGGTGAGCGCGCTCGGGGCGACGGTCTCGAGGCCCTGCTTGTTGTCCGGGTGCGCGATGCGGCCGACGTGCATCAGCTGCACGACGATCTTCCCGCCGCCGTCGTGGACGGCCTGGCCGACCTTGCGCCAGCCCTCGACCTGCTCGGGGGAGTGGATGCCGGGGGTGTTCAGGTAGCCCTGGCCGGTGGCGCTGGGCTGGGTGCCCTCGCTGATGATCAGCCCGGCCCCGGCCCGCTGGCCGTAGTAGGTCACCGCCAGGTCGGTGGGCGCCATGCCCTCGCCGGCGCGGTTGCGGGTCAGCGGCGCCATCACGAAGCGCTGCGGGAGGGTCCAGGACCCTACGGAGATGGGCTCGAACGCACGGGACACGAGGTGTCCTTTCGTCGGGGAGATGGGTAAAAGTACGACGACCTCAGCGCTCACCCCCGTCGTCTGATTCCCGCCCGTAGGGTGAGGAACATGACGCAGCAGCCCACCGACGGCGCCGGACAGCCCACCACCGAGGCCTTCGAGGTGCGCCACGCACCCGAGGAGAACCGCTACGAGGTGTGGGCCGCCGGCGAGCGGGCCGGCTTCGCCGCCTACGTGCTCGACGGGGACCGGATCACCTTCACCCACACCGAGGTCGCCGACCGCTTCGAGGGCCAGGGCGTCGGCTCCGTGCTGGTCCGCGGCGCGCTCGACGACGTCCGTCGCGGCGCCCGGCTGCGCGTGGTCGCGGAGTGCCCGTTCGTCGCGTCGTGGCTCGAGCGGCACCCCGACCAGCAGGACGTCCTCGCCGACTGACCGTGGACTGACCGCCGAGTGCCCGAGCGGCGGGCGCCGGGCAGGGAAGTCCCCGGTCGGCCGGGGACTTCCGAACATGTCGGCCTTTGCACAGGCCGACATGTTCGAAACTCGCCCGTCGAGTCCGGGCGTTTGAACCACACCCGCACCACAGGCACCACGCGTCACACGGTCGCCGCCCGCGCTTCCCTCATGTCGCCGACACGCGGCGCGCCTGCGCAATGTCGCCGTGTCGACAAACGATGCTGTCGGGGTACGGCCCACGTGGGCGGCACGAGACGACAGGGGTGCGGCAGATGACCGACGCAGGAACGTTCCCGGGCGGTGGGTCCTTCGGTGGCTCGGCCGCCGGCGAGATGCCCCCGATGGTGCGCACCCCGGCGCCGCCGCGCGCCCCGCAGGCGCCGCTGGGCACCAGCGAGCCGCTGCCCTTCGAGCGCCCGGCGCGCCCCGAGGCGGCTGCCCCCGCCGAGGCGCCGGCCGAGGTGGAGATCGGTCCGACCGGTCGCCCGATGCCCTTCCTGCCCGAGCCCGGCCCGGTCGCCGAGGGCGCCCGTGCCCGGGTGATCTCGATGTGCAACCAGAAGGGCGGGGTGGGCAAGACCACCACGACCATCAACCTGGGCGCCTCGCTGGCCGAGTACGGCCGCCGCGTCCTGCTCGTCGACTTCGACCCCCAGGGTTCGCTGTCGGTCGGCCTCGGGCTGAACCCCCAGGGCATGGACCTGACGATCTACAACCTGCTGATGCAGTCCGACGTGACCCTCGACGAGGTCGTCGTGCCCTCCGGCGTGCCCGGCATGGACCTGCTGCCCTCCAACATCGACCTGTCGGCCGCCGAGGTGCAGCTGGTCCACGAGGTCGGCCGCGAGCAGACCCTGCAGCGCGTGCTGGGGCCCGCGATGGAGGCCTATGACGTCATCCTCATCGACTGCCAGCCCTCGCTGGGCCTGCTGACGGTCAACGCGCTCACCGCCTCCGACGGCGTCATCGTGCCGCTCGAGTGCGAGTACTTCGCGCTGCGCGGCGTGGCCCTGCTCAAGACCACGATCGACAAGGTGCGCGAGCGGCTCAACCCCAAGCTGTCCATCGACGGCGTGCTCGGCACGATGTACGACGGGCGCACCCTGCACGGCCGCGAGGTCATGGAGCGCCTGGTCCAGGCCTGGGGCGACACGGTCTTCCACACCGTCATCCGCCGCACGGTGAAGTTCTCCGACTCCACCGTGGCCGGCGAGCCGATCACCTCCTACGCCTCGTCCTCGCCGGGCGCGGCGGCGTACCGTCAGCTGGCCAAGGAGGTGCTGGTCCGGTGCCACGACGCGTGAGCATGCCCTCGGCCGACGACCTGTTCCGGCCCACCGAGGACGCCGCCGCGGGCGCCGACGCCAAGCCGCGCTCCGTACGGGCCGTGCCCGACGACGCCACCGAGACCGCGCCCGCGCAACGTCGTCCCAGCGGTCGGGTCCGCCACGACGAGAAGATGACCGTCTACGTCACCGCCGAGGAGCTGCTCAGCATCGAGCACACCCGGCTGACCCTGCGTGCGAGCCACGGGCTGGCCGTCGACCGGGGCCGGCTGGTGCGCGAGGCGTTGGCGCTCGTGCTCGCCGAGTACGACGCGAACGGTGCCGACAGCGCGCTGGTGCGACGGCTCGCCGAGGGATGAGCGAGCAGCCGGACCCCACCCCGGCGTTCGCGGTGCACCTCGACAACTTCGAGGGCCCCTTCGACCTGCTGCTGAGCCTGATCTCGAAGCACAAGCTCGACATCACCGAGGTCTCGCTGTCCCGGGTCACCGACGAGTTCATCGCCCACGTCAAGGCCGGCGGCACCGTCTGGGACCTCGAGCAGACCACGTCGTTCCTGCTGGTCGCCTCCACCCTGCTCGACCTCAAGGCCGCCCGGCTGCTGCCGCAGGCCGAGGTGGAGGACGAGGAGGACCTGGCGCTGCTCGAGGCCCGTGACCTGCTCTTCGCCCGGCTGCTGCAGTACAAGGCCTTCAAGCTGGTCGCGGCCCGGATGGGCGAGCGGCTCGCCGGTGAGTCGCGGCGCCACCCGCGGGCCGTCGGTCTCGAGGACCGGTACGCCGCACTGCTGCCGGAGGTGCTGATCGGCATCGGGCTGGAGCAGTTCGCGGCGCTGGCGGCGAGGGCGCTGGCGCCCAAGCCGGTCGTGGAGGTCTCGCTCGAGCACATCCACACCAGCACCGTCAGCGTCCGGGAGCAGGGTGCGCTCGTGGTCTCCCGGCTCCGGGCGCAGGGCACGCTCACCTTCCGCACGCTGTGCGGCGACTCCCCGGACACCCTCACCACGGTGGCCCGGTTCCTGTCGCTGCTGGAGCTCTTCCGCGAGGGCGTGGTCGTCTTCGAGCAGGCCAGCGCCCTGGCCGAGCTCAGCATCCGCTGGACGGGGGCCGAGGACGCCGAGGTCGAGATCACCGACGAGTTCGACGGCGCCCCGCCCCAGGCGGACCCGCCGGCCCCGCGAGAGGATGACCCCGATGGACACTGACGCCCCCCGTACCGACGACCCGGCCCTCGACGACCCGGCCCTCGACGTGCCCCTCGCCCCGCTGCGTCCCTCGCTCGAGGCGATGCTGATGATCGCCGACCAGCCGCTCGACGAGCCCACGCTCGCCGCCGCGGTCGGCCACCCGGCCGACGCCGTGGCCGGGGCGCTGGTCGACCTGGCCCACGAGTACGACGAGCAGCGCCGCGGCTTCGAGCTGCGCAACGTCGCCGGCGGGTGGCGCTACTACACCCGCGACGAGTACGCCCCCGTCGTCGAGGCCTACGTCCTCGAGGGCCAGCAGGCCCGGCTGACCCAGGCCGCCCTCGAGACCCTCGCCGTGGTGGCCTACCGCCAGCCGATCGCCCGGGCCCGGGTGTCGGCGATCCGCGGCGTCAACGTCGACGGCGTGATGCGCACCCTGCTGACCCGCGGCCTGGTCGAGGAGGCCGGCGCCGACCACGAGTCCGGTGCCACGCTGTTCCGTACCACCGGCTACTTCCTCGAGCGGATCGGGGTCACCGGGCTCGACGACCTGCCCGACCTGGCGCCCTACCTGCCCGACATGGCCGACATGGAGGACGAGCTGGCCGGCCTCTCCGGCCGCGCGCCGGACCCGGTCGGGCCGGCCTCCACCCCCGACCTGCCCCCCGACGCACCCCAGGAGAACCCATGAGCGACCTGCCCGAGGGCGTGCCCGTCGACGAGGACGGCCGGGTACGCCTGCAGAAGCTGCTGGCCGCCTCCGGCGTCGCCTCGCGCCGCAAGTGCGAGGAGCTGATGCTCGGCGGCGAGGTCGTCGTCGATGGCGAGGTGGTCACCCGCCTCGGCACCAAGGTCGACCCGACCACCGCGGTGATCCGGGTCTCCGGGCGGCGGCTGCCGCCGGTCTCGCCGCACGTCTACCTCGTGCTGAACAAGCCGACCGGCGTCGTCTCGACGATGTCGGACCCGCAGGGCCGCCGCACCCTCTCGGACCTCGTCGAGGACCGCCCCGAGCGGCTCTTCCACGTCGGACGCCTCGACACGGACACCTCCGGCCTGCTGCTGCTGACCAACGACGGCGACTTCGCGCAGCGGATGGCGCACCCGTCCTACGAGGTCGACAAGACCTACGTCGCCGAGGTCGAGGGCGAGGTCCACATCCGCACGGTCCGCCAGCTGATCGCCGGTGTCGAGCTCGACGACGGCCCGGTCACCGTCAGCGCCGCCCGGGTCGTCGGCGGCGACCCGCGGCACGACTCGCAGGGCAAGTCCATCGTCGAGCTGACCATCCATGAGGGCCGGAACCGGATCGTGCGCCGCCTGCTCGACCACGTGGGGCACCCCGTACGCCGCCTCACCCGCACCGCGATCGGACCCGTACGCCTGGGCAAGCAGCCGGTCGGCGCCCTGCGCGACCTCACGCACGACGAGCTCGGCGCGCTGCTCGACCGCGCGGAGATGTGACCGAGCCCGAGGACCTCGACGAGGTCGAGCAGCAGCGCTGGCTGGTCGTCGGCGGCCGTCGCTGGCGACGCCAGGACCCGGCGCTGCCCGAGGACGTCGCCGCCCGCCTCAAGTCCCACCTGGGCCGGGGGCGCAGCGGCACCGGCGCCGCCCGCAAGCGGGGCGACGACGAGGCCGTCGCCGCTGCCCGCCACCGCACCGGCCTGGCCAAGCACGGCCTGGGGGAGCGGGGCGACCCGTGGTGGGATCAGTCCGACGACGAGCGCCGCGAGCGCTGGGAGCAGGCGCTGACCGAGCTGGACGCGCTCGACGGTGACGGTGGGGGGCGAGGCGACTAGCGTCGGAGGATGAGCGCACCGCGCCTGGGATCTCAGCCGCTGCCGGGGCTGCTGCGCCCCTACGTCACGGGCCTGGTCGCCTACGACGGCGTCGGCGAGCCGGGGGTGCACCGTGGTCTGCCGTCGACCTCGCTGACCCTCGTCCTGCCGGTGGGCGAGCCGGTCCTCGTGGGGTGGTCCTTGGCGGACCCCGGGCCGGCGCGCTGGTCAGTGATCTCCGGCCTCCGCGACGTTCCTGCAGCCATCCATCACGGCGGCCGACAGCGCGGGTTGCAGCTCTCGCTCACCGTGAGCGGGGCCCGTGCCCTGCTCGGCGTGCCGGCGGCCGCGCTCGCCGGTGAGATCCTCACGCTCGAGGAGGTCGGTCGTCTCCAGCAGCTCCCCGCACTGGTGCACGACGCCGACGACGTGACCACCGCGGCTCCCGCGGTGCTGGCCGCCCTGCTCGACGCTGTCGACGAGGACGCCGCGGCCACGGTGCGCGCCGAGGTCGGCCGGTCGCTGGCGCTGCTGAGCCGCGGCGCAGGCGTGCAGGAGTCGGCCGACCAGGTCGGCTACGGACGGCGCCACCTCGGCGCTCTCGTGCGTTCCGAGACGGGCCTGACCCCGCGCACGATCACGCGGATCGCCCGGTTCGAGCGTGCGCAGGCCGTCCTGCGGGGCGCGTCGCCGGGCACGCTGGGGGACGTGGCGGCTCGTGCCGGCTACGCCGACCAGTCGCACCTGACCCGGGAGTGGCTCGCCCTCGCGGGGTGCACCCCGTCGGCGTGGCGGCGCGACGAGCTCCCAAACGTCCAAGACGCGGTGTCCGCCCCCGGGTGAGGGTGGACCCATGACGACCCACGACATCGGCCTCTGGCACTCCCTGACCCTGCGCGACGCGGACTCGATGTTCGCGTGGCTGCGCGCCGTGGGGTTCGTCGAGCACGCCACCTACCGCGACGAGGCCGACCCGTCGGTCGTGCAGCACTCCGAGTGGACCTGGTCCGGAGGCGACGGCGTCACGGGCGGGCTGATGGTGGGGTCGGCCCGGGACGCCCAGCCGGGCGGCAACGGGTCGGCGTACCTCGTCTGCACGGACCCGACGGCGGTGATGGCGGCGGCGCTCGCGGCCGGCGGCACCGAAGTGGTGGCCATCGAGGACAAGGGGTACGGCGGCACCGGTGGCACGGTGGCCGACCCCGAGGGCAACCACTGGTCGCTCGGGACCTACCGACCCTCCTGAGGTGCCGGCCCGAGGTGCCGGCCTGAGACGCCCGCCGCCCCCGACCCGTGCCCTCGCTAGCCTGGGTCCGGTCCAGAGGTGGCGAGCGGAGGAGGCACGGTGTCGGTCAGGGCGGTCCGAGGGGCCACGCAGCTCGACGAGGACGTGCGCGAGCACATGCTCGAGCGGGTCGAGGAGATGGTCCGCGACGTGATGGCCGCCAACGGTCTCGAGGTCGACGACTTCATCTCGATCATCTTCACCGCCACCTCCGACCTGGTCAGCGAGTTCCCGGCCTACGCGGCCCGCCAGCTCGGCTTCTCCGACGTTCCGCTGCTGTGCGCCCGGGAGCTCGAGATCGAGCGGTCGATGCCGCGGGTGGTGCGGATGATGGCGCACGTCGAGACCGACCTGCCCCGCGCGGACCTGACCCACGTCTACCTCCACGGCGCGGCAGCCCTGCGCCGCGACCTGTCCCGGGTGCGCTCCGTCCCCGATGAGTGAGACCGATGAGTGAGACCGATGGGTGAGACCGGCGCCGGCGCCCGTACGCCGGTGGTCGCCGGGGTGCCCGGGCCCGTCGAGGTCGTCGGCGTCGGCCTGCTGGGCGCCTCGATCGGCCTGGCCTGCCGCCGGGCGGGGCTCGAGGTGCTGCTGCGCGACGTCAACGACGACCACGTCCGGACCGCCTCGGGGCTCGGCGCCGGGCGGGCCGTCCGGCCCGACGACGTGCCTGCCCTGGTGGTCGTGGCGGTCCCGCCGGACCACCTCGCCGCCGAGGTCGGACGGGCGCTGGACCGGGTCCGTGACGTCCCGGGCGCGGTGGTGACCGACGTCGGCAGCGTGAAGTCCGGCCCGCTGAACGCCCTCGCCGCGCACCCCGGGCTCGGCCGCTACGTCGGCGGCCACCCGATGGCCGGCAGCGAGCGGTCCGGGCCGCTGGCCGCGACCGCGGCCCTCTTCGACGGCCGCCCGTGGGCGGTGACTCCGCACCCGTCCTCCGCGCCGGACGCGACCGCGGTCGTCGAGGCGCTGGCGCTGCTCTGCGGCGGGGTGCCGGTCCGGCTGACGCCCGACGAGCACGACCAGGCCGTCGCCCGCACCTCTCACGTGCCGCACCTGCTCGCCTCGGTGGTCGCCGCCCGGCTGGCCGAGGCGCCGGGCTCGCACCTGGCGCTGTCCGGCCAGGGGGTGCGCGACGTCACACGGGTCGCGGCCGGCGATCCCGCGCTGTACGGCCAGATCGTCAGCGCCAACGCCGACGCGGTGGTCGCGCTGCTCGGCGAGGTCCGCGCCGACCTCGACCGGGTGATCGCGGCCGTGGCCGGGGCGGACCGGCCCGCGCTGGAGGAGGTGCTGGGCCGCGGCGCCGCCGGCACCCGCGCCATCCCGGGCAAGCACGGCGGCCCGGCGCGGCCCGTGCTCACCGTGCACGTCTCGGTGCCCGACCACCCCGGCGAGCTGGCCCGGTTGTTCGCCGACGCCGGTCGCAGCGGGGTCAACATCGAGGACGTCCGGATCGACCACGACCCCGGCCGCCCGGTCGGGCTGGTCGAGCTGGTCGTGGAGGAGGTCGGCGCCGAGCACCTGCGGGGGTCGCTCGAATCGAGGGGTTGGCTCACGCACCGGTAGGCTGACCTGCCGTGAGCAGCACCCCCGGACCCGCCGCCCCCGCCGACCAGGCAGGGGCCGCCGTACCGTCCCCCGACCTGGTGGTCGCCGTCGACGGCACCTCCGGGTCGGGCAAGTCGAGCACCTCGCGCCAGGTCGCGCACCGGCTCGGGCTGCGCTACCTCGACACCGGCGCCCAGTTCCGCGCAATCACCTGGTGGATGCTGCACCACGGCGTCGACGTGCACGACGCCGACGCCGTCGCCGCCCGGGCCGCCGAGCCCGTGGTCGTGTCCGGCACCGACCCGCTGGAGCCCACGATCACCGTCGACGGTGAGGACGTGGCGACCGCCGTACGCACCCCCGAGGTGACCGGTGCGGTCTCCCCGGTCAGCACCGTCCCCGAGGTGCGCGCCCGGTTGCTGGCGCTGCAGCGCGAGGTCATCGGCGCCGGCGGGATCGTGGTCGAGGGCCGCGACATCGGCTCGGTGGTGTGGCCGCAGGCCGACCTCAAGCTCTACGTGACCGCCGACCCGTCGGCGCGCGCGACCCGCCGCAGCGCCGAGGAGGGCGGCAGCGACGCCACCGCCACCGAGCAGGTGCTCCGCGAGCGCGACCGGATCGACTCCGGGCGCGCCACCGCCCCGCTGCGCCGCGCCGACGGCGCGGTCGAGCTCGACACCACGCCGCACACCCTCGACGAGGTCGTCGACCTCGTCCTGGGCCTGGTCCGCGACCTCCCGTCCCGGACCTCGCCGTGAGGTCCGCCGGCGCCCTCCGCGAGGCGTCCCACCTGCTCCCGCCGCGCTCCGACGCCGCCGCCCACCCCACCCGCTGGCTGATGCGCGGCGGCCGACCGCCCTCGCGGTGGCTGATGCGTCGCCGATGGGACGTGCGGGTGCACGGTGGCGAGCACGTGCCCGGCCGGGGACCGGTGGTGCTCGCGGGCAACCACGTCGGGTACCTCGACGGGCCGCTGGTGGCCGCCTTCGCGCCCCGGCCGCTGCACGTGCTGACCAAGACCGAGATGTTCGCCGGGGGCCTGGGCCGTTTCCTCGCGGCCGCGGGCCAGATGCCGCTCGACCGCTTCACCGTCGACCCCCGGGCGGTCCGCACCAGCCTGCGGGTGCTCCGCGACGGCGGTGCGGTCGGCATCTTCCCCGAGGGCGTGCGCGGCGACGGGTCGCTGGACCGCTTCCACCGCGGCGCGGCGTACCTCGCGCTGGTCACCGATGCCCCCGTGGTGCCCTTCCTCGTCGTGGGCACCCGCGAGCCCGGCGGCCACACCGACAGCCTGCCCGCCCGCGGGGCCCGGATCGACCTCTCCTTCGGCGAGCCGCTCGACCTGGGCCGCGTGGACTGGCCGCGCACCCGCGAGCTGGTCGCCGCCTGCTCCACCACGCTGCGGCGACGCATGCTGGACCACCAGACCGACGCACTGGCCCACCTGGGCCGAACCCTCCCCGGGCCCCTGCCCGCCGGGGAGCTCGAACCCGAGCCGGGCGGCGGAGTCACGGAGCATTCCCGATGAGCGAGCACGACCCCCAGGACCACGGGGACGGTCAGCCCGAGTACGAGTTCGACACCGAGGGCTTCGACGGCGAGGGCCCGCTGGGCCCGCTGCCGATCCTGGCCGTCGTCGGGCGCCCCAACGTGGGCAAGTCGACCCTGGTCAACCGGATCCTCGGCCGACGCGAGGCGGTCGTCGAGGACGTCCCCGGCGTCACCCGGGACCGCGTCTCCTACGACGCCGACTGGGCCGGGCGTGCCTTCACCCTGGTCGACACCGGCGGCTGGGACCCCGACGCCCGCGGCCTCGCGCAGCGGATCGCGGCCCAGGCCGAGATCGCGGTGACCCTCGCCGACGCGGTGATGTTCGTCGTGGACGCCACCATCGGGATCACCGACCACGACGAGGAGGTGGTCAAGGTCCTGCGCCGCTCCGGCAAGCCGATCGTCCTGGCCGCCAACAAGGTCGACGACATGCGCGCCGAGGCCGAGGCCGCCGGCCTGTGGAACCTCGGCCTGGGGGAGCCCCACGTCGTCTCCGCGCTTCACGGTCGCGGATCGGGCGACCTGCTCGACGCCGTCCTGGCAGCGCTGCCCGAGACCCCGCCCGAGCGCGACGCCGAGCCCGGCGGCCCCCGCCGGATCGCGATCGTCGGCAAGCCCAACGTCGGCAAGTCCTCGCTGCTGAACCGCCTCGCCCAGGAAGACCGGGTCGTGGTCGACAGCGTCGCCGGCACCACGGTCGACCCCGTCGACGAGCTGGTCGAGCTCGGCGGGCGCGTCTGGCGCTTCGTCGACACCGCCGGCATCCGCAAGCGGGTCAAGGAGTCCTCGGGCCACGAGTACTACGCCTCGCTGCGCACCAGCCAGGCCATCGACCGCGCCGAGGTGGCCGTGCTGGTCGTCGACGCCGAGCAGCCGCTCTCGGAGCAGGACGTCCGGATCCTGCAGACCGTGCGGGAGTCCGGCCGGGCCCTGGTCATCGCCTTCAACAAGTGGGACCTCGTCGACGAGGAGCGCCAGCACTTCCTCAAGCGCGAGATCGAGCGCGACCTGGTGCAGGTGCAGTGGGCGCCGCGGGTCAACATCACCGCGCGCACCGGCTGGCACGTCGACCGGCTGGTCCCGGCCCTCGACAAGGCCATCGAGGGCTGGGAGACCCGGATCACCACCGGGCAGCTCAACGCCTTCATCGGCCGCCTGGTCGCCGAGAACCCGCACCCCGTGCGCAGCGGCAAGCAGCCCAAGATCCTCTTCGGCACCCAGGCCGGCTCGGCCCCGCCGATGTTCGTGCTGTTCACCAGCGGCAAGCTCGACCAGGGCTACGAGCGCTACATCGAGCGCCGCCTGCGCGAGGAGTTCGGGTTCGTCGGGACCCCGATCATCCTGCAGCAGCGGGTGCGTGAGAAGCGCAAGCGCCGCTGACGCGATGACCGGGGTACGGTGCGGGGGTCCCAGGACGCCCGCTGCCCGACCACCCTTCGGCTGACCTGCACCGCTTGACCCGTTCGAACATGTGTTCGATGATCGGGGGGTGTCAGCACCCGTCGCCCTCGACCCCACGCGCTCGGTCCTGGACCAGCTGCGTGAGCGGGTCTCGGCGCTGGAGGGCGCCCCGGCGCGGCTGCCGCTGCCCACCCACCCCGCCGTGGCGAGCGTGCTGGGGCTGCGGGCCGGGGGGTCGTACGGCGTCGACTCCGCCTCGCTCGCCCTGGCCCTGGCGGCCGGGGCGTCGCAGGCCGGGGAGTGGGTCGGCTTCGCGGGGTGGGGCGACTTCGGCGCCGAGGCGGCCGAGGAGCTGGGCGTCGACCTGAGTCGTACGGTCCTGGTTCCCGAGCCCGGCGAGCACTGGCGCGAGGTGACCGCGGCCCTGGTCGACGTGCTCCGCGTGGTCGTGCTCCGCCCGCCGCTGGCCGTCGACGCGACGTCCGCCGGGCGGATCGAGGCCCGGCTGCGCACCCGCTCGGCCGCGCTGGTGGTCTGGGGGAATGGCCCCGCTGCGACGCCCGGCTCTCCCTGGAGCAGGTGCGCTGGACCGGTCCTGAGCAAGGCCGCGGCGTGCTGCGGCAGCGGCGGGCGACCCTGGCCGTACGCCGGGGCACCGCGCCCGCGGTGCGCGCCGACGTGCTGTTCCCCGGGGAGAGGTCGGCGCTGGAGCTGGTCGCGCCGGAGCACGAGCGACGCGTCACCCGGCCCACCCGCTGGGCGACAGCGCCTGCGGGGGCGGCCGGATGAGCGCCCGGGTCCTGGTCGTGTGGTGCCCCGACTGGCCGGTCGTGGCCGCGCTGGTCGAGGCCGGTCGGCCGACCGCGGCCCCGGCGGCGGTGCTGCACGCCGGTGCGGTCGAGGTCTGCAACGGCCCGGCCCGCGCCGAGTCGGTGCGCCGCGGCCAGCGCCGCCGCGACGCCCAGGCCCGCTGTCCCGAGCTGGTGCTGCTGGACGCGAACCCCGACCGCGACGTGCGCACCTTCGAGCCGGTCCTGGCCGCGGTCGAGGCGCTGCGCCCCGGGGTCTCCCCGATGCGGCCGGGCCTGCTGGCCGTCCGGGCGCCGGGACGCTACTTCGGCGGCGAGGAGTCGGCCGCCGCGGTCGTCGCGGAGTGCCTGGTCGACCAGGGCGTCTGGGACTGCCGGGTCGGCGTGGCCGACGACCTCTTCACCGCCGAGCAGGCCGCCCGGACCGCGGAGGTCCAGGGCTGCCGGGTGGTGCCCCCGGGCGGGTCCGGGGCCTTCCTGCGCGGGCTGCCGGTGGCGGTGCTCGAGGGCGACGGCCCGGCCGGTCGCGAGGCTGTCTCCCTGTTGCGCCGCCTCGGCCTGCGCACCCTCGGCGACCTGGCCGACCTGCCCGGCGAGGCGGTCCGGCAGCGGTTCGGGCGCTACGGCGGCGAGGTGTGGCGCCGCGTGCGCGGCGAGGACCCGAGCCTGGTCGCGGCCCGCACCCCGCCGCCCGAGCTGGCCACCGAGGTGCCCTTCGAGCCGCCCCTGGACTCCGTCGAGGCCATCTGCTTCAGCGTCCGCACCACCGCCGAGCGGTTCGTGACCGGCCTGGCCGAGCGCGGCCTGGTGGCCACCGAGGTGCGGGTCGAGGCCGAGCAGGACGGCGTCGTGGCGTCCTCGCGGGCCTGGCTGCACCCGCGCCACTTCTCCTCCCGCGACCTCGTCGACCGGGTGCACTGGCAGCTGCAGTCCCGCGCGACCAGCGGGCTGCGACCGGGCCGCGACGCCGGGGCGATGACCGCGCCGGTGGGCCTGGTCCGCTTCCTGCCGGAGACCGTCGAGCCCACCGCCGCCCACGCCGAGGGCCTGTGGGGCGGCAGCGCCGACGACCAGGTCGAGCGGGGCGTGGCCCGGGTCCAGGCCCTGGTCGGCTTCGACGCCGTACGCCGCCCGGTGCGCCAGGGCGGTCGGTCGCCCGCGGCCCGGCAGGCCACCGTGTCGTGGGGGGAGCGGGCAGTCGGGCTGCGTCCGGTCGAGCGGCCCTGGCCGGGCCGGGTGCCCGGACCGCCCCCCGTGCGGGTCTTCCCGGCCCCGCTGGGCGCCGAGGTCGTCGACGAGGGCGGGCGGGCGGTCGCGGTGACCGACCGGGGCGTGGTCACCGCCGAGCCGTCCCGGTTCCGTCTCGCCGCGACCTCGGCCTCCGCGACCGGCTCCGCCACCGCGAGGCCTGCCCAGCTGCCCTGGCAGCCGGTCGCGGCGTGGGCCGGCCCGTGGCCGGTCGACGAGTCGTGGTGGGACGGCGGCGCGGCCCCGGGCCCCTCGGCCCGGTTCCAGGTGGTCGGCGTGGACGGCCGCGCCTGGCTGCTGGTCTGCGGGTCGGCCGGCTGGCGGGTCGAGGCGGGTTACGACTGATGGGCTGGAACAACCCCGAGCTGCCCTGGCGCGAGCTCGAGCGACGCCTCTCGGCCCGGCCGGGTGCCGAGGACGCCCCGATCTCGCGGCGCAAGGCCGCCCGCCCCTCCGAGCAGCCGGTGGCGCGCCCGAGCGGGGGCACGCCGTACGCCGAGCTGCACTGCCACAGCCACTACAGCTTCCTGGACGGCGCGAGCTCGCCGGCCGACCTGGTCGCCGAGGCCGCGCGGCTGGGCCTGGAGGGGCTGGCGCTGACCGACCACGACGGGTTCCACGGTGCGCCGCTGTTCGCCGAGGCCGCCGCGGTCCACGGGCTGCGCACGGTCTACGGCGCCGAGCTGTCGCTGGGGCTGAGCGGCCCGCAGAACGGCGTCGCCGACCCCGAGGGCCAGCACCTGCTCGTCCTGGCCCGCGGGGTCGAGGGCTACCACCGCCTGGCCGCGGCGATGACCGAGGCGCACCTGCGCGGCGACGAGAAGGGCAAGCCGGTCCACGACCTCGACGAGCTGGCCGAGCGCGGCCGGGGGCACTGGGCGGTGCTGACCGGGTGCCGCAAGGGCAGCGTGCGCCAGGCCCTGGCCGCCGGTGGGCCCCGGGCGGCCGCCGAGGCGCTGGACGCGCTGACCGCGCGCTTCGGCCTCGAGCACGTCCTGGTCGAGCTGAGCGCCCGTCCCGTGCCCGGGGCCGACGCCACCGAGGACCTGCTGGCCGCGCTGGCCGCCGACCACGGGCTCGACGTCGTGGCGACCGGCAACGTGCACCACGCCGCGCCGGCCCAGGCCCGGCTCGCCGCGGCGATGGCGGCCGTCCGCGCCCGGCGCAGCCTGGCCGACATGGACGGCTGGCTGGACCTGTCCGGCGGGGGACACCTGCGCAGCGGCGACGAGGTCGCCCGGGCCCTGCCGCGCCACCCCGCAGCGCTGGCCCGCACGGTCACCCTGGCCCGAGAGCTGGCCTTCGACCTGCGGGCGGCCTCGCCCCGGCTGCCCAAGCACCGGATCCCCGAGGGTCACACCCCGACCAGCTGGCTGCGGGTGATCGCCGAGCGTGGCTTCGCCGAGCGCTACGCCCGCACCCCGCACGCCGCCCAGGCCCGCGAGCGGATGGAGCACGAGCTGCAGGTGATCGAGGAGAAGGACTTCGCCGGCTACTTCGTGATCGTGCACGACATCGTCGACTTCGCCCGCAGCCAGGGCATCCTCTGCCAGGGCCGGGGCTCGGCCGCGA
Organism: Nocardioides aquaticus; assembly: GCF_018459925.1. Taxonomy (NCBI): domain Bacteria; kingdom Bacillati; phylum Actinomycetota; class Actinomycetes; order Propionibacteriales; family Nocardioidaceae; genus Nocardioides; species Nocardioides aquaticus. Next base: position 2,139,632 of record NZ_CP075371.1, read on the forward strand.
GCTCGGCGGTCTGCTTCGCGCTCGGGATCACCGCCGTCGACGCGGTCTTCTACCGGCTGCCCTTCGAGCGGTTCATCTCGCGGCACCGCGACGAGGAGCCCGACATCGACGTGGACTTCGACTCCGACCGCCGCGAGGAGGTCATCCAGTGGGTCTACGAGACCTACGGCCGCCGCAACGCCGCGCAGGTCGCCAACGTGATCACCTACCGCCCCCGGATGGCCGTGCGCGACGCCGCCAAGGCGCTCGGCTACTCCCCGGGCCAGCAGGACGCGTGGTCCAAGCAGATCGACGGCTGGTCCAGCGTGGTCGAGGGTGCCGGCAGCGGCCCCGACGACCGGGTGCACTCGATCCCGGACCCGGTGGTCTCGCTGGCCGAGGAGATGCTCGGGGCTCCCCGCCACCTGGGCATCCACTCCGGCGGGATGGTGCTCACCGAGCGCCCGATCGGGGAGGTCTGCCCGATCGAGCGGGCCTCGATGGAGGCGCGCACGGTCCTGCAGTGGGACAAGGACGGCTGCGAGACAATGGGGCTGGTCAAGTTCGACCTGCTCGGGCTGGGCATGCTCGGCGCGCTGGACCACATGATGCGGATGGTCGCCGAGCACCTGGGGGAGCGCTGGACGCTGGCCTCGATGCCCAAGGAGGAGCCGGCGGTCTACGACATGCTCTGCCGGGCGGACTCGATCGGGGTCTTCCAGGTCGAGAGCCGCGCCCAGATCGGCACCCTGCCGCGGCTGCGCCCGCGCGAGTTCTACGACCTGGCCATCGACATCGCGCTGATCCGCCCCGGGCCGATTCAGGGCGGCGCGGTCCACCCGTACATCCGGCGGGTCACCGGGCGCGAGGAGGTCGTCTACGACCACCCCGAGCTGGTGCCGGTCCTGGAGCGGACCAAGGGGGTGCCGCTGTTCCAGGAGCAGCTGATGGCGATGGCGGTGGCCCTGGGCGACTGCACCCGCGACGACGCCGACCTGCTGCGCCGCGCGATGGGCTCCAAGCGCGGGGTGGAGCGGATCGAGAGCATCAAGGAAAAGCTTTACGCCGGGATGGAGCGCCGTGGGCTGGTGGGGGACAAGGCCGACGCGATCTACGTCCAGATCCTGTCCTTCGCCAACTTCGGCTTCGCCGAGTCCCACGCGCTGAGCTTCGCGCTGCTGGTCTACGCCTCGTCGTGGTTCAAGCTGCACTACCCGGCGGCGTTCCTGGCCGGGCTGCTGCGCGCCCAGCCGATGGGCTTCTACTCCCCCCAGTCCCTGGTCGGCGACGCTCGCCGGCACGGCGTGCAGGTACGCCGGCCCGACCTGCTGCGCTCGGGCGTGCAGGCGGGGCTCGAGGTGGTGGACGGGCCGCTGGGCGGACAGGCGGAGGTGACCGGGCTGGCGGGGTGCTGCGAGGCGTCGTACCCCCGCGCGGAGTTCCGCGACGACGCCCCCGACCCGACCCGCACCCACCGCCGCGACGGGCGGCTGGCCTGCCGGATGGGGCTGGACTCCGTGCGCGGGATCGGCCCGGACGTCGCCCAGCGGATCGTCACCGCCCGCGAGCAGGCGCCGTACGCCGACGTCACCGACCTGTCGCGCCGCGCGGACCTGACCGCCTCGCAGCTGGAGGCCCTGGCCACCGCGGGCGCCTTCGAGTCCTTCGGCCTGGACCGGCGTCAGGCGCTGTGGAGCGCTGGCTTCGCCGAGAGCCCGGATCACGTGGCCGGCGTGACGCCCGCGCCGGCCGCGCCCGCGCTGCCGGGGATGGGGGAGGTGGAGGAGACGCTGGCCGACCTGTGGGCCACCGGCGTCTCCACCGAGCGACACCCCGTCGAGCACCTGCGCGAGCAGCTGCGCGCCGCCGGCATCCTGGCGGTGTCCGACCTCGGCCGGGTCGAGCACGGCCGGCGGGTGCACGTGGGCGGCCTGATCACCCACCGCCAGCGCCCAGGCACCGCCGGGGGGATCACCTTCCTCAACGTCGAGGACGAGACCGGGATGCTCAACGTGGTCTGCTCGGTCGGGGTGATGAAGGCCCACCGCCAGGCCGCCCGGCACCGCGTCGCGGTCGTGGTGCGTGGGATGCTCGAGCGCAAGGACGGCACGATCAACCTGGTCGCCGACCGGGTCACCGCCCTCGACACCGTGGTCGCCGGCGCCGGCAAGGCGCTCCAGGAGCGTCAGACCTCCCGCGACTTCCGCTGACCGCCGGACGACGCACGCGGCTCCCAGGACGGTACGTCCGTGTGGGTTCTGGGCCGGTACGACCCCACGAACGTGCCGTTCTGTCGGGCCCGGGTTCGGTCCATGTCGTCTGCTGGGGTAGTGTCCCGTCCGTTCCGCCAGGCACCTGCGGGTGGCCGTGACGGGGCTTCGGGCTGTGGCGCAGCTTGGTAGCGCACTTGACTGGGGGTCAAGGGGTCGCAGGTTCAAATCCTGTCAGCCCGACAAACGAAAGGCCGGTTCAACTGCGGAAACGCGGTGGGCCGGCCTTCGTCATTACTGAACCGAAACGCCTAACCCGACGCTTACTCGACGGTTTGGGTCGAATAGAACTGTCAGACGGCAGCAAAAGGCCCCCGCACCAGTGTCGGTGCGGGGGTCTTGTGGGGACCGGTCATGAGGAGCAGGCGGACGCTGAGGCTGCTGTACGGGTGTTGCGTCGCCGGGCAGCTGTCGGGTTCTGGGGCCCAACCCTCGGCGGTTGATGAGCGCTACGACTAAGGCCACATCCGCAGCGACTATGCCTGTTGCCACGAAGGTCTCCAAGCTTGCTGCCGAGCTGGATCTGCCCGCTCGCGGTCATGCGGTGCCGTCGGCGGTCTAGTCGGTGCTTAGAAAGACGCAGGGGTCGGATGGCTCCGATTCGTTCACATCGTTCATCTTGTGGTGGAACGGCGAATTGGCTGCGGGGGAGCGGTTAGGCTGCCGCCGATGGTCACGGGGGTGTGGTCACGATGGGGGAGTTATGCGCATCCAGGGTCTCACCGTGCAACGTCGTCGCGGAGCCGACCGTTCTACTCATATGGGCGCCCTGGCCCAGGGTGTGATGAGGGTTGGCCTGCTGGCGGGTAGGCCGACGGCGGTGGCCCGGAAGTGCACTGCAGCAGCCCTCATGGCATGCCTGATGCTCTGCATGGCGACTGTTGTGCCCACGTCTGCTGGAGCCGCTGGGGGAAGCACACTGCTGACCTCGACGTCTGCGGGTATCGCCGGCGAGCCCGTGCGGTTCAGTGGGAAGTTGAGCACACGAGGCGCCCGTCCGGTTCAACTGCAGCGGAAGGTTGGGACACGGTGGGTGAAGGTCGCTGACGCGAAGTCCAACAAGCGTGGCCAATTTGCCTTCAGGTCCACGATCCGGACCGTCAGCACGACCTACCGGGTGGAGGCGCCCGCCGTACGACTTGGCGGCAGGAAGTTGAAGGTGCTCAGCACTCCAGCGCGAAAGATCACCACTGAATCGCAGTCAGGATCTCTTGATCTGCCTACGACGGCTGACCAAGCCTCGACTATCTCGGTGGCCACGGTGTTCACCCCGCCACGGCCAGGCCGTCCAGTTGAGCTTCAGATGAAGACGCCGCGAGGCTGGGAGCAGGTGGCGACTGCGCCGCAGTCCACGGTTGGCGGCGCGAAATTCTTGGTTCCCACCGAAGCAGTCGGGTCCTTCGACTTCCGAGCCATGACGGCGCCGTTCAACGGCGCCTCGGCCGTCACCACGGCCCCCCGCACGCTGGAAGTAACCGCGACTCCTCCCACCGACATAACTCCCCCTGCCGTTCCGACTGGGGTGGTCGCGACGCCCGGGAATGGTCACGTCGGCCTGGCATGGAGCCCGGTCACTGCAAGCGACCTCGATGGCTACCTCGTCTACCGTGCGCCCACCGCCAACGGCCCTTGGGCCAAGCTCACCGCCATCCCGAACACCGCCACCGGCTACGACGCCACGGGCCTGACCAACGGCACGACCTACTGGTTCGCCATTACCAGCATCGACGACACTGGCAACGAGTCCGCAAAGTCCGCGCCCGGACAAGGGACACCGGCTGCGGTGCTAGACACCACTCCGCCCGCCGTTCCGACTGGGGTGGTCGCGACGCCCGGGAATGGTCACGTCGGCCTGGCATGGAGCCCGGTCACTGCAAGCGACCTCGATGGCTACCTCGTCTACCGTGCGCCCACCGCCAACGGCCCTTGGGCCAAGCTCACCGCCATCCCGAACACCGCCACCGGCTACGACGCCACGGGCCTGACCAACGGCACGACCTACTGGTTCGCCATTACCAGCATCGACGACACTGGCAACGAGTCCGCAAGGTCCAACGCCTCTCCCGCGACACCCGCCTCGCCGCCGTCGAGTGTCGTGGACCACTGCGGGACCTTGAGTGTTGATCAGACGTGGACGCCCGCAACGACCCACCGCTTGACGTGTGACTTGACGGTGCCAGCCGGGCGGACTCTCACGGTTGAGGCCGGGGCCGTCATCAAAGGAGCCGGGAACTCTTTGGGCCTGGATGTCGAGGGCACCTTGAACGTCAACGGCACCGCCGCCAACCCGGTCGTGTTCACCAGCCTGCGCGACGACACCGCCGGCGGCGACACCAACGGTGATGGCGACGCCACCACCCCCGCCACCGGCGACTGGGACGGCATCAGCATCCGGCCCGAGGCCCGCGCCACCTTCGACTACACCACCGTCGGCTATGGCCGGGTCGACTCCGGCGACGCCGACGTGTTCCGGTTCCGCCACTCCACCTCCCACGACTCCGATGGAACTGGTGTGTCGGTCCAGGTGGACCGCTCCGGGATCGACGCCGGCAGCGCGATCGTGGAGGTCTCTGACTCCACCGTCACCCGCGCCCGCTACAGCGGGATCGAGGTGGACGCGACCGGAAATCCGCAGGGCTCAGGCACCCAGATCCCCGTCCCCACCGTCGCCAACAACACCGTCACCAACTCCGGCGCCGACTCCAACACCTCCGCCGCGATCAGCGTCTCCGGTGATGCCCTGGATGGAAGCCTTCTGCGCGACAACTCCGGCACCGGGAACAAGATCAACAGCATCACCCTGGGCGGCACCCTCACCACCAATACCAGCGTCCCGCTCGGCGGCCTCCCCCTCGGCCTGGCGAACTCCTCTGTCAGGCCGCTGACCGTGGCCCCCGGCGCCACCATGAACGTCGCCGCCGGCCAGGTCATCAAGGCCCATCCCGGCAGCTACACCAGCCTGGATGTCGAGGGCACCTTGAACGTCAACGGCACCGCCGCCAACCCGGTCGTGTTCACCAGCCTGCGCGACGACACCGCCGGCGGCGACACCAACGGTGATGGCGACGCCACCACCCCCGCCACCGGCGACTGGGACGGCATCAGCATCCGGCCCGAGGCCCGCGCCACCTTCGACTACACCACCGTCGGCTATGGCCGGGTCGACTCCGGCGACGCCGACGTGTTCCGGTTCCGCCACTCCACCTCCCACGACTCCGATGGAACTGGTGTGTCGGTCCAGGTGGACCGCTCCGGGATCGACGCCGGCAGCGCGATCGTGGAGGTCTCTGACTCCACCGTCACCCGCGCCCGCTACAGCGGGATCGAGGTGGACGCGACCGGAAATCCGCAGGGCTCAGGCACCCAGATCCCCGTCCCCACCGTCGCCAACAACACCGTCACCAACTCCGGCGCCGACTCCAACACCTCCGCCGCGATCAGCGTCTCCGGTGATGCCCTGGATGGAAGCCTTCTGCGCGACAACTCCGGCACCGGGAACAAGATCAACAGCATCACCCTGGGCGGCACCCTCACCACCAATACCAGCGTCCCGCTCGGCGGCCTCCCCCTCGGCCTGGCGAACTCCTCTGTCAGGCCGCTGACCGTGGCCCCCGGCGCCACCATGAACGTCGCCGCCGGCCAGGTCATCAAGGCCCATCCCGGCAGCTACACCAGCCTGGATGTCGAGGGCACCTTGAACGTCAACGGCACCGCCGCCAACCCGGTCGTGTTCACCAGCCTGCGCGACGACACCGCCGGCGGCGACACCAACGGTGATGGCGACGCCACCACCCCCGCCACCGGCGACTGGGACGGCATCAGCATCCGGCCCGAGGCCCGCGCCACCTTCGACTACACCACCGTCGGCTATGGCCGGGTCGACTCCGGCGACGCCGACGTGTTCCGGTTCCGCCACTCCACCTCCCACGACTCCGATGGAACTGGTGTGTCGGTCCAGGTGGACCGCTCCGGGATCGACGCCGGCAGCGCGATCGTGGAGGTCTCTGACTCCACCGTCACCCGCGCCCGCTACAGCGGGATCGAGGTGGACGCGACCGGAAATCCGCAGGGCTCAGGCACCCAGATCCCCGTCCCCACCGTCGCCAACAACACCGTCACCAACTCCGGCGCCGACTCCAACACCTCCGCCGCGATCAGCGTCTCCGGTGATGCCCTGGATGGAAGCCTTCTGCGCGACAACTCCGGCACCGGGAACAAGATCAACAGCATCACCCTGGGCGGCACCCTCACCACCAATACCAGCGTCCCGCTCGGCGGCCTCCCCCTCGGCCTGGCGAACTCCTCTGTCAGGCCGCTGACCGTGGCCCCCGGCGCCACCATGAACGTCGCCGCCGGCCAGGTCATCAAGGCCCATCCCGGCAGCTACACCAGCCTGGATGTCGAGGGCACCTTGAACGTCAACGGCACCGCCGCCAACCCGGTCGTGTTCACCAGCCTGCGCGACGACACCGCCGGCGGCGACACCAACGGTGATGGCGACGCCACCACCCCCGCCACCGGCGACTGGGACGGCATCAGCATCCGGCCCGAGGCCCGCGCCACCTTCGACTACACCACCGTCGGCTATGGCCGGGTCGACTCCGGCGACGCCGACGTGTTCCGGTTCCGCCACTCCACCTCCCACGACTCCGATGGAACTGGTGTGTCGGTCCAGGTGGACCGCTCCGGGATCGACGCCGGCAGCGCGATCGTGGAGGTCTCTGACTCCACCGTCACCCGCGCCCGCTACAGCGGGATCGAGGTGGACGCGACCGGAAATCCGCAGGGCTCAGGCACCCAGATCCCCGTCCCCACCGTCGCCAACAACACCGTCACCAACTCCGGCGCCGACTCCAACACCTCCGCCGCGATCAGCGTCTCCGGTGATGCCCTGGATGGAAGCCTTCTGCGCGACAACTCCGGCACCGGGAACAAGATCAACAGCATCACCCTGGGCGGCACCCTCACCACCAATACCAGCGTCCCGCTCGGCGGCCTCCCCCTCGGCCTGGCGAACTCCTCTGTCAGGCCGCTGACCGTGGCCCCCGGCGCCACCATGAACGTCGCCGCCGGCCAGGTCATCAAGGCCCATCCCGGCAGCTACACCAGCCTGGATGTCGAGGGCACCTTGAACGTCAACGGCACCGCCGCCAACCCGGTCGTGTTCACCAGCCTGCGCGACGACACCGCCGGCGGCGACACCAACGGTGATGGCGACGCCACCACCCCCGCCACCGGCGACTGGGACGGCATCAGCATCCGGCCCGAGGCCCGCGCCACCTTCGACTACACCACCGTCGGCTATGGCCGGGTCGACTCCGGCGACGCCGACGTGTTCCGGTTCCGCCACTCCACCTCCCACGACTCCGATGGAACTGGTGTGTCGGTCCAGGTGGACCGCTCCGGGATCGACGCCGGCAGCGCGATCGTGGAGGTCTCTGACTCCACCGTCACCCGCGCCCGCTACAGCGGGATCGAGGTGGACGCGACCGGAAATCCGCAGGGCTCAGGCACCCAGATCCCCGTCCCCACCGTCGCCAACAACACCGTCACCAACTCCGGCGCCGACTCCAACACCTCCGCCGCGATCAGCGTCTCCGGTGATGCCCTGGATGGAAGCCTTCTGCGCGACAACTCCGGCACCGGGAACAAGATCAACAGCATCACCCTGGGCGGCACCCTCACCACCAATACCAGCGTCCCGCTCGGCGGCCTCCCCCTCGGCCTGGCGAACTCCTCTGTCAGGCCGCTGACCGTGGCCCCCGGCGCCACCATGAACGTCGCCGCCGGCCAGGTCATCAAGGCCCATCCCGGCAGCTACACCAGCCTGGATGTCGAGGGCACCTTGAACGTCAACGGCACCGCCGCCAACCCGGTCGTGTTCACCAGCCTGCGCGACGACACCGCCGGCGGCGACACCAACGGTGATGGCGACGCCACCACCCCCGCCACCGGCGACTGGGACGGCATCAGCATCCGGCCCGAGGCCCGCGCCACCTTCGACTACACCACCGTCGGCTATGGCCGGGTCGACTCCGGCGACGCCGACGTGTTCCGGTTCCGCCACTCCACCTCCCACGACTCCGATGGAACTGGTGTGTCGGTCCAGGTGGACCGCTCCGGGATCGACGCCGGCAGCGCGATCGTGGAGGTCTCTGACTCCACCGTCACCCGCGCCCGCTACAGCGGGATCGAGGTGGACGCGACCGGAAATCCGCAGGGCTCAGGCACCCAGATCCCCGTCCCCACCGTCGCCAACAACACCGTCACCAACTCCGGCGCCGACTCCAACACCTCCGCCGCGATCAGCGTCTCCGGTGATGCCCTGGATGGAAGCCTTCTGCGCGACAACTCCGGCACCGGGAACAAGATCAACAGCATCACCCTGGGCGGCACCCTCACCACCAATACCAGCGTCCCGCTCGGCGGCCTCCCCCTCGGCCTGGCGAACTCCTCTGTCAGGCCGCTGACCGTGGCCCCCGGCGCCACCATGAACGTCGCCGCCGGCCAGGTCATCAAGGCCCATCCCGGCAGCTACACCAGCCTGGATGTCGAGGGCACCTTGAACGTCAACGGCACCGCCGCCAACCCGGTCGTGTTCACCAGCCTGCGCGACGACACCGCCGGCGGCGACACCAACGGTGATGGCGACGCCACCACCCCCGCCACCGGCGACTGGGACGGCATCAGCATCCGGCCCGAGGCCCGCGCCACCTTCGACTACACCACCGTCGGCTATGGCCGGGTCGACTCCGGCGACGCCGACGTGTTCCGGTTCCGCCACTCCACCTCCCACGACTCCGATGGAACTGGTGTGTCGGTCCAGGTGGACCGCTCCGGGATCGACGCCGGCAGCGCGATCGTGGAGGTCTCTGACTCCACCGTCACCCGCGCCCGCTACAGCGGGATCGAGGTGGACGCGACCGGAAATCCGCAGGGCTCAGGCACCCAGATCCCCGTCCCCACCGTCGCCAACAACACCGTCACCAACTCCGGCGCCGACTCCAACACCTCCGCCGCGATCAGCGTCTCCGGTGATGCCCTGGATGGAAGCCTTCTGCGCGACAACTCCGGCACCGGGAACAAGATCAACAGCATCACCCTGGGCGGCACCCTCACCACCAATACCAGCGTCCCGCTCGGCGGCCTCCCCCTCGGCCTGGCGAACTCCTCTGTCAGGCCGCTGACCGTGGCCCCCGGCGCCACCATGAACGTCGCCGCCGGCCAGGTCATCAAGGCCCATCCCGGCAGCTACACCAGCCTGGATGTCGAGGGCACCTTGAACGTCAACGGCACCGCCGCCAACCCGGTCGTGTTCACCAGCCTGCGCGACGACACCGCCGGCGGCGACACCAACGGTGATGGCGACGCCACCACCCCCGCCACCGGCGACTGGGACGGCATCCACATCCGGACAGGCGGAGCTGCTTCTCTGCAGCATGCGAGAATTCTGTATGCCTCAGGCCCGCTGATTTCTTCCGGCGCCTTGGACGCGACAAATACTCGTATTGACCGCGCTGGCTCTACGTGCGTATCGGTGGATTCCGATGGAAGTGGCCGTTTTGCCGGGACCCTGCGCGGCTGCGAGACCGGTGTTTCCGCGTCCTCTTCCACACCTTTTGATGCTCGTCACATTGACTGGGGCGCGACATCCGGGCCGGGTGTGGACGGGAACCCGCAAGTTTCCGGAAACCTCGTGAGCTACTACCCGTGGGTCGGCGCGCCGATCCCCAAGCCGATCGCGCAGCCACCAGCCACCGAACCCGTTCGTGTGAACGACCAGTGCGCCGACTACCTCTTCATCGGCCTCCGCGGATCGGGGGAAACGGGTGGTCTGGGGCCGAAAGTCACTGACATCTACAACGGGCTGACCTCTGACTGGGTGGGTGTCGATGTTCCCGACGATGCGACTTTCGACAAGGTGGCGATCGCCTACGAGGCCAACCCCGTTCCAATCGTTGGTACCTCCGGTCGCAACGCGTGGCAGCAAGTTGGTGACGTCGCGAACTACACACCCGGCGCCTGGGACGGCGCAGTGCGGCTGGTCCTTCAGCTCCAGACGGCGGTCGAGGAGTGCGGTGACGCCGGACAGACGATTCTTCTCGGCGGTTACTCACAAGGCGCGTGGGCGATACACGCCGCGGTCAGCTATCTGGAGGCCACCGACTCTGACCTGCTGGACCGGATCGATGGCGTTGCCCTCTTGGCCGATCCGCTGAGATCCAGTTTCATGAGCCGGCAGAACCTGGGAACCGCCGAACCACACGACGGGGTTAGCGCCACCTTCATCGGATTCGCGGCCCTCGAGTTCAACGACTGGATCCAGGATTCCGCACTTTCGGGATTCCCGAGCGTGCCGAATTTGAGGATGAATGATTTCAGCTACCCCTCCACCCTGTACTCCAGCACGGTCGAGATGTGCGATTGGGGCGACGCAGTCTGCGACACAAGCTCATTCCTAAAGTTCCCCGAGGTCCTGAGCATCGAGGACTACTTCGTCGACGGCGCTGAGATCCATAGCGCCTACAACACGCAGCGACTGCGCGGCCTGGGAGCCGAACTCCAACGCATCGCGCTGAACAACTGAGCAGGCCAGCTTTTCAAGCAGGACCGTCTCACTGCGAGCAAGTGTCGAAACTAGGCCCGGGCAAGCCTCCCTGAATCGCTTGGCTGCTCGTTCGGGCCGGCAAGCAGACCAAAGGCCCCCGCACCAGTGTCGGTGCGGGGGCCTTGAGGATGCCGGTTCAGGCGGTCTGCTCGTCCTCCGGCGGTGGAGCGAAGTCATCTAGGGCCGTCCCGAGGTTCGGACCCTTCACGATGCGTCGCAAGTAGTGCTGGTCGGTGACCTTCGAGCCCGGCACGTGGCCGAGCTGGACCTGCGCCTCGTCCTTCGACGAGGTATCGCGGACCGTCGTGGCCACGGTCTTGCGGAAGGTCCGGGGCGTGACCCACTCGAGGTCTGAGCCCTTCCGGGCCGCACGCCACTGCCGGCGCAGGTTGTTCGGGCTGACCCAGGTGTCGTTCCGGGTCAGGAAGATGCCGTCCAGCTCGGTCTCCCGAGCCTGGTCGCGTCGCAGCCGGAGCACCTCCGCGGCCCAGTCGGGCAGGAGCAGCCGGCGGAACCCGGTCTCGGTCTTCGGGAGGTCCTGTCGGTAGAGGCTGCCCTTGCGGGGCTGGATGACGGTCCCGGTCACCGTCACCCACATGCCGTCGGCATCCTCGACAACCTCGGACCACCGCAGAGCCAACACCTCACCGATGCGGCACCCGGTGGCCAGGTGCAGGGCGACGACGTGGGCGAGGTCAGCGTTGGTCTTCGGTCCGGTTCTCTGACGGTTCGACCAGGCGCCGATGAGCTCGTAGACCTCACGGACGCCGGCGCCGTCGAGAACTTGCACCTCGTTCTTCGGTCGGGACACCTTCGTCACGGACCGGGCCGGGTTGGCCAAGAGGACGTCGTGGCGGACTGCCAGGTCGAACATCATCCCGAGGACGGTCTTGGTGTGCCGGGCCTCGGTGGGCTTGCCCAGGTCGTTGCTGATCTTCTTGACGTGGGCGTCCAGACGTCCGACGGACGCCTCACGGAGCCGTAGTGCACCGAGGGGCTTGCGGATGCGGCGCTCGACGATGGCCTTGTAGCCGTCGTAGGTGGACTCGCGGATGCTGCCGCCGGCCTTGACCTCCTCGAGCCACAGGTCGGCCAGGTTGGCGACGGTGGACTCCCTGCTCAGCACACCGTCACCGGCGGGAGCGGCACGCTGGGTGAGCTTCACCTTGAGGGCGTTGCTGGCCTTGTTGGCGGTGGTGCCGTTGGCGGTCACGACGCGCGTGACGCCGTCGGTGTCACGGAACCGGGCCGAGGCGATGAAGCCGCCGCGGGCCTGCTTGGTGATGCTGACGTTGCCCCAGGAGCCGATGGGGAGGGGCGGGCGGGCCATCAGGCTGCCTCGGTCTGCGCGTCGAGCCAGGCGTCGACGACGGCGCGGCGGTAGCGGAGGTCGTTTCCGACCTTGATGGCGGAGGGGCCGTACCCCTGGACTCGCCAGCGGTAGAGGGTCCGCTTGGGCTTGCCGAGCCACTCGGCGAGCTCGTCGATGGTGAGGAGGGGGTCGAAGGGCTTCTCGGGGGTCGTGGTACTCACGGTTGCTCCATGCGTTGTGGGCTCCGGGGGAGCCGTGTGCAGAGGCACCGTGCGCGGCGGTCAGCCCTGGTCAATGGCGCTCAGGCCCGGATCGTGTGGCTTGCGCCATGCCCACGAGGGGCCCGGGGGTAAGTCTGGGTAACCCTGGGTGAGTCGCAAGTAGCGACTACCTACAGAAGAGAGAAGACGAGAAGAGAAGACAAGAAGAGGCTTGTACCCGGCGTGACCGCCGCCCGTCACAAGCTCCGGGGATGCCGGGTCCCCTTGAGGTTTGGGGCTTAGAGACACGGGTGGGACCCCGGTACGGCGCGGACGGTCCAGTCCATGACCCCCTCACCGACCGCCAGCCGTTCAACTCCTAGTACTCCGGCGATATCCAGCCAGCCAAGCCCAGGCGCACCGCGACTACGCCACCAAGACCCTGATCGTCCCCACGGCCCCGGCGAAGCCTGTCGTCGGTGACGACATCGGCCCCGACAACTACGACCTCGCCAGCCGACGCATCACCGGAGACGTCGTCTACACGACCGAGTCCCGCAAGATTGCCCGCGCATGGAGCGTCGTCGCCATCGACGGCAACCTCCACGGCGTCACCCCGAAGGCCCTGTGCGAGCTCCGAGCCTCCGGCATTCCGTTGACCGAGGTGACCCCGTGAACCCCGTCATCGCACCCAAGCCCGCGCCCCTGACCGGCCCCATCACGCTGGAGGAGGCCATCGCGGACATCAACTACCGCCACCTCCTCGTCGCCCCCTACGGCAAGGCGACGGCCGACCTCCACGAGGAACTGCACCGGGTCTGGTTCACCCTCCACAAGCCTCGCCTCGCCCGCTCAACCCACTGACACATTCACCAGTACGGCCACCCTGACACCCCAGGGTGGGCGTACTTCTTCGCCCAGACCAGGCGACCCGTAGGAGACACTGTGACCTAGCTCGCCCCCGACTCGGAGACTTCACCTGTGCCCAGCACCGTCAAGCGCCCCTCCCTCAACGAGATTCGCACCCGCGTTGCCAAGTTCGTCGTCGCCTACAAGGACGTCAAGGGCGAGAAGCAGCACACGCAGCAGTTCTGGTCCGACTTCCTCCGCTGCTACGGCATCGACTCCACCTTCCTCGAGGGGGTCGTCTTCGAGTACCCGGCACGGCGCTCCGACACTGGCGGACAAGGGTTCATCGACGCGTTCATGCCCGGCCGCTTCCTCGTCGAGCAGAAGTCCGAAGGCAAGGTCGTCCGACCCAAGGACGGCGCCCCGTCGAACGCCGAACTGCAGGCGTACGCGTACCTCACCGGAGGTGACATCACCGAAGCACAGCGACCGCGGTGGGTCGTCACCTCCGACTTCGCCACCCTCCAGGTCACCGACACGTCCAAGAAGCGCGAAGACATCACCCGCACCCTCACCATCGCCACCCGCGACCTCATCGACCACGTCGAGGACTTCCTCTTCCTCACCGGAGAAGACACCGACGGGCTCATCGCAGCCGACCAGGCGGAGGCATCCGTTGCCGCCGCCAAGCTCATGGGGCAGCTCTACGCGGCCATGACCGGCGACGACGACACCGAAACCGACATCGAAGACGCCGAAGCTGAGGACGCCGAGACGATGGAGGCCTCCATCGTCCTGACCCGGCTCCTCTTCCTCCTCTTCGGAGACGACGCCAACTTGTGGGAGCGCGGACTGTTCCAGCGGTTCGTCAAGACCCGCACCGCCCCTGACGGGTCCGACCTCGGGCCCATGTTGGCCCTGCTCTTCGACGTCCTCAACACCCCGGTCCGTCGGCGCGACAAGCGCACCGACGAGGGCGCCCTGGCGTTCCCCTACGTCAACGGCGCGCTCTATGCCGGCCAGACCAAGATGCAGTACTTCGACCGGGCCATGCGCGACTCCCTCCTCGCCTGCTGCGACTTCGACTGGTCCCGCATCTCGCCAGCCGTGTTCGGGTCCCTCTTCCAGACCGTCAAGAGCAAGAAGGCCCGCCGAGGCGACGGCGAGCACTACACCTCAGAGGAGAACATCCTCAAGACGCTGAGGCCCCTGTTCCTTGACGACTTCCGGGCCCGGCTCGACGTTGCCAACACCAAGCCCCAGCTTGAGCAGTTCCACACCGACCTGCTCGGCTACCGGTACGCAGACACCGCGTCTGGGTGCGGGAACTTCCTCGTCGTCGCCTACCGCGAGATGCGGGCCCTCGAGCTCGACCTGCTGGTCAAGCTGCGCACCAAGCAGGGCACCGACCTCGACACCATGCTCGACCCATCCGACCTGCTCAACGTGCGCCTCGACCAGTTCTACGGGATCGAACTCAACTGGTGGCCGGCCAAGATCTCCGAGGTCGCCATGTTCCTCGTCGACCACCAGGCCAACCAGCGGATGGCGAAGACGCTCGGGCTGACCCCGAACCGGTTGCCGATCGACATCGCCGCCAACATCACCCACACCAACGCGCTCACGAAGGACTGGGACGACCTGCTGCCCGGACGGGGCGTCACGACCTACCTGTTTGGAAATCCACCGTTCTTGGGTCATTACACGCGCACAGCCGCCCAGGGTGCCGAGCTTCAGGCCGCATGGGAGGTCGCGAACGTGGGCCACCTCGACTTCGTGACCGCCTGGCATGCCAAGGCGATCGCGTACTTCGCCGACAAGCGCGGCGAGTTCGCCTTGGTCACCACCAACTCGATCACCCAGGGCGAACCGGTCCCGGAACTGTTCGAGCGCATCCACGCTCAGGGCTGGCGGATCAAGTTCGGCCACCGAACCTTCAAGTGGGCCAACGAGTCGGCTGCGAAGGAGAAGGCAGCCGTCCACTGCGTCATCATCGGGTTCACCAGGACTCCAGCCACGCGAAACGACAAGGGTCGGCTGTTCGATTACGCCACCCCAACGTCGCCGCCGGTCGAGCGCAAGGTCACGACCGGAATCAATGGCTACCTCGTGGACGCACCCCCCGCCTACGTGACGTCCCGTTCCAAGCCCCTGTCGACCGACCTGCCGGTGGTTTCGTTCGGCTCGATGGCCAACGATGGCGGCGGACTACTCATCTCGGCAGCCGACCATGCCACAGTCGTCTCAGACCAGGTCGCGGCCAAGTACGTACGCAAGTTCGTCGGTGCGAAGGAGCTCATCAACAGTCTCGACCGCTGGTGCCTGTGGTTGGTCGACCTGGAACCGTCCGATCTGGCCAAGTCCCCGGTGCTTCGACAGCGGATCGAGGCGGTGCGACAGCGGCGCGCCGCGAGCAACCGTGGAACTACCAAGGCCCTGGCCCAGACTCCGCACCTGTTCGGCGAGATCAGGCAGCCGACGGTGCCCTACCTGTGCATCCCTCGGCACTTCGCTGAGGACCGGCCCTACGCGACTGTCTCGCGTTTCGACGCAGACGTCATCGCGGGGGACGCGAACTTCACCTGCCCCGACCCCGATGGTTTCGGTTTCGGGGTCATCTCGTCGGCCATGTTCATCACCTGGCAGAAGACCGTGGGTGGTCGTCTGAAGTCAGATCCGAGGTTCGCCGGGACAACGACTTGGAACACGCTCCCGCTGCCACCGGTCAAGGACTCGGTCCGTCAAGAGGTCATCGCCGCCGGCGCAGCGGTACTCGCGGAGAGAGCCAAGCACCCCGGGCGAAGCTTGGCGGGCCTGTACAACCCGTTGGCCATGGACCGGGACCTGCTGGCCGCACACCGAGCCTTGGACAAGGTTGTTGACCGGGCATTCGGTGCCGGCCGTCGCAACTTGGCTGAGGTCGACCGGCAGGAAGTTTTGTTCGGGCGGTACGCCGAGCTCACCGCGGCTGTCTGAGCCCCCGCCCGCACCCCTGCGGACCGGGGTGCGGGTCGGACGGTCCGAGGTATGTCCTGCGCCCTCGACCTCCTCCTCGCCGGCGTTGAGCACGCCCAGAAGCAACTCGACGAGCAGACCCGACCCGAAGTCGCAACCGGTCCAGCTCGGCATCGACGTGGGCGCCTCCGACAACGGCAACCAGACCGTCGTCTAGGGATGCGCGGCGGCCGGGTGGGCCGACGCTGGGCCCATCCGGATGCAAGACCACGTCAAGCTCGCAGCGTGGGTCGTGAACAAGATCCGGGTCACCGGCGCCCACGTGGTCAACATTGACGCCACCGGTCTCGGGCACGGCCTGGTGAACCTCCTCACCGCCTACGGCAAGAAGGGCCACCACCGTTCGGGTATGCGAGGTCAACTTCGGTGCCCGCGCCCAGAACCACAAGCGGTTCCGACCGATGAGTCAGCCGCGTGGGGCACTTGAGGCGCGCCTGGGGCGGCTCGCTCTTGGGCGCGCGTGAGGCGACCCCTGGGGAGGTGGCGTCCCTGACGCGCCCGTCGAGACACCTCCCGCGCCGGAGACGGCTGAGGAGCGGATGGCGAAACTGCAGGCGGAGTTCGAGACCTTCCGGGCCGAGATGTTGGCTCTGACGGACGAATTGACCTTGCCCGCAACACCGGCGCCGGCGACCGCCTGAACGGGTCCTGTGGGCCGCACCTGCCCGCTCACGGACGGTGGCAACCGGGTCCGGTCCCGGAACCTAACCAAAGACGTACTGCACACTGACGAACACCAGACCAGCACCCACTGCTGTTCGGGGGTTCGAGCTTGTGGTGTCAGACGCGCGCCCTGAGGAGCCTGTCCTGGGTGTGGGGGTCGAACCCCCGCTCCAACGCGCCCTCATCGACGAGGCGCCTGATGTCACGCGCCAGGGTCCTCGTGAAGGTGGTCCCGGTGAGGCGCGTCAGGTCCCGGTTCGTGAGGAACGACCAGCCCTCCGCGCTGTCGCGTCCGGAGGCGCGCACCGTGTCGAGGAGGAGCGCCTCCCTGGCGAGCCTGGGTCCGCTGTTCACCCGAACGCCTTTGCCAGTCATGGGGTGACTCCGGGGGAGGGGGGTTGCAGTAGCCCGTGTGGCTGCCTGCTTCCTCTCTGGCCGTCCGGGCTTGTCAGGGGGTGACAGGCAGCGATTTCCACCAAACATCAGGGGGGACCTGAGACGGCCGAAACGGGAGCTCGGGTTGTCCCGAAACCTTCTGTCAGCAGCTGCGAGTCCGGCACCATGTCCGCCGTGCCCCGCTACACGAGCAAACTCCCCCCTTCCAGGTTCAACTCAACTACGACCCCGACGAAGACCGGTCCCCCTACTCACTCGGCCTCATCGCCGACGCCCACCGGGACATCTCCGGTGTCGCCGACTGCTATCGAGGAGTCATTGAGGTCATCTTCGACGACGCCAGGGCCCGCTTCGGCGACCATGACCCCCGCGTCATCAAGGCGTTCCGGAAGGGCTGCACGCTCGAAGAGGTACTAGCCAACACTGAGAGCGTCGTGAGGTTCGCCGCTCAGTACAAGGACACTGAGCTGTACGCCCAGAACGCCTACCAGGTGATCGTGCTGAGGGCTCTGTGCCGGCTCGAGGTCGAGGACCGTCACTCCTGGCTGCAGCTCGTACAGCAGGGCGAAGACCCCCTAGTAGCCGTTGATGTCCTACTGGCCGCGAACACCTGAGACAGGAGATCCCAATGGCAGCCGTTCAGCGCTACACCGTGACCGTGCCCCCGTTCGTTGCCCGAGCCGCATATGACCCCCGCAACGGCGACAAGCCCAACCAGATCCTGATCCACACCGGCGAGGGGGACCCCATCGACCTGTCGGGTCTCGCTGTCGCTTTCCTCGACGCGGTGGAGGACCGGACGCACAACGCGTTCAGGACCGCAGACGAGGCCATCGCGGACCTCAAGGAGGGCTACACCTTCGAGATGTTCCAGGACTTCCTGCTGATGGAGCTCGACAGTGCCGTCGCCGATGACAACTACACCCAGTTCCCGCGGCTGGCCTACCAGGTTGCCCTCATGGCGCACCTAGAACCGTTGGCTCCGTTCGAGCGGGAGGCGTGGATGGCCCAGGTGCACGCCGGCGTCGACCCCGTGACCGCAGCGAAGGCCCTACACGCTACGAACGCCTGACACATAGAACCGCCCCGGACCTCATCACGAGGTCCGGGGCGGTGTGAGTCAGGGGTGTCAGCCCTGCGAGCTGGTCAGCTCGGTGATGCGGGCCCGAAGGTCCTCGTTGCGCCGTCGCAGGGAACGGGCCAGCTCGCGCTCGGAGTCGCGACGTTTCCCGCCCTCCTTCACCAGCTTGACGATCTCGTACACGGTCGCCGGGCTCACGCTCAGCGCCTCAGCGATGTACTTGACCCGGTGCCCAGAGGCGGCCAGGTCGGCGATGAGCTCGCGGCGTGCAACACACGCCTGGTGGTACGCCTGCTCAGCCTCGAGCAGCTGCCTCTCCGCCTCATGGACCCGCTGCATCGCAGCCGGTGGAAGGGCCTGACCGGTCACTTTGAGACCGGAGGCGGTCGTGTGAACGTTGCGGGGGGTGGTGCCTTGACCGGCATGGGGACCTCCTTGGGGAAGGGGTACGAGGCCGGGGATGACCTCTTCTATTTGACCGTCCGCGTCGGGTCCCCCCTGACAAGTGGCTGAGCGATCTTTCTCGGAGTATTTTCCGGAGCTCGCCGACGCCCACCGCGGGTACGCTCACGCGGCCATCACGGCACACCGCCGCCACCAGGAGGACGCATGAAGCGCACCGCCACCGGAGTCCTCGCAGCACTCACCATCGGACTCGGGGCCCAGGTCATCGCACCCGCACCGGCGTCCGCAGACACCCCCGGCTGTGTGTCCCGGAAGGAGTACCGCAACCTCCCCACAAACGGGACCCTGACCCGAGGCCAGGTCGCGAAGCGCTACGACACCAACGGGGATCTGCTCAACTTCGAGAAGAAGCGCGGCAAGTCCTACGAGACCCGCGCGTACGCGGTTTGCACTGACGACAATTTCGGCCGTACCGAGGTCCTCTTCGTGAAGGACTCCGACAAGCCCCGCCGGTTCGCGACGAAGAAGACCGTCTTCTGGGGCTGACCGGCCACCTGTTGCGCGGCGGAACCAGGCCGGCACAGTGACAGTCAGGCCGGTACTCCTGGACGCACTGCGTACCCCGGCCCGGGGGGGCAAGAACCCTGGGGAGGGTTCCTGCACACAAGCAGCCCCGCCGCTTGACCCGAGAGGTCGCGGCGGGGCTGCTGTTCGTCCGGCTCAGAACTTGCCGTCCGGCCGGTGCTCCTCGATGAGCTGCGACAGTGGCGCCGAGCTCGCCGGCGACGACAGGCGCGGCATATCCTTCACCTCGGGGAGCGCGTCGACCTGTCCGCCGTTGGCCACCTGCAAGCGCAACGCGGCCCGCTCAGCCCAACGGGCCCGGTTCTCGGCCAGCTTGCGCATCCCGTCGATGGCGACCGGGTCGACACCCTGCGGCGCCTCCCACGGCATCCGAGACGACGCTCCCAACGGCAGGAACCGCTGGTGCTCGCCGTCCCAGGTGACCTCGACCTCGAACGCCCCGACCTGACGGCAGATGGGAGCCAAGATCCAGGTGCGCTGTCCGTCGTTGTCGATGAACTCGGGCTCACCTTGACCGCGGGCTTCGTTGCGCAGCTTCTCGGGACGGTGGGGGATGAGGAGTGCGTCCATCTCGAACGCTGCCTCCTTCGCATCGCGCAGGTCACGCTCGGAGGGCTTCTCGTGCTTCGCCTTATGCGACAGGGTCAACTGCATCACGATGATGATGAGCACGTTCAGCCTCTTCGCAACGACGGTCATCAGCTGCACCTGCCAGACCATCATGTCCCTCCTCGTGCCGTTTGTGGGCGGCGGCGGGTAGCCGGGGAACCGCTGCCGGAAGATGGCGGCCTGGGAGGGGTGGATGTGTGACAGCTGGTCGAGGATGACGATGCCGTAGCCGTGCTCCTGTACGCGGGCGTTCGTAGCGACCCAGTCCCGCATCTCGTAGGCCAGCTGCTCGATGGTCCCGGCACGGTCGATCCACTCGATGCCGAGCGCGGCGAGCTTGTCGGTGGCGTCGTCGAAGTCGGCCGGGATAGCCATCTTCTCGCCGGACCGGGTGCGGAACCCGTCGCGGATGACGCCCACGTTGGTCGAGGCCAGGGAGGAGGCCCACCGGAACATCGTGTCGGTCGGGTTGTCCTCAAAGGACCCGACGAGCAGGGGTGCTCCCTGGGCGGCGAAGTTCACCGCCAGGTTGCCGGCGAGGACGGTCTTGCCCATCTTCGTGTCGGCTGCGATGCCGACGACCCGACCGGGCTGCAGCGTCGCGCCCAGGGCGCCGTCGAGGTCCGGGATGCCGGTGCGGAACCCGACGACGCCGTACTCGTGTCGAACGGCCAGCTCTTCTTTCGCCTGCACCATGACGTCCTGGACGGTGCGGCGACCGGTGCGGTACGGGGTCTGGCCTGACTGCTCCTGGGCGAGCTGCTCCTTCGCGGTCTCGGTGGCCCGCATCCGGGTCAGCTGGCGGTGGGTCTCGTCTGCGAGGTCGAGGGACCGCATGCTCTCGCCGCTCATGCCGTGCCTCCGGCCCACTCGGCGCGCTTGTTGGACGCGATCGTCTTGATGTACGCGACGGGCTTGCCGGTGAAGTCAACGGTGGCCGAGGACTGGGCGGCGAGGATGAACCAGTAGTACCCGTCCCT
This sequence comes from Nocardioides aquaticus, assembly GCF_018459925.1. Taxonomy (NCBI): domain Bacteria; kingdom Bacillati; phylum Actinomycetota; class Actinomycetes; order Propionibacteriales; family Nocardioidaceae; genus Nocardioides; species Nocardioides aquaticus. Next base: position 2,160,584 of record NZ_CP075371.1, read on the forward strand.
CTCGTTCAGCGCCTTCGCGCCGGCGTAGCACGCCGCGTAGTCCTTGCCGGTGAGCTTGTCGCCCAAGTAGTGCTCGAGGGCGTCACCGAGGACAGCGTTGAAGAGCTCTCCGCGGACCTTCGGGGACAGGTCGGCGTGCTCCTTGGCGAGTGCTTCCGCCTCGCTCAGGAGGGCGCGGTACCCCTCGAGTCGGGTCGTGCTCGCGAACACGGCGGGGAACTCCTCACGGAACTCTGTGACGAGCTGGCGGGTGCCGAACTTGGCCGCCCCGGCTGCGTGCTGGCTGGACGGGCGGGGGGTGGCCCCAGCGGTCGGGGCCTCTGTTGCGGGGGCACTGGAACCCTCCACGGGGGCTGCGCTGCCCTGGGGGGCATTCTGTGGCTCCTGGACCCCCTCCTGGGCCTGCTGGTCCCGCTCGTCGACGAACGGCACACCGGCGTCACACGCCGAGCAGCCGACGGTCTTCTCGAAGTGCCCCTTCGTCGTGTGGTGGTGCCAGCGCACGAGCGCAGCAGCCTGCTGTCCGGTCAGGTCGGTCTGGTAGCGGGCCCACGACCGAATGAGGAAGTAGCCGGGGTCGGTGGTCGGCACGAGGTAGTCCATGTCGACGAGCTCGCCCATCGCGGCCTGCACCTCGTCGACCGAACCGAAGCGGGCGTGCAGCTGGACCTTGCGGGGGTTGGTCGGAACGAGTCCGCCGGTCCCCTGGTCGGCTGCGTACAGCAGGACCACGACGGCGAGGAGGCGGGTCGCCACCGAGCACAGCAGGAGGTCATCGTCGTTGAGCATCGCGGTCTGCAGGGGGACCCAGCCCTGGCTCTTGCTGATGGTCTTCGAGGTGCTCACAGGGTCACCGCCGGGGAGGTCTCGATGCGCTGACCTGACGGGCACTCGGCGGTGGGACGGACACGGGTCACGACGATGAGCCCGTACGCCTCAAGGTCGCTCAGCGCGTAGTAGACCGAGCGCACGGAGCGGTCGAGGGCGTTGGCGAGCTCCGCCTTCGTGGCGGTGGTGGGCCCGCCGGCGACGAGGTGCTCGAGGAGCAGGTGCTGCGTGGTGACCGGGGCGGTCTGAGGGGTGTGGGGGGAGGTCATGGGGGAGGGGTTCCTGGCCCGTCCGGGCCCCCTGCGGTAGGGGCTGTGCATCTCCGGACGAGGTAGACCGTCCGGGCGCTTGCAGTGTGTGCAAGGGGTTAGATGCGCCAGGCTCAGGGGGGACCTGAGAGGTGCCAGGAAACCGGCACCCTGTCACTCAACTGGCGGCCGGCGAGGGGCGTCAGGAGGGCCTGCGGGGGTAGGTCCTACCTAACATTACCGAGCACTTACCCAAGCTCTAAGTAAGCCGCAAGTAACGAGTACCTACAGAAGAGAACAGAGTAGAAGAGACAAGACCAGAAGAGATTTCTTCCGGCCCCCAGCCGGGACGAACACGCCCCAGGACACCCACCGAATGGCATCGTGCCCACATGAACCAGTGCATCGACTGCCAACAAGACCTCCGCGGAAGCGTCCTCACCGCTGCCTGGGAAGACGGCAACAACGAGTCCGCCTACGTCACCTGCCGCCACTGCGGAGCCGAGAACATCAGGTCCGGGTTCGGCGGCGACGACTAGACCCAGACGACCCTGACAGGTGTCAGGTCCCCCCTGAGGTTTGCCATTGTCCCCACCAACCAGGCCCACACAGTGATGTGCAGGTGCCCCGTTGGAAGGACACCACATGCCCCTCAGCCGGGGGACTGAGAGGACCGGCCGTTAGGCCCAGCTCCCCGGGGATGGGGAGTAAGAACCACCACAGCAACACCACCGCGAACCCGTCCTGAGCCAGTCTCAGGACGGGTTCGTTCTGTCCCCGAACCCGTGCCCCAGAGCCCCCCGTTCCGGGCCTTCAGGTGTGACCCGCCACCACACACCTGGGAGCACTCCGTGGCCACCAACACCCCCACCGCCAACCGCGTCATCGCCGAAGCCCGCAAGCACGTCGGGTTCCGCGAGACCTACTCCGGAGGCCACTGGGTCAACGGTAACAAGTTCGCAGCCATCGCCGGCCACGCCAACGGGTACGCCTGGTGCGCGACCTTCGTGTGCGCCATCTACAAGCTCGCCGGCGTCGCAGGACTCATTACCACGCCCTCCGCCGGAGTCGACCAACTCTCCGTCGGGTTCAAGAAGGCCGGCCGCTGGTCCGAGTCCCCGGCCATCGGCGCGGTCGTCTTCTACGGCACCCCCGCCGACCTCAACCACACCGGCATCGTGGCCAGCTACATCGGCGACACCATCACCGCCATCGAGGGCAACACGAACGACACGGGCAGCCGTGAGGGCAACGGGGTCTACGTGAAGACCCGTCCCCGCCGGGGCTCCGGGACCGCCGTCGGGTACGGCTACCCCGCCTACCCCGAGGGCATCGTGTCCGCTGACCCTGCCTGGGCCGACCGCGGTCCGAAGGGCCCCGGCGCCCCGTCTACCCCTGCCAACGGCGCGACCGTCAACATCACCCGGGCCCTCCGCGCGAAGACCTGGAAGGGCCAGGCGGCGGCTCTCCGACTCGTCACTAAGTACGGCTCGGAGAAGGCGCAGAAGGCCGCCGAGGCGGCGCTGAAGACCGGTGCCGCCCACGCCAAGGCCATGGACGCTCCGCGGGCCGAAGAGCGCAAGTGAGCACCTACACGGGCCCCAGCCTCGTCATCTGGCACGGCAACGGGCACAACGAGATGAGCCTCGTGCAGTACGTGAAGGACGCCAACGCGGACTCCTTCGCGTGCAACGAGGCCCAGAACCTCCTCACGCCCCTCCGCGACATCGAGGGGCACCGGCTCACGGTTGCCGGCCGCGGGTGGACCGAGGACATCGGGCGGGCGAAGTCGACCTGCATCGTGACCCGCAACGCCCACGAGAACCTCGGTAAGCTGACCCGAAAGGTCTCCGAGCGGGTCCCGTCGGTCATCAAGGTCGCCCCCGGCCGGGTCCTGGTCGCGTCGTTCTACGCGCACCCTGTCGCGACTGCCCTCGGCATGGAGGGTGTCGCGCACTTCGCACTGCACCCCGACGCCGGCCCGTGGCTGCGTGAGGACGACGCGTCGCATCCCGTCGTGCGGGAGTACAGGGAGGCGCTGAACTCGACCCGAACCCACATGAAGGCAGCCCGGGACGACGGGTTGCTGCCCATCCTGACCGGCGACCTCCAGGTGGGTGCCGGTCACCGCAAGGCGTGGGGTCCTCGTCCGCAGCTGGCGAAGCCCCTGGGCCTCGGTGTGCGTGTCGTGGGCATCGACTGGGCGCTGTTCGGGACCCGCGTGGTCCCGGTGGCGTTCTCGACGCGCCGGCTGTTCGACCACACCGGTTTCGTCATCTCGTTTCGTCCCCGGGAGGGCTGAGTCATGGGCGACGGCGACATGCTGCTGTCCCGCATCACGGTGACCCGCCACATCGACGAGGACGGGCAAGACCTCTTCGGCTACGAGGCCGAGGACGGTTCCGGTGACGAGCTGTCCATCGTGGAGATCTTGGGTCTGCTCGAGCTGGCAAAGGACACCGCCCTGCGGTCTGCGATGGGGGAGGACTGACCTATGGCTCGCGAGGTGCCGCTCGTACCTTTGACGGACTGCCCGAAGTGCGGTGAGACGCACAACAAGTGCCACGGTCACACGTCGGCTGGGAAGCCGTGCAGCAGTCCCGGCCGCCGAACGGTGGGGTCATGTGTGCGCGCCGGCATGGGGCGTCTGCGAGCAGGTGAAGAAGGCCAACGAGCGTCGGGTGGTGGAGGCCCGGGTGGCTAAGACCCTGGCCGAGTTCTACGACGACGCTGACGCCGAGGACCTGTCTCCGATGGAGCTGTACGCGCTGGCTCGGCGTGGTGAGTCGGCGAAGTTGCGTGCTGTGCGGCAGATGGTGACTGCGGAGGAGGTGGACCTGTCGGCTGGGCTGTTGGAGCTGATGGATCGTCTGCACGCGGGCGCTGCTCGGGTCGCGAAGATCGGGATCGACGCGAACGTCGGGGAGAGGCAGCTGGCTTTCGCTCAGGAGCAGGCGTCACTGCTCGGTGCGGCGTTCGCCGGGGCGCTCACTGACGGTAAGGCGGACCCTGAGGTGGCGACCGCGGTGTTGTCGGCGTTGGGTGTGCGGTTGCGGGCACTGGGCCTCTGAGGTTCAGGGCCCCAGCAGGACGGCTACCAGCAGGATGGACGACATGCCTGTGGCGAAGATGCCGAACACGAGCCGGTTGTAGGTCTTCGCGGCGTGCGTTGAGGGTTCGCCACCGTCGGGTGACTGCCACACACGGAACAGGATCCGCACCTCCGTCCAGTGCCGGATGGCGTTGGGCAGGACGAGCAGGAGTCTCATGCTGCTGGCGAGGACGATGAGGGCCACGATGAAGATGGCGGGGTCCCGGTTGGCGAGGCCGGCGAAGACGGCGACGAGGTAGATGACGAATGCCGCGATGAGGGCGGACACGGTTCGGGTGTAGATCTCGCGGTAGAGGGATGCTTCGGTGTGCCAGTTGCGAAAGGTTCCCCAGGCGTCGGCTTCGTGGGCGTGGCGGGACACGCGGGGGAGTGTAGGTGTCGGGTCCCCCCTGACGCCCTGGTTCCTCGCATGGTGGCGCCTGGGTGCACAAACCAGGACCGTCTGTCGGGTGGCGCCAACAGGGGCTGTCCGTCCAAGCAATGACGTCGCTCAGTAGCAAGCGTGTGCTGAGTAGCAGCGGGGTGAGACGCCCCGCGCGGCCTATCAGGAGACCGGACGCGGTCACCGCCAGGACCCCCGCACAGAACAGGCGCTTCACGGTGTCGACGGTGCGGGGGTTTCCTGTGTGCACCCGGCCGGCGGGTGGAACCATGCGCCCCATGCCCCCCAAGACTCACTACCTCTACGCCGTCGGTGTCGACTACCCCGACAGGAACCTGACCGACCACAAGGTGAACCGCCTCTGGACCAAACTGTCCACGGCCATCAACGAGAAGCACGACAGGGCACGACGCGGCCCCCACCCGGTGCACGCCTACCGGGCCGAACTCGTCTGGGTTGAGATCGACGATGACGGGAACCCCGTCGAGCACCCCGAGGCTCCTGCGAGGCGGGACGACCGGGGCCTGTTGGGCGACGCGCTTGGTTCCCTCGACTGATGCCCCGGCCGACCCGGCACGACCGGCCAGTCAGCGTCCCGAACCCCGTCTGGTTCGGTCTCGCCAAGACCGGGATCTACCACGGCGACGCCGAGTGCCCCGCCATCGAGAGCAAGCTCGCCACACGGCCCAACTACGCCATGGGCTGGGTCTACGAGCTCGACCGTGCCACTGGCGTCGCCTACCTGTGGGAGTGGGGCATCAACGAGGTCGCCGGCTGGACGCGCCTGGCTGACTTCCCGAAGTTCGTGGGGACGTTCGCACCGAAGTTGAACCTCCGGCTCGAGGAGTGGCGGCCCTGCATGCGGTGCGGGTCGCTGAGGTCGGACGGCACCTATGCGGCGAAGAAGCGCCAGGAGGTGGCTCCGGTGGTGTGTACCCGGTGCTTCCTGGTGGGGTGTGACTGCTCCGACTGAGTGCCAGGTCCCCCTGAGTTTTGGTGTGGGAGAGGGCCCCGGGGCTCGTTGCTGCACAGGGGTAGGGCGCGGACGGTCAGTGGTGTCGGCAACCCCCAGCCGGCATCCCCTCACCCCAGGAGCCACCATGCCCAAGCCCTTCCGCGTCTCGTTCGCCACCAGCGAGCTCGTCGAGTCCGCCGCGCACGCGCTCATCACCCAGGAGCGCGAGACCTGCACCCCCGGGGTCGCCGTCCTGGCCGCCTACATCAGCCAGCTCGAGTCCGAACTGGACGAGGAGCGACACGAGCACCGCAGTACCTGCGACCTCCGACGAGCTGAGATCGAGCGGGTCGCGGCCCTCGAGATGGAGCTGCGAGAGCTCCGCGACGACCGCCGCCGAGAGCTCCTCTCCGCCGCCGACGGGTTCGACCCGGCCAAGCCCGCCGTGGCCTACGCCTACGACACCCGCATCAAGTCGCCCGCGCTCATCCTGGGCCTGTTCCCCGACGAGGACGCCGCCCGGGAGTGGGCAGAGGAGCACCTCGTGGACGACGAGTACACCAGCTGGGGAGTCGCAGACATTCAGCCGGTGAGGTAGCACGGGACAAACGCACGCCCCTCCGCACTCCGTGGAGGGGCGCTGTCGTGCACTCCAGAAGCTCACTCGATGAAATAGGCCTCGTCGTCGAACTCGTTGAGTGTGTAAGACGGCACGTCGCCGGCATACTCGTCCCAGTCGTTCTGGAGGTTGACCCTCATCTCAGGACCTGTCGTCCAGGCGTCTGCGTCCATGCCCATGCCGGCCATGCCTTCAGCCGCGGACGATTCCAAGCGCTCGACGGGCAACTCGGCGGCGGCGATCCAGAATTCGCCACCGGGTTCAGCGAAGTTGACTCCGAGCTCGGCCTCGTTCTGCTCGAAGTACTCAAGACACACTGAGGTGTGTTCGGCGTCGGTCACTGCGGGGACCCGCTCTACCCCTTCGCGGTCCTCGGCGCCGTTGAGAGGGACGCTGCGGAAGGCGCAGGTCGCCTCTGGGTCGCCCGCCGCCATCGCCTGGATGTAGCCGTAGACGGTCTCGGAGGGGTCTGCGGAGGCCTAAGTGGGGGCATCAGCAGCAGGGACGAAGTCTTCGGAACCACCACCTGACTCGTCGTCGCCACCGCACCCGGTCAGGGCCAGTGCTGCGGTGCATGCCAGGACGGCAAGGGTGGTTCGGGTGGAGCGCATTCGGGCGGTTCCTTCGTGGGGGTTTGGGAGGTGGCCGACCCAGGTGTGCCTGGGGTGACAGGCGGGACAGTAGGTACTCACCGGCGTGCGCGCTGGGAGACCGCCAGTTGCCATCACGACTGTCCAGACCGGTTCCTGCGGACCGCCCGGGGTCGGGTAACTTCCTGCCTCGTCACTTCGGTGACCGCGCTGCCGGACCCTATGCCGGCCTGGCGCCAGCAACGCCCCTCCACGGCCCTATCCGCGGAGGGGCGTTGTGCTTCCCCGGCGTGCTTCCCAGGTGCACACTGACCCACGACCGCGGCAACCTTGTCCGGCACACACCCGTGGGGGAAGCAATGTCGTTCCTGTCCAAGCTGCTCGGCGCCGTCAGCTCCACCACCGACACAGCCCCGTCAGCCGGGTACGACATGTGGGCCCGGGAAGAGCTCGCCCCCGGCGAGTACGTCTTCACCTGCGGCGAATGTGACGGGAAGGGCGAGGTCGAGGTCGGTGACCGCGACTACGGCGACTTCGACGTCATCCAGTGCGAGGACTGCCACGGCGACGGCGAGTACGGCGTCGATGAGGAAAAGGCCGACGAGCTCATCAACGACCTGGGGTTCGACCCCCTGCGTAGGCCGTGAGCCCTGGGGTGTCTGGTCCCCCCGGAGTGGACGGGTGGTTGGACCACTGCGCCCCCAGTCCCCGGTCGCTACTGCGGCTGGGTCGGGCACACGCACCCGACTGCGGTGGCATCGTGGTCGCAACACGCGGCACGCACTGACCAGCCGGAGCGAAGGATGACCGATGAGGACAAGCCCGTGGTGGCCGCCAACGGTCTAAGACAGTGGTTTGTCGACGGCCAACGGCATCGCGAGGGCGGGCCAGCCCGCGTGTATCGGGACGGCGCCAGCGAATGGTGGTTGGAGGGCGAAAAGCACCGCATCAACGGCCCTGCCGTCGACGACCCGCTCTGCGGCGACCCCGAGTTCTGGGTGCACGGCGATCGGGTGCCGGATGCCGAGTGCCTCGTGGGTGTGCCGGAGCGCCTGGTCAAGCAGGTTCTTCGGTTGTGGACCCGGGACGGTGTCTCGGTCGCTGAGCTACTTGCAGGTGTCACCGACGCGGACACCTGAGCGTTCGTATCCTCCGGGCCAAAGATACGGAAGGCTTCGGGTGCACCCTGGGGCCATGAACCCGCCAGCCGAGGCCCGTGACCCCCTCAGTGCACGGGACCGGTTGAGCCTCGCCCGCGTCCCAGACGCCGACCTCGACGCCACCGTCGAAGCGTGGCTGCCCCGGTGGATCTCGACGGCCCGCACCATCCTCGAGTACGGCGAGGAGGGCCTGGTGGACGGTCTCGTGGAGGAGCAGGCCGTCGCGGTACTCCTCCTCGCCCGGCAGGTGCGCCGGCTCAGCCAGACAACAGTCCGACCCGCCGGACAACTTCCGCAACCGCCTGCGGACACCACCGGGACCGTGTGACCGTGACCCGTGCGCACGACCCCAGCCCTCATCACCCTCGCCCTCGCAGCGACCCTCACCGCCTGCGGTCAGGACGACGGCACCGTGACAGTGTCCCCACCGCCGGCGACCGTCACGGTCACCGAGGAACCCATCCTCACGGACCTGCCGCCGCCGGAACCTCGTCTGCTGACACTGGATGAGGTGTGCGAGGAGTACAGCGACTTCTCGCACCTGGTCGACGTGGAGTACTCCGACTCGCTTCTCAACCACGTCGACCGCATTGACGAACTGATAGCCAACGCCGACAGCTCAGTCCGGCAGACCTTCGTGCCGGTCCGGGACGCCTACTTTGACGTGTTCGCAACTCAGCACACGACAACCAAGTGGTCGCGGGCGCTGGGGCGCACGATCATGGTCGAGGACAGGGTTCTGAAGGCCTGCTACGGGGTTTCCAACTTTGACAAGTAGCCGGCGTGTCCTGACAGGACCGGACCGTCCCAGGTATGAACCCCACCGTCGTCACCGCGTTCCTCCGCGGCCTCATCCCGCCCCGCGACCGCAACCTCATCTACGCGGCCTTGCTGGCCTTCGCGTTCGCCGTGTGGCTTGCCGGAGAGCTCGGTGTCACCGGCGTCGGGTCCGTCGACCTGGCAGCCCTCGAGGGTGTCGTAGCCAAGCTCGCGGTGCCCGTCTCCGCGCTCGCCGTCATCAACCCGGCCCGAGAGACCTACGAGCCCAAGCACGCCGCCTGATGGTGACCCCTCGCATCAGCGTCGAACCTCGTTACGCACCGACCGCCGTCGTCTCGCGGGGGACACTGCCGCCCGGCATGGCTAAGGCAGTCCGCGAGCGGGCCCGGAAGAACCACGAAGGCAAGCACCCGAGCTGGCTTTCACCCGTTCTTTGATGCCCGCGGCCATCCCGGCCGCCCCGCAACCACATAACGGTCGTGGTCTCAAAGGTCGAAGAGCGACCCGCCGGTAGCGCGGTTGAACTGCTGCTCGGTCCGCACCTCGGGGCTCGGCTCGACGTGGGGCGCCTCGTCGAGTGCGGCCTCCCGCGCGGCCAGCTCGGCTCGGCGCCTGCGTCGATACAGCTTCAGGTCAAGCTCGACCGCCGCCGAGACCACCATCCCGGCCGCTAACACTGCGGGAAAGAACCACACGACAAGGGTGAAGAGCAGTGCCTGAGAGTCCGTGGCGTTGATGGTGTTGGAGGTCCAGTCGGTGTGCGCGAAGGCGAACCAGTAGACCGCAATGAACGCGACGGTGCCACCGATGGCTCCGAGGACGCCTGACCAGGTCATGCCGCCGATGGTGGCACCGGTGGCTGGCATTGTCTTAGGAACGGACGAAGCCCCCACCCGGTCTCGGGTGGGGGCTTCGTGGTGTCTGGGGGTCAGCTGGTCGCGGCGTAGAGGGCACGCAGTGCGGGCTCGCGCTCCTCGCGGGTGCCGGCGTTCGCAATGCGCTTGCGGAGCTCGTCTGCCACGAGGGGAGCCCAGGTGGTGTCGCCGCGGTAGTGCTCGGCGCACTCGATGACCGCGTCGAGGCTGAGGAACGCGAGGCACTGGCGGGCGTACTCGACGGTCATCGTCATCGGGACGGTGGTCGGGGCGGTGGGGCTGGGGGCGAGGGTCATGGGGTGTCCTTGGGGGAGGGGTCGGCTGGCGGTGTTCCGTCTGCCTGTACCGGGGACCGTCCGGGCGGACGCACCCCCTGCCAAGTATCCGCAGGGGAGTCAGTCTCAGAACCCCGGCAGACGCGCGTCCCCTCCACCCTCGAGCTCAGCCAGCTCAGCCTCGATGAGGTCCCGCGCCTGCTCCAACCCGAGCACCAGGTCTTGGCCCAGCTCCCACCGCTTCAGCAGCGCCTCCTCGGTCATCGCCAGAGTCATGCGGAGCAGTCGGGTGTGGTCGTTGGGGGAGTCGTCCATGACCGCCACCGTGCCCGGACCTCGGCTCCCATCAGAGGCCTCAGTTCTCGTGCCACGCCTCGTCCGTCGGGACTACCGCAGCCCACACCGCCGCTAGGTCCGCCTGCGCCTGGTCCGCAGCAGCCAACAACCACCCCAAGCTCTTCACCGGGAACGACTGCACCTGGTGCTTGCCCCGCTTCACCGTCGACACATGCACCACCTGCTCGTCCAACCGGACCCGGTCGACGAACCCGTGCGCCAGGTCGTTCCGCAGCCGGTAGAACCGCCTCAGCACCTCAACCAGGAGCGGCCACCGACCGTCCAGGTCCCTCTCCTTGAGGAGATGGTCCAGGTGACGCAGACGGTCGTTGACCGACAGTCGCGACACCACCTCAGAGCTCAACCACAACCCTGCCGAGGCGTCCCGGGCGTGTGCGTCCGCCAAGACCTCGTCCAGGGCCATCTCGATCCTGGTGGCCCGCTCGAGGACCCGGGCCCGCATCCGGTGTGCCGTCGTGGTCGCCGGCGCCGGTCCCAGCAGCTCCTCGAGGACCGCCTCAGCGTTCGGCTCTTGGTCGTCTGTGCTCACGCCGGGACCATACGGGCGCCCGGGCGCACCTAGCTGCCCTCAGCAGCCCCCGCCCGGACGGTAGGGAGCAGGAATTAGCCCCTGAAGCCCTGCCGTGCGCAACCCCGGCCACCTGCCGACACCCCGAACCATGGACCGCATCGCTGCGGTCATCATCTGCGTCGCCCTGTGCACCCCGGCAGCCATCGGAGGGGCATGGGTCATCACACGACTCGAACGAGGCGATGACCAGGTCGGGTGCGCCGTCACCCTCGCCCCCGATGGGACACTGACCGGGTACGGGTGCCCGGGCCAGCCGACAACGCCGGCGCCCCTCCCGGTCGGGACCGTCCTCGCGTGATCGAGTCCAGGAAGGTCTCCGGGCGCGCGCTCATCGCCCGCCTTCACATCCTCGAGATGCGACAGCACCGTGCCCAGCCCTGGGTGCCTCAGATGGTCGAGGTCGTCCGCCGGGACCTCCTCGGCAGCTACCACGACCACGAGCTCGACGCCGCCTACGACAACGGCACACAGCTCCTCGACCCGCTCTCCCCGGAGGACTTGGAGTTCGTGTTCGACGAGGGGTGCCACTACTCGATGACCGGGCAGACCTCCGAGGAGCTCCTGACAGCTGCACTGGACGACCAGGACAAGCGCCGGCAGGCAAGGTCCCTTCTCACGGTCCCGGAGCCCGGTGAGGTGGACGAAGACGAGTTCTGGACCCTGTTCTGACCCCTCGGCAGGCATTGTCAGGGCCCCGGCGGAGGGCACGGTCGGCCGCATGACCAACGACCAGGCGACCCTCCGTGTCAGCGTCTCGACCGACGACGACGGGACCGTACGCTGGCACGCCCAGCTGCTCGTCGACCACGACGCGCTCGAGCTCCGACGCCCGTGGATACACGAGCCCCTTTTCATCCGGGCCGAGAACGCCCCAGAGGTCATCGCCAGCATGGTCGAGCTGACCGCGAAGCTCGGCACGATGAGCCCCGAGAACCTGCAGCTGTTCGAGAAGCTACGGATGCAGCAGCTCGCCATGCACCCGTTGGTGACTGCGAACGCCATCCTGGCCGCCGACGGGCCGGTGAGCGCATGATCGTGCTGCTGCACGGTGACGGGCAGGGGTCCGGCCTCCTAGTGTGCGGAGAACCGTGCTCGGAGTCCGTCGTGGCACTCCTGGGCCCCGACTTGGTCCTCGATGTGCACCCGGGGACACCGGAGCCGTGGCGGGACTGCTCGCACTGTGCGTGGTGCGGCACCAGGACCAGCAAGCCGGCTGGTGGGGCGTGCATCTTCCACGGCCCAGAGTGCCCGGACCGCATCCTGCAGCACACGGTGGCTGCGGCGGTGGTCGCGCTGCAGGCGGGACGGACGGTGGCGACAGACGCGGGGTGGCGTGCCCTGGGGCGGGTCCTGTGGGCCTCGGAGCAGAGGAACGGGCACGTGGATGCGGTGTGGTGTGTGGAGATGCTGAGGGGCGCCCGGGAGGACTGAGCACAACGACGAGGACCCCCGTCCGGTGTGGGCGGGGGTCCTCGTCAGGGGTACTTACGAAACCACGTCGGCCCAGGTCAGGGGTCCGTCATCTCGAATTGCCGGGGGCCAATCACACCGTTTTAGCGAACTGACCCACACTTTGCTCGACCCGTTGAGCCCCTCGAGCCGCTGAACGGCTTGGCGCAAGAGGGTCGAGCGCACGGCGTGGCCCCCCGTCGCGCCAGCGCGACCAGCCAGACTGGTCGCGTGAACTTCTTCTCGGGTGGCCCTTCACCCTGGAGCTTTCCCGACGGAGCACCTGAACCTGGCCCGGTGAAGGTCACCACCCGCACCCTGAGTACCGCCATCGAGGAGGTCCTCATCGGCACCTTCACCCGCGCCGACCTCGAACTTGTCCTTTCCGAGGAACTGGACCTCACCTGGCGCATAGACGCCCACACCCCCGCCGAGGCGGACACGAAGCGCGCCCTCATCAGCGGCTACATCGACTCCTGGGCAGTGCCGCAACTCATCGCGTTCGCGCGCCGCCTCGACGCCGACGTCGAGATCGCCGAGACCTACATCGCAGACCTCCGTCGCTACATCGACGCCTACGACCGGGGCGGAGGGGTCACGGGGCCCTCCAAGAATCTGATCTTCGCCGCGAACGGCCCCAAGCCCGACATCGTCTTGCGTGACGCCGTCAGCAACGACATCGAGATCGTCGCGAACGGCGAGCACTGCCTGGTCTACGACCGCCCCTTCCCACCTGAAGGGCTGAGGTTTTCCCACCTCATCGCGTGGTGGCGCGAACGCGAGGCCTTGCCCGGGGGTCTGTTCGATGACCGTGCGGTAGGTCATCAGCTCCATCGTCGCTTCGCGGCCTCGCTCGACAGCGAGGCCGAACGAGTGGTGTTTGAGGCCTACGCGAAGCGGTACAGGACCTCATACGACATCCCGGCGCTCGTCCCGCAGGTGTACCTGCACTACGACCCCTACGACCAACGGACCCGTCGAAAGTTGTCCAGCGGCACCGTGTTGGGTCGTCAGCGGATGGACTTCCTGCTGCTGTTCAGTGACCGCCAGCGAGTGGTCATCGAGGTAGACGGCAAGCAGCACTACGCCGAGGGCGACCGGGCAAGCCCTGCGCTGTACTCCGCGATGGTCGCCGAGGACAGGCGGCTTCGACTGAGCGGCTACGAGGTCTACCGGTTCGGCGGATACGAACTGACTCAGAGCCCCGACACCGAACCCATGCTCGGAGACTTCTTCGATCGGCTCGCAGCCCGGATGAAGTAGGCCAGAGTCTGGCCAACAGACTCTGTCCTAGCTCGACGCTCTCGTCTCTTTCTGGGACGGCTGGGCCCGGGACGGGCCACTGGCTCCCTCCGACCCGCGCCGCGGCCGGTCCGGTGTCAACGAGTTCTGCGAGCACCTAGGGATCGACTTCAGCAGCCCAACCCCACCGCAGCCCTGCTCGTCCTCGTGGCGGCCGTGCTGGCCACCTGGCGACTGGTCGCGAACCACAGCAGCAAGTCGTAGGCGTCCACCGCGCTCCTCAGGTTGCGCCAGCCGGTCAGGCCGCGACCGCTGTCAGCAAGGGCGCCAGGTCGTCCCTCCCGGCGCATAACACCGTGGTCCGGTGTAGTTGGAGTAGTCCGGCGCAGGGTCCGGCGCAGGGTCCGGCGCAGGGTCCGGCGCGGGTGCGGGCGTGCGGGGGGCCAGATCAGGGCGAGGAGCAGGCGTTCGCGGGAGGACGTGGGCGATGAATCTTCCCGACCATGTCGCCGCACGCCACCGGCGGTCGTCGTCTCCGAAGTCCAGATCTTCGACGTTGCCGTCCTCGCACTCAACCTTCACCGGCTGACCGTCGACCTCGATGGTCAGGTCCCGTTCGCTGGAGCACACGATCAGGGTCCGGTCGTCACATTGGTCCACCACCGTCGTGGCCCGCATTGCGATGGCGGCCTCTCGCTCGATGCAGTCCGTCACGCGGGCAAGCCCCTGGCGCGCGGGCTCGGTCGCGCGCGACGGGCCGGTCTCCGGGTCCGACGTCTGCAGCAGAGAGCACCCGCCGAAGATGAGCGCAATGACGAGGAGAGTCGGCGAGATTCTCATGTGGAAGGAGAACCGGTCTTCAGCATTGCCGAAGCGTATCGACTCGCATCAGGTCGCAGGGCTAGCAAGTCGAGACCACGTCGTCAGCACCGACGAAGGCCTCGATAGCGACGAAGTGGAGGAGTGCGAGATGCCCTTCGTCACCCTCACCTTGCCTCGCTCCCCACCGATGCCCTCGCCGCCGCCGACCTGGCGGGGTCTAGCCGCGGTCGCGGCGGCGCCCAGCTGCAACGACCAGGCCGACCTCCCCGGGCGCTACTGCTTCAGGGGTAGTAGAACCGGCCCATGTGGACCCTGTCCCCGGAGTAGGCGGGCGCATCGCTGCGGAAGGTTCCGGTGACGGTGCTGGCATCCATGTGCCACCCGTCCCAGGGCATGCACCGAAGCGGAACGGTGATGCTCAGGATGTCTTTGGCAGGCTTTCGCGTCACCGCGCCCAGCTCGCACCACTCGTCGGCGCGGGTGTCGTAGGCGTACGCATCACTCCGAGGCTTCTGGGTGAACCCGACCCCCGCGGACTGGTTGATCTTCTCGTTCTGCGGGTGAGAGTCGAAGAAGACCATCTGGTCCCACCGGGTGCTCTTGGCAGCCACCCGCTTGAACTTCACCGACACCCGGTAAGTGTTCTGGTCCACTTCACTCACCCAGGCCCGGCGGATGTCGACGCTCTTCCTGTCCCTGTCGCTGAGACCGTCGGGCGTGTAGATGCGCACGTCACCGGCGGGGTCCTGAGCATCAAGCAGTGCCTCCGCGGCCTGGGCGGGGTGCGGGACGCACAGCCCAAGGATCGACAGGCAGATCGCTGCGGCAAGGCGAACGGACTTCATTCTCAACTCCATGTGACTGCTGAACGGGCCTACCAGGCGACGCAGGCTGCGGGACTCCGATCATCTCCCGAATCGAGCTGGCCCTCCCCCGTTGTTGCCCCTTTCAGGACACGGGTTCCGAATGCGGGCCGGGGTGCGAACCAGCCCGGATGAGAGCTCAGGCTGCGCCGCCCCGCTTCGCAGGGCTCACACCGGCCGCTGTTGGGTCATGGGCGGCGGGCGACCCAACTACCTCCGAGCCGACGCGCTGCCCACTGGGCGGCCTCCCGGTGCTTGGCGTTGGCCGCTCCACGGGTGTCGTACCGGGTGCGCAGCGGCAGGACGAAGACTGTTCGGCGCTGTGCGTACCAGCTGCCCGACAGCGCACGACGGACCTTGCCGGGCTTGCCTGCGGGCACGTGGATGACTCCGACGTACCGCTTCCCGTGCCCGTCCGGGATCTTGGTGATCTCTGCCCGCCGGCGCCCGTTGTACCCGCCGTCCTCGAGCGTGGTGGCGAGCCACGCGCCGTGACCGCGGCCGTCGAGCTGGTTCGCTACAGCCGTGGTGCGGTCGTCGCAGTACGGCTCACACCCCGGCGCTGCTGCTGCCGGACCGACGACGGCCAGCGACGCCCCAACCATCAACAAGAGGAGCGCAAGCAGGGCTGAGCGGCGTCTGTTCACCCGGGCACGGTACGGCTCATCTCGGTCCAAGTCCTGCCACGGTTGGCGGCGGTGCCAAGTTTGCGCCCAGAAAGCCGACAGTGCGCACAGGCCCCGTAGCGCTGCGTGCCTCTGCCCGACGTCAACGCCCCCGGCGCGCCGAGGATGCGTCGGATCGGCGGCGAAACAGACCGCCTTTCGCAAATCACCAAGAACCAGCGACTGTCGGCGCGGGCACATAGCCTCCACCGGTCACCACAACCGGAGGTTCCATGCGCATCCGCTTCGTCCCCATGTTCATCGCCCTGGCCGTCGCCCTTACCGGCCTGCTGGGGTTCACCACCGCAACCGCTCAGGCTGCCGACAAGGACTGCGGCGACTTCGCCACGCAGAAGGCAGCCCAGACGTTCTACATCAACCACGGTGGTCCCCAGAGTGACCCGCACGGCCTTGACGCCGAGGGCGACGGGGTGGCCTGCGAGGGCAACCCCTGCCCCTGCTCCACCGACCAGGGTGGGGGCGGCGGTGGCGGCGACAACGGCGGCGGCGGCAACCCCGAGCCCAAGCCCAAGCGAGCAGCGGCCAAGATCATTCGCGTCGTCGACGGCGACACCGCGAAGGTGAAGTACATCGGCGGCGGCAAGGCGACCGTCCGGTTCCTCGGCATCGACACCCCCGAGGTGTTCGGCGGCGAGGAGTGCGGTGGACCTGAGGCCTCGGAAGCTCTGAAGAACCGCCTCCCGCGCGGCACCCGCGTCGTGCTGATCTCGGACACCAGCCAGGACCTGAAGGACCGCTACGGCCGCCAGCTGCGCTACGTGGAGAAGAAGGGCACGGACGTTGGCCGCGCGATGATTTTCGACGGCAAGGGCGAGGTCTACGTCTACCAGGGCAACCCGTTCAACCGGGTCAAGGCCTACCGCAAGGCCCAGGACAGCGCGAAGGACGCCGACCGCGGCATCTGGGGCGCCTGTTGACACCTCACTCCGGCCTTTGAGCAGGGCCGCTGACTAGGAACGCCTCGAAGGGCCCCCGGGACACCCCGTGGGCCCTTCTGCATGCCACCCGCCACGACATCGCCGCGGCGTTCGACCTTGGCTACTGCACCGTGCTGGGCGCCCATGACCAGGCCGGCGCCCCCGCGCTCCCGCGCCACCGAGACGGACTGGGGCTCAGCCTCGGTAGACCGACGTTGGGTCCTACCGGTCTTGGTTTCGATCTCGCCTTCTGCGCCCCGGCCGAACACCGAACCTCCAGCAGAATGCGGCTGCTGCGGCGGTTGTCAGAACCGCTACGCCCACTACCTGCGCCACTACGGGGATGGTTGCGTTCCCAGACACCACAGCCGCCAGGGCTCCCGCCGGGAGAGCCCACACGAAGACCCACCAGAACGGGACGAGGGCCGGCCGTTTCGGCGCCGAACCGCTGAGACGGGTGTCAACGACACGGTCGGCGTGGAACAGCGCCAGCCCAGTGACCGCCTACGCGACCGGCATCAGCACGGCATCCCAGGCGGACACGGTGCAGATGGTAGGTACAGCCCTAGCAAGTCTCAGCCGGGGTGGATGCCTCCCTGAAGATGCTAGGCCGCAAGGGGCCACGTACCTACGCTTCATCCTGTGGAGGGCGAGTGGGTCAGCCAGGCGGAGGCCGCGCGCCGGCTGGGCTGCACGGTGGGAGCGCTTCGCCGCCTGGCCGATCGCGGCGTGGTGCAGATGACCAGCCCGCCAACGCGCGGCACCCGTCGCCCTCGCAACGCTCCCTCGGTCAGGGCTGCCTCGCTCGAGCAGGCCCGGCAGGTGCTGCAGCAGGATCGAGCCGAGGCCGCCGCACGTCGGGCCGAGAGAATCCCAGGCGCACCACCTGACGGGCAGGTGTGGTTCAGCGTGGCCGAGACAGCTGTCCTCATCGGTGTCAGCCGCTCCCGGATCGGTCAGTGGGTCCAAGCCGGCCGCCTGCCCGCGACTCGACGGCGGCGCCTGTGGTGGATCCGCCGACAGGACGCCGAGGTCGCAGCGAACGCCCGCAGGTTCCGCCAAGCTTGGGGTCGCGATCCGGTCGATCTCGGAAGGGGCTGACCGGACCCGACGGGGACCAGAGTGCAGCCACCAGCTGACAACGTCGCGCGGCGAGGCGGACGCACCTGGCTGAACCTGGGGCGGGCCTCAGGCGAGGTCGGCGTCGCGCCAGCCTGTGTCAGCAACAACATGGCGGTCGAAGTCAGACGCCGACCACCGGTTGGCACCAACTGACAGAGGCCCCTCAGTCCCTCATCCCCACCCCCTCGTGCGACTACGGCCACCCCGCCGACGAGACCGACACCTCCTGCACCACCTGCGACGCCCACCGGATAGCACGCTGCAAGCCCGGCTACCTGGACAAGCTCGCGGTCGCAGCCGTCGACGACGCCGCACGCCGCATCTACGCCGACACGGTCTCCTCCATCGAGGCCACCGCCCGCCGCCTCTACTGGGGCTGGGTCAACGGCCACCAGGACGGCCTGTCCCAGCTGACGCTCATCTCGAAGGGCCACCAGCTCCTCACCGCCGTCCAGGGCCACACCGCCCTCGACTCCGACGTCCAGGACGCCATCTACGCGCTGTTCACGGTCACCCAGGTCGCCAGCATCCACGCCGGCATCAAGGCCCCCGACCCCCAGCTCGTCCAACCCCGAAGACCCCCTCCCGTACACACGGGAGGGGGTCTTGTTGCGCAGTCTCAAGGCACCGGGCAGGCCGCCGGTAGGCTGCAAGCACTGGTCATCGGTGGTCAAGAACGTGAACCGCTCGACGCTTACTCGACGGAAACGAGTGCGGAACCGTGGTCACACCCGGTCACCGATGGCACCCAGGGTTGCTCGAAACCGCAGGTCAGGCGGTAGTCGTGGGCAACGGTGGTCACCCGTTGCGCAATCCGCCCCAGGACAAGGGGTCGCAGGTTCAAATCCTGTCAGCCCGACAGAGTTTCACCAGGTCAGAGGCACTTTCCTCCTCGTGAGGGAGGTGCCTCTGGCCGTGAGGGACGGGTCTGACTACATCTTTGACTACATCGTCACTGACAGAGGTGATCGGTGAAGCGGGCTCCCAGGCCTTCGGTGCACTAACCGGAGGGACCAAGGCAAGCAGGCGAACCAAGCGGGCCGACGGTCCCTGAGGTCGTCTCGCCGCCCTCGGCCCAAGGTGACGATTCCGACATGTAGAAGGTCCGACCTGATGCGGCCGCGGGCACCGGCACGCGCGGACGGACCTGCACGGGTGGTCGATGTGCGATCTGCGTGCACCGGGTGAGTGCGGATCACACGTCGACGTCGTCGTGCCGTAGAGGACACAGCTGCCGCCCGTCGCTACGACGTCACCCTCACCGCCGAGAACCCTGATGGCTCGACCCGGAACGCGGCTGTCCCTGCCACGCTGCCCATGCAGCGGGGCCCGTTCTAGGGTGGCCCGTCGAGGGAACGTTGCACCAAGCTTCGGAGGGCATCCTGAGTACCAGCAAGTCGGATGTTTCCGCAGGTCGGCGCCGCGATGACGAGGTACGTCGGCCGGCGGCCGTCCTGTGGGACATGGACGGCACGCTGATCGATTCGGAGCCGATCTGGATAGCGCAGCAGTTCGCCCTGGTCGAGCACCACGGCGGGACGTGGTCGCACCGACAAGGTCTCGAGCTCGTCGGTTCCGACATGCACGAGACCGCGGACGCGATGCGCGCCGCCGGTGTCGTCCTGGATGCGACGTCGATCATCGCGACACTCGAAGCCGGAGTCATCGAAGCGCTGGCCCAGGATGTGCCCTGGCGACCAGGTGTCCTCGACCTGCTGTGCGACGTCAGGAGCAGTGGGATCCCCGCCGCGATCGTGACGACCTCGGCGCACGAGATGGCGGACCTCGTGGCACGCAGTGCGCCCGAGGGCACGTTCACCTGCATCGTCGGCTCCCAGGACGTCCGGCGCTCCAAGCCGCACCCGGACCCCTACCTCGAGGCAGCACGACTCCTCGACGTCAGCATCGCCGACTGTGTCGCCATCGAGGACTCGCCCAACGGCCTGGCCTCGGCCGTGGCCTCGGGAGCCGTCGCGATCGCGGTGCCGAACGACGCCCACCTCCCGACGCCGGGGAGCTGGCACGTCTGGCCGACCCTCCAGGGCCGGACCGTCGCCGACGTGGAAGGCCTGATGCGCGGCAGGTGACGCCGTCCGCCCCTGGCCGTCGCAGTCGTCCCCGGGCATGTGGCTGACGTGGCTACTAGCCACGCTCGCAGGCCGGCGCCACCTGAAGGACTCCGACGGCGCCACGGTTCCAACCTCCGCGGAGGGTGTTCGCCGCAGGGTGCGTCAGATGGTGTGTCAGATTGGGCGTGGCATGCGTCACAACCGGCAGCAACCGGCGATGGTCAGGCAGTCGCACCCGCGAACGCATTGGAGTGAACAGTGATCATCGGCATCCTCAACGAGGCGCGTGGTGGCGAGACGCGAGTGGCCGGGACCCCCGCCACCGTCGCCACGTTGATAGCCCTGGGATACGACGTGGTGGTCGACGCGGGCGCGGGTGCCGGGTCCAGCCTCAGCGATGAGGCGTTCGTTGCTGCCGGCGCAACGGTCGGCACGGCGACGGATGCCGATGTGGTCCTCGGGGTGAATCCACCCTCCACGGCCCAGCTGGATGCGCTCAAGCCTGGAGCCACGCTGGTGAGCATGCTCGCCCCAGGTCTGGACCCCGGCCTGGTGGCCGACCTCGCTGGTCGTCCGATCACGGCACTGGCAGTGGATGCGGTGCCGCGGATCTCGCGAGCGCAGTCGCTGGACGTGCTCAGCTCGATGGCCAACATCGCCGGCTACCGAGCCGTGATCGAGGCGGCCCATGTCTTCGGCCGGTTCTTCACCGGTCAGGTGACCGCCGCGGGGAAGGTGCCCCCGGCCAAGGTGCTGGTGTGCGGTGCCGGCGTCGCGGGTCTGGCCGCGATCGGTTCGGCGGGGGGCATGGGCGCCGTCGTCCGGGCCACCGATCCTCGACCCGAGGTCGCCGACCAGGTGCGCTCCCTGGGCGGGGAGTACCTCGCGGTCGAGGCCGCCGACGTCGAGGTGTCCGCGACCGGGTACGCCAAGGAGATGTCGCAGGACTACGCCGCGCGCGCGGCCGCGCTCTACGCAGCGCAGGCCAGCGACGTCGACATCATCATCACGACCGCCCTGATCCCGGGTCGTCCGGCGCCTCTCCTCATCGATGCCGCGATGGTGGCGTCGATGAAGCCCGGCAGCGTCATCGTCGACATGGCCGCGGCCAACGGCGGCAACGTCGAGGGTGTGGTCGCCGGCAAGACGGTCGTGACCGCCAACGGGGTCACCATCATCGGCTACACCGACCTGGCCGGTCGGCTGCCGGCCCAGGCCTCGCAGCTCTACGGCACCAACCTGGTCAACCTGATGAAGCTGCTCACCCCCGGCAAGGACGGTCAGCTGGTCCTCGACCTCGACGACGTCGTCCAACGCGGCATCACCGTGGTCCACGACGGCGAGCTGGCCTGGCCCCCGCCGCCCGTGGAGGTCTCGGCCGCCCCGGCGCCGACGGCCCCCCAGCCGGACTCACCGGTCAAGCAGCCGGTCTCCACCCGTCGCCGCGTCGGCACGGTGGCGGTCGCAGGCGTCCTGCTGTTCCTGCTCGCGGCGCTGGCGCCGAGCGCCCTGCTGGGCCATCTCACGGTGTTCGTTCTCGCCATCGTCATCGGCTACTACGTGATCGGGCACGTGCACCACGCGCTCCACACCCCGCTGATGTCGGTGACCAATGCGATCTCCGGGATCATCGTGGTCGGTGCCCTGCTGCAGATCGGGCACGGCTCCACGGTGATCACCGTGCTGGCCGCCGTCGCGATCACGCTCGCCAGCATCAACATCTTCGGCGGCTTCGCCGTGACCCGCCGCATGCTCGCGATGTTCTCGCGCAGCTGACCAGGAGCCCACCCACATGACTGCCGAAACCGCTGCCCAGGCGGCGTACATCGTCGCTGCCCTCCTGTTCATCCTGGCGTTGGCCGGTCTCTCCAAGCACGAGACGGCCCGCCTGGGGAACTCGTTCGCGATGGCCGGCATGGCTGTCGCCCTCCTGGCCACCGTCGCTCTGGCGGTCGAGCAGGACCTCTCGGTCCCGGGCCTGGGGCTCCTGGTCGTGGCGATGCTCCTCGGCGGCGCCGTCGGGCTCCGTCGCGCCAAGGTGGTCGAGATGACCGGGATGCCCGAGCTGATCGCCCTGCTGCACAGCTTCGTGGGCCTGGCCGCCGTGCTGGTCGGATGGAACGGCTACCTCCTGGTGGAGGCCGACCCCGACGGCCCCGAGGCGGCGTTGCTCGACGCCGTGGGCACCCTCGGCATCCACCACGCCGAGGTGATGATCGGAGTCTTCATCGGTGCCGTCACCTTCACCGGCTCGATCATCGCCTTCCTGAAGCTCTCGGCCCGGATCGGCTCCAACCCGTTGGTGCTGCCGGGCAAGAACCTGCTGAACCTGACGGCGTTGGGGCTCGTGGGGGTCCTGACCGTGTGGTTCGTGATCGACCCCCAGCTGTGGTTGCTGATCGCCGTCACCCTGGTGGCCCTGCTGCTCGGCCTCCACCTGGTGGCCTCGATCGGCGGCGGCGACATGCCCGTGGTCGTCTCCATGCTCAACAGCTACTCGGGCTGGGCAGCTGCGGCCGCCGGCTTCCTGCTGGAGAACAACCTGTTGATCATCACCGGTGCCCTGGTCGGCTCCTCGGGTGCCTACCTCTCCTTCATCATGTGCAAGGCGATGAACCGATCCTTCCTCTCCGTCATCGCCGGTGGGTTCGGCATCGAGGCCGGTCCCGGGGACGACAGGGACTACGGCGAGCACCGCGAGATCAACGCCGAGGGGGTGGCTCAGCTCCTGGCTGAGGCTGACCGCGTCATCATCACCCCGGGTTACGGAATGGCGGTCGCACAGGCCCAGCACGGGGTCGCCGAGCTGACGCGCAGGCTCCGCGACCGCGGCGTCGACGTCCGCTTCGGCATCCACCCGGTCGCGGGCCGGCTGCCCGGCCACATGAACGTGCTCCTGGCCGAGGCCAAGGTGCCCTACGACATCGTGCTCGAGCTGGACGAGATCAACGACGACTTCGCCGACACCGCCGTCGTTCTCGTCATCGGCGCGAACGACACCGTGAACCCTGCCGCGAACGACGACCCCACCAGCCCCATCGCCGGCATGCCGGTCCTCACCGTGTGGGACGCCGACGACGTCGTCATCTTCAAGCGCTCGATGGCCTCCGGCTACGCCGGCGTGCAGAACCCGCTGTTCTTCCGCGGGAACTCCGCGATGATCTTCGGAGACGCAAAAGAGCGGGTCGAGGACATCCTGCGCGTCCTCTAGACGATCTGGGCCGACCCGCGCTCAGCGACCCACAGCTGACCACGCATCGCAGCCCGACCCGCGGGGGCCCGTCCACGCTCCTCGGTCGGTCCTGACACGACCGCGACGAGCGACGAGCGACGAACGGCGGACTGGGCCCGTCGACGCATGACCGAAGGCGGCTCTTCAGCGTCGAGCGCGTCACCCCACGCACTCCCGGCGGCCCGCGCTTCACGCGGCGAGACGTCCCGGGCGGCGACGTGGGGGAGTTCGTCTCCGCACGCTTCAAGGGGTCGGACATCAACGCATGGCCGTGTCGGGGCACGGTGATCCTCCACGCACCCGCGCGAGATGTCCTGCCCTTCGCCGGGGACGGAACCGAACGAGCGCTGGGCGAGCGTCGATGCAGCCTCGAGGTCGGC
Source organism: Nocardioides aquaticus (assembly GCF_018459925.1). Lineage (NCBI taxonomy): Bacteria > Bacillati > Actinomycetota > Actinomycetes > Propionibacteriales > Nocardioidaceae > Nocardioides > Nocardioides aquaticus. Next base: position 2,184,118 of record NZ_CP075371.1, read on the forward strand.
TCGTGGTCCTGGGGCGCGCTGGCCGCCTCCTTCGGACGCTTCGCGGTCTCGATGGAAGTCGTCTCGCCTCCACAGTTCAACGAAGCCTTCGCAGAGCTGGCGGGGCGGTACGCAGGGACCGCACGCACCCACGATGCCGGCCCGTGATGCGCCGCAGCCAAGTCCCGCGTGGGTGCCCCGGCGAACCGGAAAACGCACCCGCTGCGCCGTACACGGAGTACGTTGCAGTGGCCGACAACACCCACGCGACACCACACCCAGCGCGGATGCGGAGCGCGCCTGGGAAGTCGTGGCCCGGTGGATGGTCGCGGTCCGCGAGGTCGCGGTTGGGCCCGCCGTCAGGCCTGGCGTTCGAATGTCAGCAGCAAGCCGTCGACCCCGCCGGGACCGACTCGGCCCTTGACCTCGACCGAGGTGATGGCTTTGAGCTGCCACCCCTGCGAACCATGCTCGTTGAGGATCTTCTGCAGCTTGTCGCCAGACATCTTGCCCCCGATCATCTTCTCGCGGACCTCGACGACTTTGTAACTGAACATGAAGCGTCCTCTCGTTGGTCTCGCACGTTAGCGGGTTCAGCGACTCGTCCGGGCGGCCCGAAGGTCCGGGGGAGCTGTGCCGCAAGACCGTGCCGAGGCCACCCCTCCCGGCCCCACCAGACCACAGATCAGATGCCACCTGCTGTGCAGTGGCCGCGCAGACCGGGTGGTCCCGACCCCAAGACCCGCGCACTCACGTCGCGCGGTGAGCCGCAGTGGAGCAGCGACGGCCCGCCGCCCCCACCAGGGGACGACGGGCCGTCGAGCGGTGGTCGTCGGGTCAGCCCACGTGGACCGGTGCACCCTCCGCGCCATCGGTGGCCAGCTCGCTGGCCTTGACGTTGAGGAACGCCCAGATCGCGGCCGAGCCGAGCGCGATGAGGACGGCGCCGACCAGGAACGCGGCCGTGGCGCCCTCGGTGAACGACCCGATGTAGGCCAGGCCGTTGGCGCCCTCGGGCGGGATCCCCTGGGCTGTGAGGTCGCGGACCAGGGAGGTCTTGGTGCCGTCGGCCGCGCTCAGCGAGACGGTGCCGAGGATGGCCAGGCCGAGAGCGCCGCCGACCTGCTGCATGGTGTTGAGGACGCCGGAGCCGATACCGGAGTCCTCGGCACGCAGGTGGTGCACGGCGGTCAGGGTGAGCGGCACGAAGGTCATGCCCATGCCGATCGACATCAGGACGATGAACGGGAAGATCGAGGCCCAGTAGTTGACGTCGGCGCCCAGGAAACCGTCACCGTTCGCCACGGCGAGGAGGTCGGCGGTGCCCGTGGGCACCTCGAGGCGGGAGAAGCCGACCAGGGCGGCCGCGGCCATGAGGGTCCCGACCCCGGCGATGAAGCGGGGGGCGACCCGGTTGACCAGGTTGGACGACAGGGCGGCGCCGATGACGATGCCGACCGAGAACGGCAGGAACGCGAAGCCGGTCTTGAGGGGGCTGTAGCCGATGACGAGCTGGATGAAGAGGCTGAGGAAGTAGAACATCGCGAACATCGCTGCGGGCACGAGCGCCATCACCAGGAAGCTGGTGGCGCGGGTGCGGTTGTTGAAGACGCGCACCGGCAGCAGCGGGTGGGACACACGGGACTCCACGACCGCGAAGACGGCGAGCAGCGCGACACCGGCCGCGAGCGAGGCGATGGTCCACGGGTCACCCCACCCGTGCTCCGCCTCGCCGGCGCGGCTGAAGCCGTAGACGAGGCCGAGCAGGCCGAGGGTGCCGGTGACGGCGCCGGGTACGTCGAGCTGGCCGGGGTGCGACGCCGACTCGCGCAGGAAGCGCGGGGCCAGGAAGGCGGCGACGAGGCCGATCGGGACGTTGATGAGGAAGGTCAGCCGCCAGCCCTCGAGACCGATGACCGGGTCGAGACCGGTGAGCCAGCCACCGAGGATGAGGCCGACCGCGGCACCGGCGCCCGACATGGCGGCGTACACGGCGAAGGCGCGGTTGCGGGCAGGACCGGCAGGGAACGTGGTGGCGATCAGGGCGAGCGCGGCCGGGGAGGCCAGCGCCGCACCGAGGCCCTGCAGGCCGCGCGAGGCGAGCAGCATGGCCTCGTTCTGCGCGAACCCGCCGATGAAGCTGGCGACCGCGAAGACGGCGAGGCCGATCATGAAGACGCGGCGACGGCCGTACAGGTCGCCGAGGCGGCCACCCAGCAGCAGCAGGCCACCGAACGCCAGGGCGTAACCGGTGACGATCCAGGTGAGGTTGGCGTCGGCGATGCCGAGGTCCGCGCCGATGAAGGGCAGGGCGATGTTGGCGATGGAGGCGTCGAGCACCACCATCAGCTGGGCCATGGAGATCAGGACGAGCGCCCACCCGAGGTGGAGCTCCTTCTCTTGCTTGTGAGCCGGGGTGGGAGCCACCTCGGCGTCGGAGACGTCGGTCATCAGGAGTCCTTCTGTTCGTGAGTGCGGTGCGAGGTGGGCCCGACGGCGACGGCGGGCAGGATGATCTGGTCGACGACCCGCTCGATGGCGGTGGCGTCGGGGGTCTCCCCGAGGAGGAACTGGCGGTGGAGGACGATGCCGGGCAGCGCAGCCGTGACGATGTCGAGGTCGACGTCGTCACGGATCTCCCCGCGGTCGCGGGCCCGCGTGAACACCTTCAGGCTGAGCTCGGCCTTCGGGCCGATGAAGTCACGGCGGAAGGCCTCGGCGAAGTCCTGGTCGCGACCGATGGCCGTGATGACGCTGGCCAGGATCGTGGTCTGGCGCTGGTCGGTCAGCCCGCCCATGCCGCAGAACATGCCGAGCAGGTCGCCACGCAGGGTGCCGGTGTCGGGGGCCGTCTGCGGCTCCTTCTGCGACTTCAGCGCGTCGATCACCAGGACGGCCTTGCTCGTCCAGCGGCGGTAGAGAGTCGCTTTGGACGCGCGAGCGGTCGAGGCGACGGCGTCCATCGTGAGGCGGTCGTAGCCGACGTCGGCGAGGACGTCGAGCGTGGCGTCCAGGATCTCCTGCTCTCGGTCCCCCTCGACACGGGGTCGCTGGCCGGCCTCGCTGGCGGTGGATCCGGAAGAGGCGGTCATGGTCGTGCGTCCTTCGTCAGTCGATGGAACGGTACTGTTTCGTTCCATCAAGACGGTACGGATCGGTTCTATTCCTGTGAAGCCAGATTTCTTCGAACAGTTCATGAACGGCTCGCGCCACCCCGGCGGCTCGAACGCGCTGCCGATCGGACCGCCGGCTCCGGGTCGTCCGAGGTAGACACGGCATCAGGGGTGGCAGACCATGGCGGACATGAAGACGATGAGGGACAAGGTCTCGTTCTGGAGGGAACCGAGCATGCGCCAGGTCGCGCGGGACTACCCGTGGGGCGTGGCGCTGGTCTTCCTGCTCGGCGTCGTGTTCTGGTTCGGGATCGTCGGCCCGCTGCTCGACTGACCTGAGGCTGCCTCCTCGAGGTCGGCCCCGGCGCGCGGGGCCTTCCCGTCTCGATGCGTGTCTGTCATGCTTTCCCGACCGGTCGGGAAAGTAATCAGAAGGCAGGCAGTCATGACAGAGCAGCTCGATCCCGAGCACCTCGACTTCCAGTCGATGTGTCGCACGTTCACCGACAAGCAGGTCCGTCCGCTGGTCGCCGAGGCCGAGGCCGAGGGCTTCCCCGCACTCGAGCTGTGGCGTGAGATGGGTGCCGCAGGCCTGCTCGGGCTGATGACGCCCGAGGAGCACGGCGGCAGCGGTCAGGACCCGCTCGCTGTCGCCATCGTGGCCGCCGAGCTCAGTCGGGCTGCGGGGGGCATGGCGATCGGGCCCATGGTGAGCGCCTACATGGCCGGGACCCACATCGTGGAGTACGGCACCGCCCAGCAGCGTCAGCGATGGTCGGCCCCGCTCGCGGCCGGTGAGGCGATCGCCTCGATCGCCGTCACCGAGCCCGGTGCCGGTTCCGACGTCGCCGGGATCACCACGAAGGCCGTCGCGACCGACGAGGGCTACCGGATCAGCGGCCAGAAGATGTACATCACCAACGCCGGGTACGCCGACGTCATCATCGTCGGAGCCAAGACCGAGCCCGACCTCGGGCACCGCGGGATCACGACGTTCCTGGTCGAGGCCGGGAGCGAGGGGCTCTCCGTGGGGGCGCCGTTGTCCAAGATGGGGTGGCACTCCTCCGACACCCGGGAGGTCGTGCTGGAGGACGTGCTCGTGCCGCACTCGGCCGTCCTGGGCGACCTGAACCGCGGTTTCTACCAGATCATGACGGCCTTCCAGCTCGAGCGCATCGTGCTCGCGGCCATGGGGGTCGGGCACGCTGCCGAGGCGCTCGCCCTGGCCACGCGCTACGTCTGCGACCGCATGGCGTTCGGTGCGCCGCTCATCGAGAAGCAGGTCGTCCGGCACAAGCTGGCCACGATGGAGATCGAGCTGGACACCGCCCGCCTGATCACCTTCCTGGCCGCCTCCCAGCTCAGCGCCGGCCACCCCGACGCGGCCCGGACGGTTGCGAAGGCGAAGTACCACGCCGCGGTCGCAGCAGCGCGGGTCGTCGACGACGCCGTCCAGCTCCACGGGGGGTCCGGGTACGTCGAGGAGTCCGACATCGCCCGGCACCACCGCGACGTCCGGATCCTGCGGATCGGTGGCGGTACCGACGAGGTGCAGCTCGACATCCTGGCCAAGGCGTTCGTCTCCGGCTGAGCCCAGCCACGGCCGCACCGACCGGCAGTCGTCCGCCCACCCGTTCGAGGAGGAACCCATGTCCGACAACCTCACCGCACTCATCGCAGCCGAGCTCCTACCGCTGCGCCCGGAGTGGATCTCGCCGCAGTACCAGGACGAGGCGGCGGAGGCGCGCGCGCTCGACGCCCAGGATCCGGACCTGTACTGGGAGTGGGTCGCTGCCCGGCAGCGCTGGCAGCGGCCCTGGACGACGCTGCGGCGTGGCGAGCTCGGCGACTTCGAGTACTACGTCGGTGGGCGCATCAACGTCGCGGACAACTGCGTCGACCGGTGGGCCGAGGACCCGGTGGTGCGCGACCGGCCCGCCGTCATCTGGGAGGGCGAACCGGGCGACACCCGCACGGTGACCTATGCCGAGCTGGCCGACCAGGTCGGGCGGCTGGCTGCCGGGCTGCTCGAGCTGGGTGTGAGACGCGGCGACGTCGTCGCGATCTACCTGCCCAACACCATCGAGGCCTTCGTCGCGGTGCACGCCTGCAACAGGATCGGGGCGGTCTACACCATCCTCTTCTCCGGGTTCAGCGAGGAGGCGACCCGGTCTCGGCTCGAGCAGGCCGAGGCGAAGGTCGTCATCGTGGCCGACGGCAGCTACCGGCGCGGCCGGGTGGTGCCGCTCCTGGAGACGCTGAGGGCGGCCCGGGCGTCGCTGTCGGTGCAGCCGACGACGATCGTCTTCGACCGGACGGGATCGGGACCCGTGCTCACCTCGGGCGAGGTGGACTACGACCGGTTGGTCCGGGCCCAGACCGAGTGGGCGCCGATGGAGGAGATGGACCCGAACGAACCCGCCTTCCTGATCTTCACCAGCGGGACCTCGGCCAAGCCCAAGGGTGTCGTCCACAGCGTCGGCGGCTTCCTCGTCGGCACCTGGGCCAACGCCCACTGGCAGGTCGGTCCCGAGGACGGCGACGTCTACTGGGTGGCCGCCGACGTCGGCTGGCTGACCTTCCCGATCCAGGCGGTCGTCGGTGGACTCGCCAACGGCATGACCGTCCTGTGCTACGAGGGCGCGCTGGACACACCGACCGACGAGAGGTTCTTCGAGGTGTGCGAGAAGCACGGGGTCACCAAGGTCCTCGCCGCGCCGACCGTCCTGAGGGTGCTGCGGGGGGTCGACCCCGACAAGCGCGCCGCCCACCCGTTGCCTGCGCTGAAGCTGGTCACCGCGCAGGGTGAACCGCTCGACAGCGAGACGTTCACCTGGGCGATGGAGGGTCTCGGGGCCGGGGTGCCTGTGATCAACGCCTACGGCCAGACCGAGACCGGTTCGACGTGGACCTACCCGATCTACGGCGTCGACGCTCTCAAGGCCGGATCGGCGGGGACGCCGGTGCCCGGTCACGCGTGTGCCGTGGTCGATGCCGAAGGCCGTCCCGTGCCGGCCGGGGTGAAGGGGGACCTGGTCATCACCCGACCGTTCCCGACGCTGGCCCGCACGGTCTGGAAGGACCCGCAGCGCTACCGCGACGCCTACTTCAGCCGGTTCCCCGGCGTCTACGCCACCCACGACGAGGCCGTGGTCGACGGGGAGGGTCACCTCTGGGTCCTGGGTCGCTCCGACGACGTCATCAACATCGCCGCGCACCGGATCTCCACGATGGAGATCGAGGAGGTCGTCGGCAGCGTCCCCGGGGTCCTGGAGGCCGCCGTGGTGGGGGTGCCGGACGCGACCAAGGGGACCGTGCCCGTCGCCTTCGTCCGGCTGGGCCAGGGCGCGCCCGCCGACACCGAGGAGGCGATCCTGGCCGCGGTGCCCCGGGAGCTGGGCAGGTACGTCCAGCTGGCCACGGTGTACGTCGCCGGTGCACTTCCTCGCACCCGCACCGGCAAGACCATGCGCAGGCTGCTGCGCGACGTCGCCGCGACCGGACGGGCGACCGGCGACACGAGCGCCGTCGAGGACGTGGCCGTCCTCGACGACATCATCGCCCTGGTCTCGAAGCCCGCGACGACCCAGGAGGCCGAGGCGTGAGCGCCCCCCGTACGTCCCGGGGCCTGTGGTTCGAGGAGCTGGAGCCCGGGACGACCGTGCAGCACGCGGTCCGGCGGACCGTCACCGAGACCGACAACGTCATGTTCACGACGATGACGATGAACACCGCGCCCCTGCACCTCGACGCCGCCTACGCCGCGACGACGGAGTTCAAGAAGCCGCTGGTCAACAGCATGTTCACGATGGCGCTGGTCGTCGGCATCTCGGTGACCGAGCTGACCCTGGGCACGATCGTCGCCCAGCTCGGGATCTCCGAGGCGACCTTCCCCGCTCCCGTCTTCACGGGCGACACGATCCGGGTGGAGACCGAGGTGGTCAGCGCGCGGGAGTCCAGGTCCCGCCCGGACGCGGGGCTCGTCGTCTTCGAGCACCGTGCCTACAACCAGCACGACCTGCTCGTGTGCCGTCTGCAGCGCACCGGGCTGATGTGCAAGGAGCCGGTGGATGGCTGAGGCGTCTCGCCCGCCGGTCCTCGAGCAGATGGAGGTGGCCCTCGCAGGCAACGATGCCAGCCGCTGGTCCGACAAGATCCCGGTCCGCGACCGGATCACCCTCCTGCTGGACCCGGGCACCTGGGTCGAGGACGGGTTGCTGGCCAACGCCACCGAGGACGGCCTGGCCGCAGACGGCGTCCTGACCGGCGTCGGGGAGGTCCACGGGCGCAAGGTCGCCGTGATCGCGCACGACTTCGCCGTCAAGGCCGGGTCGTGGGGTGCGCTGAACGTCGAGAAGCAGGTCCGCATCCTCGAACGCGCCGACCGCGACCTCCTGCCGGTGTTCTACCTCGTCGACTCCGCCGGCGGGCGCCTCACCGACCAGTACGGGTTCTTCCACGGCCGGCGTGGTGCGTCGAGGATCTTCCAGCTCCAGGTGGCCCTATCGGGCCGGGTGCCCCAGATCTGCTGCCTGCACGGGCCGTCGGCGGCCGGCGGTGCCTACATGCCGGCCTTCACCGACTGGGTCGGCATGGTCAACGGCAACGCGTCGATGTACCTGGCCTCCCCCCGCGTGGCCGAGAAGGTCACCGGGGAGAGGACCACGCTCGAGGAGATGGGCGGGGCGATGATGCACGCCAGCGTCTCCGGCTGCGGCGACGAGGTCTTCGACACCGACTGGGAGGTCGTCGCAGCCGCCCGTCACCTGCTGGCGTACCTCCCCGACAGCTGGGAGCGGGCACCGTCCCGCCAGGAACCCCGTGCGCCGGCACACCACGACTGGCCCGCCGACCTGATCCCCGAGGACCCCCAGGCCGGGTACGACGTGCGCGAGGTGGTCGACCGCTTCGTCGACGCGGACAGCTTCTTCGAGGTCAAGGCGCGCTGGGCCACCGAGATGGTCGTCGGCCTGGCCCGGCTGGACGGCGACGTGATCGGGATCGTGGCCAACCAGCCGTCGGTGCGCAGCGGTGCGATCTTCGTGGACTCCGCGGACAAGGCCGCCCGGTTCATCAGCATGTGCGACGCGTACAACATCCCGCTGCTCTTCCTCCAGGACGTGCCCGGGTTCATGGTGGGTGCGGCGATCGAACGCCAGGGGATCATCCGGCACGGCGCGAAGATGGTCACCGCCATGGCCAGTGCGGAGGTCCCGAAGATCACCGTCGTCCTCCGCAAGGCGTACGCCGCCGGCTACTACGCCATGTGCGCTCCCGGTTTCGAGCCGCGCGCGACCCTGGCCCTGCCGGGGGCGGCGATCGCCCCGATGTCACCGGAGGCCTCCACCAACGCGATCTACGCCAAGAGGATCGAGTCCATCGCGGACCCGGACGAGCGCGAGGCGTTCGTCGCCGAGAAGATCGCCGAGCAGTCGGTCGGTGCCGACCTGGTCAACGTGGCGAGCCGCCTGGTGGTGGACGCCGTCGTACCCCCCCTGCAGCTCCGGGCCGAGCTGGTCGACCGGTTCCGCGCCGCTGCGGGCTGGAGGAGACCACCGCCTCGCCGGCACCACGTCATCAGCCCCGTCTGACCCAGGGTGCCCACCGCAACGCGACCCCACGACGAGGAGGACCCTGTGCCGAAAGCGCTGATCGCACCCCGGAGCATGCTGTTCATGCCGGCCGACAGACCGAGGATGGCCGCCAAGATCCCGGGGACCGACCCCGACCTGGCCGTGCTCGACCTCGAGGACGCCGTCGCTCCCGGGGCGAAGGCGGCGGCCCGGCTGGCACTGCGGGAGTGCCTGGCCGACGGGGTGGTCCTCGGCGGCAGGTCGGTGGTCCTCGTGCGCGTCAACGAGGTCGGCAGTCCCTGGTTCGAGGACGACCTGGCCCTGGTCCGAGAGCTCGCGGCCACGTCAGGACCGGTCGGCGTGGTGGTCCCGAAGGTCGAGCGGCCCGAGGACGCGGCCACGGTGCGGGAGGTCCTGCCCGACGTCCAGCTCGTGGTCGGCCTCGAGAGCGGCCTGGGCGTGCTCGAGGCGCGCGCGATCATGGCCTCGGGCCCGGACGGGTGCTACTTCGGAGCCGAGGACTACATCGTGGACCTCGGTGGTCGCCGGACCGCGAGTGGTGCGGAAGTGCTGTTCGCGCGCAGCCAGGTCGTCCTCGCCGCCTCCGTCAACGGCCGGTTCGCGATCGACGAGGCCGTGGTCGCGGTGCGTGACGACGACGTGTTCACCGAGGACGCCGAGCGGGGACGCGACCTCGGGTACGACGGCAAGATCTGCCTCCACCCACGCCAGGTGGAGCTGGCCCACCAGAGCTTCAGCCCGACCCCTGCCGAGCTGGAGCACGCGCGTCGGGTCCTGGAGGCCGCGGCCGACGGCGTCGGCGTCGTCGACGGCCTGATGGTCGACCACGTCCACCTGAAGCAGGCCCAGGCGCTGCTGCAGCGTGACCAGGGCTGACGCCGTGCCGTCACCCCCGAACCGGGAGGAGTCCCCATGAACGACCGACGAGAGCTCGTCCACGGCGCGTTCGACAGCGTGCTGGTCGCCAACCGCGGCGAGATAGCCGTCCGCGTGCTGCAGGCGGCGCGCGACGAGGGACTCCGCGCGATCGCGGTCTACTCCGACGCGGACACCGACGCCCTCCACGTCAGGACGGCCGACGAGGCGCACGCACTGCACGGGGTCCTGGCCAAGGACACCTACCTCCGGATCGACAAGCTCATCGACGTCGCGCTCGCTGCCGGAGCGCAGGCCGTCCACCCGGGCTACGGCTTCCTGTCCGAGAGCGCGGACTTCGCGGAGGCCGTGATCGCCGCCGGGCTGGTGTGGATCGGGCCGTCACCCCGTGCCATCGACACCCTGGGTGACAAGGTCGAGGCCCGAGCGGTCGCCCGGGACGTGGGAGCACCACTGACCCCGGGCACCGAGAGCCCCGTCGCCTCGGTGGCCGAGATCGAGCAGTTCGTGGAGGCCCACGGGATGCCGATCGCCATCAAGGCCGCCTTCGGAGGCGGTGGCCGAGGGTTGCGCGTCGTGCGGGACAGGGACTCGATCGCCGAGCACTTCGACTCCGCCACGCGCGAGGCGGTCGCTGCCTTCGGCCGCGGCGAGTGCTTCGTCGAGCGGTACCTGGAACGTCCCCGCCACGTCGAGGCGCAGCTGCTCGCCGACCGGTACGGCGACGCCGTCGTGGTGGGGACCCGCGACTGCACCTTGCAGCGCCGGCACCAGAAGCTGATCGAGGAGGCCCCGGCGCCGTTCCTCACCGAGGAGCAGACCACCACCATCGTCGAGGCCTCGGTGGCGATCGCCCGGGAGGCCGGTTACGTCGGAGCCGGTACCGCGGAGTTCCTCGTCGGCGACGACGGCGCCATCTCCTTCCTGGAGGTCAACACGCGGCTGCAGGTCGAGCACCCCGTGACCGAGGAGACCTCCGGCGTCGACCTGGTCAGCGAGCAGTTCGCGATCGCGCGTGGGGAGCGCCTGCGGATCCGCGAGACCCCCGTCGCGCGCGGTCACAGCATCGAGCTGCGCATCAACGCCGAGGACCCGGTCCGGGGCTTCGCACCCTCACCGGGCCGCGTCACCACGTGGGACATCCCCCGTGGTCCTGGCATCCGGGTCGACACCGGGGTCGTGGCCGGCAGCGTGGTGACCGAGTACTACGACTCGATGCTCGGCAAGCTGATCGTCTCGGGCAAGGACCGCCCGACGGTGCTGGCCCGGACGCGGCGCGCGCTCGACGAGCAGCGCATCGTCGGCGTGGCGACCGTGCTCCCGCTCGATCGGGCGATCCTGGGCCATCCTGACTTCGTCGCCGGGGGAGACGGTTTCGCCGTGCACACCGGGTGGATCGAGGAGCACCTCGACGAGCTCCTCGACCTCGGGGAGGCGGATGACGGCACCGACGCCGAGGCGCCCGACGCGGTCGACGTCCTGATCGGCCGACAGGTGCACCGGATCGCCCTGCCCGGGCTGGCCGCTCTGGGCGAGCGGGGGGAGTCCATCAGGCAGAGCGTGCGCGAGCAGGTCTCGCCCACCGAGTCGGGCGAGGACGTGCGGACGCCCATGCAGGGCACGGTGGTCAGGGTCGCGGTCAGCGACGGGGACCGGGTCGAGAAGGGCGATCTCGTCGGCGCGGTGGAGGCGATGAAGATGGAGAACGCGATCAAGGCGCACCGGTCGGGGATCGTGACCGGCGTCAGCGTCGCCGTGGGCGACGTGTGTGCCCAGGGCTCGCTCGTGTGCCGGATCGAGGCGAGCCGGTGAGACGGCGTCCTCGCAGAAGCGCGCCGACGGGTCAGGTGCTCGCCCCGCGGGGGCCCAGGCTGCGTACCTGTGGCAGCACCTCGGTGGCGAACAGCTGCACCGTCTCGCGCAACGAGGCGACGTCGTCGGCGGCCGGCGCGAACAGGAACTCCTCCGCTCCGGCCGCTGCGTAGGCACCGAGTCGATCGACCACCTGGGCGGGGGAGCCGATGACCAGCAACCGGTCGGCCAGGGGCGCGAAGTCCTGCTGGTAGATCGAGCTGACCACGCGGACGGCCGTCTCCCTGGCCAGCGCGCCGGACCGCGCCACGTGGCCCCACCCGAAGAAGGCACCGCGTGCGGCACCCTGCGGACGGCCTTGTTCGTCGAGGAGCTCGCCGAGGCGGCCCATGCCGGCCTGCAGCTGCTCGGGGGTGACGGCGTAGGGGAACCACACGTCGCCGAACCGTGCCGTACGGCGCAGCGCGGCCTCCTTCCGCCCGCCGATCCACAAGGGCGGTCCGCCGGCCTGCAGCGGTGGTGGGTCGAGGCTCAGCCCCCGCAGCCGTACGGTCTCGCCCTCGAGCTCGACCGGACCGCCTGCGAACAGCTCCTGCACCACCCTCAGTGACTCGTCGGTGCGCCTGCCGCGACCGGCGACCGGCACCCCTGCCGCCTCGAACTCCGGTGGGTACTCGCCGCCGACGCCGATCCCGAGGTCCAACCGGCCGCCGGAGATCCGGTCCAGGGTGGCTGCCTGCTTCGCCGCCAGGACCGCCGGGTAGACCGGCAGGATCGTGAGCGCGCTCAGCAGCCGGATGCGGTCCGTGACCGCTGCTGCCGCGGCGAGCGAGACGAACGCGTTGGTGACCGGGCCGTGGAAGAACAGGTGCTCACCACACCCCAGGAAGTCGAAACCAAGGGTCTCCGCCTCCCTGGCGAAGGTGACGACCTCCGCCGGATCCGCCGAGATCGGGAACATCAGACCGACCCGCACGAGCAGCCCCCGATCCGTGGTGTCGCCGCGGCCGGCCGCCGTGGACGCCGGGCGAGCGTATCGGTTCCTCGACTGACGGGTCGAGGAACGGGAGGGGTGACCCTCCCGCGTCGCCGGCACCGGTCGGAGCCTCGTAGGGTCTGCGGTGACGCCGGCTGAGAGGACACGAGCGATGGGACGTCCCAGCCGGGCCCACGAGGTCAGGCGGCTGATCCTCGACGGCGCAGCCGACATCTTCAGCCGACGCGGTTATCGCGCGACGTCCATGAACGAGATCGCCGCCGCCGTCGGCCTCAGCAAGCCGACCCTCTACCACTACTTCCACAACAAGGAAGAGATCCTCGTGCGCCTCTACGAGGAGGTGATGAGCGACGCCGTGGACGACGCCGTCGAGATCTCCGAGTCGGTCGAGGATCCACGGGAGGTGCTGCACCGGCTCCTGGTCTACCGCGTCCGCACGACGTGCGAGCGGCAGTCGATCCACAAGGTGTTCTTCGAGGAGGAGGAAGAGCTCCCGCGCGACCTCGTCGAGACGGTCATCGAGCAGCGCCGGCGCTACGAGGACGTCTACCGCACCCAGGTACGTCGTTTCCTCGACGACCACCCCGACCCGCCCGACATCGATGTCACCGTGTTCGTGAACTCCTGCCTGGGCGCGGCCAACTGGGTCTACAAGTGGTACCGCCCGGACGGGCCGCGGACCCCGGAGCAGCTGGGTCGCGAGATCGCGTTCTACGCGCTCCACCCCCTCGGGTAGGCCGGCCCCGGTCCGGCTTGTGGCGGTAACAGTTACCCGCCCCCGAAACGATCCCGTCGGGAACCCGATGCCTCGTTCCAGCCCTAGATTCGGGGCTCGACGCGCCCGCGTCGTCCGGAGGAGGATCTCGATGGCTACCGACACCGCGCTGCCCCGCCGCTCGGACGGGCTGCGCCGCTTCGTGCAGAAGGGCGGACTGGTCCGACTGCTGGTCGTGGTCGGCGTCTACCTCGTGCTGTACCTCGGCGCCGGCCGGCTGCTCGGCCGGCTCGGTTCCGGGTACGCCGACGACGACCTGCTGAGCAGCGTCGGAGCGGTGTTCTTCCAGCTGACCGTCGCCCTCGTGGTGGGCGCCGTCGTCCTCACCGTGTTCATCACCTTCATGGGATGGAACGCCGAGATCTTCGGGCGCCAGCCGGTCTACCGCTCGGGGTGGATGTGGATCGCACCGGTCCTGGTGGCGGTCCCGATCGTGATGCGCGTCCTCGACATCGACTGGGGCGGTCCGTTGCTCTCCGTCGTGCTCCTCATGCTGGCCAGCGGCCTGCTGGTGGGGTACGTCGAGGAGCTGCTGTTCCGCGGCATCGCCGTGAAGATGCTGCGTGACGCGGGCCACCGGGAGCTCGCCGTGGCAGCCCTGTCCTCGCTGGTGTTCGGTCTGTCGCACGGCATCAACGCGCTGACGGGCCAGGACGCCAAGACCGTGGGCAGCACGATGGTCTACACCGTCGCGTTCGGCGCGCTGATGTACCTGACCATGCGCGCCACGGGGTTCATCGTCGTGGCGATGGTGCTGCACGGTCTCACCGACCCGACCACCTTCCTGGCCTCCGGCGGGATCGACACCGTGGTGGGGACCGGTGGCACGACTGCACTGGGAGACGCGGTCGGCCTCGTCACCGTCGTGATGATCGTGCTCGGGCTGGTGCTGCTGCTCTGCGTCAGGGGAGTGGCCGGGCAGCCCCGGGGCCCGAAGGCACGCGGTCGGGCCTGACGGTCAGAGGGGAGGGCCGGCGCCGAACGGCTCGAAGTGGTTGAGCAGCCTGTCCAGCTCGGCGGTGTCGAAGCGCGCCCGGCTGGTGAAGTAGCTCGCGGGGTCGTCGAGGAACGTCGGATCGATCTCCAGCACCTGGGCCATCTCGGTCCACGCCTGGTCCGAGAACCCGAGGGCAGCCAGGGCCAGCGCGCGGTAGAGGGGACCCCAGAGCTGGCCCGGTGCCTGGACCAGGCTGGCCTCGGCCAGCGCGCCGGCGTCATCGCCGGAGATCAGGCAGGCGAGGGCAGCCACGGCATGGGCTGAGCCGGGATGGAGCGGGTTCAACCGGAACCCCTCGCGCAGTGTCCGTACCCCGCCGTCCCAGTCGCCGGCGACGGCCATCACGGTGCCGGCGGACATGAGGACCGTCGGGCTCCAGGGTGCCAGCTCGACCGCCCGTGCCGCATGCCGGTGAGCGAGGTCCCACTCCCGCCGTTGCCAGGCTGTGCCCCCGAGGACGAGGTACGCAGACGCGTTCGCCGGGTCGAGCGCGAGGGCCTCGCGTGCGAGCGTCTCGGCGCTGGACAGCTCCCGTTCGCGTTGGCCGGACGTGGCCCCCTGGTTGACCTCGGCGTTGTGGATGGCGCCCCTCATCGCCAGCAGCTCGGCACGTCGCCCCGTGGCGAGTGCCGTGTCGAGCGCTGCCGCGGCCGCGCTGACGGAGTCGGCGGTCTGCTTCATGAGGTAGTCGGTGTAGGCGAGCCGGGCGGCGTACACGACCGAGCCGTCGTGGTCGTCGCACGCCAGCGCACGTCGGAACGTCACCCCGGTGGCGTCACCGACCTGGCCGGCGACAGCGGCTGCCCACCGGTCGTCGAGCCGGGACCCGGCAAGGGCCGCTCGGGCGAGGCGCTTCGTGACCCGCCACGTGATCTCTCCTGACGAGACCTCGGTGAGCGTCGCCTCGAGCCCGACGGTGTCCTCCGTCGTGGTGACCATGCCCTCCAGGACGAAGCGCGCCCCCAGCAGACGCGCCGCCACGGCCCCCTCCGGCGCGACCGCCGCCGGCCCGGTCACCGTCAACCCGGGGAACTCACCCAGGCGGTGGGCGATCGCGTCGCACAGGGCTGTCCCGATCAGCTCGGCGCCGCTCCCCGTGCATCCGAAGCGCAGCACCGCCACGGCGAGCGTGTCGTGCGCGGGCGACGGTTCCCGGGGCGGGTCGCGCCGCGTGATCGTCGGTGCGTACCGGCCGGTCGGCAAGCAGATCCGGATCGCCGAGCCCCGACCCTCGGCCTCGTAGTAGCGCTGGAGCGCAGTCCGCAGGCGGGTCGCCTGGACCCGGACCGTCGAGCTGAGCCGGGCGTCGTACTCGGACCGCCCCAGGGCGTGCCGGGCGACGGCGTGCTCCCCGAGTCGATCGGCGCGCCCGGCCAGGTGCTCGGTGACGATGTAGGCGAGGAAGTCGCGGCACCTCGGAGCCGTGCTGAAGGTGTCGCTGCCGAGGACGGCGGTGAGAGCCTCGACCACCTCTTCGGGCGCCACGGTGGCGGGCTCGAGCTGGTCCGGCTCGACGTCCCACGCCGGTGCGCTCGGCATCCGCACGCCCGCCTCTCGTCGATCCGCGACCAGATTCGATCGTAGAGTCCGCGCTCGTCGTCGCACATCGGGGCGAAGGTCACCTCCGGCCGGCGCGGTGAGCACCCTTCCGACCCGTGAGGCGTAACGGTTACTCCCGCTCGGAAGCACGGCCACGTCGTCCAGGGGCGCCTAGGTTCTGATGTCGAACCCGACACTCGCGCACCACCCAGGGAGACCCCATGCGCGTCGAACCCCGCCCTCTCTTCACCGTCGGTCTCGCGGTCGGCTACATGGCGATCGTGGCAGCCACCTGGGCGGTCGTCGGCGTCGACTACGACACGGTGGGGGACTCGACGTCGAACGTCGTGCGGGGCATCGTCCTGCCCGTGGCGCTCGCCTCGGCGTTCACGGCCGCGGTGACCAGTCGTCTCGGGTGGTGGGGGCCGGCGATCCACGAGGACCGGCGAGCACCCCGGTGGCTGTGGGTGGTCCCGGTGCTGATGTTCCTGCCCGGCCTGGGCTCGCTGCTCGGCGGCGTGGGGCCGGCCGACCGGGCCGCCTCCTACCTGCTCTGGCTGGGCGTCGGCACCCTGCTGGTGGGCTTCGGCGAGGAGATGCTGACCCGCGGCACGGGTCTCGTCGGGCTCCGGGGCGGGTTCGGAGAACCGCTGGCCTGGTTCTTCAGCTGCCTGCTGTTCGGGCTGGTCCATGCCCTCAACCTGTTCTTCGGGCAGTCACCCGGCTCGACGGCCCAGCAGATCGCCGTCGCGTTCGTGGCCGGCTCCGTCCTCTACGTCACCCGCCGGGTGTCCGGGACCCTGGTCGTCTGCATGCTGCTCCACGCCTGGATCGACTTCACGACGTTCGCGTTCTCCGAGGCCGCCGCCGATGCCAGGTCCGTCTTCGTCGTCCTGAGCCTCACCCAGTGGCTCGCCTTCGCCCTGGCCCTCGTCGGGGTGCTCGTCGTCCTGCGTCGAGGCGGCGGCCGGCTCGAGGACACCTCGGACGGTCATCCTGCTGTCCGAGCCTGACCAGCACCTCGAGGAGAGTGCGCGATGACCATCACCCCCCACCGCAGGACCGGGACCCCACGAGGCTCCCGCGTGCGGCCCACCGTCGCGGTCGGAGTCACGGTCGCCGTCGTCTACACCGTCGTCCTGTCGACGATCCAGCAGCAGTCGGGCATCGCCTACGACGAGTTCTTCGACAGCGCGTACAACGCCTGGCGCGGCCCCGTGCTCTCCCTGGCGATCGGGTCGGTGCTGCTGGTGGCGTTCGTCGCCTGGGCGCGGTGGGACATCCTGTGGCGTGATCCGGAGCGGCTGCCCGTACCCCGCCTGGCCTTCGTCCTGCTCGGGGCCTTCACCGTCCTCGTCGTCGTCCGGGCGTCGGGCATCGCCTACGCCGACATCGACACGAGCCTGCTCGTCGCCGTGCTCTGCCTGGGGGTCCTGGTCGGGCTCTCCGAGGAGCTGCTGTTCCGTGGCATCTTCCTGCGCTGCATGCGCAACGGTCACCTGTCGGAGGGGGCCGCAGCGTTGTGGACCGCGACGGCGTTCGGTCTGTTCCACCTGCCGAACGTGTTCCTGGGGACCGGTCCCGTGGGGGTCGTCCAGGTCCTCCTCGCGGGCCTGTCCGGCATCGCCCTGTACTACTTCCGGGTCGCCGGCGGCGCCATCGTGCTGGCCATGGTGATGCACGGGTTGTTCGACGTCACGACCTTCCTCAGCACCGACTACGGGGCTTCCTGGTCCACCCAGGTGGCCCTCCCGCTGCAGGTCGTGACCTGGGTGCTGGCCGGCCTGGTCGGGCTCCAGCTCTTCCGGAGAGCCCGCGGCTACGGGGTCACGTCGACCGGTGTCGTCCGGATGCCCACCGTGGGCCACCCAGCCTGACGCGGGTGGGTCGAGGGGGCCTGTCGTCGCCGTTCAGGGGCCGCTGAGCGCGAGGTCCACCGCCACGATCCTGCCGGTGGCCGAGACGGTGACTGCGACCGCCATGTCGGAGAAGCAGTCGCGCAGGTCCTGCGGGGGACGCAGCCACTGCACGGTCTCGTCCGGCTCGGTGCGCGGGGGCTCGTAGCGGACACAGCCCAGGAGCGGGCCGGGTGGGGAGGTCTCGACGACCACCGGGGAGGTCTCTCGATCGCGGTCGGCGATGGCCAGCAGGGCGTCGACCGGACAGCCGCGCCCCTCCGTGGTCGCAGCGTCCGCGACACAGCCGCCCCAGGCCGTACGCGTGGACGCCGCCGCCGGGTCGAGTCGGCTCACGAGCGTGCCCTCGATCGAGAACGCCACCGTGCGTGCCCACGGCACGCCCGTCCCGGGGCCCGTTCCGGTGGCGTACCGCAGGAACGCGTCGGTCGGCGACGAGGCCCGTGGTGGTGCTGGAGCAGGTGCGCGGGAGGAGCCGCCGTGCTGCTCGGTCCCGGCAGTCCCCGCAGCCGGGTCGCGCGGACCGGGTGCTTCGGCGCCGCAGCCGACCAGCAGTGCTGCGAGTGCGAGCGACGGCAGGGCGCTGGTCCTCATGCGTCTGAGACGCCTGGGACGCACGAGAAGTTGCCTGGACGGCTCGCTTTCTCGTGCGCCGAGGCGCGCCACCGGACCTCGCGCCGCCACGTACCCAGCTCACCGCAGGTCTGACCGCGGCCCACACTCGAGGTGAGGTCCTCCGTGGTCGGCGACGACCCGGCCCTCCTCGAGGCGGACGACCCGGTCGGCGCGGGCGATCACGTCGGGGTCGTGGCTGACGCAGACCACGCACACGCCGCGGGCCACCTCACGGGCGACGGCCTCGCAGATGTGTGCCGCGTTGCGGGTGTCGAGCCCCGTGGTGGGTTCGTCGACGAGCAGCAGGTCGGCGCCGCGCGCCAGACCCTGGGCGAGCAGCGCGCGTTGCCGCTCACCGCCCGACAGGGTCGCGAAGGACCGGCGCGAGAGGGGGCCGAGGTCGAGCACCTCCATCGCCTCCTCGACGCGGGACCGACCCTCCCGACCGATCCGGCGCCACGGCCCGGTCTCGCCCCAGGCGCCCATGGTCACGACGTCGTGCACGGTCACCGGCAAGCGGTCGGGCACCGCAGCCCGCTGCGGGACGAAGGCCACTGAACGTGCCCGGACCTCCGTCCGTCCGGCCGTCGGCGGGCGGACGCCGGCGAGGACCTCGATCAGGGTCGACTTCCCGGCGCCGTTCGGCCCGGTCAGCGCAGTGAGACAGGCGCGGTCGAGCGTCAGGTCGACCTGGCGCAGCACGTCGTGGCCACCGAGGTGGACGCGGACGTCCACGAGCCGGGCCGCGTACGCCCCGTCGGGTCCGGGGGGCCCGTGGCGGGGCTCTACGTGGGCGGGTGAAGTGGTCACGGGCCGACCCTAGGACGCCCAAACTGATTTTGATAATCGGTCTCAAGTCATCTAACGTCCCGGTCCGTGACCTGGTTGACCGAGCCCTTCGCCCTCGAGTTCGTCCAGCGCGCCGCCGTGGGTGGCGCGCTGGTGGCCGTGCTGTGCGGCGTCGTCGGCACCTGGGTCGTCGTGCGCGGGATGGCCTTCCTCGGGGAGGCCCTGGCGCACGGGATGCTCCCCGGCGTCGCGTTCGCCACCATCGCGGGCCTGCCGGTGCTGCTCGGTGCCGCGGCGAGTGCGGCGGTGATGAGCATCGCGCTGGGCGTGCTGCAGCGGCGTGGGCGGCTGTCGTACGACACCAGCATCGGCCTGCTGTTCGTGGGCATGCTCGCGTTCGGGGTCATCGTCATCTCGCACTCCGGCAGCTTCGCCACCGACGCGACCGCGATCCTCTTCGGCGACATCCTGGCCATCTCCGGCCAGGACCTGGTGTTTCTGGCGGCCGCCACGGCGGCCGGCCTGACCCTGGCCGTGCTCGCCCACCGCCCGCTGGTGGCGCTGGCCCTCGACGCCCGCGTGGCCGCCGTGCTCGGGCTACGGCCGGCGCTGGCCCAGGCCCTGCTGGTCGGTCTGGTGACCCTCGCTGTCGTGGTGTCCTACCAGGCCGTCGGCTCGCTGCTGGTCGTCGGTCTGCTGGTCGCCCCTGCCGTCGCGGCCTCGCAGTGGACCCGCCGGATCCCGACCACCATGGCGCTGGCCGCCGTGCTCGGCGTGGTGGCCGTGCTGGGCGGGTTGCTCGTGTCGTGGTTCGGCGCCACCGCCGCCGGCTCCTCGATCGCGATGACCGCGATCGGGCTCGTCGCTCTGTCCTGGGCGCTGCGCGCCGCCACCCGCGCCCTGCACGCCGCCGTCCGCACCCCCGCCCCTTCTCCCGCCCCATCTGACTCGGAGGACCCGTGTCCCACCGCTCCCTCGCCCTGGCCGCCCTCGTCCTGATCGCCCCGCTCGTCGTCGCGTGCGGCGCCGACGTCGACAACCCCGCCGCCGACAAGGGCGACCCGGCGTCCTCGACCGCGGAGGGCCACGGCGAGATCGCCGACGCGGTCGAGCTCGATGAGCCGCCCGTCGGTCTGACCACGGTCGACGCCTCCGGTGTCGTGCGCCACCTGGACCTGCTCGACGAGAGCGTCACCGAGCTGGCCGCCGTCGGTCCGCTCGGCGACGTCGCAGGCGTGCACACCGACGGTCGCTACGTCTTCGTCGGGTCCGGCGACGGCGTCGAGGTGGTGGACAGCGGCGTGTGGACCTGGGACCACCTCGACCATTTCCACTACTACCGCACCGAGCCTCGCGACCTGGGCCTCGTCGAGGGCGGCGGACCTGCGACCGTCGCGACCACGGCCTCCTCGACCAGCGGTGCCACCGGCGTGTTCTTCGACAGCTCCGGCGAGGCCGTCCTGCTCGACACTGCGGCCCTGGCCGACGGCACGCTCGTCGAGCTCTTTCGCGTCGAGGCCCAGCCCCACGCCGGGATGCTCGTCCCCGTCGGAGAGCACGCCCTGGTCACCCAGCCGGGGCGTACGGGCGAGGCGGAGCGCGTCGTCGCGCTCGACGGCGACGGTGACCCGCTGCCGGGGCAGACCTGGACCTGCCGGGACGCCGCCGGCACCATCACGACGCGCGTGGGGACGGTCGTCGGCTGCACCGACGGGGCCCTGCTGGCGACCAGCGTCGACGGGATGCTGCGCGTGGAGCGGATCGGCTACCCCCGCGGCACGACCGCGCCCCCGGCCACCGACTTCGCCGGGCGCGACGGCCGCCCCACCGTGGCCGCGCTCGCCGGGCGGGACCAGGTCTGGCTGCTGGACACCCGCCAGGAGTCCTGGCGCCTGCTCGACTCGCCCGTCCCCCTCACCCAGGTCACGGCGGTCGACGACGACGACCAGCACGTCCTCGGCCTGACGACCGACGGCCGCGTGGCCGTCCTGGACGGGGAGACCGGGGAGCTGCTGGCCACCACCGCCCCGCTGGCCGCCGAGTCCCTGCGGACCGGTACCGGTGAGCAGACCCTGGTCGTCGACCAGCAGCGGGCCTACCTGAGCCTTCCGGCGGAGAGGCGCCTGGTCGAGATCGACTTCGCCGACGACGCCCGGGTCGCGCGCACCCTCGACACCACGACCGAGCCCCTCCTCACCGCCGGGACCGGCCGGTGAGCCGGGCAGGCGTCCTGCTGGCCGGGCTGCTCCTCACGACCGGTCTCAGCGCCTGCGGCGCCCCCGCCGACGACCGGCCCCTCGTGGTGGTCTCGACCAACATCTTGGGCGACGTCGTCGAGGAGGTGGCCGGTGACGAGGTGCAGGTGCTGACCCTGATGCGGCCCAACGCCGACCCACACTCCTTCGAGATCTCCGCCCAGGAGGCGGCTCGGGTGAGGTCCGCGGACCTGGTCGTCTCCAACGGGCTCGGGCTCGAGGAGGGCCTGCAGCAGCACCTCGACGCTGCCGCGGCCGACGGCGTGCCGGGGTTCGTGGCCGGCGACGCAGTCGCGGTGCTCGACTACGCCGAGGGCGACGCGGCCGGCACGCCCGACCCGCACTTCTGGACCGACCCGGGCCGGATGGTCGACGTGGTCGAGGGCCTCGAGGACGCGCTGGTCGAGGTCGACGGCATCGACCCGGGCCCCGTGCGCGCGCAGGCCGAGGCGTACCTCGCGGAGGTGCGCGCACTCGACGCCGAGATGAGCGAGGCGTTCGCCGGCATCCCGGACGAGCAGCGGGCGCTGGTCACCAACCACCACGTCTTCGGCTACCTCGCCGAGCGCTACGACTTCGACGTCGTCGGGGCGGTGGTCCCCGGCGGCACCACCCTGGCCGCTCCCAGTGCCTCCGACCTCGCCGACCTGGTCGAGGCCGTCGAGGAGACGGGCGTCGGCGCGATCTTCGCCGAGTCCTCCTCGCCCGACGACCTCGTGCGCGCGCTGGCCGACGAGGCCGGCGTCGAGGTCGACGTCGTCGGGCTCTACACGGAGTCGCTGACCGAGCCCGGCGGCGGCGCGGAGGACTACCTGACCATGATGCGCGTCAACACCGCGCGCATCGCCGAGGGACTCGGGTGACTCGGTCCCGCACCACCCACCTGCCAGACCACGAGAGAGAAGGACGTACCACGATGCGCACACCCCTGACCCGAGCCCAGCAGCGACCCGGGCTGCGCCGCGGCGGCCTCGCCGCGCTGTCCACCGCGGCGGTGCTGACCCTGGCTGCCTGCTCCGGCGGCACGACCCCCGCGAGCGACGAGACCGCCGAAGGAGCGGAGAGCGCCGGTGCGACCGCCGCCGCCGACCCTGCCGGCTCGCGGGTCGCCGTCTCCTACGAGGGCGGCGTGCTGGTGCTCGACGGCGAGACCATGGAGGTCGTCGCGGACCTGGACTCCGAGGAGTTCACCCGCCTGAACAGCGCCGGTGACGGCCGCCACGTGATGGTGACGGTGGCCGACGGCTTCCAGCTGCTGGACACCGGCGCCGGCACCGAGGGCGGCGCCGCCGAGCTCACCGACACGGTCTTCGAGGCCGAGCTGCCCGGCCACGTGGTGACCCACGCCGACAAGACGGTGCTCTACGCCGACGGCACCAGCGACACGACGATCATGGAGACCGCCGACCTGGCCGCGGGGGAGGTGCCGGAGACCGAGACCGTCGAGGGCACCGAGGCCCACCACGGCGTCTCGATCGTCCTCGGGGACGGCACCTTCCTGACCACGGTCGGCGACGCCGAGACGCGGACGGGTGCGGTGGCCAGGGATGCCTCCGGTGAGGTCGTCGCCGAGAACGACGAGTGCCCTGGCATCCACGGCGAGGGCACCGCGGTCGACGAGGCCGTGGTCTTCGGCTGCGAGGACGGCGCGCTGCTCTTCGTCGACGGCGGGTTCCAGAAGGTCGACGCCCCCGACCGGGGGTACGCCCGGATGGGCAACGCCTACGTCAGCGAGACCAGCCCGCTCGTGGTCGGTGACTACAACACCGACCAGGACGCTGAGGGCTACCTGCTCGAGGAGCTGGCCGTCGTCGACACCGCGGCCGGCGAGCTCGACGTCGTCGCGCTGCCCGAGGGTGCCGAGTACACCTACCGCGGCGTGGCCCGCGGCCCGGGCGACCTCGCCTACGTCATCGCCACCGACGGCGCGATCCACGTGCTCGACCCGCAGACCCGCGAGCTCACCGACGCCCTCCCGGTCGTCGAGGCGTGGGAGGGGCCGGCTGAGTGGCAGGACCCGCACCCCTCGATGCGGGTCGAGGGTGATGTGGCCTACGTGACCGACCCCGCCGCGCAGGCCGTCCACGCCGTCGACCTGACCACCGGTGAGGTCACCGCCAGCGCCGAGCTGGATGTCGACCCCAACGAGATCGCCGTGGCCGCCGGTTGACCCACCGGCACGCCCCCGGGCGACGATCCTCGTCCGGGGGCGTCGTCGTCCGGGGTGCGCGCTGGCAGCTCGGCCCTTGCCCCTCGCGCCTTCGGGCCCGAGCGCCCAGCACCCACCGGCGGATCGGTGACGGTGTACCTGGGGTGTGGGCGGCCGGCGACTACTGTTCGCGCATGTCCGTGACCTCGTCGTCCCAGGACGGAGCCGACGCGGGCGTCTCGGTCGGCATGGCCGCAGCGCGCCTGGGCGTCACGACCAGCACGTTGCGCAGCTGGGAACGCCGTTACGGCGTGACCCCCTCCCTGAGGACACCCGGAGGTCACCGCCGCTACTCCGACGCCGACATCGAGCGGCTCGACCAGGTGCAGCGCGACATCCAGAGCGGCCTCCCGCCGGCGGCTGCTGCTGCGGCCGCACTGAGGGCCGACACCGCGCCGGAACCGGCGACGCGGGCGCGTCGCGGCGCCGGTCCCGGAGGACGGGTCATCGCCGTCCCGGGTGCGAGCGCGAGCGCCCGGGGGCTGGCCAGGGCTGCGGGCCAGCTCGACCTCGACGGCGTAGAGAACCTCATCCTCGAGGGACTGCGCAGCGGCGGTGTTCTTCGCACCTGGGACGAGATGATGCGCCCGGTCCTGGTGGCTGTCGGCAAGCGCTGGGCCGAGTCTGGCGAGGCCATCGAGGTGGAGCACGTGCTGTCCGAGGCGGCACTCGGTGCGCTGCGGCGACGTCGCGCCGAGCTCCCGGTCGCCGACGAGCGGCGCCCGGTCCTGCTGTCCTCGGCGGTGCGCGACCAGCACACCCTGACCCTGCACGTGCTCGCGGTGGGCCTGATGGAGCGACGCGTGCCCGCGCGCATCATCGGGGCGCAGGTGCCCGTGGCGGCACTGGCTGCGGCAGTGCGTCGGATCAGGCCCGCGGCGGTGTTCGTCAACTGCGCGGTGAGTGGGGGAGTCGATCCCGACGAGCTGGCCGCGCAGCTGCCGAGGACCCGCCCGCCCACGCTCGTGGTGGTCGGCGGGGCGGGGTGGCCGAGCGAGCTGCCGGGTGCGTTGCGTCGTGCGGCGGGGCTCGAGGAGGCACTGGACCTGCTGGCCGGCTCGGCGTAGGGCCGTTCGGCCCGGGATCTGAGGCCGTTCGGCAAACTTGTGCAACTTGTGCAAGTCCTGGGTGGGGCGTATGTTCACCTTTGCCTCCCATTCGTGGAGACCGCCCCGAATCAGGGGCAGATGCCGACCGCTCGGCTGCTGAAGCCAGCGCTCATCAGAAGGACCCTCATGATGTTGTCTTATGCAACTTCGCAATCGGGTGCGATTTCGTCATTGTCGTCAGGCCAGTACTCCACGGTCTACAACGTGCTCTCGCTCGCCATCGCCAGCCTGCTGTTCACGGCGCTCTACCTGCTCCTGTCGCAGCGCCAGGTGGCTCCGCGCTATCGCAACGCGATCGTCGTGTCAGCGATCGTGTGCGGGATCGCGGCCTACCACTACTTCCGGATCTTCGCGAACTTCCAGGAGAGCTATCCGGCCGGCGCGACCATCGACGCGGCGCACGTGCTGTCCAACGTCGAGTTCAACGAGGGCTACCGCTACGTCGACTGGTTCCTCACGGTTCCGCTGCTGCTGGTCGAGACGGTCGCGGTGCTCGCCCTCAGTCGTGCCGCGTCACAGCGCCTCCTGGTCAGGCTGGTGCCTGCCGCCGCCCTGATGATCGTGCTCGGCTACCCGGGCGAGCTCACCTTGGAGACCGGCCCCCGCGTCATCTGGGGCGTCTTGTCGACCCTGCCGTTCCTCTACCTGCTCTACGTGCTGTTCGTCGGGCTCACCAAGGCCCTGGAAGGCAAGAGCCCCCAGGTACGCGCCCAGATCTCCAACCTGCGCTGGATCCTGCTGGCGTCGTGGGGTGTCTACCCGATCGCCTACGCGTTCCCGTTGATCGGTGGCGACTTCTTCAGCGGCGCCGGTGGCTTCGTGCTCCGTCAGACCGGTTACTCGATCGCCGACATCGTCGCCAAGGCCCTCTTCGGCATCCTCATCTACCGCCTGGCACGCACCCAGAGCCGCGAGGAGGACCCGCAGGTCTACGGTGACGGGCACGACCTGCAGCGGGTGGCGTGATCACCACATGACAGCTGCACGGGCGGGTCGGGTACGCGTCGCGTCGGGTCGAGAGGGGCTCACCGGCCTGCCGGACCACGGGGTCGCCGTCCCGGTCCCGCCCGTGCTCCCCTCCTGCTCCCTCCCGGCCGGTGCGGCGTCGTCCTTCTCGCGGGCCGCCGTGGCTGTGGCCGTCGTCGGGTCGTGGCTCGTCCCGCCGTGGGTCGTCCTGATCGCCGGGCTGGTGGCCGGTCTCCCGCACGGCGCGGTGGACCACCTCGTCCCGCGCTGGTGGCTGGGTGCACGAGCGCCGTGGATGCTTCTCGTGGTGAGCGTCTACGCAGCGACGGCCGCCGCCTCCTACCTCGCGTTCCGCACCTGGCCGGTGGCCGCGGTGGCGCTGTTCCTCGCGGTGTCGGCGTGGCACTTCGCGTCCGGCGAGACAGGGTTCGCCGACCTCCGGGCCGGCCGCGCGCTCGCCGGGCGGCGGTTGCGGGCCGTGGGCCACGTCGTGGCGGTCCTGGCCCTCCCGGTGCTGCTGCACCCGGACGGTGTGCTGCCGCTCCTCCGGGTGGTGGTCGACGCGCCGGTCGAGCTGCCTCCCGGGTCCGGGACCGCCGTGGCGGTCGCCGCTGTGGTCGGCCTCCTCGTGGTGGCGGGCGTGCTCGCGACCGACCTGTCGAGGGGTCGCCGGGCCGAGGCTGTGGACCTGGGCCTGCTCGTCCTGCTCGCCGTGCTCGTGCACCCCCTGGCCGCGTTCGGCGTCTACTTCGGGGCGTGGCACTCCGTACGGCACCTCGCGCGGACCCTGGTGGACGACCCGGGCAACGCGAGGCTCCTTGCCGACGGACGCCTCGGTGCGGCGCTGCGCCGCTTCGCCGTCTCGGCGGCGCTGCCGACGCTCGCCTCGCTGCTCCTCGTCGGCGCCCTCGTCGTCGCCGCGGACGGCTGGCGGGGCTTCGCCTCCGAGTACCTGGCCCTCCTGGCCGGCCTCACCGTGCCGCACCTGGTCACGGTCGCGTGGGCCGACCGCCGGCGCGCCGCTGCCAGTTCCGCGGTCACCGTGCAGCAGCCACCGGTTCGTGCTGGCGTCCGGGTCGCGGCGCGAGGTCCGCGACCGCCGTGGTGACCCAGATCTCCGCGCGGGCCAGCTCGCCCCCGAGCAGTGGGCCCACGTTGTCGGCCACCATGAACGACCCCGGACGCCGGTGGACCGCGAAGCCACGGTGGCGCGCCAGCACGCAGGCGCGGGGGCCGGCGGCCCCTCGCAGCCGGCGGGCCCGCTGCACCCGGGTGTCGAAGGCCAGCAGCGGGACCCGACGCCCGTGCGCGGGGGTCACCTCGGAAAGCCACTCGCGCAGCCCGGTGCGGACCGCGGCCGCCGACGCCCCGTGCCGGGCGGCGTCGGCGCGGGCCGACGGCCGGGTCAGCGAGAACGCGTGCGTCGGAGCCCCGACGACCACGAGGTCGGTGTCGAGCCGGCCCGTGGGCATGGTCGGGTCGCCGACCTCGTGGAGCGTGACGCCGTAGCTGACCCGCTCGAGGGCCTGGGCGACCACGTGCGCCACGGCTTCGGTGTTGCCGCGCATCGACTCGACCACGACGAGGGCCAGCGGCCGGCCGTCGGGTGCGTAGGACATGACTCTCTCCTGGGGTCGTGTCGTCCCAGGCTGCTCCTCCGGTCGGTCCGTCCCCAGGGTTGACGGTCCCCGGACATGGGGACCTCGGTCCCGGTGGCGGCGCCCGGCCCCGGTGCCGACCCGGTGAAGGGGTCCAACGTCCCCGGGGCCGGGGACCGGCGCGCCTTGGTCGGACGACCCACCGCGGCCGATCGTGGGGGCAACGGGGCTGGGGCGGGTGGACGGACGGGTGGACGGGACGGGGCACGAGGTGACGGGTGATCCGCGGGAGGACCTGACCAGGATCGTGGCGCTGGCCTGCGCCGCGCCGAGCATCCACAACAGCCAGCCCTGGGCCTGGCGCATCCGGGGGGATGCCCTCGAGCTCCATCGTGACGCCGGTCGGCTCCTGCCGCTGGATGACGCGGACGGGCGTGACCAGGTGATCAGCTGCGGCGCGGCGCTGCACCACGCGGAGCGGGCGGCCCAGGCCCTGCGCTGGACCACCGAGCTCGAGCGGCTGCCGGAGGGCCCCCGCTCCTCGTTGCTCGGTGTGGTCCACCTGACCGGCCGGGGCGAGGGAGCGGCGGACCGGGCCGGCCTCGCCCTCCTCCGGAGCCGCCGCACCGACCGGCGACGGTTCACCTCCTGGCCGGTCCCGCCGCACCGCCTCGAGCACCTGGCGGGGCTGGCCAGGGATCGTGGGGCACGGGCCCAGGTGGTGGAGGCGCAGTCCGAGCGGTTCCGGCTCTGGCTGCTGGTCGAGCGCGCCCGGGAGACGGGGACCTCGGGTCCACGGACCACGGGGGAGGGGCGTCCCGGGGGGCTCTGCGCACACGACACCGCCGGACGGGGCGAGGACCTGCGCCGGGCGGACGGTGCGGTCGTGCTGGGCGGGGCGGCGTACGACGCCTCGGGCTGGTTGCGGACGGGGGAGGCCCTGAGCTCGCTGTGGCTCGACGCGTGGCGGGCCGATCTGTCGGTCGTCCCCCTCAGCCAACCCATCGAGGTGGCCCAGACCCGGGCGGCGATCAGGGACGAGGTGCTCACCGGCGCCTTCTGGCCGCATCTCGTCGTCCGCGTCGGGTGGCAGGCCCTCGGTCGCGACCGGGTGCTGCCGACGCCCCGCCGGCCGGTGGGGGACGTCCTGCTGCCGTGAGCGCGCCGCGGCCCGGGGCGCGGGCCGGGGCGTGGGCCGGTGCGTGGGCCGGGGCGTGGGCCGAAGGGCAGTTCCGCGGTGGACCGGGGTCCCTTCCCGACCCGCGGTGCAGCCCCGGAAGGTGAGGTGCGCGGGGCCACAGGGCCGCCGCGGGGACGGAGGCCCGGATGACCACGACACTGCCCGACACGACGTCGCGCGAACCGACGTCCCCGGGTGCCGCGGCCGGGTGGACGGAGGATCCGACAGCGGGGTCCGGGCCCTCTGTCGACCTGTCCGGCGACGAGCCCTGGGCGGAGGTCCGGCGGACGGGTTCCGGGGCCGTGTTCCTGGTGGGGGACCGGGCGTTCAAGGTCAAGCGACCGGTGGACGACGGGCTCCTCGACCTCACGTCGCGCTCGAGCCGGCTCGAGGCCTGCCGGCGTGAGCTCCGCCTGAAGCGGCGTGCCGCTCCGGACGTCTACCTGGGGCTCGGGTCACTGGAGGATCCCGTGCGCGGACCGGAACCGGCGGTCGTGATGCGACGGATGCCGGCCGCCCGTCGGCTGGCCCGTCTCGTCGGCACGGGGGCGGGGCGGCAGGACGCGACGGAGCAGCACGTGCGTGACGTGGCCCGGGCGGTCGCGGTGTTCCACGGTGGTGCCCGTCGGCACCCGTCGATCTGGGCGGCGGGGTCGCGCGACGCGCTGGTCGCCAGGTGGTCGGAGGACCTCGACCGGGCGCTCTCGGCTCCGGCGCACGTCGTCGTGGACGGCGCCGTGGTCGAGGAGGTCGCACGCCTCGCCCTGCGGTTCCTCGCCGGGCGCGACGAGCTCTTCGAGGGGCGCATCGAGCAGAACCGGGTCGTCGACGGGCACGGTGACCTGTCGGCCGACGGGGTGTTCTGCCTCGACGACGGTCCCCGTCTCCTGGGGTGCCTCGACCTCGACGCGACGTCGCGCCACGCCGACCAGCTCGACGACCTCTGCTCGCTCGCGATGGACCTGGACCGCCTCGGTCGCGCCGACCTCGCCGCGGTCCTGGTCGAGCACTACGTCGGGCTCACCGGTGACCCGGCTCCGCCGGCGCTGGTGCACCACTACGTCGCGCACCGGGCGTTCAGGCGGGCGGGGGCCTCGACCCTCGCGGGTGCGGCGGACGCCGGTGCCGTGGCGACCCTGGCGGCGCTCGCGCTGGACCACCTCCGGCGCGGCGCCGTGCGACTCGTGCTGGTGGGCGGGCCACCGGCCACGGGGAAGTCCACCCTGGCCCGCGGGATCGGCGACAGGACCGGTCTCGTGGTGCTGCGCTCCGACGAGGTCCGCCGCGAGCTCGACCCGGCAGGTGCCTCGGCGGCCGGGCAGTACTCGCCGGCCGCGGTCCGACGTACCTACGCCGAGCTGCTGCGACGGGCGGGGGTGCTGCTGCGGCACGGCCGGTCGGTCGTGCTGGACGCGTCCTGGTCGGACCCGGCCGAGCGGCTCCTCGCCTCCGAGCTCGCGGCGGAGACGTCGTCCGACCTCGTGTCCGTGCGGTGCGCGGTGACCCCGCGGGCAGCTGGCACCCGCGACGGGCGGTTCACCCGCTGGCCGGGGAGCTACCGGGTCGACACCGACGGGCCGCCCGAGCAGGTGCTGCAGGAGGCGCTGGAGCTGCTGGGGCTCCCACAGCGGCGCCCGCTGCTCGGCGCGTGGCCCGACGTACCAGGTCAGGGACCCGTCGAGGTGGGGTCGTCCCTTTCGTCTCGGAGTTAGATGGCACCACCGGGCAGGACGGCGAGGGGGCATGGACGTGCGCATCGTGACGAGCGACGATCCGTCGTCGAGCGGGCCGGAGTGGCCCGACGTGGTCGCGGCCCTGCAGGGCGTCGGGGGCCACCCCCTGATGCGCTCCTTCCCGGAGGGCGCCCTCTTCACCTTCGACCAGGACCTGCGCTTCCTGTCGGCCGGTGGGCGTGGGCTCGAGGACATCGGGCTCTCGCGCAGCATGCTGGAGGGCAGGACGATCTTCGAGGTGTTCCCCGCCGAGACCGTCGCCGTCATCGAGCCCCTCTACCGGGCCGCCCTGGAGGGGACGTCGACCACCGAGGACGTCCCGTACCGAGGGCGCACCTACACCCAACGCCTTGCGCCGGTCACCGACGCCGCCGGGACGGTCGTCGCGGGTTTCGGCTACACCCAGGACGTGACCGGGGCCCGTGCCGCCGAGGAAGCCCTGAGGGAGTCCGAGCTGCAGAACCGGCTCACCTTCGAGCACGCCCCGATCGGCAAGGCCATCGTCGAGCTGGACGGGACGTGGCGACAGGTGAACGCGGCGCTCTGCGAGCTGACCGGGTACACCGAGGACCATCTGCTGCAGATGACGTTCCAGGACATCACCCACCCCGACGACCTGGACCTCGACCTCGCCCACCTGGGACGACTGGTCGACGGCGAGATCAGGTCGTACCAGATCGAGAAGCGCTACCTCACGGCGTCCGGCCAGGTCGTCTGGGTCCTGCTCTCGGTGGCGCTGGTCCGCTCCGACGACGGTGCTCCGCTGTACTTCATCTCCCAGCTCGTCGACATCACCGCGACCAAGCGCCAGTACCAGGCGTTGCAGGACCTGACCGCGATGGTCGCCCACGACCTGCGCACGCCCGCGACCGTGATGCGTGGCTTCGCCGAGCTCCTCGAGGGCCCGACGGCCTCGGACCCGCAGAAGGTCCGCGAGTACGCGGCCCGGATCTCCGCGAGCGCCGACGCCATGATGGTCCTGACCGAGAACGCGCTCACCGCCACCGCGATCAGTGACGGACGCATGGTGGCCCGGCCGACGTC
The DNA here is from genome assembly GCF_018459925.1 of Nocardioides aquaticus. NCBI lineage: Bacteria > Bacillati > Actinomycetota > Actinomycetes > Propionibacteriales > Nocardioidaceae > Nocardioides > Nocardioides aquaticus. Next base: position 2,215,214 of record NZ_CP075371.1, read on the forward strand.
GGTGACCCTCCGGGGCGCCGTCGAGGACGCCGTCCGGGCCACCGAGCTCGGGTCGACCTCGGTCGACACCGACGGGCTGGACGATCTCGCGGTGTGGGTGGACCCCGTCCATCTCGGCCAGGTCCTGACGAACCTGCTGACGAACGCCGCGAAGTACGGCGACGGCGCCGTCGTCGTGTCCTCCACCGCGCACCGGGGACGGGTCCGGGTCTCGGTCAGCGACGACGGCCCGGGCGTGGAACCGGACTTCGTCCCGCACCTGTTCGAGCGCTTCAGCCGCTCGCCGGCTGCTCGCGCCGGGCGTCGACGGGGGAGCGGCCTCGGGCTGCACATCGTGCTCGATCTCCTGGCCGCGAACGACGGGCAGGTCGAGTACGCACGCTCCGCCCGCGGCGGGGCCGACTTCGTCGTCGAGCTGCCCGCGGCGCCGGACGACGCCCGCACCAACGAGTAGGACTCCGGCCCGACGCCGGACCGCCTCTCAGGGCTCGGCCCGGGGCGTTGTCCGGTCCGTCGCCCGGGCCGTCGCCCGGGCCGTCACCCGGTCGGGGTGCGGCCCTCCGGGACGACGGCCACCGGGCAGTGCGCCCGTTCCAGCACGGCGATCGTGGTGGAGCCGACGAGGAGGCGGTGCAGGGCACCGTGACGGCGGCCGCCGACCACGACGAGGTCCCACGCCTTGTCGGCGTCGGTGACCAGCTGGTCGAGCAGGCCCCGGTTCAGGCGGCGCGAGACGGCGACGTCCGGGTACTTCTCGGCCAGGCCGGCCACGCTCTCGGCGAGCACGGCGCGAGCCCGGAGCATCTCCTCCTCGGTGGGGAACCCGGCATCGCCGACGTAGGCGGCGATGAGGTCCCTGACGCAGTGCACCGCCGTGAGGTGGTGTCCGCGCAGGGCGGCCTGGGCGAAGGCGAACTCGAGGACCGGCACGGACTCCGCGGTCCCGTCGACGCCCACCAGCACCCCGGACCCGGCGGGAGCCGCCGTGTCGGAGGCCGGCCGCGGCGGCCGCACGACCACGACCGGGCACTCGGCGCGTCGGGTCACGGCCGCGCTGACCGAGCCCAGCAGCGGGCTGGTCAGCGGCCCCCGGCCGTGAGAGCCGAGCACCATCAGGTGCGCCGACGCGGACAGGTCGATGAGCCCGTGCCGGGCCTCGCGCTCGACGACGTGGGTCCGGATCCGGAGCGACGGGTACTGCGCCCGTGCCAGGACGGCCAGGCCCTCGAGGTGGGCGACGGCCTGGTCGCGGAGGTCGTCCAACGCCTGGAGACCGGCGCCCGAGGCGCCCAACCACGCGGCCTGCTGGGCCTCGGTGACGCTGAGCAGGTGCACCACGTCGACCGGGCGGTCCTCCACGGAGGCCTGCTCGAGCCCCCAGGAGAGCGCGGCCGCCGAGTGGGGGCTGCTGTCGTGGGCGATGACGATGGAACCGGCGGCAGGGGTGGTAGGCATGCCACCAGGCTCGGCCTGCGCCGCGACGGCCCAGCACGGTCCTCGTTCCCCGACGGCGGGGACGTTCGCCCCGTCCTGCGACCCCCCGGGTGCGTCTGGGCCTGATGGCCCGGGCGTCACGGGACCTGGGGCCGTGGCCCAGAGGACGCGGGGCCCGTGCCGGAGCGCCGTCGTCGGGCCACCGTGGAGTGATGCCCTCGACCGGAACGCCCGGCGCCACCGCCGACCACGCGGCTCGCGCCGGTTGAGCGCCGGACCGTGGCCAGCATCCTCGTCGCCGACGACGATCCCGACATCCTGTTCCTGATGGCGCTGGTCCTGTCCCGGGCGGGGCACCGGGTGACGGCCGTGGCCGACGGCCAGGCGGCGCTGCGAGCCGTCGAGCTCCGTGACTTCGACGTGGTGGTGCTCGACCAGCAGATGCCTGGCCTGACCGGGCTGGAGGTCATCGTGCACAGCTCGAGGCTGGGCCGTCCCGACGGCCCGCCGGTGCTGGTGGTCTCAGCGCAGCACGACCCCTCGCTCGTCGTGGCAGTGACGGACGCGGGTGCTGTCGACTTCCTGGGCAAACCGTTCCGGCTGGCCGTCCTGCAGGAGCGGGTCGCGCGGCGGCTGCCGCTGCCCGACCCCGCCCACGATCCCGACCCCGATGCCGGAGAGGACCGGTCGTGACGGCGCTGCGGACGGCGTCCGCGGTCAGGGGCGGGTGGACCGGGACGGGGGCGGGGGCGGTCGATCGCCTCCTACGTCCCTGGTCCGCGCGAGCGAACCCGCCCGGTCCGTGATCAGACGGCGCGCGACGTTCTCGGTCAAGGCCAGGCAGGTGGGGGACAGCCGATGCAGCTGCGCGGTCCGCCGGTGCGCGAGCGCCACCACCGCCAGGACCTGGTCGGGCGTCAGCAGGTCCCCGTACTCGGAGGCGAGACGGTCCCCCAGGTCCCTGACCTCACGGCGGTGCACCTGGCCGGAGTGCATCCCGACCTCCTAGCGGCCGGTGGTACTGGCTTCGGGCACCACGGCGACCGGTGTGGTGGCGTGCTCGAGCACCGCGGTGGTCGTCGACCCCAGGACCAGCCGATGCCAGGCCCCGTGGCGGGCGCGTCCGACGACGACGAGGTCCCACGGTTCGTGGCGGCGGTCGAGCACCTGGTCGAGCAGGCCGCGCTCGAGGCGGCGGGTGACCACGACGTCGGGGTACTTCTCGGCCATGCCGGCGACCGACTCGGCCAGGAGCAGGGGCGCCAGGTCGGGGTCCTCGGGCAGTGGGTGGAGCGCGTCTCCTGCGTAGGCGGCCAGGACGTCGCTGACGGCGTGCACCACGGTGAGGGGCATCCCCCGGAGCGAGGCCTGGTGGAAGGCGAACTCCACCACGGGGCGGGAGTCGGGGCTGCCGTCCACCCCGACGACGACGCCGGCGCCGCCCGTCGGGGCGGGGTCGTCGTGCGGCGGGCGGACCACGACGGTGGGGCACCGGGTGCGTCGGCTGACCGCGGCACTGACCGAACCGAGGATCCTGCTTACCACGGGACCACGGCCGTGGGAGCCGAGGACCAGCAGGTGCGCCGACTGCGAGAGCGCGGTCAGCGCCCGCGGGGCGGCGTCCTCGAGGACGTGGCTGCGCAGCTCGACCGCGGGGTGGTCCAGGTGGGCCTGCGCGACCGCGTCGCCCACCGCGGTGCGAGCCTCCAGGCGCAGGCGTTCGGCCAGCGGGAGTGCGTCCCCCGTCGCGCCGAGCCAGGCGGCCGACGGCAACCGGGAGAGGTCGAGCGCGTGGACGACGTCCACCGGCCTGTTCTCCACCTCCGCCTGCGTCGACGCCCAGTCGAGCGCGCGTCGTGAGTGGTCGTCGGGATCGAGGGCGACGACGATGGATCCGGGAGGCACGGTGGTCGGCATGGGGCCACCGTGCCGCGCTCGAGGTGCCGCGCGGGACGGCCGCTGTGCCCTCCGGGCACGGACCTAGGCCCTGGGCCGGCGGGGAGGACGGTGACCAAGGTCCTCGCGGGCGAGGACCTCCGGAGGCTGCAGGCCGACCGTGGGTCGGGGCTACGGTCGGGTCATGAACGCGAGCGGGAACCCCCGCCCCACGGGCGTGGGGGCACAGCCGTTGCGGGTGTTCCTGCTCGACGACCACGAGGTCGTCCGTCGAGGCGTGCGCATCCTGCTGGAGGCGGAGCCCGACCTCGAGGTGGTCGGGGAGTCGAGCTCGGCGAAGGAGGCCGTCCGCCGGATCCCCGCGCTGCGCCCGGACGTCGCCGTCCTCGACGGGCGGCTGCCTGACGGCTCGGGCATCGAGGTCTGCCGGCAGGTCCGTTCGCTCGATCCCTCGATCCGCGCCCTCATCCTGACCTCCTTCGACGACGACGAGTCGCTGTTCTCGGCGATCATGGCGGGCGCGCAGGGGTACGTGCTGAAGCAGACGGGCGGTGAGGACCTGGTCGACGCCGTACGCCGCGTCGGCCGCGGCCAGTCCCTCCTGGACCCCGCCGTCACGCACCGGGTCCTCGAACGTGTCCGCGTCGGCGCGCCACGGGACCCCGCCCTCGGGGGCTGAGCCCCCAGGACCTCGTCCTGCTGGAGCTCATCGGGCTGGGGCTGACCAACCGCCAGATCGCGGTCAGGACCCATCTGGCGGAGAAGACCGTGAAGAACTACGTGAGCCGCCTGCTGGGCAAGCTCGGCGTGACCACCCGGACGCAGGCGGCCATCTTCGCCGTGAAGCACCCGACGGTGCAGGACCCGGCCCCCTGACCCCGTCGGAACGGCGCCTGCACGGGCACCGGTGCCTTGCTCGACCACGCGCCGAGGACGACACTGCTGTGCCATGGGCATGATCGGACGTCGGCCACCTCGGACGGCCCCGGGATGATGCCCGACCCCGACCCCGACCCCGGCCCCGACCCGGACGAGCCACCTGGCGACCTCGAGCTGGAACGCCTCCTGCGCGAGGTCGGCCGTCGGGTCCACGGGGTCCTGGACGAGCAGGACCGTCTGCGCGCCCTCCTCGACGCCGTCGTCACGATGGCCGGTGACCTGACGCTGGACGGTGTCCTGCACCGGATCCTCACCGCCGCCCGGGCCCTGACCGGAGCGCGCTACGCCGCCCTCGGCGTGCTCGAACCCGGCTCGGGTCGTCGGCTCGACACCTTCATCCACCAGGGCATGGAGGACTCGCTCGCCCGGAGCATCGGTCCCCTCCCCAGCGGCAAGGGCGTCCTGGGCGTGATCACCGAACGTCGAGAACCGCTGCGCCTGGAGGACATCGCCGAGCACGCGAGCTCCTTCGGGTTCCCGGCCGGTCACCCTCCCATGCACTCGTTCCTCGGTGTCCCCATCCGCATCCACGACCGCTCCTTCGGCAACCTCTACCTCACCGAGAAGGCCGGAGGGCTCGCGTTCACCGAGGAGGACGAGGGGGTGGTGGTGGCCCTGGCTGCCGCGGCCGGCGTCGTGGTCGAGAACGCCCGGCTCTACGCCGAGGCCGCCCGCCGCGAGCGGTGGCTCGCCGGCGACGCCGAGGTCGCGGCGGTGCTCTCCGGGCACGGCACCGGAGCAGACGGCCTCCAGGCGATCGTCGAGCTGGTCCGCGACGTCGCCGGGGCCGACGTGGCCTGGATCGCCTCCGGCGGCTCACCTCCTGAGCTGGTGCTGCGCGCGGCGTGCGGAGACGGGGTCGACCTGGACGACCTGCGCTCCCGTTCCCTGATGGGCTCGACCGCGGCCCGTGCCCTGTCCACCGGCTCGGCGGTCGCCGTCGCGGACATCGAGTCGGACCCGTGGTCGCTCGTGCCTCCGCAGGTGGAACGGGCGCTGGGTCTGCAGGCCGTGGCGGGGGCGCCCCTGAGTCACGAGGGGCAGACCGAGGGCGTGATCGCCGTCGGCTGGCGCGGTGGCCGGGCGGCCTCGTTCCACGACCTCGATCCCGCGCTGCTGACCAGGTTCGCCGACCACGTGACCCTGAACCTCAACGCTGCCCGCGCCCGTGCCGCGCAGCAGCGTGTCGCCGTCCTGGAGGACCGCGAGCGCATCGCCCGCGACCTCCACGACCTCGTCATCCAGCGCATCTTCGCCGTCGAGATGAACCTCCAGGGCGCCCGACGTCGGGCGGACGCCGAGGTCTCCCGCAGCCTCGCCACGGCCATCGAGGACCTCGACGCCACGATCACGGACCTGCGCCGGTCGATCTTCGGGCTGGCCCACGTCGACGTGGCCGGTGACCTGCAGGGCGAGATGACCCGCATCGTCGAGCGCGCGGCGGCGACGCTGAAGTTCCGCCCGACGCTGCGCTTCCGGGGGCCGGTCCGGACCCTCGTCGACCCCGACACCGTCCCCGACCTCCTCGCCGTCCTCAGCGAGGCGCTGAGCAACGTCACCCGGCACGCCGGGGCCGCCGCGGTCTCGGTCGAGCTGAGCGTCGGTACGGAGGTGACCCTCACCGTGACCGACGACGGCCGCGGGCTGCCCGCCGGGTCCGTGCTCGGGGGCCTGGCGAACATGCGCGCCCGAGCGCGCTGCCGGGGTGGCGACGCCACCTTCGTCAGCCCGCCTGGCGGCGGCACCACCGTGCGGTGGGTCGTGCCGGTCGCACCGGTCGTACCGCTCGGTCACGGTTCCTCGGACGAGCCGGCCTGACCCGGGCCCAGCGACCCGACCCCGACGGGCCGGGGACCCTCGCTCACGCCCCGCCGTGGTCCTACGGTCGGGACGACCGCGAGGGAACGGAGAGGCGCATGGACGACGAGGCACGCGGCAGCGAGCTCGCCCTGGACGAGTGCTGGGCGCTGGTCGCCCAGGAGGAGGTGGGTCGTCTGGCCTACCGCCTGGTCGACGAGATCCACGTCGTCCCGGTCAACCACACCGTCCACGACGGGGTCGTGCTCTTCCGCACAACAGCCGGCAACAAGCTGCTGGCCGCCGCCCTGGGCGAGTCCGTCGCCTTCGAGGTCGACTGGTTCGGGCAGGACGCCGCCTGGTCGGTCGAGGTGCGCGGTCGGATCCGTCGGCTCGAGGACGACGAGCACGAGCGGCTCGACGAGACGGTCCGTGCCCCGTGGGTGGACGGGTACCGCTTCGACCTGGTCGCCCTCGAGCCGTCGCACGTCAGTGGACGCCGGTTCCAGCTACGCCGAGGACGGGCCTCGCCCGTCCTCCCGTGACCGGGAGCAGGACCGGCGACGCTCCTCGACCACCGCTCGACGCAGCAGGAGTCACAGCATCCGGCCGTGGACGTCCCACCCCTCCTGCGAGGCCTGCCGCAAGGCGGTCATCCTCCGGAAGCCGACGGCGTGGTCGGCCCGGAAGTTCGCGGCCTTCAACCAGAACCCGTCCTCGTGGTCGTCCACGGAGGCGAAGTACGCATCGACGTCGACGTGGGTGCCCACGTGCTTGCCGGCCAGCACCGAGACCATGCCGAGGGCACCTTCCGGCGCCAGGTAGCAGCCGACCCGGTCGGCGGTGTACTCCTGGGCGCGGCTGACGCTCTGCCCCAGCTGCAGCAGCATCGACACCGGCCGCAGAGCCGCCCGCCAGACGCTGACGTGACCGCAGTGGATGTGCCCGAGCTCGTGGCCGAGGATGAACCGCACGGTCTCGAAGTCCCCGTTCAGGTAGGCCACGTCGAGCAGGTCGCTGTAGATGACGACGTACCCGCGGCGGATGCGGCACTTCGTGGCGTAGGCGTTCATGGTGCCGTTGCCGTTGACGACGTAGAGCCGGGGCAGCCTCTCCAAGCCCTCGCCCTCGGGGGTCATCCCGAGCTGCGCGCCGAGGTCGCGGAACATGGTGTGGAGTTGCGGCAGCTGGCGGGGGGTGACCTCGACGCCGTTGCTGATCGTCGACCAGTACAGGAAGCGCATCATCACCAGGGCCGTGATCAGCGGGGCGATCGCCGCGGCCGCGACGGCAGACGTCAGCCAGCCGGGCTCCTCCAGTCCGGCGACCGCCAGGACGAGGAGGACGGCGCCGACGGAGGCGGTCCCGGCGGTCGCCAGCATGGGCAGCTCGGAGCGGTGCCGCAGCCGGCGGACGGACGGGAGGTCGCTGCCGGGGCGGTGCGCGATGGCCCCCGGTCCCGGCTCTGCGCGTAGGTCGATCATGTCGGCCCTCCTCGTCGCGGTGACCTCGGCGCCCACCGATCGAACCACGGTGGTCCGACGTCGGTGGGTGGCCCAGGGGCGCGGGTCCACCGACGAGCAGGACTTCGGTCCTGGGGCGCCGCCTCGGGTCGCCGGCCGCCCCGACGGCTCCAAGGTGAGCCCAAGGCCGGGTTGGCACGCTCGGTGCCCAGGTCGAGGCGCGCGCAGGGCGCGCCGCCAAGGGGGCTCCGATGACATCGCTCAACCGTCGTGACGTACTCAAGATCGGCGCAGCAGGGGTCGGGGTGGCCGCGCTCGGGATGACGCTGCCGCTGGGGGAGGCGGCCAGCACGGCCGACTGGATCAGCACGGCACCCAAGCCGGCGCGGTTCGCGCGCCGGATGCCCCTGCCGCCCGTCCTCGTGCCGACCCCGATGAGCGACGAGCACGGCGACTTCTGGCACTTCGACCTCAGCGAGCGCTCGGCGTCGGCGCAGGTGCTCGACCCGGGTTCGCCCCTGACCACCGTCTTCGGGTACGCCGCCCCGGGTGCGGCACCCACGGTGCCCGGGCCCGTCATCCGGGTCCCGCAGAACACCCGGGTCCGGCTGCGGGTCACCAACGACCTGCCCCCGGTCCACCCGACCTTCGGGCACGAGGTCGCCACGTCGGTCCACCTGCACGGGTCGGCGTCGCTGCCGCAGTTCGACGGGTACGCCAACGACGTCTCCCTCCCCGGGCGGGCCAAGGACTACTGGTACCCGAACCACCAGGGACCCCGGACGCTCTGGTACCACGACCACGGCGCCCACCAGACCGCCTGGAACGTCTACAGCGGGATGGTCGCGCAGTACCACCTGAAGAACGCCTGGGAGACCGAGAACCTGCCCCAGGGTCGCTACGACGTCCCGCTGACCGTCAGCGACGCGATCTTCGCCAAGGACGGCTCCCTGGCCTACCTCGACCGCGACCACTCCGGGCTCTACGGCGACGTGATCACCGTCAACGGCGTGCCGTGGCCCTACCTGGAGGTCGAGCGGCGCTTCTACCGGTTCCGGGTCCTGATGGCCACGCTCTCCCGCTCGATGACCCTGCGGTTCGTCAACACGCGCACGGGCGCCACGGTGCCGACCTGGGTGGTGGCCACGGACGGCGGTGTCACGGCGCCCCAACGTGTCACCAGCTGGCGCCATGCCGGCGCCGAGCGGTACGAGGTGATGGTGGACCTCGGCACCTGCCGGGTCGGGGACCGGGTCGAGCTGCGGAACGCCAGCAACAAGAACAACCGCGACTACCAGTACACCGGCAAGGTGCTGCAGCTGCGGGTCACCGGCGAGTCGACCGAGGACCGGTGGGGCACCGTGCCGACGCCGCCGAGCAGTGAGCTGAACCCGGTGATGACGGTGCCGGTGTCCGCGGCGCGCCGCACCCGCGACATCGACCTCGAGCACGACGACCTCACCAACGAGTTCATGATCAACGGCCACACGTGGGAGGACGTCGTCGCCTCCGGGTGGAACCTCTTCGCCGACGACAGCGGCGACCCGCCGAGGCCGGGGGAGGCGGAGATCTGGCGGATCGAGAACAAGTCCGGTGGCTGGTTCCACCCCCTCCACATCCACCTGGTCGACTTCCGCATCGTCAGCCGTCGGGGCGGGGCCGGGCGGGTGCAGCCGTGGGAGCGGGGCCCCAAGGACGTCGTCTACGTGGGGGAGGGCGAGATCGTCGAGGTGCTGGTGCTCTACCGCATCGCACCCCAGGCCTACCCAGACGGACGCTCGACCGGTCCGGCCGGCGCGACCGGTGAGCAGGGGGGCGCTACATGATCCACTGCCACAACCTGGCCCACGAGGACCACGACATGATGAGTCAGTTCCTCGTCGCCGCGGCGGACGGGACGGTCGACCTCTCGCCCACGCACCCCAACCACCCCGTCTTCGCGGCACCGCCGCAGTGAGACCGGGGGCGGCGGCCCTGGCCCTGACCCTGGTGGTCGGAGGCTCGACCGGTCTGGTGTGGGCCGTGCGGACGTCCGTGGTCACCCCCGTCCGCATCGACTCGGCCAGCATGGCGCCCACGCTCGAGCCCGGCGACGTCGTCCTGGTCTCGCGGTGGGCGCCCGACGTGGACGACCTCGCGCACGGCGACCTCGTGGTGTTCGCCGACCCGCGCGAGGGCCGGCGCACCATCAAGCGCGTCGTCGGGCTCCCGGGGGAGTCCGTCGTGGTCCTCGACGGGGTGCTGCACGTCGACGGGGCGCCGGTCGAGGAGCCGTGGGTGGACCCTGCGACGGTCGACGGGTACTACAGCCGGACCTTCGAGGTCCCCGGTCAGCACGTGTTCGTGCTCGGTGACAACCGGGGCAACTCCGTGGACTCCCGTGACTACGGCGCCGTGGACGCCGAGGACCTGCGAGGCACGGTGCTGCTCGGCCCCTGACCCCGGTCAGGCCCAGGGTGTGCCGGGCGCGCACGTGAGGCCCGGCTGGTGGCCGCCACCACCGCTGCCGCGGCGACACAGGCGACCGCAAGTGCCGCCAGCCCGGCCAGGGCCCCGGCCAGGCGCTGGTCGGCTGCGGGCTCCACCCAGCCGAGCCGCAGCTCGAGAAACCACGCGGAGGCGAGCAGGTCGTCGGCGTCGCGGAGCTGGAGCGCGAGCACCCCGAGGCAGGCCACCACGGGCAGCAGCCACCCGGCCCACTCGGCGACCGGCCGGCGCTCCGGGTGCTCCGCCCGAGCACCGGCCACCACAGGACCAGGCCGGACGTGAGGGTCAGGACCACCACGACCAGGTGCCACCAGGGCGAGCCCAGCGACAGGCTCATCACCGGGGTCCGGTGGACGACCGTCAGCAGGACGCACGCAGCGAGCGCGCCGGTCGGCGGTGCGGCCAGGAGGCGACGGGCTGCGGTGGGCGGCTCCCGGCCGGTGGCGTCGCGGAGCAGCACGACCGGGCGTCCCATCAGCAGCAGCGGCGGGACGACGAGGAGCAGGAGGAGCTGCTGGGCCAGGTGCACGCTGAGCAGCAGCGGGGCGTACGTCGCGAGGGCCGAGCACAGGGCCGCGCCGGCCGTCCCAGCCCCCGCGAGGAACCACCGGGTCCGGCTCCGGGGCCAGTCCCTGCCCCCGGTGCGGGCTCGGCGCTGAGCCAGGACGTAGGCCGTGACGGCCGTCCCGAGCACGACCAGCACCACCGCGTCGGGTCGCCACGTGGTGACCAGCACCGCAGGAGACAGCCGCTCCACCGTCGCACCGTCGTGGCCCACCACCCCACGGGCCGGCGGCGGGGTGCGGGCCAGCGCGGTCGCCAGACCGGCGCCGACGGCCATCAGCCCGAGCTCGGCGACCGCCAGCCGCCGGAAGGCCCGGGGCTCCCGTGCCACCACCCGGGGGACCGTCACCCGCCGGTGTCGTGCCCCGAGGACGCCGAGCACGACGAGGACGACGGCCTTGGCCGCCACCACCGCGGCGTACCCGCTGGCCCAGGCCGTCTGCCAGGCGACGCCGCTGAAGGGGAGCGAGGCCGAGACCGCCACGAGCCCGGACCCGGCCAGGGCCGTGTAGCTGACGAGCGCCAGCGCGCTGAACCGGGGCACGGCGACCGCGAGCGCGTCGTCGGCGCGCACGAGCAGCAGCAGGGCGGCCAGGCCGCCGACCCAGACGAGGGCCGCCGCCACGTGGACCACCAGGCCCCCCGGGGAGAGCCCCGCGTCCTCCGCCGACGCCACGTGACCGGCCACGGGGGACACGAGCGCCGCGGCGAGCGCGACGGGGACCAGGGCCGCGGCGCGGCGGCGGCCGGCAGCGGCGCCGGCCCCCGTCGCCACCAGCGCGGCGAGCGGGGCGACGACCAGGGCAGGGGTGATGACACCGGCGGCCGACCACGGCAGCAGCGCCGCCACGGGCACGCCCGACACGGGGACGCCGAGGGTGTCGCACACCGTCAGGACGTGTCCGAGGAGGGCCACGACCGTCCACGTCGCCGCGGCGCGGCGCGCCGTGCGGCCCGCACGCGCCGACGACACGACGTCCCCGGGGCTGAGCACGGTCGGCACGAGGAGCGCCCCGACGGTCGCGGCCGCGGCCACCAGGGCCAGGAGGTCGACCAACGGAGCGCCCCAGCCGACCACGGGTCCCGGGTCGGCGATGCCCGGTGGGAGGTCGGAGGGCGCGCCACCCGCCGCGAGCAGGGCGACCCCGCCACTGGTCGCGGCGACCACCAGACCGGTGACCACCAGACCGGCGACAGCGAGGGCGGCGGAGGCCCGCACGCGCACGGGGGTCCGGGTCGGGGGTGCGATCAGGGCCATGCCCGAACCGTGACCGGGCCCGGTGGGGAAAACCTGGGGGAGGCCCGCAGGACGGCGGTGGCGGCCCGAGGTGAGCCCAAGGTCCCCCCGCACGCTGGGCGGGTCGCAGCACGTCGGCTGCACCCACACCGAGGAGATGAGCGCCATGGCAGCACCCAGGTCGACCAGGAACCGCGACCGCGGACACTCCCGCCGGCGGGTGCTGGCCGTCGTCGTCGCGGCGCTCGTCGTGGTGTCCCTCGCGGTGGGGGCGCAGGGTGCCCCGGTCGCACCGACCGAGCCCGACGGCTCGCTCAAGGCCCGGACGGGGCGGCTGACCGAGGTCGGCCCGACCGCCGAGCACGGGTTCCCGGCTTGGTACCGCGACAGCAACGGGGTGCGGCTCGAGGCCTGCACGACCCTCGACGACCCGCTGTGCGCGACCCTGCCCGACGAGGTCCCGGACCCCGGCTCCCCGGTCTCGTACCCGGACAACTTCCCCGGCGAGTTCTTCTACCAGCTGGCCGGTGCCGAGCTCGCCGGCAACGGTGTCGACATGAGCATCGGGATGGACCTCGAGGGTGCGTGGGCCGCCGAGGAGGTCGTCGACGGTGACCAGATGGTCTTCGGCCGGGTGCGGATCCGCGACCGGGGCCTGGCCGACGGCGAGTACCGCGTCACCCACCCCTACGGCGTGGACGTCTTCCAGGTCGAGGGCGACGGCATCAACTACACCCAGGACATCGGGACCACCCCGGGCGTGTTCGGGCAGGCCCTGTCCAGCAGGATCGGCCCCTTCCTCACCTGGGACCCCGCGGTGGCCCCGGCCGCCCCGGCCGGGTACGTCGGCGACCCCGGTGTCCCGCACCCGGTGGTCGGCAGCCCCTACGGCACCGACTACGTCTCCGTCGAGCAGCGTGACCCGGCCGGTGGGTGGACCGAGCTGGCCCGCACCGACCTGTTCAGCGTGCAGGGCCGGCTCGCCACGAACGCCGGCGTCGACGTCCGGGCGGCGACCTACAGCGTCGGCGCGGACGGGCGCGGCTTCGTCGACGTGTACGCGACCTCGGACGCGGGACAGTCGATCCGGGTGCGGGACGCCGGGCTGGGCTTCGTCGAGACCGCGATGGAGGGCGACCGCGGGGTCTACTACGGCCGCTTCGCCGTCGACCGGGAGCCCGACGGGCGGACGCTGACGGTGCTCAACGCCGGGGACCGACCGGTGGCGCAGAAGCAGGCCGTGCTGACCGACGTCGTGACCGTCACCGGCGCCCGCTACGACGCTGACAGCGATCTGCTCACCGTGTCGGCGTCCTCCAGCGACCAGGACTCGACCCCCGGGCGCCTGACCGTGATGGGTCAGCCGCTGGTGGACGGCACCGTCAGCATCAGCACCGTCGCGCCGACCGCGACGGTGACGGTGACCTCGGACAAGGGCGGCACCACCACGGTGCCGGTGACCACCGGCGGGGACGGCATGCAGGCCGACCTGCCGGTGGCGGCAGCCTTCGCGAACCCGGTCGACGCCGCCCCCGGCCAGCGCGTCACGCTCACCGGCACCGGGTCGACCGGCACCATCGAGACCTACGCCTGGCGCCAGGTCCCGGGCACCGTGACCGAGGACGTCGAGGTCACGCTGCCCGACGGCACGACCGGCACCCAGCCCTCGACCGTGGAGGTCCCGGTGACCGACGCCAACCGGGTCGTCCTGGCCGGAGCGGGGACCGCGGTGGCCACCTTCACCGCTCCGGGCGGCTACACCGGGCCCCTGGCCTTCGAGCTCGTGGTCAGCGGGCCCGCCGGGACCAGCGAGCCGGTGGTGGTCGCGGTGACCGTCGTGGCACCCGACCCGGCGGACCCCGCCCCGGCTCCGACCGCTGACGCGGGCCCGGACCAGACGGTGCGGCGCACGTCCACGGTGCGGCTCGACGGCGCCGGCAGCACCCTGGTCGACGAGATGCGCTGGACGAGGGTCAGCGGGCCGCCGGTGACCCTGACGGGGGCCACCACGCCCGGTGCCTCCTTCGTGATGCCCCCGATGGGCCTGCCCACCAGCACCACCGGGCCCAACCCGACCTACGCGCCGAGCGACGAACCGGTCGTCCTGCGGCTGACGGTCACGGGCCAGGGAGGTCAGGAGGCCACCGACGAGGTGGTGGTCACGCCGGGCGCGGAGACCCTGGGCGTGACCGCGGCCGAGTTCCGGGCGGGCAGGGAGTGGCGGGTCTCGGGCACCTCGAGCGTCCTAGCCGGTCAGCGGGTCGCGGTCGTGCTCGGCAGCGCCCTCACCGGGCGGGTGCTGGGGTTCGCGACGGTCGACGCCGCCGGCGTCTGGGTCTTCCGTGGCGCCGGGGCGGTCACGCCCCCCGCGACCACGACGACCGTCAGCGCGGTCAGTGCCGTCGGCGGACGGACGACCGGGTTCGTCTTCCGACGCCGCTGAGCGGGCCCCGCCGCGCGCCGCGACCACCTCGGCCGGCGCGCGGCGGGGCGGGTCGAAGGACCTCCCCCCGATTCGGGGGCGCGACCCCACCACCTGCGGGTGCCGGCACGTCCTGGCGGCGGGCAGATTGGGAGGTGCTCCCGGGGGGGATGCGGGAGAGGGGAAGGCCATGCACGTCGAGATCTTCGGACAGACACGGGTCGTCATGTCGCACGGCACGGTCGACGGGAGCGGTCTCGGGGGCGTCAAACCGCGCCAGATCCTCGAGATCCTCGCGGTCTCCGCGGGGAGTCCGGTGTCCAAGGAGGTCCTGGCTGACCTGCTCTGGGCGGGCTGCCCGCCGCGAAGCTGGACCGGGACCCTCGAGAGCTACGTCTGCCTGCTCCGGCGGCACCTCGGCACGACGGGGTCCGCGTGCCGTGGCATCGTCACGGTCCCGCAGGGCTACCTCCTCGACCTCTCCTCCGTCGACGTCGACCTGACGACGTTCCGGGCCCTGGCTCGCCGTGCCGAGGCCGACCGACACCCGGCGACGTGCCTCCCCCTGGTGGAGGAGGCCTTGTCCCTCGCGCACGGCGACCTGCTGGGCGACGAGATGCAGGCCGGCTGGGCCGACGACCAGCGGGAGACGCTGCGGCGGGAGCTGGTGGGCCTCCACGGACTGGCGGCGTCGTGCGGTCTCGCCCTCGAGCAGCCGGACCTCGCCGTCCGGCACGCCCGTGCCGCGCTGCGCCGGGACCCGTTGGCCGAGGGCGTGTGGCGGACCCTGATGAGGGCACTGGCCGCAGCCGGGCGGCGTGCCGAGGCGCTCCGGGCGTACGCCGAGGTCCGTGAGCGCCTCGCCGAGGAGCTGGGCACCGACCCGAGCCCGGAGACGACGAACCTGTACCTCGACCTGCTGCGCAGTGACGGCGCGGTGCCGGCCCACGGCGCCGCCGAGGCCCGGGAGGAGGTCCGGCTGCTGATGCGGCTGCTGCGCGACGCCGTGCTGGCGGTCCCGGACCGCGACGTCGGGGACCTCGAGGTGGCCGACCGGGACGCCGGCTGGTGGCAGGTCGCCGTCCGCCTCGCCGCCGCGTCCTGATCCTTGGGGGACGAGGTCCCGACGGTGTGGGGCACGAGGTCCCGAAGGTGGTCCCGAAGGTGTCCCGGCCCGTTGACAGGTCGGTGGCGCCCGCGGTGCCATGGGTGCGTCCGCTCGGGAGCCTCGTCGCCACACCGAACGGAGATGAGCACCTACATGCCGAGACTGGGCCTGGTCGATCCGACCGTCGTGCCGGCGACGTGTGCACGCCTGCTGATCGTCGACGACCACCGCACCTTCACCGAGCTGGTCTGCCTGGCGCTGGAGGCGGAGACCGACCTCGAGTGCGTCGGCGCCGCCCACGACGTCCAGGAGGCGCGCGCCGAGGTCGCACGCCACGAACCCGACCTCGTGCTGATGGACGTCGATCTCGGCGACGGGGACGAGGACGGTCTGCAGCTGACATCCGAGCTGACTGCCCGCCGGCCCTCGCTGAGGGTGGTCGTCCTCACCGCGCACGGAGACCTCGGGGTGATGCAGCGGGCGGCCTCGTCCGGCGCGTGCGCCCTGCTGCCCAAGGGAGGTTCGTTGGGGGACCTGCTGGGCGGACTCCGCACCGCGCGCCGCGGTGCGTTCTTCGTCCCGGCCGACCTGCTGCGCTCGCTCGTCTTCGAGCAGGACGGGCGGGGACGGTCGCCGCGCCACCCCGCGCTCACGCCGAGGGAGGCCCTCGTCCTGCAGCTGCTGTCCGAGGGCCGCCACGTCACCGAGATCGCCCGGGACCTGGACCTCTCGGTCCACACCTGTCGCGGCTACGTCAAGACGCTGCTCGCGAAGCTGGGAGCCCACTCGCAGCTCGAGGCGGTCGCGATCGCGGGCAGGCACGGGCTCCTCGGTGCTCCGACCAGGTCTCCTTGAGCGAGGCGGGTCGGGCCGTCGTGCCCGACCCGTCCACGACGCCGACACCGCGGTGCGGAGGGCCTTGTCCCGCTTCCTGCTGCTCAGCCTGGTCGCGATGGCGCTGGTCGTCCTCGCGACGCTGGGGATAGCCGAGCGCGTCGCGCGGGACCAGGCCCTCGACGACGCCCGCGAGCAGGGTGCCGGCGTGGCCGAACGGCTGGTGGCTCCGCTGGTCGACGAGGACGTCCGCGCGCGGACACCCGGGGCCGCGGACCAGCTGACGGCGGTGATGGCGGCCCGGATGCGGGACGGCAGCGTCCGGCACGTCAAGGTCTGGGACGTCGACGGGGTGGTGATCTGGTCCGACCAGCAGGAGATGGTCGGGAGACGGTTCGCGCTCACCCAGGACGTGGCCGCCCTCTTCGGCACCCGGGGCGTGACCGCGGAGCTCTCCGGGCTGGACCGTCCGGAGAACCTCGGCGAGCGGGAGGAGCGCGAGCTGTTGGAGGTGTACGTCGGGACCACCGACCGCACCGGGGAGCCGCTCGTCGTCGAGGCCTACCTGTCGACCGCGCCGATGGAGGAGAACACCCGGGCGATCGTGGCCACCTTCGTGCCGCTCATCGTCGGGTCGCTGGTCCTGCTGCTGCTGCTGGTCGTGCCGCTGGCGGTGTCGCTGAGCCGACAGGTGCACCGGGCCCACGCCGAACGCGCCGTGATGATGCGTCACGCGCTCCTGGCCTCGGACCTGGAGCAGCGCCGGATGGCCGAGGAGCTGCACCACGGCGTCGTCCAGGACCTCTCCGGACTCGTCTACGCCCTCCCCACCGTCGGGCGACACCTGGGGGAGGGCGGCGACCTCGACGCGGCGCGCTCGATGGTGGTGCGGGCCACCCGCCTGATCGAGCAGGACGTCGCGGCGCTGCGCTCGTTGATGACGGGCGTCTACCCACCGGACCTGGACCGGGGCGGGCTGCCGGCCGCGGTCCGGCAGCTGGTCGCGACCTGTGCGGGCGACGCCGGTCTGCGCGGACAGGTGTCGATCCCCGACGACCTCGTCCTCCCGAGCGACGCGGCCCGTCTCGCCTACCGGGTGGTGCGTGAGGGCGTGCGCAACGTCGTCAAGCACGCGGCTGCCGAGGAGGTCGTCATCGAGGTGGCGGCGACCGGGCTCGAGGTCGTGGTGCGCGTCCTCGACGACGGGGCAGGACCCGGCCCCCGTCCTCCCTCGAGCCCCACGGGCCACCTCGGGCTCCGGCTCCTGACCGACACCGTGCGCGACTTCGGGGGGCGGCTGACCGTCGGGCCGCGTGCCGGTGGGGGGACGGAGCTGGCGGCGGTGTTCCCGACCGCGCTGGTCCGGGGCTGACCCAGGAGGACCCAAGGTCGGTCTGGGACGGTCCATCGACCGACGACCCAGTCACGACGGAGGACGCACATGAGGACCAGGGTGATGCTCGTGGACGACCACCGGATGGTGAGGGACGCCGTGGTCGTCCTCGTCTCGCACGAGCCTGACCTCGTCGTGGTCGGGGTCGCCGGCGACGCGCGCTCCGCGGTCAGGGAGGCCAGGACGACCCGGCCCGAGGTGGTGGTCATGGACCTCGACCTGGCCGGCACCGACGGTCTCGCCGCGACGCGGTCCCTGCTGGCGCTCGACCCCACCCTGCGGGTGCTGGTCCTGAGTGCCTCCTGCACCCCGTCCCTGATCGACGCCGCGGTCGACGCCGGTGCCTGCGGGTACCTGGTGAAGGGCGACCGGGCCCAGCACCTCCTCGACGGGATCCGCCTCGCGGCCGCCGGAGGACACCCCATGGCCCGGCAGGTCGCCACGGTCCGCACGACCTGGCCCGACCCCGCCGGACCGGCGGCTCCGCGGACCCCCCGAGCGCCCGGTGGTCCTGGTGGTTCCGGCGCCGGCGCACCTGGTGCACGGCCCCTGCGCTGCTCGTCGTCCTCGCGCTGCTGCTGACGGCGCCGTCGCCGGCGCTGGCCCACTCCGACCTCGTGGGCAGCACCCCCGGGACGGCGACACGGTCTCCCTGCGCACCGACCGGCTCGTCCTGGTGTTCGGTGACGACCTCCTTCCCGGGTCCGAGCAGGTGGTGGTCCGGGGCGCGGCCGGCGAGGACGTCGTCGCAGGGACGCCGTCGGTCACAGGGGGGACCCTCGAGGTCCCGCTGGACCTGTCGGCGCCCGGTCCCCACCTCGTCACCTACCGCGTCCTGTCCGGGGACGGCCACGCCGTGGTCGGTGAGCTGTCCTTCGACGTCGTGGGCACGGGAGCCCCGGCGGTCGCCGTGACGCCGGCCGTGGCCGAGGCCTCCGGAGGCCCCCTGGGCTCACCGATCTGGTGGCTGGCCGGCGCGGTCGGCGCCGTCGGTGCGGTGGCGCTCCTGCGCCGGGGACTCGCACCTCCCCGGAGGTAGCGGCCCCCGTGGTCACCGTTGGCCGTGGCGCTCCACCCACAACGCCGCCTGGGTGCGGTCGGCGACCCCGATCCGCTGGAAGGCAGACGTCAGGTGCCCCTTGACGGTGCGCTCGGTGATGCCGAGCCTGCGGGCGATCTGCTTGTTGGCCAGGCCCGCGGCGACCAGGTCGAGGACCTCGCGCTCGCGGACCGACAGCACCGTGCGGGGGGCGGCCTGCTCCTCGGCCCAGCGACCGGTGGCCCGGGAGGTGAGCAGGTGCCGGGCCGCCTTGGGGTCGATCGGCGACTCGCCACGGGCGGCGGCGCGGATCCCGGCCACGAGGTCCTCGGGCTCGGCGTCCTTGAGCAGGTAGCCGACGGCGCCGGCGTCGATGGCGGCGAGGAGGCGGGGGCCGTCGGAGAACGAGGTCAGGATCAGCACGTCGGTGCCGGGGGACTGCTCGGTGATGGTCCGGGTGGCGGCGACGCCGTCCATGACCGGCATCTGCAGGTCCATCAGGACCAGGTCGGGCGCCAGCTCGCCCACCTGCCGCACCGCCTCCGCGCCGTCGGCGGCCACCCCGACCACCTCGACGTCGTCGAGCTCGCCGAGCATCCCGGTGAGTCCGCGGCGCACGACGGCGTGGTCGTCGGCGATCACGAGTCGGATCACGGCAGCGGCACCTGCATCCGTACGGTGGTGCCGGCCCCGGGGCGGACTCCACGGCCCACGAGCCGCCGGCCTCCTCGACCAGGGAGCGGACCCCTCGCAGACCCAGGTGACCGGCAGGGAGGGGGGCGGTGACGTCGAACCCGCAGCCGTCGTCGCGGACCACGGCGACCACCTCGTCCGGGGTCTGCTGGACGCTGACGTCGAGGTGCGCCCCGCCGCCGTGGCGCACGGCGTTGCGCACGGCCTCCTGGACCGTGCGCCAGGTGAGCGCGACCAGGTGCGGGGGCAGGTCGTCGTCGACCTGCACGGCCAGGGAGGTGGTGACCCCGTCGCGGCCCAGGGGGGCGAGGAGGTCGTCAAGGGCACCGGCCAGCCCGGTGGCGTCGAGGTCCGGTGGGTAGATCTCGACCAGCAGGGAGCGCAGTGCCCGGACGCTGCCGCGCACCGAGCTGCTCGCGTCGTCGAGCTCGGTGCGCAGGGCGCTGCCCGTGTCCGGTCGGGCGGCGATGGAGGTCAGCACGTACGACGTGCCGGCCAGCTCCTGGACGACCCCGTCGTGGAGGTCCCGCGCGATCCGGGTGCGTTCGGCGTCCGAGGCGTCGACCGCGGCCCGCAGCAGCCGCTCGCGCTGCTCGGCGGCCCGGCCGAGCCGACGGGTGAGGAGCATGATGAGCGGCAGTGCCACCGCGACGAGTGCACCCAGCCCGACCAGGGTCACGGGCCGGAACCGGCTCAGGATCGCGTCGGCGCGGTCGCCGACGCCGGCGGTGGAGTAGTACGCCTCGAAGAGGAGGGCCTCGCCCTCCGGTGACTCGACGCGCGTGTAGACCTCGAGCACGCCGCCGAGGTCGCGCTCGTACCGGTTCTCGGGGCGGCTCACGTCGGACAGCTCGGCCTCCGTGCCGCCACCCCGCAGGACGTCGAGCTCCTCCTCGTCCAGCTCGTAGCGGCTGCCGACCAGCAGCGTCTCGTCGGAGTAGACGATCGTCCCGTCCTCGGCCCAGATCTTGATCCGTTCCAGGCCCGGGACGTCGAGGCGCTGCTGCAGGGCGCGGTCGAGGCGGTCGACGGGACCGGCCTCGCCGGACGACAACCGGGACGGGAGGGCCGGGCCCACCACGCTGCGGGCCAGCACCTCCGTGGTCGCCCGGGCGTCGTCGGTCGCCTCCTCGTCCGCGGCGCTGCGGCTGAGCCGGCCGGTCACGAGCACGACCAGGAGCACAGCGAGGCACCCCGCGGCGAGGAACTGTGCCGCGGGGTGCCGGGCCAGACGTCTCATCCGCGGGGCCACGGGGGGAGCGTGACCCACACGGACGAGTGCGGCGGCGTCAGAATCTGATGCTGCCGCGGCACGTCTGGCCGTTCCTGGAGGCCGCGAAGGTGACGCGGTCGGTGCCGGCGAGGTTCGTGATGCGGCGCTCCACGCTGAAGGAGCCGCTGGGGCCGCGGGTGGTCGCGGTGCCACGGGCCGAGACCGAGCCGTTGTGGACGATGCGCCAGCTCCAGGTCTGGCCGTTGACGTTGCTGTCGACCTCGCCCTCGACCTCGAGGCCGCCGTCGTCGGTCTTGACCTTGAGGTCCCAGCGCGCCGACCCGGAGCACTGCCCGGTGCGCTCGACGCGGTCGTCGCTCGCGTTCGCCGGGGCGGTCGCGGAGAGCAGCCCGAGGGTCGTGGTGCCGGCGAGCAGCGCGGCGGCGGCCGCCCTGCGGGTGGTGGTGGTGTTCATGGGGTCCTCCTGTGGTGGGTGGTGAGCCCCATCCTGGGCACCCCGTGCGGGGCCCGACAGCCGTCCGATGGTGCCGGTACCCCCCGTCCGGCGTCCAGGGTCGATCGTCCCGCGTCGTGCAGGACGACCGGCCACCACCGTCCGTCGAACCCGGGCGTTCAGTCCGGCTCGTGACGTCCTTCTCCCGTGCGCCGATGCAGCAGGGCCCAGGCACCCCAGACCAGGAGCGCCACGACGGCGGGGACCCAGAGAGGCCACTCCAGCAGGCGCGCGACGGCCTCGATCATGGAGTCGTTGGCGGTGGGCTCCTGCTCCATGCGTCGAGTGTGGCAGAGGGGCGGACCGGTGACGCGCCGTGTGGAGGTGCGGCCCCGGAGATGACAGGGTTGTCAGCCGACGTGCCGGCCGCCAGGTGCCCACGTCCGCCCGACGACCACGACGGACGAGGAGCAACGACATGCCAGGAACACCTCCCGAGGGCGTGGACCCCACGGGTCCCGCGGGAGTCCGGCACGGCAGGGACGGCAGACGGCTCGGCGGTCGGGCCGGGCAGTCCCTCGGCCAGCTCGACTACCAACGCCCCCAGTACCCGCACGACGTCCATCCCGCCCTCGTGCCGGGGATCTCGATCGACGAGCAGCGACGTCGCTACGGGCTCGACACCTTCGTCTTCGCCGTCGCCGGGACGCTGACGGTCGCCTTCGTCGTGTGGGGGGTCGTCTCGCCCGGGAGCGTGGCCTCGGTCGCCGAGGCCGCTTTCCTGTGGTCGACCCGGAACGTGGGCTGGTTGTTCAACCTGGTCGCGATCACGGTGCTCGTGTCCCTGCTGATCCTGGCCTTCTCGCCCTACGGGAGGATCCCGCTCGGCAAGGACGGCGAGGAGGTCGAGTTCAGCACCTTCTCGTGGGTGTCGATGCTGTTCGCGGCCGGGATCGGCATCGGGGTCCTCTTCTTCGGGCCCTCCGAGCCGCTGACCTACTTCGTCTCGCCCCCGCCGCTGACCAACGACCCCGAGTCGACCGCGGCGATGCACCGCGCGATGGCGCAGACGTACTTCCACTGGGGCTTCCACGCCTGGGCGATGTACGCCCTGGTCGGGGGTGCCGTCGCCTACGCCGCCTACCGGCGAGGCAGGGCCATGCTGATGTCGTCGATCTTCCGCGGCCTCTTCGGCGCCCGCCACGCCGACGGGCTGGCCGGCAAGCTGGTCGACGTCTTCGCCATCATCGCCACGCTCTTCGGCACCGCCGCGGCGCTCGGCATCGCAGCCATGCAGATCGGCACGGGGGTCGGCATCGTGTCGGGCGTGGAGCTGACCAACGTCATGGTGGTCGGGCTGCTGCTCGTGCTCACCGTCGGGTTCGTCATCTCGGCGGTCACCGGGGTCGCCCGGGGGATCCGCTACCTGTCGAGCCTGAACATCGTGCTGACGGTGGCCATCGTCGGTCTGCTGCTGGTCCTGGGTCCGACCCTGTTCCTGCTGAACTTCCTGCCCTCGGCGCTGCTGGAGTACGTCGGGTCGATGTTCGACATGATGGGCCGGTCGCTGTCCTGGGGCGAGGAGACGGTCGAGTTCCAGTCGTCCTGGACCGTCTACTACTGGGCCTGGTGGATCTCCTGGTCGCCCTTCGTCGGGATCTTCATCGCCCGCATCTCCCGCGGCCGGACCATCCGCCAGTTCATCCTCGGCACCATCCTCATCCCGTCCTCGCTGCTCTTCGTCGCCTTCGGCGTCATGGGCGGCTCGTCCATCTGGCAGTACCGCGAGGGTGCGGACGGCCTGTCCGCCGACCTGGCCCCGCCCGAGGTGTTCTTCGCGGTCGTCGACAACCTGCCGTACCTGGAGTGGCTGCCGTTCCTGAGCATCCTGGTGCTGGCCATCTTCTTCATCACCTCGGCCGACTCCGCGTCCGTGGTGATGGGCATGCTCTCGACCCGCGGCAACCTCGACCCCGGCCGCTGGGTGGTCGTGTTCTGGGGGCTGGTGATGTCTGGGATCGCCGTGGTGATGCTGCTGCTCGGTGACGCCACGGCCCTGGCCGGCCTGCAGCAGCTGGTGATCGTGACGGCGGTCCCGTTCGCGCTGGTGATGCTGCTGATCATCGTGGCGTGGGTGCGGGACCTGCGGACCGACCCCTACATCCTGCGGCACCGCTACGCCGAGGCGGCGGTCAGGAACGCCGTGCTGCAGGGCGTCGAGCGCTACGGCGACGACTTCGCGCTGGAGGTCACGCGGACCGTGCCTCCCGCCGAGGGGGCCGGGGCCGAGGTCGACTCGACCGACGACCGCTACACCGACTGGTACCAGCGCACCGACGAGGACGGTGAGCCGGTCGGCTACGACTTCGCCTCCGGTGAGTGGGCCGACGGCTTCGACCCCGAGACCGGTACCTGCCCCGACGAGGCGACTGGCGGTGAGCAGGGCGGCCGCGACGCCTGACGCGGCACCTCAGCGCGACCGGCCGGGAGCTGAGATCAGGCAGGTCGCCACCGGTCCGCAGGCTGTGCCGGCGACCCGTCCAGGTGAGAGGGTGTCAGGACGCGCCGAACCAGGGGTGGTCAGAGCCATGACCGCCGATCCGCCCGCCCGGGCAGGTCCCGGTGCCCGAGGAGAGCAGGGCCGGTCCCGTGTGCTTCTCGATCGAGGCCGACGTGATCGTCGGTGCCGCACTCCTGCCGGTCGGTGTGCTGTCACTCCGCGAGGTGAGGCACGTCCGTGAGGTGCCCTTCGCCTCGCTGCCGCTGCTCTTCGCCCTGCACCAGCTGGTCGAGGCGCTCGTGTGGGCCGGATCGACGGGAGCCGTCTGCCCGAGCGTCCAGGCCGGCGCGAGCCTCGCCTACGTCCTCTTCGCGCTCCCGGTGCTCCCGCTGCTCGTGCCGGTCGCGGTGCTCCTCCTGGAGCCGCGGGGTGCGCGTCGCCGGGTCGTGCCCTTCGCCGCCGTCGGCCTGGTCGTCGCGATCGTCCTGGCCGTGGCCGTGCTCGACGGACCGGTGCTCGTCGAGGTCCGCCCGAACGCGATCCTCTACCGGGTGGGCCTGACGGGCTACCTGTTCTGGTCCGTGGCCTACATCGGGGCCGTGATCGGGGCGCCCCTGATCTCCGGCTACCGGTCGATCTTCTGGTTCGGTGTCGTCAACCTGGTCGGTCTGGTCGTCGTGGGCGTGCTGTTCCTCGAGGCGTTCGCCTCGTTGTGGTGCGTGTACGCGGCGTGCTCGTCGCTGCTCGTCTGGTGGCACATGCGCCGACGGCGGCTGCTCCCCGACCACGACCGGATCCACGGGCTGCGCGAGCCGGTGTCCCGGCCGGGGTGACACCCCGTCCGGCAACCCGGGAAGGGTGCGCCACCCACGGTCCCCGTGGCCTGCGGGAGGCCTCGCCGCGGGCAGGGCCCTCGGCACCGGAGGGGCGGTCGCTCGGCCCACCGATAGCGTCGTGACCGTGACAACCGCCCCGGAGACCGCACCCCAGACCGTCCTGGCGAGGTCGCGGCGACCCCTCCTGCAGCTGGTCGTGTTCGCGTGCGTGGGTGCGGCCTTCAACGTCGTCTACGCGCTGCTGTACCTCCTGCTGCGGGGGAGCATGGAGGCCCAGTGGGCCAACGCCCTGGCCCTGATCGCGTCGACGATCGCCGGCACGTGGGGCCACCGGCGGGTCACCTTCGGGGTCCGGGGCCGCACCCGGACCGTGCGCCACCAGGTGCTCGGGCTGGTGCTCCTGGCCTTCAGCCTCGCGGTGACGGCCGGGTCCCTCGCACTGCTCGCGCGCAGCGACCCGGACCCGTCGCGGACGGCCGAGATCCTGGTCCTGGTCGCGGCGAACCTCGGGGCCGGGCTGGTGCGGTTCGCGGTGTTCCGGGTGGTGATGGTGCCCACGTCGGCTCGCCGTGGGGTCGTCTGAATGGTGGCCGGTCCGACCCGGCGTGCTTGGCTGTGCGCCTGGACCGGGTCCCCGATCAGCGGGCGCCCGGCGCCGGCGCACGACGCCACCCGGGCGTGACGAGAGGGATCCACCGACATGACCGCGATGCACGTCGCCGAGGAGCCGCTCCGCCTGCGCGCCGCCGGCTGGGCCCTGCACGCCTACACCGCCAGCGGCACCGTGATCGCCTTCCTCGCCCTGGCCGCCGCCGTGGGCGGGGACGAGGTCGCGGCGCTGTGGTGGCTGCTGCTCGCCCTGCTCATCGACGGCACCGACGGCATGCTGGCGCGGCGGCTCCGGGTCAAGGAGGTCATCCCGAACTTCGACGGCGCGCGCCTCGACGACGTCGTCGACTACATCACCTACTGCTTCGCGCCGGTCTTCCTGCTCTGGTACGGCGGCTACCTGCCCGAGGGGAACCTCGGCACCCTGGTCGCGGTGCTGCCGCTGCTGGCCTCGAGCTACCAGTTCTGCCGCACCGACGCCAAGACCGAGGACCACTTCTTCCTGGGGTTCCCGAGCTACTGGAACGTGGTGGCCTTCTACGTCATCGTCCTGGACGTCTCGCCCGGCGTGACCTCGGCCCTCCTGCTGACCTGCGTGGTGCTGGTCTTCGTGCCGGTGAAGTACATCTACCCCTCACGTACGGCCACCGCGCGGGGTCTCAACCTCTCCCTCGCGGGGGCGTGGCTGGTGACCTACGCGGTGCTGCTGCTGCAGTACCCCGACCCGAACGTCCTGGTCGTCGCCCTGTCGCTGCTGTACGTCCTGTACTACGCCGCCGTGAGCGTCGTGCTCACGCTGCGGCACCCGACCCCGGCCGGCGGCAGGGCTGCCTGACGGACCGGTGGCGGCGCTCACGTGGCGTCGCGGAGGTGCGAGGCCTCGGGCTGCGCGAAGCCGATGCCCTCGCGGAGCAACCAGACGATGGCCTCCGGCCGGGTGCTGACGCCCATCTTGCGGTAGGCGGAGCGGATGCAGGACTTGACCGCGCTGCTGCTCAGGAACATCGCACCGGCGATCTCCGCGTTGGACCTGCCGCCGACGATGTGGGCGACGACCTCGTGCTCCCGGGACGAGAACAGACCGAGCCCCCGGTCGGTGCCGCGGCAGAACCGCAGCGCGCCGGTTCCCTGCCCGTCCGCGACGTCGGTCGACGCCAGGTCGCCGGTACCCGCGGCCTCGACGGTGGCGACCAGGTCGGGGGCGGTGACGTCGGGGGACAGGCAGGCGGCCACCCCGGTGCCCCGGAGGAGGACCGGCAGGTCGGCGCGGAAGCCCTCGGCGACCGCCACCACGGCGTAGGCCCCCGCCATCACGGTCTCGACGGCGCTCCGTCGCGTCGGATCCTTCAGCGCGGCGACGTCCAGGACCAGCACGTCCGCGCCGGCGGTCCGGGCCGTGGACGGCGCGCCGCAGGGGTCGTCGGCGTCGTCGGTGTCGTCGGCGTCGTCGAGGACCTCGATCCGGTCGGGGTGACGGGCCAGCAGCGCACGGAGCCCGGTCCGGGTGATGACGGACGGGCTGAGGACCGACACCCGGATCCGGCACGGGGTCGTCGGGGCGTCCACGGCGTCCTCCGTCCGGTCGGGACCGTGGGCGAGGACGACGGACGATGACGGGATGTCCCCGGTCTGCGACGCGGTCCACGCCACCGGGTCCGGGGTAGCGCCACGAAGGTGGCTCTGTGGCCAGGGTCGCCGACATCAGCACGTCTGACAACCCTCGCGGTGTGGCGCCGGGGGTCGTTCGCTCCGCGGACCGGGACCTTCGCCCCGGGCGTCGGCTCGGAGTGCGGGCGCAGGCTCGCCGGGGGAGCCCGCCCCGGGCGCTCCCTGCCGACCACCAGGCGCCACGGGCGCCGGACAGGACCACGCGATGCGCAGCGACCACGACGACCACAGCGACCACCAGGACCTCCGTGCGTGACCGCGTCGCCGTCGCCGTCGTGGGCTCGGGCAACGGCGCCCTCGCGGTCGCCTTCGACTTCGCGAGCCACGGGCACGACGTACGACTCGTGGACTCCGCGCACTTCCCCGACCAGGTCGCTGCGGTCGCGGTCGCGGGCGGGATCCACGCGACCGGTGAGATCGAGGGCTTCGCAGCGGTCACCTACGCCGGTCAGGACGCCGAGACCGCCGTGGCCGGTGCCGGGCTCGTGGTGCTGGTCGGACCGGCGTACAGCACCGAGCACCAGGCTGCGCTCGTGGCGCCGTACCTCGTGCCGGGCCAGGCGGTGCTCGTCTGCCCCGCTTCCTGCGCGGGCGCGATCACGGCCAAGCGGGCCCTGGGCCTGGCGCTCGACGACGAGACGATCACCGTCGGGGAGACCAGCACCCTCCCGTACGCGGTGCGGATCGTGGGACCGGCCCGGATCACCGTGTTCCACAAGCTCGGCGGCGGCGTGCTGGTCGCCGGTCTGCCCCGCTCGGGCACCGGTCGGCTGCTGTCGCTGGTGCAGGACGTCTACCCGGGGGCGGAGGCTGCACAGAGCGTCTTCCAGACGACGCTGCAGAACGGCAACCCGGTGATCCACCCGGCCGTGACGCTGCTGAACGCCGGCCTGATCGAGCGGACCGGCGGCGGCTTCCTGTTCTACGAGGAGGGCATCACCGAGGCCGTCGGCCGGGTGATCGAGGCGGCCGACCTCGAGCGGCTGGCAATCGCGGCGGCGCTCGGGGTGAGCGTGCTGTCCGAGCCCGACCTGGGGGTCGTGCAGGGCTACATGCGCGAGGCCAGCTACTCGACCGGCTACTCCACCGCCCCGGGCTTCCTGGGGATCGGCGCCCAGGACCGCCTCGACCACCGCTACCTCACCGAGGACGTCGGATACTCCCTGGTCTTCCTCACCGACCTCGCCCGCCGCACGGGGGTGGCGACGCCCACGATGGACGCGCTGATCACCCTCGCGTCGGTCGTGCTGGCCCAGGACCTCCGGGGCCAGGGAGCCCGCACCCTGACGACGCTGGGGCTCGACGGCCTCAGCGCCCAGGAGCTGGCTGCCCTCTGACCCGGGACGGGCGACCCGACCGGCAGGTAGCGTCGCGGGCACTCACCGCCGCCGCCCCGACCCCACGAAGTCGAAGGACCCGTCGTGAACGCATGGACCACTCCCGAGCGCCAGGCGCTGCGCGAGGCCGTCACCCGCTTCACCGAGCGCGAGATCGCGCCGCACCTCGCGCAGTGGGAGGACGACGGCCGGCTGCCACGCGAGCTCAGCAGGGCCGCGGCGGACGCCGGCATCCTCGGTGTCGGCTTCGCCGAGGAGGTGGGTGGGCAGGGCGGTGACGCCGTCGACACGGCGGTCGTCACCGAGGCCCTGCTCGGGGCCGGGGGGAGCACCGGCGTCGTCGCGGCCCTGATGACCTACGGCATCGCCGTCCCGCACATCGTCGACAGCGGGAACCGCGACCTCGTCGACCGCTTCGTCAGGCCCACGCTGGCGGGTGAGCTGATCGGCTCCCTCGGGGTCACCGAGCCCGGTGGCGGCAGCGACGTCGCCAGGATCACGACGAGGGCGGTCCGCGACGGGGACCACTACGTCGTCGACGGCGCGAAGACCTACATCACCTCCGCGGTGCGCGGGGACTTCGTCACGACGGCGGTCCGCACCGGTGGACCCGGCTCCGGCGGCATCAGCCTGCTGGTCATCGAGAGGGGGACCCCTGGGTTCACCGTCTCCGGGCCCCTGCGGAAGACGGGCTGGCACTGCTCCGACACCGCCGAGCTGACCTTCGAGGACGCCCGGGTGCCCGTGCGGAACCTGGTCGGTGCGGAGAACGGGGGCTTCGGGCTGCTGATGCAGCAGTTCGTCGGGGAGCGTCTCGCCCTGGCGCTGCAGGGCTACGCCACCGCCCAGCGTGCCCTGGACCTGGCCGTTCGCCACGCCACGGACCGGGAGACCTTCGGCAGGCCCCTGGTCAGCCGGCAGGTGATCCGGCACAAGCTGGTGGAGATGCACCGCCGTACGGCAGCGGCCCGTACGGTCACCCGCGCCGCGATCGAGAAGTCCCTGGAGGTCCCCGCGACGGACCCCGACCTCGTCCTCGACGCCCTGATGGCCAAGAACACCGCCGTCGAGGCGGTGGAGCACGTGGTCAGCGAGTCGGTGCAGATCCACGGCGGCGCGGGCTACATGCGCGAGTCGGAGATCGACCGCCACTACCGTGACGCCCGCGTCCTGGGCATCGGGGGAGGAGCGACCGAGGTCCTGACCGACCTGGCCGCCACGCTGCTCGGCTACTGACCCGGCCGCGGACGCAGCCCCTGGGCAGACCCCGACCCGCTGACTAGGGTGCCGACCATGACCGACGGCAGAGAGCTTCGTCGCCTCGCCCGGTCCGTGCTCGGGGCCGTGCTGGGCCTGGTCGTGCTGGTGGCGCCGTCGCAGCAGGTCGCCTCCGGCGACCCCCGGCCGAGCCCGGCCCCACCGGTCTTCGTGGCCCTCGACGAGGTCGACCCGACGATCCTGCACGACATCCGCTACACCACGCGGCACAACTTCGTCGGCCGGCGGATCCACGCCTACCGCGACCCCGTGTGCCTGCTGACCAGGCCGGCCGCGGAGGCGCTGGCGGAGGCGCAGGACGCGGCCCGGTCGAGGGGGTACTCGCTCAAGGTGTACGACTGCTTCCGGCCCCAGACCGCGGTCGACGACTTCGTCGCGTGGGCGGAGCGGCTGCGCGACGACCGGATGAAGGACGAGTTCTACCCCGACGTGGACAAGGCAGCGCTGTTCGAGGACGGCTACATCGCGGCGCGGTCCGGGCACAGCCGCGGCAGCACGGTCGACCTCACGCTGGTCGAGCTGCCCGTCGCCCGGCAGCCACGGTGGCGGCCGAGTGACGGTCTCGTGCCCTGCGACGCGCCGTACGGCGAGCGCTTCGCCGACGGCTCCGTGGACATGGGCACCGGCTACGACTGCTTCGACACGTTGTCGACCACCCTCGACCCGCGCGTTCGGGGTCAGGCGCGGCAGAACCGGCTGCTGCTGAAGTCCCTGCTCGAGACCGCCGGCTTCTCCAACTACGCCCAGGAGTGGTGGCACTACACCCTCGACGACGAGCCCTTCCCCGACCGGTACGTCGACGTCCCGGTGGCGCGGCGCGCGCCGGGCTGACGCCCGGGTCCGGGGACCTCGGTGTCGCACCGGGGTGACGGGCGGGCGTACCTTGTCGCGACCGCACCGGAGCTCCACCGAAGAGGGCAGCAGTGACTGACGTAATTTTCGCCAACGGACGACTCTTCGACGGTCTCCAGTACCACCGCGACGGAGCGGTGGGTGTGCGCGGGCAGATCATCTATGCCGTCGGCACCCTCGACCAGGTCCGCGACGAGATGGCGACCGGGGGAGGACGGGTCGAGGAGGTCGACGCCCGGGGCGGCCTGGTGATGCCGGCCTTCCACGACGCCCACATCCACCCGCTGATCGGTGGCCTGGAGATGCGCAACGGCCTGCTCACCGACTGCGGCACCGCGGACGACTGCCTGGAGTCGATCGCGGCGGCCGTGGCCGCCCAGGACGAGCGGGACGGGCGCGACGACGGCGCCTGGTTCCGCGCCGGCGGGTGGTCCCTGGAGCACTTCGACCAGGCGACGGGGCCGATGGCGTCGACCCTCGACCGCATCGTCGCGCACCGACCGGCGTTCCTGCCCAGCAACGACCACCACAACGCCTGGGTGAACACCCGCGCGCTGGAGCTGGCCGGCATCGACCGCAACACCCCCGACCCGGAGGACGGCTGGATCGAGCGGGACCACGACGGGAACCCGACGGGCACGCTGCGCGAGGCCGCCGCCCAGCTCGTGCACCGTCTGGTCGACACCACGCGCGCGGAGAAGCTCGACGCGCTCCGGGAGGCCCAGGCGCACCTGGAGTCGTGGGGGATCGTCGGGTGGCAGGACGCGTTGGTCGGGGGGTACGCCGGCATCGACGACCCCACCCAGGCCTACCTCGACCTCGCAGAGGCCGGAGAGCTCACGGCGCGGGTCCGGCTGGCGCTCTGGTGGGACCGGCACCGCGGGGTGGAGCAGCTGGACGACCTCGTCGCCGAGCGTGAGCGCCTCGGGGCCGCTGGACTGGACGCGGGATCGGTCAAGCTGATGGTCGACGGTGTCTCGGAGACCTTCACCATGGCGGTCGACGAGCCGTACCTCGGTGGCGCGCGGTGCCCGTGCGAGGGGGGTGACCGCGGGATCACCTTTCTCCCGCCGGACCAGCTCGACGAGGCCGTCGTCGCGCTGGACGCCGCCGGCTTCCAGGCGCACTTCCACGCCCTGGGCGACCGGGCCGTCCGGACCTCGCTCGACGCCATCGCCGCCGCGCGCCGCCGGAACGGGTGGAGCGCCCAGCGCCACCAGCTGGCGCACCTGCAGCTCGTGGCACCGCGCGACCGGGCCCGCTTCCGCCACCTCGGCGCGATCGCGAACGTCGAGGGGATGTGGGCCCGCTACAACACGCCCGCCGTGCAGATGGTGGAGCCGTACCTCGACCAGGAGCGCCTGGACTGGCAGTACCCCTTCCGCGACATCGTCGACAGCGGTGCCCTGGTGGCAGGGGGCTCGGACTGGCCGATCAACCCGCCCGAGCCGATGGAGGGCATCCACGTCCTGGTGAACCGCTCCTCGCGCCGGACCGACGAGCGCGACGAGGAGCCGCCCATGCGCGACGACCAGGGCCTCACGCTGAGCCAGGCGCTGCAGGCGTACACGAGCGGTGCGGCCCACGCCAACCACCAGGAGGACTCGGGGAACCTGCGGGTCGGGTCGTCGGCGGACATCGTGGTGCTGGACCGGGACCCCTTCGACCTCCACGAGGACGACATCGGCTCCGCCGACCCGGTCACGGCCTGGGCGCGAGGCGCGGAGGTCTACCGCCGGGACCACTAGGGCGCGCACCGGCGACCCGCAGGCGACCCGCAGGCGGGCGACGCCGGTCCCGCCCCAAGCCTGGAGGTGGACGGCCGGTGCCACCACCCGCCGTCTACCTCCAGCCCACGTCCTGTCTACTCCGCCGCGGCCCCCGGCGCCAGGGCTCGTCGTGGTCCGGCTCAGCGCGGTGCGCCCAGGCGCTCGTCCCACCGCGGCGGACCGAGCTCCACGACACGGTCGACGAGGTCGAGGCCGACCCGGTCGTGGGAGATCCAGACCACGCTGCGGCCGGGGTCGCCGGCGAGCACCTCGTGGGCCAGGTCGGCGGCCGTGTCGTGGTCGAGGTGGGCCGTGGGCTCGTCCAGCACCAGGACGGCCTGGTCGCCCAGGATCGAGCGCGCGACGGCGATGCGGGCACGTTCGCCGCCGGAGACCGCCCCGTGGCCGTCGCCGAGCCAGGTGTGCAGCCCCTCCGGCAGGGAGTCCAGCCACGGCCCGAGGCGGGCGGCGCGGACGGCGCGCGCCACCTCGGCGTCGCTCGCGGCAGGCCGGGCGAGCCGGACGTTCTCCACCAGCGTGGTGGCGAACACGTGCGGGTCGTCGTCGACGAGGCCGACCTGGTGCCGCACCTCGTCGAGGGCCAGGCCCGGCAGCGGGGCCCCGCCCAGCGTCACCTGCCCGGCCGACGGGTCGAGGAAGCGGATCATCAGGGCCGCGACCGTGCTCTTGCCGGACCCCGACTCCCCGACGATCCCCACGCGCGCACCGCGCGGCACGTCGAGCGAGAGGTGGTCGACCGCCGGCCGGGTGCGGTCCCACCCGGCGCTCACGCCGCGCAGGGCGAGGGTGGTCGAGGTGGGGGCCGAGGTGACCACGGTGTCGCGCACCGCCGGGGCGCTCCGCTCCAGGGCGGTGAGTCGTCGTGCCGCGGCGTCGGTCCGCGCGGAGAGCGCGCCGGCGTCGGCGGCGGGGGAGGTGACCTCGGCCAGGGCCAGGGGGACCAGCACGAGCAGGGCGGCGAGGGGCCCGGAGATCGCACCGGACATCACCGCGGGGGTGACGACCGCGGCCGTCGCGGCCACGCCGGCTCCGTGGCACAGCAGCACGAGGGCGCGCGCACCCGCCCACCACCGTGCCGCCCCCACCGACGCCTCGCCGAGGGGGCGGCCCGCGGCGGCGATCCGCTCGAGGGCGAGCCCGTCGGCCTGCCACATCACGAGCTCGGGGGCCAGCTGGCCGACCTCGACCACCGCGGCCGAGAGGTCGGCCCGGCGGGCGACCCCGTCGCGCTCGGCCCGTCCCGCGCCGACGCGTGACACCACGAAGCCGCCACCGCCGGCCAGCACGCACGTGAGGGCGACGATGAGCCCGGCGGCCGGCAGCACCAGGGCCGCACCCGTCGCGACGGCGCCCGCGACGGCGACCAGGACGGCGAGGGGCAGGCGTACCCGCAGCTGCCGGTCGACCACGCTGTCCACGTCGTCGACGATCGAGGTCAGGACGTCCCCGCGCCGTCGCCCGAGCCGACCCGGCGTCAGCGGCACGACGGCGTCGTAGACCCGGACGCGCTCCGCGGCGAGCAGCCGGAGGGCCACGTCGTGGGACCGCAGGCGTTCGGCGTAGCGCAGTACCGGTCGCCCCAGGCCGAAGGCCCGCACGCCGACGATGGCCACCATCAGGGTCAGGATCGCGGGACGTGTCGACGCCTGGACGATCAGCCACCCGGCGGTCGCGGTCAGGGCGACCCCGGAGGTCGCGGCGAGGGCACCGAGCACGACGCTGAGCACCAGGGAGCGCGGCGGCTCGGGCGGGGCTGGCTGGTCGTCCGGCGCGGCGACCCGCAGGGGGACGTCCGGTGCGCGCGGCGGGACGACCCGCGGCGCCGGGCGGGCGGCCGGCAGGACCAGCTCGGCGTCGGCCAGCCGTACGATCGCCGGCCGGTGCGCCACCACCAGCACCGCCCGGGTACGCCCCAGCTCGACCACGGTGTCGGCGACGACCTGCTCGGTCAGCGCGTCGAGGTGGGCGGTCGGCTCGTCCAGGAGGACCCACGGCCGGTCGGTCACCAGCACCCGGGCCAGCGCGAGCCGTGCCCGTTCGCCGGCCGACAGAGTGGTGCCGTCCTCGCCGACCGGCGCCGCGAGGCCGCCCGGCAGCGCCCGCACCCGCTCCTCGAGCGCGACGCGTCGCAGCGCCGACCACAGCTGCTCGTCGGCGGCGTCGGGGGCCGCGATCCTCAGGTTCTCGGCGACGCTGCCGCTGACGAAGACCGGCCGCTGGGGGAGCCAGGCGATCCGTGAGCGCCACTCCTCGCCCCCGACGGTCGCTCCACCGACGCGGACCGAGCCCGAGGCGGTGGGCAGCAGGCCGGCCACGGCCGCCAGCAGCGTCGACTTGCCGCATCCCGAGGGGCCGCGGACCACGGTGACCCCGCGCGACGCGACGACCCCGGTGACGTGGGCCAGGGCGGGTGTCGTGCGACCGGGGTAGCGCACGCTGACGTCGTCCAGCACGAGGTCGGCACCCGCGACGGGCGGCACGGTGCTCGCGTCGTCGGCGGCAGCTGCCGAGCTCTCGGTGAGCTGCTCGACGGCCTCGAACGTCGCGACGCCCTCCGCGGCGGCGTGGAACTCCGCCCCGACCCGGCGCAGCGGCCAGTAGGCCTCGGGGGCGAGCAGCAGCACGAACAGGGCGGTACGCAGGTCGAGGCCGCCGGCGGCCAGCCGCAGCCCCACCAGCACGGCGACCAGGGCGACGCTGAGCGTGGCCACCAGCTCGAGGACGGCCGACGACGCGAACGCCACCCGCAGCGTGGACATCGACGCCCGGCGGTAGCGGTCGGTGATCTCGGCGATCCGGGGCGACTGGGCCCGGGCGCGGCTGAAGGCGACGAGCGTCGGCAGGCCGCGCACCAGGTCGAGGAAGTGGCCCGAGAGCGAGGCCATCAGCCGCCACTGCTCCCGCGCGCGGTCCCGGGTCCGCAGGCCCACCAGGGCGCCGAACAGCGGGACCAGCGGCAGCGTGGCCGCCACCACGACCGCGCTGAGCAGGTCCTGGGCAGCGATCGTGACCAGCGTCAGCAGCGGGAGCACCCCGGCCAGCACGACCGCCGGCAGGTAGCGGGTCAGGTAGGGCTCGGAGGCGGCGACGCCGCGGGTCGCCAGCAGCGCCAGCTCACCGGTGGAGGACGACGGCCCGCCGGTCGTGCGCTGCACCAGGTACGCCGCCACGACCCGCCGCCGCAGGTCGGCGCCCACCAGGACGGCCGCGCGGGCGGCGAGGACGTCCGACACCCAGCCCGTGGCCCCGCGGAGGGCGAACGCGACCACCACGACGGCGACCCAGCGGGTGAGGTCCGCGCCCGCGACGACGGCCAGCACCAGCCCGGTGACGGCCCACGCCTGGGTGATGACGAGGACACTGCCGACCACGCCCGCGACGACGACACCGGTCAGCGGACGCCGGGCGGGGGCCAGTCCGGCCCGCAGCCGGGGGTCGGTGGGCCTCACGCCACGGGGACGGACGGCGTGGTGTCGGGGATGTGGTGGACGGCGATCCGCTTGCGGAACACCCAGTAGGTCCAGCCCTGGTAGAGGAGGACCAGCGGGGTGAAGACGACCGCCACGACGGTCATGATCCGCAGCGTGTAGGGCGTCGCGGCCGCGTTGGTCGTGGTCAGCGACAGGCCGTCGGCCAGCGTGGTCGGCATCACGTCGGGGAAGAGCGCGAGGAACAGCCCGACGACGCCGAGACCGATGGCCACGAAGGTGCCCACGAAGGCCCAGCCCTCCCGGCCCGCCGAGAGGGCGGCCAGCCCGGCGAGCAGCGCGAGCGCGGCGACGGCGAAGGCCACCGCCGAGGGCAGGGAGCCGGTGAGGACCTGGGTCCAGGACAGGAAGACCACGGTCACCACGGCGGCGGCGACTCCCAGCTTGAGGGCCAGCGTCCGCGCGGCGTGCCGG
Source organism: Nocardioides aquaticus (assembly GCF_018459925.1). Lineage (NCBI taxonomy): Bacteria > Bacillati > Actinomycetota > Actinomycetes > Propionibacteriales > Nocardioidaceae > Nocardioides > Nocardioides aquaticus. The sequence continues at coordinate 2,250,959 of NZ_CP075371.1, forward strand.
ATCGGTCCGTCGGTCTTGAGCGAGATGAACACCGCCCCGTGCGTCAGGAAGAGCAGCAGCGTGGTGAGGCCCCCGGTGAGGGCGTAGGGGTTGAGCAGGTCGAAGAAGCCCCCGACGTACTCCATCTCGGCGTCGATGGGCACCCCGCGCACGATGTTGGCGAAGGCCACGCCCCACAGCAGCGCGGGGACGACGGAGCCGAGGACGATGGCGGCGTCCCAGCGCGAGCGCCACCGGTCGTCGTCACGCTTGGCGCGGTACTCGAAGGCGAGCCCGCGCACGATGAGGGCCAGCAGGATCAGCAGCAGCGGCAGGTAGAAGCCGCTGAACAAGGTGGCGTACCACTCGGGGAAGGCCGCGAAGGTGGCGCCGCCGGCCACGAGCAGCCAGACCTCGTTGCCGTCCCAGACCGGGCCGATCGTGTTGATCATGACCCGGCGCTCCTTCTCGGTGCGGCCCAGGACGGGCAGCAGCATGCCGACGCCGAAGTCGAACCCCTCGAGGACGAAGTAGCCGGTCCAGAGGATCGCGATGAGCGCGAACCAGACGGTGGTGAGCTCCATGGTGGTGGTCTCCGGGTCAGTAGGCGAAGGCGAGCGGGCGGTCGGCGGCGTCGTCGCCGTCGTCGGGTGGCGCGAGGTCGGCCTCGGTCAGGGGGTCGGCACCACGACGGATGTAGGTGAGCATCAGGCTCACCTCGATCACGGCCAGCACGGCGTAGAGGGTGGTCAGGGCGATCAGTGAGAACAGCATCTCGCCGGCGCCGACCCCCGGCGAGACGGCCCGCTCGGTGGTCATCAGGCCGAACACCGCCCAGGGCTGACGCCCCATCTCGGTGAAGATCCAGCCGAAGCTGTTCGCCAGGATCGGGGTGAAGGGCAGGGCGATCGCCACCCAGAGCAGGACCCGCCCGCCGGGCGTACGCCCCCGTCGGGTCGCCCACAGGATCCAGGCGGCGGCGGCCGCGGCCGCGAGCCCCAGCCCGATCATCAGCCGGAACGACCAGTAGGTCAGCGGGATCACCGGCGTGTAGTCGCCGGCGGAGTAGTAGGCGGCACCCGGGTCCTGGCCGTAGGTCTGCGTGTACTGCTCCCGCAGGTCGTTGATGCCGACGACCTCGCTGCTGGTGTCCCCGGTGGCCAGGTAGGAGAGCACGCCCGGGAGCTTGATCGAGAACAGCTCCTCGGAGCCGTCGAGGCTGCCGATGGTCAGCACGGAGAAGTCCGCCGGCGCCTCGGTCTCGTAGAGGGCCTCGGCGGCAGCCATCTTCATCGGCTGGACCTCCGTCATCACCTTGCCCTGGGCGTCCCCCGAGAGCGCGACCCCGAGGCCGCTGAGCAGCACGACCACCGCGCCGACGCGGACGGCGCCGCGGTACATCGTGCGGTCCTCGTCGGTCGAGGCCCGGCGGACCAGCTGCCAGAAGGCGACCCCGACGACGAAGGCGCCCGCGGTCATGTACGCCGCCAGCACCGTGTGCGGGAAGGTCACCAGCTGGACCTCGTTGAACAGCACGGCGCCGAAGTCGTTCAGCTCTGCGCGTCCGGTCTCGGGGTTGAAGGCGTAGCCGACGGGGTTCTGCATCCAGGAGTTGGCCGCCAGGATGAAGTAGGCCGACAGCAGCGTCCCGAGGTGCACGATCCACATGCAGGCGACGTGCAGCCGGGGCGAGAGGCGGTCCCAGCCGAAGATCCACAGGCCGAGGAACGTGGACTCGAGGAAGAACGCGAGCAGGCCCTCGATCGCCAGGGGGGCGCCGAAGACGTCGCCGACGAAGCGCGAGTAGTCGCTCCAGTTCATCCCGAACTGGAACTCCTGCACGATCCCGGTCACCACGCCGATCGCGAAGTTGATCAGCAGCAGCTTGCCGAAGAACTTCGTCAGCCGGAGCCACTTCACGTCGTGGGTGCGGACCCACGCGGTCTCGTACCCGGCGACGATGGCGGTGAGCCCGATCGTGATCGGCACGAACCAGAAGTGGTACACGGTCACGATCGCGAACTGCCAGCGTGCGATGTCGAGCGGATCGAGGTCCACGGGATCTCCTGATCGGGAGGGATGGTGCTGGCCACGCTAGGAAGCGCGGGGACCCGTGAGCACGGTCGTCGGGCCCGAGGGGCGGCGCCGAAGGTCCCTGACGTGCGGTGGGGCGCTCAGCGCAGGAAGCACAGGTAGACGCCCACCAGGGCCGGGGCGAGGCCGAGGAGCAGCCACGGGACCTGCGGACGGCGCTGGTGGATCGCGGACGCGGCCACCGCCGCGAGCACGCCCATCACCCCTGCGATGGCGAGCAGCCCGATCCGGGAGGTCGGCACCGAGGCGTCGATGCTGACGGCCGCGACGACGAGCCCGACCGCGAGGTGGAAGACGGTCGAGAACAGCAGGATCGAGACCACCCAGCGCTGCACCCGGCGGGTGCTCGCCGGGGTCGGTACGGGGCGGTGCGGCTGGCCGGGGACCATCAGGTGGGCCCGGCGCCGTGCGGGGGCGGCGGGTGGTGGGCGCTCGCCGGTGCGGTCAGGCACGGTCGGCCTCCCTCTCGTCGGTCGGGGTCCGGCCCGCGAGCGCGAGCAGGCGTCGGGCCTCGGCGATGGCGGCCGGGGTGTCGGGCAGGATCCGGCCGGCGGCACGCAGGTCGGCGGTGCTGCCGAGCCGGCCGAGCACGATCTCGTGCTGCGCGGTGACGCCGGAGAGCAGCACGACGATGCCGCGCCGGCCCAGTCGCTCGATCGCGTCCCCCAGCACCGTGGCGCCGGTCGCGTCGAGGGTGGTGACCCGCGACATCCGGAGCACGACGACGTCGACCTGGAGGATGTCGGGCAGCTCGAGCAGGAGCCGGTGCGCGGCGCCGAAGAACAGCGGGCCGTCGATCCGGTAGACCACGATGTGCTCGGCCAGCAGGGCGTGCTCCTCCGCGCCGTGGTCACCGACCTCGAGGGGGACCTGCTCGATCCGCGCGCTGCGCGCGACCGACCGCAGGGCCAGGGCGACCGCGACGGCCACCCCGACGCCGACGGCGGTGACGAGGTCCAGGGCGACGGTGACGGAGAACGTCAGCAGCACGATGACCCCGTCGGAGGGCGTCGAACGGACCAGGGCCCGCAGCGCCCCGGCCTCGACCATCCGCACGCAGGTCGCGAAGAGCACGCCGGCGAGCGCGGCGAGGGGCACGGCCGAGACCAGGGGGGCGGCGACCAGCACGAGCAGCAGCAGCACCACCGCGTGGGAGACCGCGGCGAGGCGGGAGGTGGCGCCGGCGCGCACGTTGACGGCCGTGCGCGCGATGGCGGCCGTGGCCGGGATGCCACCGAACAGCGGGACCACCATGTTGGCCACGCCCTGCCCGAAGAGCTCGCGGTCGGGGTCGTGGTGCTGGTCCACCGTCATCGCGTCGGCGACCGTGGCGCACAGCAGGCTCTCCAGGGCCGCGAGCGCGGCGATCGCGAGCGCCGCGGTGGCCAGGGTGCTGACGGCGCCGAGGTCCACGAAGTCGAGCGAGGGCGCCGGCAGCGTCGCGGGGAGGTCCCCGAGCGGGACCAGGCCCGCGTCCCACACCTGCGTGACGAGGGTGGCGATCGCGACGCCCACCAGCGAGAACGGCACTCCCGGTCGCCAGCGGCCGCCCAGCAGCATCAGCGCGGCGACGCCGAGGGAGACCACGACCGGCGCAGCCTGCGGGTGGGCGAGCCAGGTCGCTGCCGCGTCGGCGGCGGTGGCCCACACCTTCTCGCCGGTCGGGTCGGACACCCCGAGCGCGAAGGGGACCTGCTGCAGCGCGATGACGACCGCTATGCCGGCGGTGAACCCCTCGATCACCGAGACGGGCAGGAACCGGACGTACCGCCCGGAGCCGGCCACGGCCATGAGGACCAGGACGATCCCGGCCAGGAACCCGACCATGAGCACGCCGGTGGCGCCGTGCTGGTGGGCGACGGGCACCAGCACCACGGTCATCGCGCCGGTGGGCCCGGAGACCTGGACGTTCGAGCCGCCGAGCACGGCGGCCACGATCCCGGCGACGACGGCCGTGGCCAGGCCGGCCTGGGCGCCGAGCCCGGAGGCGACGCCGAAGGCCAGGGCCAGCGGCAGGGCCACGATCGCCACGGTCACGCCGGCGACCAGGTCCTGCCGGGGGTGGCGGCGTACGGCGGCGAGGTCCTCGCGCTGCGGAAGCAGCCTGGTGAGGCGCTGGACGGTGGTGGGTGACGCTGGTCCTTCGATGATGTGCCTCCTGGTGCCCACCCTGCGCCCGGGCCGGGGACGTGGCCAGGACGCAACGACCCCCGTCGTCGGGCCTTCAGGCCCGTGACGGGCGCGTCGCGGAGGAGCACCGTGGAGGTCATGGCCCCTCCGTCCGCACCCGCCCCGCGTCCCCCCACCCAGGGCGGTACGGCGTCCCGCGCCGCCGCCGACCGCCGGCTCCTCGAGCTCGTCGAGCGTGAGCTCGAGCGGGCGCCCGACGTGACGGAGTCCAGCGTCGGGGTGACGGTGCTCGGCCGCGCCGTGACCCTGACGGGGGAGGTGGCCAGTCACCCGGAGAAGAGGTCGGCGGAGCGGGCGGCGCTGAGCGTGCCCGGGGTCCGCGCCATGGCCGGGAAGATCACCGTCCGGCCCCACCTGGGCAGGGTCAGCGACGTCGACGTCACCCGTGAGGTGGCCGCCGCACTGGTCGCGGCCGTCGAGGTGCCGGACCAGGATGTGCTCGGCACGGTCACGGACCACGTCGTGACGCTGTCGGGCACCGTCCGCTCGGTGCCCGAGCGGGAGGCAGCGGTGCTCGCGGTGCACGACCTGCCGGGGGTCGCCGGGGTGCACGACCACGTCGTGGTGCAACCGGTCGACTGACGTCAGCGCTGGGGCGTGTGCCGGCACCACCGGTCCACGGACCCTCTGACATTCAGGGACGCGTAGGCGGCGAGGCCGACGGGGATCGGCAGCCAGTACTGCCACAGCCGCCAGGTGAGGACGCCGAGCAGCGCGGTCGCGGCCGGGACGCCCACCGAGATGAGGCCCGGGACCAGCACCGCCTCGACGATGCCGAGGCCGCCCGGGGTCGACGGCACGATCGCGAGCAGGTTGACCGCGGCGTAGAGGGCCAGCAGCGGCCCGGGCTGGACGGCGGAGCCGTAGGCCGCCAGGCACACCCACAGGCACGCCGCGTCGAGGGCCCAGTTCGCCCCGGCCCATCCGAGGGTCCGGGCCAGCAGCCGGGGGTCGCGCACCAGGGCCCGGAGCCGGTCGCCGAGCCCGTCCAGCATGCCCTCGACGGCGGCGGCCCGTACGCGCGGCAGGTGCCGGGTGAGGTGGTGGACCGTGCGCAGGGTGCCGGGCCGGAACCGCGTCAGCAGCAGCCCTCCTGCCCCGAGGCCGACGAGCAGGACGAGCGCGAGGGCCGTGGCACCGTGCAACGACCCGCCGCTGAGGATCGCGGGCCGCGACAGCACGACCCCGGTGACCATGAGGACGACCAGCGCCGCGATCGCCCCGACGGTCTGCACCGTGGCTCCCGTGACGGCGTCGCCGGCCGAGACCCCGGCCCGGTGCAGCATCCGGTAGCGCAGGGCCGCCGCGGTCGCGCCCCCGCCGGGCAGGACGTGACTCAGGCCGAAGCCGGAGAGGTCGATGCGCAGCAGCGTCCAGAAGTGCGGCCGGCTGCGTCCGGGCAGGGTGGCCCGGGACAGCAGGGTGAAGCAGAGCAACGAGACCGCCTCGAGGGCGACGGCGACCCCCAGCAGCCACGGGGTGGCCGAGCGGATCAGCGAGACCTCGGCCCGCGCGGCGACGAGCTGGGGCAGCACGAGGTACTCGACCACCACGACGGTCAGCAGCAGCAGACCGCCGCGGCGCAGCCAGCGCCAGCCGTGGAAACCCTCGGTCGGCGCCAGGGGGACCGGCCGCACCGGCGCCTCGACAACCAGGTCTCGCACCTGCGGTCCTCCGTCCCCGCGCCGGCCGTCCGGCGTCGTGCACCCAGCCTCACCGGGACGAGGCCACGGGGGCAGGGTCCGACGGCCGGACGACGCGGACCATCGGCACTGCCGTCGCCCTCGGGCCGGTCGTCGAGGCAGGGCGGCGACCGCGCGCGGACGAGCCCGATCAGCGGCAGTCCGGCCCGCGAGACCCCGGCGAGCGCGAACGAGCATCGGACCCCCCTAGCATCGCCTGAGCCTGCGTGCCTCGTGCGGCTCCGCTGCTAGGCTCGACTCGTTTCCGGGTGGCGTGCGTGCACCCGCCCTCACCGCCCAGACCTCGCGGCTCGTTGCGAGAGCTGGTGGCCCGTTGAGATCCCAAGACAGCTTGGCCGTCGTGCTGAGCGAGTTCGCGCGGACGCTGGTGACCGACTTCCCGATCGAGGGCATCCTGGACCACCTGGTCCGGCGGATCGTCGACATCATGCCGATCGATGCCGCGGGTGTGTCGCTGATCTCGCCGACCACGTACCCGCACCTGGTCGCCGGGTCGGACGAGTCGGCGGTGCGCTACGAGAACCTGCAGACCGAGCTCGGCGAGGGACCCTGCGTCCTGGCCTACGCCTCGAACGAGGCCGTCTCGGTCCCGGACCTGACCTCCGACGACCGCTTCCCGGGGTTCGCCGAGCGGGCCCACGTCGAGGGTCTGGTCGCCGTCTTCACCTTTCCCCTGCGCAGCGACGACCGCTGCCTGGGTGCCCTGGACCTCTATCGGACGAAACCCGGCGAGCTGGACGAGCAGGACATGGCCACCGCCCAGACCCTCGCCGACGTCGCGACGGCCTACCTGCTCAACGCCGAGGCGCGCAGGACCAAGTCCGAGTTCGTCGCCACGGTGTCCCACGAGCTCCGCACCCCGATGACCTGCATCGCCGGCTTCATCGAGCTCCTCCAGGACGGTCAGGGGGGAGCCCTGACCCCGCGCCAGGAGATGTTCGTGGAGGCCATCGTCCGCAACAGCGCCCGGCTGACGGCCCTGGCCGACAACCTGCTGCTCGTCACCGGCCTGGCCTCCAACGCCGCCCGTCGCGGGCACTCCGACGTGGACCTGGCCGCGGTCGTGCTGGCCGCGGGGCGGGACCTGGACCGGGTGGTCGTAGCGAGGGGCCTCGAGCTGTTCCTCGATGTCGGTGGAGACCCGGTCGTCGTCCACGGCGACACCGCTCACCTCGAGGCCGTGGTGACCAACCTGCTGACCAACGCGATCAAGTTCACCGAGGACGGCGGGTGGGTCCGCTGCACCCTGCGGGCGGTGTCGGGGACCGCACGGCTCTCAGTCAGCGACAACGGCCTGGGCATCCCCGAGGCCGAGCAAGGTGACCTGTTCACCCGGTTCTTCCGTTCCTCCACCGCCCGGGAGCACGCCATCCAGGGCACAGGTCTGGGGCTGACCATCGTCGACTCGATCGTGCGGAGCCACGGCGGTGACATCGCGGTCACCTCGAAGCACCTGGGCGGGTCCACCTTCTCCGTCTGCCTCCCCCTGGCCACGTAGACCCAGTGGTGCCGGCGGGCGGCGTCAGCGCTCGAGGTGGGCCTCGTTCTCGACGTCAGGGCACCCGCGGTGGCCCACGCCGCATGACCGACCCCGGGTGTGCGGTCATCCCTGGGCGACGACCTCGGCGACGGTGCGGACCGCGAGGAACCCGACGGCACCACGCGGGTCACCGGGCGCCGGACAGGACGGGGGGAGGGGAGTGCAGCAGGGTGGTGACCCCGGCGACGGCGTCCACCAGCGGTCCGGTGGTGGGGACCACCGTCGCCGACGGCCAGCTGTCCTCGCGCCCGGCCATGGTGTCCGCGACCCGGTCGTCGGCGTCCGAGGCACCCGGCGCGCGGGTCCGCAGACGCATCGATGCGACCGCGGCGGGGGCGTAGCACCGGACCTCCACGAGCTCGGCGTGGGCGTCGCGGGCGAGGGCCCGGGCCGCGGCCCGCTGGTCGGCATCGGTCCAGGACGCGTCCAGCACGACCGACTCTCCGCGGGCGAGCAGCCGACGGGCCCGGTCGAGGAGGGTGGCGTAGGTCGCCGACGTGGCGCCCGCGTCGTAGAGGACCTCCCCGTACGCCGCCGGTGCGGGCTGCTCCGGCGACAGCCCGGCCAGCTCCTTGCGGACGCGGTCGCTGCTCATCACGACGTACCCGTGCTCGTCGGCGACGGCCGAGGCCAGGGTGGTCTTGCCGGTGCCGGGCAGGCCACCCACGAGCACCAGCCGGACCGCGCCCCGCTCGAGGTGGCGCAGGGCCAGCCGGGTCAGCTGGTCGGCCGTGCGGCGTGACGCGTCGTCTCCTTGGCTCACGCGCAGGCAGGCGACCTTGGCCCGGACGAACGCGCGGTACGCGACGTAGTGGTCCCGCAGCGCCGCGGGCGCCGGGTCGCCGGTGAGCTCCACGTAGGCGTCGAGGAAGGCGGACCCGGCGGCGGCGTCGCCGAGGCGCTCGAGGTCCATGGCGAGGAACGCGGCGTCATCGAGCTGGTCGACGTGCCGCAGCGCGTCGTCGAACTCGAGGCAGTCCAGGATGCGAGGGCCGTCGGCCAGGCAGAAGACGTCCTCGGCCTGGAGGTCGCCGTGCCCGTCGAGGACGTGACCGGCAGCGATCCGCTGGTCGAGGAGCTCGGTCCGGCCGGCCATGAAGGTCTCCACCAGCTCGGCCAGCCGCTGCACCGTCGGGGCGTCCACCACGTCGAGGGAGAGCACCTGGGAGATGCTGTCGCGCCACCGCTGCCGCAGGGCGTCGCGCCCGGCCTGCTCCTGGAGGACGGGGTGGCGGTCGGCGCGGAGGTGGAAGACGGCGAGCTGGCGCGCCACGGCCCGGAGCTCGTCGCCGACCGGGGCCCCGGCGGCGACCAGGGTCGACAACCGCCGGTCCTCCGGCATCCGCCGCATCACCACGGCGGTCTCGGATGGTCGCCCGGGCTGGTCGAGGTGGCCCAGCCCGAGGTAGACGTCGGGCGCGGTCCTGCGGTTCAGGGCCAGCTCACGGGCGCAGGCCTCGTGCCTCAGCTCCGCGGTGCTGAAGTCGAGGAAGCCGAGGTCCACGGGCTTCTTGGTCTTGTAGGCGCGGTCGCCCAGCAGCACGACGACGGCGGTGTGGGTCTCGTGCACCGCGGCGTACGGGTGCAGGGCCTCGGTGGTCAACAGTGCTCCAGGTCAGGCGTGGCGATCGTCGTGGCGGTGGTCGTGGCGGTGGTCGTGGCGGTGGTCGTGGCGGCGGTGGGGACGGTGGGGACGGTGGGGACGGTGGGGACGGTGGGGACGGTGGGGACCGTGACGGGGTCGGTGAGCAGGAGGGGGGCGGTGCAGTGGTCGAGCAGCGCCCGGGTCACCGGGCCGAGGTGGGAGCCCACCGGCAGCCGGTGGTGGTGGCGACCGACGACCACCAGCTCGGCGCCCGTGCCGGCGGTGAGCAGCGTCGTCTCCACCGGACCCCGGTCGACGTCGAGGCCCACGTCGACGCCGGGCCACCTGTTCCGGAGCGCGGTGAGGCAGCGCTCCAGGCTCGCGTGCTCGGTCCGGCCGAAGGTATGCGGATCGTCGCGGACGTCGATACCGACGACGGCGTGGTTCTCGCCGGTCCGCGACGCGTGCACGACCACGAGGCGGGCACCCAGGCCGTGGGCGGCCGACGCGGCGGCGTCGAGCAGGGCAGGGGCCTCGACGACGTCCTGGACCCCGACGACCACGACCGGGTCCGGAGCCGTGGCGGGGCGCCACCCGGCGGGGACGACCACGACCGGGGCGGGGCTGCGGGCGGCGACGACGGCCAGGACCGAACCGCTCACGAGCCGGCCGGAGCGCTCGCCGCCGGTCCGCCCGATGACCAGGACCTCGGCGTGACAGGCGCGCGCCGTCGTGACCAGGCAGGAGACGACGTCCTCGCCCTCGGCGAGGGCGCCGGTCACCGCGACCTCGCCGCCTGCCCGGTCGCGAGCGAGCCCCAGGGCGGAGTGCAGCTCGAGCTCGTGGCTGGTGCGCGTCCTCGCACCGCCGGCCGGCACGGCGAGCACGAGGTGGAGGGGAGCGCCGAGCCGCCGGGCGAGACCGACGGCGTAGCGGACGGCCGCGACCGAGCCGTCGTCACCGAGGGCGAGGAGGACGGGACGGGTGCTCACAGGAGCCGCCACGCGACCGGTCGCTCGTGGACGGTGCGGTGGATGTCGCGGACCAGGTCCTCGACGACCAGCGTCATCTCGGTGTTCGCACGCAGGTCCTGCTCCTGGGCGACGAAGTCGTGGTCGGCCTTGACCTGCTGGAAGCGCGCCTGCCGGTTCTGCCCGATCATCACGAAGGTCGAGAGGAAGATCGCCTCGAGCGAGACGACCAGCGTCAAGGTCGGCCAGGGGCTGGTCTCCACCAGCAGCATCCACGCCGCGAAGCCCGCCACGTGGGCGTAGACGAAGGGCATCGAGCCGGCGAACCGGGTGATCGAGTCCGCCAGGCGCATCTGCAGGTCCTCGGCGAGGGCCCGCTCGTGGGCCACCACGGCGGGGTGGTGGCGTACCGCCGCCAGGTGCGAGGGTGCTGCCGTCCTGCTGCTCGGGGCGCGTGCCGTCGGGGCCGCCATCGGTCGACCGCCGTCAGGATCCGGGCGTCGGCGCCTCGGGCACCACCGCCACCGGGCCGTGGGCGTGCTCCAGCACCGCGAGCGTGGTGGAGCCGACGACCAGGCGGTGCCACGCGTCGTGCCGCCGGCGTCCCACGACGGCCAGGTCCCACGACTGCGCCTCGCGCTCGAGGACCTGGTCCAGGAGCCCGAGCTCGAGACGTCGTGTCACGGGGACGTCCGGGAACTTCTCCGCCATCCCGGCCACGGACTCCGCGATCAGGAGGTGCGCCTCCTCGCGCTCCTCGAGCACGGGGTACGGCCGGTCGCCGACGGAGGCCGCCACGACGTCGCGGATGACGTGGACCACCGTCAGCGGCAGGGCGTGGGCGGAGGCCTGCGAGAAGGCGAACTCGATGACCGGTCCTGACTCGACGCTGCCGTCGACGCCCACGACCACACCGGACCCGCCCGGTCGCGGCGCACCTCCTCGGGGTGGTCGGACCACCACGACGGGGCAGCTGCTGGCCCGGGTGACGGCGGCGCTGACCGAACCGAGAAGAGCGCTGAGGACCGGACCCCGTCCGTGCGAGCCGAGGACCAGGAGGTACGCCGACCCGGAGAGCCCCACCAGGACCTGGCGCGGGTCGCCCTCGAGCACGTGCAGGCGCACCTCGACGTCGGGGTGGGCGAGGTGGGCGGTGGCGACCACGGCCTTCATGGTGGCCGTGCACTCGGCCCGGAGCCGCTCGACGAGCGGCATCGCGTCACCGGAGATGCCGAGCCAGGCCTCGGACGGCAGCCGGGCGAGGTCGAGGGTGTGCACCACGTCGACGGGACGGTTCTCGAGCGCGGCCTGGGCCAGGCCCCACTCGACGGCCCGGGTGGCGTGCCCGCTGGAGTCGTAGGCCACGATCACGGAGCCGGTGCAGACGGTGGGGGTCATGACACCAGCCTGCGACGGCTGGACGCGCTGGACCACGGCTGGAGGTCCCCGGGGCAGGGACCTGTGGCCCGGGCTGCTGCGCGGGACGCGACCCGGTGGGCGTCGCGAGGGCGCTCAGCCACGCCCGGCCGGGACCCGTGCCTCCGGCACCACGACGACCGGGCAGCGGGCGTGCTCGAGAACGGCGGTCGTGGTCGTGGAGACCAGCAGGCGGTGCCAGGCCCCGTGGTGGCGGCGACCCACGACGACGAGGTCCCACGGCCGGGCGCGGTTGCCGGCGACCTGGGCGACCAGCCCGTGCTCCACCTGGGCGGTGAACGCGACGTCGGGGTGCTTCTCGGCCGCGCCGGCCAGGGTGTCGAGCAGGGCGCTCCGGCCGTCCTCGGCGTCCTGGACGCCCGGGACCCAGGAGCTCCCGGCGTAGGCGGCCACGAGGTCACGGACGCAGTGCACCGCGGTCAGCGGCCGACCCCGCAGCGAGGCCAGCGCGAAGGCGTGCTCGACGACCGGCAGCGACTCCGGGGCGCCGTCCACGCCGACGAGGATCCCGGCGCCGTCCTCCGTGGACAGCCGGGCGTCGGCCGGGGGTCGTACGACCACCACGGGGCAGTCGGCCCGTCGGGTGACGGCTGCTGCGACGGAGCCGAGCAGGAGGCTGCCGACCGGCCCCCACCCGTGGGAGCCGAGCACCACGAGGTGGGCCGACGCCGAGAGCTCCACCAGTCCCTGGCGGGTCTCCCGCTCGACCACGTGGCCGTCCACCTGCAGACCCGGGTGCTGCCGCCGGGCGAGCGCGACGAGCGCGTCGAGGTCGGCCACCGCCTGCCTGCGCAGGTCGTGGAGGACCTGCAGCCCCGCCCCGGAGCTGGCGATCCAGGCGGCGGACTGCACCTCGGTGACGTTGAGCAGGCGGACCACCGCGGCGGGGCGTCGCTCGAGAGCGGCCTGCTCGAGGCCCCAGGCCAGGGCCTCGGCGGAGTTCCCGCTGGCGTCGTGGGCGATGACGACGGAACCTGCTGGCACGGTGGGGGTCATGGTCCGAGACTTCCCCGGGCGGGGGCGCGGCGGTACGGTCCTCGGCCCCGGCCCGCCGGGACCTGCGGCCCGGTCGGCCTCCCCGCCCACCGACGACAGCAGCGGATCACTGCCACCAGGTGGCGGTGATCCGCTGCTGTCACGCTCGGGCGAGGGGATCCCCGCGGTCCTGCTCCTCGTCGTCCTCGACCACGCGCTAGCATGCCGCTGTCGATGCCCGGACCCCGCGTCGCTGACCCTGTGGCGCGCGGCGAGCATCGGAGGTGCCGGTGACGACCTCCCCGGACGGAACGATCCCGGCTGCGGGCCGCGGCCTGGGCGTCGCGTTGGACGCGCTGTCGGTGGCGACCGCCGCCGAGCTCCGTACGTCCGGCGTCGTCATCACGGTGATGGCGGCCGGCGCCGCCGAGGCCTCGGTCGGCTCCAGCGGTGGGACGGTCCGGGCGTGGGAGCAGCTGCAGCTCGACGTCGGGGAGGGGCCCAGCCGCAGCGCCTTCGCCACCGGTCTGTCCCAGGCGGTCCCCGACCTCGAGAGCGATGACGAGCTCGTGCGCTGGCCCGGGTACGTGTCGCAGGCCCGTCGCGCCGGCCTCCGGTCCGTCCACGCGTTCCCTCTCCAGCTGGGCGCGAGCAGGCTCGGCGCCCTCACCGCCTACGGCTCCCGGCCGGGCCACCTCTCGAGCGCGTCCCTGCGCGTGTGCCTGGCGGCTGCGGACCGGGCGACCGCGCTCATTCTCGCCGGCGAGACCGAGTGGTGCGCCGACGACCCGGGGTCCGACGACGTGTTCCAGCTGCCGAGCGAGGTCTACCAGGCGCAGGGGATGGTGATGACGCAGCTCGGCTGCTCGCTGGCCGAGGCGCTGGCCCGGTTGCGCGGCCACGCCTACGCCGGTGACCTCACCCTGACCGAGCTCGCCGCGGAGGTCCTCGAGGGGCGGACCCGGTTCGGTCCCGAGACACCGGTGGCGCGGCCGCCGCCGTGACGGTGGACTACTCCCGCTCCCGACCTGTCACCCAGCCGCGAAACGAGACCAGCCCATGATCGCCACCGGAGAGCTCGCCGACGTGTTCGTCGAGGCCGCCGACTCGCTCGTCGACGACTTCGACCTCGTCGACTTCCTGCAGAACCTCACGGACCGCGCAGCCGCGATCAGCGGTGCGTCCTCCGTGGGCCTGCTCCTGGCCGACCACCGCGACACCCTGCGTTTCATGGCGGCCTCGACGGCGTCGGGCCAGGTGCTGGAGCTCTTCCAGCTCCAGAACGACGACGGGCCCTGCCTGGACTGCTTCCGGACCGGGCTGCCGGTGGTCAACGCCGACCTGCGCCACGCCGCCGATCGGTGGCCCCGGTTCGCCCCCCGCGCGGTCGCGGCCGGGTTCGAGTCGGTGCACGCCTTCCCGATGCGCCTGCGGAAGAAGGTCATCGGTGCGATGAACCTGTTCGGCGCGGTCGACGACCACTTCGACCCGGAGGAGGTGCGCCTCGTCCAGGCGCTCGCCGACATCGCCACGATCGCGCTCCTCCAGGAGCGCAGCATCGCCCAGGCCGGCGTGGTGACGCAGCAGCTCCAGGCCGCGCTGAACAGCCGGATCGCCGTCGAGCAGGCCAAGGGTGCGGTCGCCCAGAAGCTGGGGACGTCCCCCGACGAGGCCTTCCAGCTGCTCCGGGCCCGGGCACGTTCGACCGGTCGGAGCATCAGCGACGTCGCCGCGGAGGTGCTCCAGGGTGCCTGACCTCCGGGGCGGGGGTTCCCCGGACCGCCAGGTGGCACACTCGATCCATGGCTGAGGAGCGTGCGGACGGTCTCGAGGCCCGGGAGGCGCGGGTGGCGCGGCGTGAGGCCGCCCTGGCGGAGCGGGCCGAGTCGGCGCAGCGGGTGCTGGCAGCCGCGGAGGCTCGGGACGGCGAAGCGGACGGGCGTGACGACGTCGCGGTGGAGCGCGACCGGGCCGCCAGCATGGAGGCGTTCACCACCCCTGACGGGCCGTACCCGCAGGACCTCGAGGCCCGGCGCCACGCTGCGATCGACCGGCACAGCTCGAAGGACGACCGGACGTCCGCAGCGGCGGACCGCACCGCCCTGACGGAGCCACCGGACGACCCGGAGACCGACGACCTTCGGCCCTGACCCGCCGGCCTGTCCCGGCGCAGGCTCGGGACGAGCCGCACCCGACCGGATGCGGCCAGACAGAGGGGGACGCGCATGAGCGACGTCGATCGAGGCCCGGGCGGCATGATGGACCCGGGTCAGGGCTACGGCCGCTACGACGGCGGGTTCGACGGCTCGGGGATGATGGACGGCGGCTCCATGGACGGCGGCGGCTGGATGATCGTCTTCGGCGTGCTGACGCTCGTCCTGCTGCTCCTCGCGCTCGCCGCGGTCGTGGCGCACCTGGTGCTGCACGCCACGGGCCGACTGGCACCTGGCGCGCAGAGGGCTCCCGGGGCGACGGGGAGCGACGCTCGCACGGTGCTGGACACGCGTCTGGCCCGGGGCGAGGTCAGCGCCGAGGAGTACTCCTCCACTCGAGCGCTGCTCGACGCCTGAGGCACCCGTGCGCTGCTTCGTCCGGGGGATGCTCAGGCCGGGACAGGCCCGCCGTCCGGCACCGGCTCCAGCTCCCCGGGGTCCAGCCGGAACGGCGGGTACTGGTCGGTCATCAGTGCCGCGTAGGCCACGACCCGGGCGCACCAGCGGTCCAGGCCGACGACCAGGTCGAAGATCCCGCGAGGGTAGGTGCCGGTGAACAGCAGCACGACGACGCCCACGAGCACCAGCACACCGATCAGACCGGCCGTCTGCGGGCCGCCGCCCCCGTCGGTGCCATCCGCCCACAGCACTCCTCCGGTCAGGATGCCGACCACGACGTACTGCGGGAGCGCGAGGAGCCACCACTTCACCAGCACGAGCCCCCGCGAGAGGTGCTCGGGGTAGTCGACCTCGAGGCGGGCCGGGTAGTCGGTGGGGAGCAGCGTGAAGGGTGGGTACCGGTCGGTCCCGGCCGCGCTGCCGGTGTAGAACGCGACCCGCCAGGTCCACCGCAGGACGCCCACGTTGAAGGTGAACAGCGAGCGCGGGTAGCGGCCGGTGACCAGGATGGCGACGCCGGCCACCGCGGTCAGGACCGTGAAGGCGATCCAGAGGAACGCGAGCACGACGTAGTGCGGCAGGGCGAGCAGCCACTTGACCAGCCACATCCAACGGCTGAGCTGCGGGTCGAGGTGGCCCTCGAGGTGGACGGGCGAACGGGTCATCCGGTGCTCCTGACGGCGGTGGTGGACCTCGAGCCTGGCCGGGCAGGGCCTGCTCCGTCAGGGCCGTCCGTCGGCCACCGGCGGGACCAGCGGGACCAGCGGCCCGGGACCGGCGACCTGCAGCCCGGCCGACCATCCGGGGGCGCGGGTGCCGGCAGGGGGGAGCACGGTGGCCATGTCGTGCCCGCTGCGGGCGAGCAGCCAGGCGGTCAGCGAGTTCGAGCACCACATGTCGCCGGTCCCCAGCTCGTCGCGCCCCCACGTCAGGGGCGGGAAACGGGGGACCAGCCCCAGGAGCCGCAGGGCGGTGCCCCGGTCCGCGCTCACGCAGCGGGCGCCGCCGATCGCCGTGGCGGCGTTTGACCACGGCCCCCTGGCTGCCTCGTATCCCCGCCCGCTGAGCCGGACCAGGGTCGATCCCGGCCCCGCGCCGAGGGGGAGCCACAGCAGCTCGACCGCGGCGGCGGGTCCGCACGGCGGCGGGGGTGTCATCCGACGACGCCGCCGAACGCGCGGCCGATGGCGTAGGTCAGCGCCAGGCCCGCGGCGCCGCCGACGACGACGCGCACCACGGCGACCCGGGCACGACTGCCGCCGATCCGCGAGCTGAGCACGCCGGTGAGGGCGAGGGCCACCAGGACGGCGACGACGGTGACCGGTACGCGCACGGCGCCCGGCGACAGCATGATGGCCAGCAGCGGCAGCAGGGCGCCGACGGTGAACGCGACCGCCGAGGCCATGGCGGCGTGCCAGGCGTTGGTGAGCTCGTCGGGGTCCAGGTGAAGCTCGGCGTCGGCGTGCGCGGCGAGGGCGTCGTGCGCGGTCAGCTCGATCGCGACGGTCCTCGCCGTCGCGGCGCTGAGCCCCTTGGCCCGGTAGAGGCCGGCGAGCTCGGCGAGCTCCTCCTCGGGCATCTCGGCCAGCTCGCGACGCTCCAGGGCCAGCTGCGCTCTCTCGCTGTCGCGCTGGCTGCTCACCGAGATGAACTCGCCGAGCGCCATCGACACCGCCCCGGCCACGAGGCCGGCCAGGCCGGCGGTGAAGATCGCGCCCCGGGACGAGGTGGCGCCCGCGACGCCGACGACCAGGCCCGCGGTCGAGACGATGCCGTCGTTGGCGCCCAGCACCCCAGCACGCAGCCAGTTCAACCGGGGTGCCATCGCGGTGCGGTGCGGCTCACCCAGGTGGGGCGGCCGGGTGCGCGGGACCATCAGCCGCCGGACGCGCTGGGGACGTCCCCCCAGGCGGCACGGGCGCCGGAGTCACCGACCCGGTAGACCTGCACGCCGCAGGCGACGGCGGCGAGCACGGCCACCGCGGCGACGGCGGTGAGCTGCTTGCCGCCGGTGCTGGTGCTGACGCCGGCGCCGCCGCTGCTGCGGCTCGCCGCGCGTCCCGCGCGCCACTGCAGCCCGACCAGCAGGGCCGAGGTGAGCAGGAGGGCCAGCGCGAACCACAGCAGCTGGTCCCCGAGCTCGGCGTGCTGGCCCGGGTTGCCCACGCGTTCCTCGAGGGACTCCCCGCTCGAGGTCGAGATCGGCACGAGGACCGTCGCCACGAGGGCGGTGGCCACGACGAGCAGGCCGTAGCGGGTGCGCCAGCGCGGCACCACGGCGATCGCGATCGTGCCCAGGACGGCGAGGGGCAGCAGCACCACCACGCCGTGGACGACGAGGGGGTGCCAGGGCAGACCGTTGAGGGTGTCGAACACGGGGGCCTTCTTCCGGGGCGGTCTGGTGGAGGTCAGAGCGTGACGGGCAGGGACGCCGGGACCGGCGCGAACTCGAAGACCAGGCGCGCGGGCACGTGGCCGGAGAGCACCTCGGCCATCGCCTCGTTGACGTCGTCGAGGTCGCGGGTCTCGGCGATGACGCGGGTGCGCCCGGCGGCGTGCAGGGCGAAGACCTCAGCCAGGTCCTGGCGCGTGCCGACGATGGAACCGAGGATGGTCAGCCCCTTGACCACCGTCTCGAAGATCGGGACCTGCATCGTGCCGGCGTCGGCCGGCATCGCGACGCAGACCAGGCGCCCGCCGCGGCGCAGCGAGGCGAAGGCCTGCTCGAAGACCAGGGGGGAGGTGGCCAGCACGACGGCGACGTCGAGGCCGCCGAGCCCCTGCAGCGCGGCCACCGGCTCCTCCTGGGTCGCGTCGACCGTGTAGGTGGCCCCGAGCTCCTGGGCCAGCGCGAGCTTCTCCGGCTCGATGTCGACGGCGGCGACGGTGCCACCGAGGATCCGGGCGTACTGCACCGCGAGGTGGCCCAGGCCACCGATGCCGAACACGCCGACCAGCTCGGTCGGCGCGACCCGGGCCACCTTCATCGCCTTGTAGGTGGTCAGGCCGGCGCAGGTCAGCGGTGCTGCGTCGAGGGAGGACACCCCGTCGGGCACGGGGACGACGTAGGTGGCGTCGGCCACGGCGTACTCGGCGAACGCACCGTCGACGGAGTAGCCGCTGTTCTGCTGCTCGGTGCAGAGCGTCTCGCGACCGTCGACGCAGAAGCGGCAGGCGCCGCAGGCGGAGCCGAGCCAGGCGATGGCGACCCGTTCTCCCACCCAGCGGTCCTGGACGCCGGCGCCGAGCTGCTCCACGATGCCGACGCCCTCGTGGCCGGGGACGAACGGGAGCCCGGGCTGGACCGGCCAGTCACCGCCGGCGGCGTGGATGTCGGTGTGGCACAACCCGCAGGTCTCGAGGCGGACCAGGACCTGCCCCGGTGCGGGGGCGGGCACCTCGCGGTCGACGATCTGGAGCGGTGCGGAGAACGAGGTGACGACGGCAGCCTTCATGGCAGGTCTTCCTTCCGGGGCAGGGACGGGGAACGGGACGTCGACGGGGCGGCGCGGTGGTCGGGAGGGAGCGGGGTCAGGGGGTGCCGGCGGGCACCACGGCGACGTCGCACCGGGCGTGCTCGACGACGGTGGCGGCGACGGAGGCGTGCAGGAAGTCGTCGACACGGCCGCGGTGGCGGGCGCCGACGACCACGAGGGCGGCCGTCTCGCCAGCACGGATCAGCTGGCGGTCGCGGAAGCCGCGCTCGAGCACGAGCCGGTCCTCCACCTCGGGGTACTGCTCCTGCATCCCGGCGACCGCCTCGGACAGCAGGGCCCGGACGTCGCCGAGCCCCTCCTCGTCCTCGGCCACGACGTGCTCCTCGCTGTCGTGGTGCACCGCGTCCCAGAAGACGTGCAGCGCGGTGAGGGGCAGCCCCCGGAACGCCGCGGTCCTGTAGGCCAGCTCGATCGCCGGGAGCGAGTCCGCCGTGCCGTCCACCTCCACGACGACGCGACCGTGGGCCGCCTCGGGCTCGGTCTCCCGGACGATGACCACCGGACCGGCGGCGTGCTTGGAGACCGCGAGGCTGACGGAGCCGAGGAGCAGGCTCTTGACCGGCCCGAGACCGCGGGAGCCGAGGACCGTCATCGCCGCGGTGGCGGTGCCGCCGAGGAGCAGCTCACGGGGGTCGTCGGTGGTGACCACCTCCTGCACCTCGAGACCGGGCTCCTGCTGACGCACCCGGTCGGCGCTGGCGGCCAGGAGCTCTTGGCCGCTCCGGGTCAGGTCGTCGAGCACCCGGCCGACCTCGGCACCCTGGAGGCCGTCCCAGAGGGTCTCGCCGGCCCCGCCGAGGTGCGCTGCGTGCAGCAGGGCCAGGGGACGGTGCTCGAGGGCGGCCTGGCGCGCGGCCCAGTCGAGGGCCCGGGTCGACGAGGCCGACCCGTCGATGCCGACGACGATGCTGCCGGGGGTGATCGCGGGGGACGAGGTGGGTGACATGGTTCCACCCTCGGGGCGCCGGGCGAGCCGCACCACGGCCGACCGGACCGAGCCGTGGGGACCTCCGACCCTCACCGGTGACAGGGCACCGGCCGGTGCTGTCACGCTCTGTCACCTCCTCTGGCGGGCCGTCACGGCGCCTCACCAGTCGGAGTAGCAATGCGTGACAGGTGCGCTCGGCCCGGCCCCGCCGAGGACAGGCAGAGCCGATGGTCCCCTCAGGACGACGCCGGCGGGACCCACCGGCACGCTCGGGCGGGCCTTCAGGCCCTGTGCCGGTGGGCGGCCCGCGACGAGGCTCGGGCCATGACGACCACACCTGTGCGGAGCGACGCCACCCTGCGACACCTGCTGCTCGAGGAGCTCGACCGGGAGGCCGGGGTCGACGCCACCCGGATCGGGGTCGGCGTCACCGACGGGGCCGTCACGCTCGCCGGCGAGGTCACCTCGTACCCCCAGAAGCGGTTGGCCGAGAAGGCCGTCCAGCGGGTCCCCGGCGTGCACGCCATCGCCGAGCAGATCACGGTCCGCAGCACCTACGCCGGCACGAGCGACACCGACATCGCCCGCGCGGCGAACACGGCGCTCGGGGCCGCGGTCGACATCGCCTCCGACGCGGTGACGGCGACCGTCTCGGACCACGTCGTGACGCTGAGCGGCGAGGTGCCGTGGCACTACCAGCGCGAGGCCGCCGTGCGCAGCGTGCGCCACCTCAAGGGCGTCCACGACGTACGCAGCCACATCACGGTCACGCCGGTCGTCTCCACCATCGACCTGCGCCAGGGCATCGAGGACGCGCTGGTCCGCCACGCGGTCGTCGAGGCCCGGCGGTGCACGGTCACCGCGGGCGCGGACGGCGAGGTCACGATCACCGGCACCGTCGGCACCTGGGCCGAGCGCCGCGACGTCGACGTCCTGGCCTGGGCGACGCCCGGTGTCTGCACCGTGCACAACCGGCTCCGGGTCGCGTCCTGATGACGCAGACCGAGGACCGCCGCGAGCAGACCACGGCGGGCGACGGCGCCCGGTTCGGGCTGACGCAGTCCACCGCGCTGGTCGTCGGCAGCATCATCGGTGTCGGCATCTTCAGCCTCCCCTACGCCATCGCGGGGTACGGCCCGATCAGCCTCGTGGCCATGGGGGTCGCCACGGTCGGCGCCGTGTCCCTGGCCATGCTCTTCGCGGTGATGTCGCGCCGCCTGCCGGCCGACGGGGGGCCGTACGCCTACGCCCGCGCCGCCTTCGGCAACGGGATCGGGTTCAGCAACGCCTGGTCCTACTGGATCACGGCCTGGGCCGGCAACGCCGCGATCGCCGTGGCCTGGGTCTACTACGTCGAGACCTTCGTCAACACCGGCGGCACCGTGGTCTGGTCGATCCTGATCGCGCTGGTGGGGCTGTGGATCCCGGCCGCGGTGAACCTCACCGGCGTGCACTCGATGGGCGTCTTCCAGGTGTGGACCACGGTGCTCAAGTTCATCCCGCTCGCCCTGATGTCCACCCTCGGGCTGTTCTTCGTCACCTGGGGCAACTTCACGCCGTGGAACACCAGCGGTGACACCACCCTGTCCGCCATCGGCGGTGCGATGGCCATCTGCCTGTTCAGCTACCTCGGCGTCGAGACCGCCTCGGTGGCCGCGGCCAAGGTCCGCGACCCCGCCCGCAACGTCGGCCGCTCGACCATCTTCGGGACCGCGGCCAGCGGGGTGGTCTACCTGCTCTCCCTGGTCGCCGTGTTCGGCATCGTCCCGGCCGGGGCGCTGGCCCTGGACGAGAACAAGGCGTCCTACTCCGCAGCGGCCGACGCGGTCGCCGGTGGGTCCTGGGCCGGCCAGCTGGTCGCCCTCGCCGTCATCGTCTCCGGCATCGGTGCCTTGAACGGCTGGACGATGATCTGTGCCGAGATGCCGCTCGCAGCCACGCGCGACGGGCTCTTCCCGGCCCGCTTCGGGGTGCTGTCGGGCCGAGGGGTGCCCGCGTTCGGCATCGTCTCCTCCACCGCGCTGGCCTCGGTGGCCGTCGTGATCAGCTACCTGGGCGCGAGCGGTGCCACGGTCTTCACCACGCTCGTGCTGATGACCGGCATCACCTCCGCGATCCCGTACGCCTTCTCGGCCCTGGCGCAGATCAGCTGGCGGCTGCGGGACCACCGGGCCGGCCCGACGCCGCGGCTCGCCCTGGACCTCGGCGTCGCCGCGGTCGCGCTGCTGATGTCGGTGGCGTTCATCTACTACTCCCGCAACACCGGCAGCTCCTGGTACGTCGTCTGGGGCCCGTTCCTGATGGCCGGCGGCGCCTCGCTCGCCGGGATCCCGGTCTACCTCGCGATGCGTCGCGGGATGACCGAGCCGGCCGACGTCCCGACCTACCGATGACCACCACCCGACCGACAGACAGGCACCCGATGACCTTCCACGTGGACTCCGAGGTGGGCACCCTGAGGCAGGCGATCGTCCACCGCCCCGGTCTCGAGCTCGACCGGCTCACCCCGACAGCGTCGACGACCTGCTGTTCGACGACGTGATGTGGGCCGAGCGCGCCCGCCAGGAGCACGACGCGTTCTGCCAGCAGCTGCGCGACACCGGCGTCGTCGTGCACGAGTTCGCCACCCTGCTCGCCGAGGCCCTCGACGCCCCACGGGCGCGGGTGTTCCTGCAGGACCGGCTGACCACCGCCACCCGGTTCGGCCCCGCGCTCGACGGCCCGCTCGACGAGCTGGTCGGCTCGGCCCCGGCGCCGGTCCTGGCCGAGCTGCTGATCGGGGGGTCCTGAAGCGAGACGTGTCGTCGCTGCTGCAGGCGCCCAGCCTGCTGATGGAGCACCTCGGACCGGACGACTTCCTCCTCCCGCCGCTGCCCAACCACCTCTTCCAGCGCGACAACTCCGCCTGGGTCTACGACGGTGTCTCGGTGAACCCGATGGCCAAGCAGGCCCGGCGCCGGGAGACCCTCAACTCGCGGGTCGTCTACAACTTCCACCCGATGTTCACCGCCGGACCGATGCGCTTCCTCTACGGCAACGACTCCGCGGCGCACGAGACCGCGACGATCGAGGGCGGGGACATCACCGTGATCGGCCACCGGGCCGTGATGATCGGGATGGGGGAGCGCTCCACCCCGCAGGGGATCGAGATCCTGGCCCGCAGCCTGTTCCGGGCCGGCACGGTCGACACCGTCCTGGTGGTGGAGCTGCCCCACTCCCGGGCCTTCATGCACCTCGACACGGTGATGACGATGGTGGACAAGGACGCGTTCTGCCTGTTCCCGTACCTGCCGGACACGCTGCGGTCCTTCACCCTCACGCGTCTCGACGACGCCGGAGAGCTCAAGGTCGAGGAGAACACCGACCTCTTCCCGGTCCTGGCCGACCTGCTGGGGGTGGCCGACCTGCGGCTCCTGCGCAGCCCGATCGACCAGCGGGGCGCGGCCCGCGAGCAGTGGGACGACGGCAACAACTTCCTGGCGGTGTCCCCGGGAGTGGTGCTCGGCTACGAGCGCAACACCGTCACCAACACCTATCTCGGCGAGCAGGGGATCACGGTGATCCCCGTCGTCGGCGAGGAGCTCGGGCGCGGCCGCGGTGGGCCCCGCTGCATGACCTGCCCCATCGAGCGCGACGCGGTGGACGCATGAGCACCGCGGTCGGCCCGGTCGAGCCCGTCGTCAGCGAGCGTCGCCACCACCTCGACCTGCGCGGGCGCCACTTCCTGCGCGAGCTGGACTTCACCCCCGAAGAGTGGCGGCACCTGCTCACGCTGGCCGAGTGCCTCAAGGCCGACAAGCAGCAGGGCCGGGAGGTGCAGCACCTGCGCGGGCGCAACGTCGCGCTGATCTTCGAGAAGGCCTCCACCCGCACCCGGTGCGCCTTCGAGGTCGCCACGCACGACCAGGGCGGCCACGTGACCTACCTCGACCCGACCGGCTCGCACATGGGGCACAAGGAGTCCACCGCCGACACCGCCCGCGTCCTGGGCCGGATGTACGACGCGATCGAGTTCCGCGGGTTCAGCCACGCCACCGCCGAGTCGCTGGCCGCCCACGCCGGGGTGCCGGTGTGGAACGGCCTCACCGACCGCTGGCACCCCACCCAGTCGCTCTGCGACGCCCTGACCATGCGCGAGCACGTCGACAAGCCCGACGCCCACGTGTCCTTCGCCTTCGTCGGCGACGCGGCGGACAACACCGCGAACTCGCTGCTGCTCTCCGGCGCCCTGCTCGGCATGGACGTGCGGATGGTCGCCCCGTCCTCGCTCCAGACACCTCCGGAGATCGTCGCTGCGGCGCGCGCGGTGGCCGTGACCACGGGCGCCCGGCTGACCTTCACCGACGACGTCCGGGCCGGGGTGGCCGGCGTCGACTTCGTCCACACCGACGTGTGGGTGTCGATGGGCGAGCCCGTCGAGACGTGGGCCGAGCGGATCGCGCTGCTGAGGCCGTACCAGGTCGACGCCGCGCTGATGGCCTCGACCGGGAACCCGGAGACCAAGTTCATGCACTGCCTGCCGGCCTTCCACGACCGGGGCACCGAGGTCGGCGAGGAGCTCTTCCAGCAGACCGGCCTGAGCTCGCTCGAGGTCACCGACGAGGTGTTCGAGTCGAGCGCCTCGATCGTCTTCGACCAGGCCGAGAACCGCCTCCACACGATCAAGGCCGTGATGGTGGCGACCCTCGGCGGCTCCGACGGCCTGGCCAGCGGCCCGCCGGTGGGGGAGTGGAGGGCGTGAGGGCGTCCGTGGTCTTCGAGTCGATGTTCGGCAACACCGAGCAGGTCGCCGACGCCATCTGCGAGGGCCTGCGGGACCAGGGCGTCGAGGTGACCCGGTGCCGGGTGGGCGACGCCGGCGACCACGAGCTCGCGCCGGACCTCCTGGTCCTGGGAGCCCCGACCCACACCTTCACCCTCAGCCGGCCCGCCACCCGGGCCGAGGCGGTGACGAAGGGCGCGGAGGCCGTCGGCGCGACCACCGGTGTGCGGGACTGGCTGGACGCGCTGGACCCCACGTCGTCGTCGGCCGGCGTCGCGCCCGAGGTCCCCGGTGCGGTCGCGGTCTTCGACACCAGGGCCACCACGGTCCGTCACCTCCCAGGGTCCGCCGCGAAGAGCACCGCCAGGATCCTGCGCAAGCGGGGCCTCGACGTCGGCGAGGTCACCAGCTTCTTCGTCGACGACGTACGCGGACCGCTCGTCGAGGGCGAGCTGTCGCGGGCTCGCAGCTGGGGCCGGCACCTCGCGGTGACGACCCGGTGAGCCACCCTTGAGCACCCGATGACGGCCACCCCGGCAGCGGTCACGCCGGCGTCGGGCCTGACCACCGCGGAGGTCGGGGCGCGGCGGGCCCAGGACGGGCCGAACGCCGTGCCCCGCCCCCCGCCGACCCCTGCCTGGCGCCTGCTCCTGGCCGAGATGACGCACTTCTTCGCCGGGATGCTCTGGGTGGCGGCGCTGCTCGCCCTGCTCGCGGGGATGGGGGAGCTGGCGGTGGCGATCGTCGTGATCGTGCTGCTGAACGGCGTCTTCGCCTTCGCCCAGGAGCACAAGGCCGACCGCGCGGCCGAGCAGCTGGTGGCGATGATGCCGGCCTCGACGCGGGTGCGTCGCGACGGCGCGCTGGCCGTGGTGCCGGTGGTGGACCTGGTCCGCGAGGACGTTGTGCTGCTCGCCGCAGGGGACCGCGTGGGTGCCGACGTACGCCTCGTCGAGTCGCACGAGGTCAGCGTCGACGAGTCGATGCTGACAGGGGAGAGCCTGCCGGTCGTGCACGTCGTCGGGGACGAGGTCGCGGCCGGGACGTTCGTGGTCCAGGGCGACGCCGTGGGCGTGGTGGAGGCGACCGGGTCCCGGACCCGGCTGGCCGGGATCGCAGCACTGACCGAGCAGGCCCACCGCCCGCCCAGCCCTCTCGCGAAGCAGCTGCACCGGCTGGTGCTGGTCGTCGCCGTGCTGGCGGTCTCGGTCGGTGTTCTGCTGGCCGGGACCTCGCTGCTGCTCGGCCTCGGGGTGACCTCGTCGCTGCTCCTCGGCATCGGGGTCATGGTCGCCCTCGTGCCCGAGGGCCTGCTGCCGACCGTCACGCTCTCCCTCGCGCGGGCCGCGCAGAGCATGGCGCGTGACCACGCGCTCGTCCGTCGCCTCGAGGCGGTCGAGACCCTCGGGGCGACCACCTTCATCTGCACCGACAAGACCGGGACCCTGACCCGCAACGAGATGTCGGTGGTGGAGGCCTGGACCACCGCCGGACCGGTCGCGGTGCTCGGGACGGGGTACGAGCCCGACGGCACGGCGACCGGCGCACCCGGGGCACTCCACCTCGCCGGTGCTGCGGCCGTCGGTGCGCGCGGGTGCGCGACCGGGCGGGCGGTGCTGCGGGAGGGGGCCTGGGTCGCCGACGGTGATCCGATGGACGCCGCGCTGGACTCGTTCGCCTCCCGGCTCGGGCTCCCCGAGGCGGGGTCCTCGGCGCCCTCGGCCCGCCTGCCCTTCACCTCGGCCAGCCTGTCCAGCGCTGCCGCGCTGGACGGGGTCGGCTACCTGATGGGCGCGCCGGAGCGGCTCCTCGAGCGGTGCGGCGGCTCCCTGCCCGAGGCCCGGGCGGAGCTGGTGCGGATGTCGGGGCGCGGGCGGCGGGTGATCGCCGTGTGCCGCGTCCTCGGCGGACCGTCGGTGCGCACCGAGGACGAGCTGCTCGCGACCGCGGCCGCGCGGCTCGAGCTGCTGGCGCTCGTCGGGTTGCGCGACCCGCCGCGGGACGAGGTGCCGGCCGCGGTCGCGCTGTGCCGGCGCGCCGGGATCCGCCTGGCCATGGTCACCGGCGACAGCGCCCTGACCGGGGCCGCCATCGCCACCGAGGTCGGCCTGCTCGGACCGGGCGGGGTCGTGGTCGAGGGCTCCGACCTGCCCGAGGCCGACGCCGACGTTGCCGACCTCCTGGACCGTGACGACGGCGCGGTGGTGGCCCGCGTGTCGCCGGCCGACAAGCTCCGCATCGCCCGTGCCCTGCGCGAGCACGGTCACGTGGTGGCGATGACCGGGGACGGCGTCAACGACGTCGCGGCCCTGCGCGAGGCCGACGTCGGGATCGCGATGGGCCGGGCCGGCAGCGACGTCGCCCGGGAGGCCGCGGACCTGGTGCTCCTCGACGACAGCTTCGCGACCATCCCGAAGGCGGTCCGGCTGGGGCGTGGCACCTTCCTCAACATCCGGCGGTTCCTGACCTTCCACCTGACCGACAACGTCGCCGAGCTCGTGCCGTTCGTCCTGTGGGCCGTGACCGGCAGCGAGATCCCGCTCGCGATCGGGGTGCTCCAGGTGCTCGCGCTCGACATCGGCACCGACATGCTCCCGGCGCTCGCGCTGGGCGCCGAGCCGGCCGACGACCGGGCCATGCAGGGTCCCCGCCGGTCCACCGACGTCGTCGACGCTCCGCTGCTGCGCCGTGCGCTGCTGGTCCTCGGGCCGACCGAGGCGGTGCTGTCCATGGCCGCGTTCTTCACCGTGCTGCTCCAGGGCGGCTGGAGCTACGGCGCGGACGCCCCGGCGTCCCTGCTCGTCCTCGCCTCCGGGTCGGCCTTCGCCGTGATCGCCGTCGGGCAGATGGTCAACGCCTTCGTCTGCCGCAGCGAGTCCCGCCCGGTGTGGCGTCTCGACCCCCGCGGCAACCCCTGGGTTGCCGGCGCGGTGCTCG
The DNA here is from genome assembly GCF_018459925.1 of Nocardioides aquaticus. Lineage (NCBI taxonomy): Bacteria > Bacillati > Actinomycetota > Actinomycetes > Propionibacteriales > Nocardioidaceae > Nocardioides > Nocardioides aquaticus. Next base: position 2,278,169 of record NZ_CP075371.1, read on the forward strand.
TCGAGGCCGTGCTGCTGGCGGTCTTCCTGGGCGTCCCGTGGGTGGCCGAGGCGCTGGGCGGGGCGTGGCCGCCGGCGACCGGGTGGCTGTTCTGCCTGCTGGCCGTGCTCGTCCTGCCCCTGGTCGACGCCGTGCACAAGCGGCTGCGGACCGTCGGCAGGACGTGAACGGACCTTCGGCCCCTGCGTCGGAGGGCAGTGGCAACGAGCCTGGTCATGACGGAGCACGACCCCCGAGGAGGCACCATGACCACCACCAGCAGGCCCCGGCGCAGATCCGTGCAGGTCGCCGGACTGCCAGGAACCCGCCCCACCCGCACCCCGCTCGGTGGCGTGCTGGTCGGCATCGACACCGGCCAGGACCCGCGGACGCGGGCCGACGAGGCCACCAGCCGTCCCCTCGGGGCCCTGGCCTGGGCGGTCGCCGAGGCACGCGCCTCCGGTCGCCCGCTGCACCTCCTCACGGCCTGCGCACCGTCCGAGCCGCTGAGCCCGGCCTTCGGCCGCCTGGCCACGCCCTACCCGGAACCGGCCTGGGACTCCGCCGGCCCGGCTCTCGAGGCCCTCGTCGAGGCACTGCCCGACCCGGAGGCGAGGTCGGCGACCACCGGTGTCACGACCGAGAGGGCCACCGGCCACGCGTGGGAGGTGCTGCTCGAGGCCTGCCCCGACGCGGGGATCCTGGTGATCGGCCAGCGCCGGCTCGGCGCCGTGCGCCGCTGGGTCGAGGGCAGCACCTCGATGGCCGTGGTCGGGCGCTGCCCGGTGCCGGTGGCCGTGGTCCCCGACGACTGGCCGCCGCCCGGGGCCCGCGACACCACGGACCCGGTCACGGTCGGCGTCGACCTGCACCCGGGCGACCTGCGTACCCCCACCGACGGCGTGACCGGTCGGCACCTGCGTCGTCACCGGGTCGAGCGCGCCGAGGCCACGGTCGGGTTCGCCGCGGCGTACGCCGCCCGGCACGGGGTCGCGCTACGGGTGCTCTGCAGCTGGGACCCCCCGCCCGAGCTGGCCTGGTCCGACGACCAGCTCGCGACCCACGAGGCACGCCGCACCGCCGACCTCGAGTCCTGGGTCGAGGGCCTCACGGACCGGCCGAGCGGCCTCGACGTGCGCGTCGAGACCAGCGTGGGACGCGCCGCGGAACGCCTGGTCGCGTACGCGGCGTCGAGCAGCCTGACCGTGGTCGGGCGGCACTCCGGCCTGGCGCACACCCCCGGGAGGTCGTTCGGGTCGTCGACGAGGGCGCTCCTGCGTCACGCGCCGAGCCCCGTGGTGGTCGTCCCGCCGACCGAGCCGAGGCGCTGACCGCTCACGCCTGACGCCGAGATGACGCTTGCGGCGCCTCGAGGTGACGCTCGCGGACACCCCGACCCCGTGGCACCCGGTGCCACGGGCGGAGCGGACCTCTCAGGCCAGGTGGGCGATCGAGGCGTGGTGTCGGTGCGCATCGGCGGCCGAGCCGGTGCCGTACGCACGCAGGACCTCGGCGATCCCGGGGTGCTCCTCCTCGAGGACCGCCGCGGCAGCCGCCAGCTCGCGGCCCGACGCGACCGCGCGCAGCACCCCGCTCACCGCGGCCGCCACGTCGGTGGGCGCCGTGGTGGCTGTGACCTCGCGGGAGCCGGTCAACGGCATGGTCTCCTCCCGGGAGATCTCGGCCACCCGCGTGGCCACCTGCTCGTGCGCCAGACCGGTCCCGACCTCGTCGACCAGCTGCAGCAGCGAGAAGAAACGCGCGGCCGCGTGCGGGTTGCCGATCTTGATCCGGTGACCGCTGGCCAGCTGGGAGAGCATCGGCGCGGAGATCCCCGTGGTCCGTGCCACCGCGGCCTGCGAGAGGCCCAGGGTCCCGGTGATCCGGCGCAGGCACTCGCCGATCGTGGCGCCGTAGAGCTCCCGCTGTCGCGCCACGTTGTCGGTCAGGTCCACGCTCGACCTCCTCGGCGTCGGTACTGCGCGACTCTAGTCGTCCCCGTCTGATTTGCAAACGCATCCTTGACATTTGCGAATGCGAAGGTCAAGGTCCTGGTGCACACCCCGGCACCACCGACCCGATGCGAAGGACGACGATGACCGTCATGCGTTCCCCGGCCCCAGTCCTGGCCCGAGTCCTGGCCCGAGTCCTGGCCCGAGTCCTGGCCCGAGTCCTGGCCCGAGTCCTGACCCGTGGCGTCGCCGCCGCGCTCGTGGTGGCACCCCTGACCGCGTTCGGGCCGCTGCCGGCCGCGGGCGCGACGGGGGAGCGGGACGGGTCCACGGCCGGCGAGTACGGGCGGGTGCTCCTGGTCCTGGACTCCTCCGGGTCCATGGAGGAGCCCGCGGCCGGCGGGCAGAGCAAGATCGAGGCCGCCAAGGAGGCCCTCGGTCGGGTGGTCGACGACCTGCCAGGGACCGCGGACGTCGGTCTGCGCGTGTTCGGCTCCGAGGTGTTCTCCCGGGACCAGCCCGGCGCCTGCACCGACTCCCAGCTGGTCGTGCCGCCCGGCGCCGACAACCGGGACGAGCTCCGCGCGGCCATCGCGGCCTACCGGCCGTTCGGTGAGACGCCGATCGCCCACGCTCTGACCGAGGCGGCCGGGGACCTCGGCGACGGGGGCACGCGCTCGATCGTGCTGGTCTCGGACGGCGTGGCCACGTGCGAGCCCGATCCGTGCGAGGTGGCCGCCGACCTCGCCGAGGCCGGGATCGACCTGCGGGTCGACGTCGTGGGCCTGGGTGTGGACGCGCGGGCGCGGGACCAGTTGTCATGCATCGCGCGGGAGGGCAACGGGGAGTACTACGACGCCGACTCCGCCGAGGACATCGTCGAGCAGCTCCAGACCGTGGCGACCCGCGCTGTCCGCCCGTTCGAGGTCGACGGCACCCCGGTCGAGGGCGGCACCGAGCTCGACCCCACGACGATCACCGCCGGCCTGTGGACCGACGAGGTCGCCGCCGAGGGAGCCGGCGAGGAGGAGAGCCGTTGGTTCCGCTACGAACGGACCATCCCGGGCTCGTCCGTGCACGTATCGGCGGTGAGCCTCGGCACCGAGGTGCGCGACTCGCTCGACGTCGACGTCAGCTCGGCCGAGGGCCTGGCCTGCTGGTCGGGCTTCGCCGCCAAGCAGCTGGTCAGCAGCGAGCTGGTCAGCACCGGCGTCACGGTGGACAGCTCTTCGGAGCCGATCAACGAGGAGTGCGTGGACGGCCCGCTCCGGATCGCGGTCTCACGCGGCACGCTCAGTGCTGGTCAGACCGCCGCCTACGGGCTGCAGGTGGTCGAGGAGCCGCCGGTCGGCGACCTGGCGGAGCTGCCACCCAGCGTGGGCCGCGCCCCCGAGATCACCGTGGACCCCGTCGACGACAGTCCCGAGCCCGTGCAGGGCGGCTCATCCTTCGGCACTGCGACCGAGGTCGCGCCCGGCGCCTACACCAGCTCGACGGTCGCCGGGGAGACCCAGGTCTTCAAGGTGCCGGTCTCCTGGGGGCAGACGCTCACCGCTCGCGTGGTGACGCCCGCGGCGACGGGGGCGATCGAGGAGGCGTCGACGAGGGTGCTCGGCCCCTTCGCCTCGGTCGCGGTGCACAACCCGCTGCGGCGGACGTCGGACACCCTGGGCGGCACGACCACCGGGTTCGCTGCCAGCAGCGTGAGCAACGAGCTCTCGACCGGCACCGGCGAGGTCCGCTACCGCAACCGGGAGGACCAGAACGCCTTCGACCTGGCGGGGTTCCACTACATCGAGTACGCCGTCGGCGATGACGAGGGCCTGGCCGGCCTGGAGCTTCCCTACCGGCTCGAGGTCGCCGTGGTCGGCGAGGAGGACGGTGTCCCGGAGTACGCCGGAGGAGCGTCGCTGGTGACCGGCGGGACCGGGCCCGACGAGACCGAGGATCCCGACGCCCCGGACGAGGGGCAGTCGCCCCCGGCAGCGGAGGGCTCCCAGGAGAGCGCCCAGGAGAGCACAGGGAACGCCCCGGAGGACGCGCAGGGGACCGCCGCCGAGGACTCCGACGACCCGGTACGGCTCCTCATCGCCGGCGGCCTCGGCCTGGTCGCGGTCGCGGCCGTCGGTCTCGGGGTGCTGCTGCTGCGGCGCTCACGCCCCCAGCAGTAGCCAGACGGCGCCGGCGGCCGCGAGCAGGCCGACGAGCACCAGGAGCAGGCCGGCCCACCGCCGCGGGTCGGCACCGGTCGGCTCGGCCGTCGGAGCCTCGATCTGGTCGAACACGTGCGGGGCCTCCTCGTCCGGGTCGGCGGCCAGGGGGGTCGACCGCAGGCGGGCGGCCAGCTCCGCGGCGGACGCGGGCCGGCGGCCCGGGTCGGCGTCGGCCGTCGCCAGCAGCAGGGCCACCAGGGGCCCGTGGGCCGGGTCGGCCGCCACCAGCGCGCGGGCCGCCCGGGACGCGCCGGGGGGTCGGACCCCGGTGAGCATCTCCAGCCCGCACGTGGCGAGGGCGAAGAGGTCCTGGCGGGGGTCGGGGTCGGCTCCGGCGCGTTGCTCGGGTGCCATGTAGCCGGGGCTCCCGATCACCTGGGAGCCGCGCGTCAGTCGCGCGTCGTCGAGCGCGACGGCGATCCCGAAGTCGGTGAGCCGGACGTGCGGTGGCCCGCTCCCGGTGGGTTCGAGCAGCAGGTTCGCGGGCTTGAGGTCGCGGTGCACCACCCCTGCCGCGTGCACCGCGGTGAGCGCATCGGCTGCCTGGAGCAGCACCGCCACGACGTACGACGCCGGCAGCGGCCCGTGGTCGCCCAGCAGGGTGGCGACGGAGCCGCCGCGCACCAGGGGCATGGTGAACACCACGCGGTGGTCCTCACCGGCCCAGGCCATCGGGGTGACCACGTGGGGGTGGTCGATGCGGGTCGCCTGCTCGCGCATGAACCGCATCAGGGAGGCGGCGTCGGAGTGCCGGAGGACCTTGCCGGCGTAGAGACGGTCGTCCTTGCGGTCGCGCACCACCCACACCGAGCCCATGCCGCCCTCGGCGATCGGTTCGAGCAGCTCGAAGCGCCCCGCGAAGACCTCTCCCACGCCGGCAGCGTAGGCGCTCCGACGCGAGGGCCTCAGAGCAGGCGCGTGGCGAGGACCGCGGCCTGGGTGCGCCGCTCGAGACCGAGCTTGGACAGGATGCTGGAGACGTAGTTCTTGACCGTCTTCTCGGCCAGGAACATCCGCTCGCCGATCTGCCGGTTCGTCAGGCCCTCCGCGATCAGGGCCAGCAGGCGCAGCTCCTGGTCGGTCAGGTCGCGCAGCTCGGTCGCGGTCTGCGCCGGATGGCGCACGCGCTCCAGCACCTTGGCGGTGAGCGCGGGGTCGATCAGCGACCGACCGGCCGCGACCTCCCGCACCGCGGCGACGAGGTCACCGCCCTTGGTCTCCTTGAGCACGTAGCCTGCGGCGCCGGCCATGATCGCAGCGAAGAGCGCCGCGTCGTCGTCGTAGGACGTGAGGATCAGGGCCTTGATCGTGGGGTCGACGGAGCGGACGTCGCGGCACACCGCCACGCCGGAACCGTCCGGCAGCCGACCGTCCAGCACGGCGACGTCGGGCCGCAGCGCGGGGATCCGGTGGGTGGCGTCCACCGCCGACCCGGACTCACCGACAACCTCGATGTCGCCGGCGCCCTCGAGCAGGGCTCGCAGGCCCTGCCGTACGACCTCGTGGTCGTCGAGCAGGTAGACACGGATCTTCTGGTCCTCGATGGTGGCCTCCCAGCAGCACGTGACGTCGTCCGACGCACCGCTCGACGTTCGCACCCGGACGGCGGGGTGGACAGGGTCTTTGGTCCCCAGCGCCGTGGGTCGCTCGCGTGCGAGCGTGAGGGGATGACAGCGCTCACCGACCTCCGCCCCGCCACCGCCCGGCCCGCGGGATGAGGGTGGTGGTCGCGCTCGGGGGCAACGCCCTGCTGCCGCGGGGCGAGGTCCCCGACGCCGTCGCCCAGGTCGCCCGGGTGTCCCGGGCGGCCCCCGCCCTGGCCCGGGTCGCCGCGGAGCACGAGGTGGTGCTGGTGCACGGCAACGGGCCCCAGGTCGGGATGCTGGCCCTCGAGACGGCCGCCGACGCCGCCCTGTCGCGGCCCTACCCTTTCAGCGAGCTCGTGGCGGAGACCCAGGGACTGATCGGCTACTGGTTGCAGCAGGGCCTGGTCAACGCGGGCCTGACCACCCCGGTCGTGACGCTGGTGACGCAGACCCTGGTGGCCGCCGACGACCCGGCCTTCGCCGACCCCACCAAGTTCGTCGGGAGCGTCTACGACGAGGCGCGGGCGCACGAGCTGGCCGCACGCGAGGGCTGGACGGTCCGTCCAGACGGTGCCGGCTGGCGCCGCGTCGTGGCCTCCCCGCTGCCGACCGACGTGCTCGAGGTCGACACCGCCCGGCTGCTGCTCGAGCACGGGACGACGGTGGTGCTGGCCGGGGGCGGCGGGGTCCCGGTCGTCGAGGGGGTCCACGGTCTCACCGGGGTCGACGCCGTCGTCGACAAGGACTTCGTGGCCGCCCTGGTCGCCACCCGGCTCGGCGCCGACGCGCTGGTGCTGCTCACCGACGTGCCCGCGGTGATGGCCGGCTGGGGCACTCCCGGCCAGCGAGCTCTCGGGGAGGTGCGCGCCGCGGACCTCGTGCTCGACGACTTCCCCGCCGGGTCGATGGGCCCCAAGGTCGCTGCGGCGGCGGGGTTCGTCACGGGCACCGGCGGACGGGCCGCGATCGGCTCGCTGGACGACGCCGCCGCGGTGGTGGCCGGGACGGCCGGCACGCAGGTGCGCTGAGCCCCTCAGCCGGTGGGCGTGCGCGCGCGACGGCGTACGGCGCGGGCCTTGTCCGCGGCGATCACGGCCGTGACCACGGCGGCCGCGGTCAGCACGCGGGCCCAGGAGGCGAGGTCCAGCGGCGCCGTGCCGAAGACGGTGTTCATCACCGGCAGGTAGGTGAACGCGGCCTGGGCGAGTAGCTGCACGACGATCCCGCCGACCACCCACGGGTTGGACAGCAGGCCGAGCCGCCAGGTGGCCCGGGTCTGGGACCGGCAGCTGACCAGGTAGGCGATCTCGACCAGCACGAAGACGCTCACCGCCGCCGTGCGCGCCTCGGCCAGGCCGCTGCCGGCGGCGAGCGCGGCGTCGAAGACCCAGGACGACGCCGCCACCAGGAGCCCCGCCACCAGCACGGTGCGCCAGACCAGGGGACCGGTGAGCAGCGGCCGGTCCGGCGCCCGTGGCGGGCGCAGCATCACCCCGGGCTCCCGCGGCTCGAAGGCCAGCGTCAGGCCGAGCAGGACCGCGGTGGTCATGTTGATCCACAGGATCTGCGTCGGCAGGATCGGCAGCGCGGTGCCGAGGAGCACGGCCACCAGGATCACCAGGCCCTCGCCCATGTTGGTCGGCAGCGTCCAGAGGATGAACTTCACCAGGTTGTCGAAGACGCCCCGGCCCTCCTCGACCGCGGCCTCGATCGTCGCGAAGTCGTCGTCCAGCAGGACCATGTCGGCGGCGTCCTTGGCCACCTCGGTGCCGCCGAGGCCCATCGCGATGCCGATGTCGGCGCGCCGCAGCGCCGGAGCGTCGTTGACGCCGTCGCCGGTCATCGCGACGACGTGCCCCTGGGCCTGCAGCGCCGTGACCAGCCGCAGCTTCTCCTCCGGGGCGACCCGCGCGAAGACCCGGGTCGAGGTGATGGCGGCGCCGTACGCCTCGTCGTCGAGCGAGGCCAGCTCGGCGCCGGTCAGGACGACCGGGCGGTCGGTGCGGGGGTCGAGGTGCAGCTCCGCGGCGACCGCCGCCGCGGTGGCCGCGTGGTCGCCGGTGATCATCCTGACCTCGATCCCGGCCGCCAGGCAGGCGGCGATCGCGGCCGCGGCGGCCGGCCGGGGCGGGTCGAGCATGGCCTGCAGGCCGGTCAGCACCAGGTCCGTGCGGTGCAGGTCGGCGGGGGTGAAGTCGACCGCGGAGCCGTCGACGTCGACCGCCGTGGCGAGCACCCGCAGGCCCCGCGCGGCCAGGTCGTCCACCGCCTGCGACAGCGCGGCGTGGTCGAGCGGCTCCGTGGTCCCGTCGGCACGCATCTGCAGGTCGCACAGGGCAGCGACCTGTTCCACCGCCCCCTTCACCAGCACCACACCGGTGCGGTCGTCCGCCTGGTGCAGCGTGGCCATGAAGGGACGCCGCGCGTCGAAGGGGATGGTCGCGGTCCGCGCGAGCCCTCTGCCGGGTACGCCGGCGACGTCGGTCTTGAGCGCGGCCACCTTCATCGCGCCCTCCGTGGGGTCGCCGGTCAGCAGCCACTGGCTGCCGTCGTGGTCGAGCCCCGCATCGTTGCACCACGACCCGGCCGTCAGGCTCCAGCGCAGTGCCGCGTCCCGCGCGGTGTCGGCCACCGCCCCGTCCCTGGTCACCTGCCCGTCCGGGTCGTACCCGGCGCCGGAGACGTCGTAGCTGCCGTCCGGGGTCCACACCGCGCGCACCGTCATCTGGTTGGTGGTCAGCGTGCCGGTCTTGTCGGTGCAGATCACGGTGGTGCCGCCGAGCGTCTCGACCGCGGGGAGGCGCCGGACGACGGCGTGGCGGTGGACCAGGCGGGTGACGCCGATGGCCAGCACCACCGTGACCGCGGCGGGCAGCGCCTCGGGGATGGCTCCGACCGCCAGGGCGACGGCAGCGGTGAACATCGACGCGGCGTCTTGTCCGCGCAGGAGCCCGACGGCGAAGGTGACCGCGGCCAGGGCGACGATGACGACGGTCAGCAGGGAGCTGAAGCGGGCCAGCTTGCGGGTCAGCGGGGTCGCCAGGAGCTCGGCCCCGCTCACCATCCGGTGGATGGCTCCGAGCTCGGTGTCCTCGCCGGTGGCCACCACCAGGCCCTGGGCCGACCCGGTGCGGACCAGGGTCCCGGCGTGGAACATGGTGCACCGGTCGGCGACCCGGGTCTCCGCGGGCAGGACCGCGTCACGCTTGGCGACCGGGTCCGACTCCCCGGTCAGCGCCGACTCGTCGACCCGCACGTCGTCGGCGCCGACCAGCCGCAGGTCCGCGGGCACCTTGTCCCCGGGCTGGAGGGCGACGAGGTCGCCAGGCACGAGGTCGGCCGAGCCGACGGTGCGCAGCCGGCCGTCGCGCACCACCCTGGCCTCGGCGAGCGCGAGGGAGCGCAGGCCCTCCAGCGCCGCGAGGGCCCGGGTCTCCTGGATGAACCCGACGGTCGCGTTGACCAGGACCACCGCCGCGATGACCGAGGCGTCGACGTACTCGCCGAGCACCAGGGTGGTGGCGGCCGCGGCCAGCAGCACGTAGATCAGGGGGTCGGCGAGCTGGCCCAGGGCCCGGCGCCACGCCGGGTCGCCGGTGGCCTCCGGCAGGACGTTGGGCCCGTGGTCCGCCAGGCGGGTCGCCGCCTCGGCCTCGCCCAGCCCGTCGCGTCCGTCGGTGCCGAGGCGCTCGACCTCGTCCACCACCGCGCGGGCGTGCGGGCGCGACGACGTGCGCGGTGCCAGGTCGAGGTCCATGGCCCGAGCCTGCGGCAGCGGGTGGGACCCGGGCAGAGCCCGACGCCTCCGCCGGTCGGGACCTGCGGCAGGGGCACCGACGTGCGTACGGTGGGTGGTGCCCGCGTTCCGACGGCCTCGGACAGCGTCCACCGAGACACCAGGAGCGCGCCGTGCCGATGCGTGAACCGACCGGAGACCACCCCGGGGTGTCCGAGCTGCGCACGACCACCCCCGCGCAGCTGCGACGGCTGATCCAGGCCAACCGGCTCGCCGTCGAGTACCTCGACCTCCCGCGTACGCTGCGCCAGATCGTGGAGGCCGCCGTCGACCTGGTCGGGGCGCCGTACGCCGCGATCGGGGTGCTCGGCACCGACGGCATGCTGGAGCAGTTCGTGCACACCGGGATGGACGAGGCCACCGTGGCGGCGATCGGCGACCTGCCGGTCGGGCGCGGGCTGCTGGCCCCGCCGTCCGAGGACCCCCGTCCGGTGCGCCTCGGCTCCATCACCGACGACCCCCGCTCGGTCGGCGTGCCCGCGGGCCACCCGGCCCTCGTCAGCTTCCTCGGGGTCCCGCTCCAGGTGCGCGACGAGGTGTACGGCCACCTCTACCTGGCCGACACCGAGCCGGGGGCGTTCAACCAGGACGACCAGGTGCTGGTCGAGGCGCTGGCCACCACGGCCGGCATCGCGATCGACCACGCCCGGCTCTTCGGTGAGAGCCAGCGCCGCGAGCGGTGGACCGCGGTGACCACGGAAATCACCCAGGAGCTGCTGAGCGCCTCCGAGGCCGACGCCCTGCAGCTGGTCGCCGACCGGGTCCGTGAGCTCGCCGGTGCCGCGCTGGTGGAGGTCGTGCTGACCCACGGCAGCGTCGATCCCTTCGACGACGTCCGCGCGGACCGGGTCAGCGGGGCGTCGGGCTCCCGGGTGCTGGGCCGGCGCCTCCCGGTGGGCGACGGCCTCGTGCGGCGCTGCCTGAGCACGCGTCGGCCCCAGCTGGTGGACGAGCTGCTCGACGAGCTGCTCGACGAGCAGGGCGAGCCCGCCCCGCGCTACCTCCCGGTCGCGGAGTGCGGGCCGGCGATGGCCCTCCCGCTGACCTCGGAGGTCGGGATGCGGGGCAGCATCCTGGTGCTCCGCGACCGGGGACAGCCCCGGTTCACCGAGCTCGACCTGGACGTCGCCGCGTCCCTCGCCGACCACGCCGCCCTGGCGCTGGACCGGGCCGACGCCCGGGTCGCCCGGGTCCGTCTGGACCAGGTGGACGAGCGGGACCGGATCGCCCGCGACCTGCACGACCACGTCGTGCAACGGCTCTACGCGGCCGGCCTGGGGATCCAGAGCGTCCGCTCCGCGCTGCCCGAGGGGCCGCTGCCGGACCGCCTCGGGGCCCAGGTCGACGAGCTCGACGCCACCATCCGTCAGGTGCGGACCACGATCTTCGGCCTGCACGACACCGGCGCCGAGGACGCCGGGCTGCGGACCAAGGTGCTCGCGGTCGTCGCGGCCACCGGGCACCTGCTGAGCGAGCCGCCCGCGGTCACCTTCCGTGGGCCGCTCGACCTGCTCGTCGACCCGCCGATGCACGAGGACGTCGAGGCCGTCGTGCGCGAGGGCCTCAGCAACGCCGGCCGGCACGCCCGGGCGCGGAACGTCGCGGTCGCGGTCGAGGCCGACCCGTCCTCCCTGGTGGTGCGGGTCCGCGACGACGGGGTCGGCCTCGGCGCCGGCACGCGCCGCAGCGGGCTGGACAACCTGCGGATCCGCGCCGAGCGCCGTGGCGGGTCCCTCGTGGTGGGCGCGCCGGACGCCGGCGGCACCCGGCTGACCTGGACCGTGCCGCTGGGCGCCGCGGCGGGCGGCTGAGCGTCACACCCCCCGCAGCCCGGGCCGCCTCAGCCGGGGGGCGACCCGGCCGCGACCACCGCGACGCTGCAGTGCGCGTGCTCGACCACCCTCGTGACGACCGAGTCGTGCACGAGGTCGTCCACCGGACCCCGGCGTCGCGCCGCGACGACCAGGAGGGAGGCGCGGTGCGAGGCAGCGATCAGCTGCTGGTCACGCACGCCCCGCTCGAGGACCAGCTCGTCCTTCACCTCGGGGTACCGCTCGCGCATGCCGGCGACGGACTCCGACAACAGCTCCCGGTGGTCTGCGACGTCGTCGTCGCGGACCAGGTGCACCCCGGTCCGGCGGAAACGGTCGTCGTCGACGACGTGCAGGGCGGTCAGGGGAAGGTGCCGCTGCGCCGCGATCCGGTAGGCCACCTCGACCGCGGCCTCGGAGTCCGCGGTCCCGTCGACGTCGACCACGACGCACCGGGGGCGACGGGTGCGCTCCTCGCCCCGCACCACCACGACGGTGCCGGTGGCGAGGCGGCTGACCGCGACGCTGACGGATCCGAGCAGGAGGCTGACGACCGGACCGCGGCCCCGCGAGCCCACGACCGTGAGGTCGGCGTCCCCGGACAGCGCGGTGAGGGCGTGGCGGGGGTCGTGCGTGCTGAGGACGGACCGGACCACCAGCGACGGGTCGGCCCGCACGGCGCGGGCCTCGGCCGCGGCCAGCAGGGAGCGGCCGGTCGCGCGCAGGTCGTCCACCACGGCGCGCAGGTCCGTGCCGGGGGTCCCCATCCACAAGGTCTCGCCCGCCGCGCTGAGGTGCGCCGCGTGCACGACGGTCAGGGCGCGGTGCTCGAGCCGCGCCTGCAGCACCGCCCAGTCCAGGGCCCGGTCGGACTGGACCGAGCCGTCGATCCCGACGACGACGGTGCCCGGCGGCGGTGCGCTGCTGCCGGACAGGACGTGAGGGGCGGTGAGGGTGGTCATGGGGCCACCGTGGTCCGGCGGAGGACCCGACCACCACGGCCGATCGGTCACCGCCGGTGGTCCTAGGTCCCGCCCTGCCGGGCCGTCGTCCCCCTGCGCGACCGACTGCCCCGGCCGCACGCTGGGAGGCATGACGACGGCCCTCGACCCGGACCGCGCGGTCCTGCCCGAGCCCCCGCGGCTCCCCGACCTGACCGGGCGTGACGCCGAGGTGGTCGACGCGTGGTGGCGCGCGGCGATGTACCTGACGGTCGCCCAGATCTACCTCCAGGAGAACGCGCTGCTGCGCGAGCCGCTGCTGGCCGCGCACATCAAGCCCCGCCTCCTCGGGCACTGGGGCACCAGCCCGGGGCTGGCCCTGGTCTACGCCCACGCCTCACGCCTGGTCCGGGAGACCGGTCAGCGCGCGGTCTACCTGGCCGGGCCCGGCCACGGCGGTCCCGCGCTCGTCGCCGCGTCCTGGCTGGAGGGGACGTGGAGCGAGACGTACCCCGACCTGACCCGTGACGCCGCCGGGCTGCGACGCCTGGTCCGACAGTTCTCCACGCCCGGCGGGATCCCGAGCCACGTCTCGGTGACCACCCCGGGGTCGATCCACGAGGGCGGCGAGCTCGGCTACGTGCTGCTGCACGCCTTCGGGGCCGTGATGGACGACCCCGGCCTGCTGGCCGTCGCCGTCGTGGGGGACGGCGAGGCCGAGACCGGCCCCCTCGAGGGGTCGTGGAAGGGGATCTCCTTCCTCGACCCGGTCCGTGACGGGGCCGTGCTGCCGGTGCTGCACCTCAACGGGGCCAAGATCAGCGGCCCCACCGTGCTGGGCCGCAAGGACCCCGCCGAGGTGCGCGCCCTGCTGAGCGGGCACGGCTACGAGGTCCTCGAGGTCGAGGGCTCCGACCTGCCCGGCATGCACCACCGGTTCGCCGCGGCGCTGGCCACCGCCTGGCAGCGGATCCGCGACATCCAGCAGGCCGCGCGGACCGGGGAGTGGGACGGGACCCGGCCGCGGTGGCCGATGATCGTGCTCCGGTCCCCGAAGGGCTGGACCGGCCCGCACGAGGTCGACGGCGTCCTGGTCGAGGGCACGTTCCGCTCCCACCAGGTGCCCCTGTCCCGGGTGCGCGAGGACCCCGCGCACCTCGCGATGCTGGAGCGGTGGCTGCGGTCGTACCGGCCCGAGGAGCTCTTCGACGCCGCCGGACGCCCCACCACGACGCTCCAGGACCCCGTCGGGGACCTGCGGCTGAGCGCCGCGCCGGCCGCCAACGGCGGCGCCACCACCCGGGCGCTGGCGCTGCGGGACCTGAGGGCGTACGCCGTCGACGTCCCGGCCCCCGGCGTGGTCCGGCAGGAGTCGACCCGCCGGCTGGGGCGGATGCTGCGCGACGTCTACGTCGACAACCCGACCAGCTTCCGGCTCTTCTGCCCCGACGAGACCACCAGCAACCGGCTGGGCGACGTCCTGGACGTCTCCGACCGTGCCTTCGCCGAACGGGTCGAGCCCGAGGACGACCACCTCGCCCACGCCGGGCGGGTGATGGAGGTGCTCTCCGAGCACAGCTGCCACGGCTGGCTGGAGGGCTACACCCTCACCGGCCGGCACGGCCTGTTCGCGACCTACGAGGCCTTCGCGATGGTCAGCGCCTCCCAGACCGTCCAGCACATGAAGTGGCTCGAGGAGGCCGCGGCGCTGCCCTGGCGGGCACCGGTGCCGAGCCTCAACCTGCTGCTCACCTCGACCGCCTGGCGCAACGATCACAACGGCTTCTCCCACCAGGGCCCCGGCCTGCTGCAGGTCGTGCTGACCCACCGCGGCTCGGTCACCCGGATCTACCTCCCGCCGGACGCCAACTGCCTGCTCGCGGTCGCCGAGCACTGCCTGGGCTCGCGCTCGTACGTGAACCTGGTGGTCATCGACAAGCAGCCGCAGCTGCAGTGGCTCGACCTCGACGCCGCGGCCGCGCACTGCGCCGCCGGCGCGGGGACCTGGGCCTGGGCCGGGCACGACCCCGGTCCTGAGGAGCCCGACGTCGTCCTGGCCTGCGCGGGGGACACCCCGACCCTGGAGACCGTCGCGGCGGCGCAGATCCTGCGGGAACGGCTGCCGCGGCTGCGCACCCGGGTGGTCAACGTCGTCGACCTGATGTCGCTGAGCCCCGACCACCCGCACGCCCTGGCCGAGACCCACTTCCGCGAGCTCTTCACCGACACCGTCGACGTGGTCTTCGCCTTCCACGGGTTCCCGGGCGCGGTCCACCAGCTGGTCCACGGCCGTCCCGCCCCGGGGCGCTTCCACGTCCGGGGGTTCATCGAGCAGGGCACCACGACCACCCCGTTCGACATGACGGTGCTGAACCGGATCTCGCGCTTCCACCTCGTCATCGAGGCGATCGAGCGGGCCCGTACGACGCCGCCCGGCGCGCAGGCCGTCGTGGACTGGTGCCACGAGCGGCTGGCCGAGCACCACGCGTACGTGCGCGAGCACTTCGAGGACCTCCCGGCGATCCGGGACTGGAGCCTCGAGGGCTGAGGTCGCACGGGTCGCACGGGCGGGCCGGTCAGGCCGGTCAGGCCGCGCGGTGGACCCGACGGCCCTGGACGTCGTCGGTGCCCAGGGTCAGCCACTGGGAGGTGAGGCCGGCCTCCCACGGCTGCGTACGGGGTGCCGACCACAGCGAGGCCAGGACGGCCGCCTCCTGCACCCGCTGCGGGACGCCGGCGACGGTGACCGACCAGGTGGGGGGCTCGCCGCCCTGCGCGTCGTCGACCTGGAAGGTCACCGGGCGCTCGCTGGCACGGCGGGCCGCGGGCCCGAAGGCGGCCGCCCGGAACCGCAGCTGTGTGTCCTGCAGCAGGTAGGTCGTCACCACCACGACCACCCGGTCGTCGACGACGAGGCAGATCCGGCCGAAGGACCGTGACCCCAGGAGCGCCCGGCAGGTGTCCGCGTCGAGCTGTTCCAGGGCCGGGCGGGCCCCTAGGCTGCGGCCCGCCACGCGTCTCCCCGTCTGCTCATGGCACCAGCCTGCGGTCTGCCGGCACACGCGGGACAGGGCACGGCGACCCTGTCGACGGGGCCGGTCGGGACCGCCCGGGCGGCTGCCCTCACGAGGTCTGCCGCAGTCGACGGGGGACACCCGGGTCGGGCGTGGTGGCGCCGTCGAGGCGCAGCTTCACGTCGACCAGGTGCACCCCGTCCACGTCGACCAGGACGGGGTTGAGGTCGAGCTCGGCGACCTCCGGCACCTCCGAGGCCAGCGCCCCGAGGGCGGTCACGGCCCGCTCGAGGGCGGTCACGTCGGCCCGGGGCGCGCCGCGGTAGCCGTCCAGCAGGGGCCAGGCCCGCAGCGACCGGATCGCCCGCGCGACGGCGCCCGGGTCGAGCGGGGGCAGCAGGAACACCCGGTCGTCCAGCAGGTCGGTGGTGGTGCCGCCCGCGGCGACCATCACGAGCGGGCCGAAGGTGGGGTCGCGGACCATGCCGAGGGCCAGCTCGACGCCCCGGGCCATCGGCTGCACCACCACGTCGACGGTGTCGGCAGGCACGCCCAGCTCGCTGCCGAACGCCGCGGCGGCCGCGGACACCTCCGTCGGCGAGGTCAGCCCGGTCCGCACCAGGCCGCGGTCCGACTTGTGCACCACGCGGGGGTCGCCGACCTTCAGCGCGACGGGGAAGCCGGCCAGGACGGCGGCCGCCACCGCGCCGGCGGGACCGCTGGCAGGCACGCCCTCGGGGTCCAGGCCGTACGGCGCGAGCAGCCGTCGGGTCGCCTCCAGGTCGAGCCACCCGGCCCCGTGCCCGGCCAGGCCACGCGCCACGGTCGCCCGCGACTCGTCGGGCGGCGCGGGGTCGGTTCGGGGGACCGCCAGCCACCCGGCGTACCGGCTCGCCCGGGCCAGCGCGTCGACCGCCTCGGGGACCCCGCCCAGCGACGTGACGCCCGGGACGCGGGGGACGTCGCCACCGGTCCCGATCGTGACCAGCAGGACCGGCACGCCCGGACGCGTGGCCCGGGCGTCCGCGAGGGCCGCGGCCAGCGGGCCGGGGTCGGCGACGAGGGTCTCGACGAGGACGACCAGCAGGGCGTCCACCTCGTCCGAGGCCAGCACCTGCTCCACCACGGCGGCCAGCAGACCGGGCTCGGCGCCGGCCCCGAGGTCGACCGGGTTGGTCGCGCCGGCCAGGCCCGGGGCGACGGCGTCGAGCCGGCCCCGGAGGTCGTCGGTGAACGGGGCGACGACCAGACCGGCCCCGTCGGCCGCGTCGGCGGCCAGCACCCCGGCGCCGCCGGCGTTGGTGACGACGGCGACCCGCGGGCCCGCCGGGTACGGCTGCTCGGTCAGCACCAGCGCCGTCGCCGCCACCTCCTCCACGGAGCGGCACACGACCACGCCGGCGTGACCGGCGAGGGCGTCCACCGCGGTCGAGGACGTGGCGGTGGCAGCGGTGTGGGAGGCGCCCGCGCGCCGACCGCCGGCGGAGCGCCCGCCGGAGACGAGCAGGAGCGGCTTGGTCTCGGAGAAGCGGCGCGCCAGGCGGGCCAGCTTGGGGGCGTTGCCGAAGGACTCGAGGTACAGCGCCGCCGCCGTGACCTCCGGGTCGTCCATCCACGCGCAGAGCAGGTCGTTGCCGGACACGTCGGCCTTGTTGCCGAGGGAGACGAAGCTCCGCACGCCCAGGCCGGTGCGTCGGGCGACGTCGAGCAGCGCCACGCCCACGCCGCCCGACTGCGAGGCGACGGCGAGCCCGCCGACCGGGGGCACCAGGTCGGTGAAGGTGGCGTTGAGCCGGACGGCGGGGTCGTTGGCCACCACCCCGAGGCAGTTCGGCCCCACCAGCCGGATGCTGTGGGAGCGGGCCAGCCGGACCAGCTCGCGCTGCTGCTCGGCCCCGGCGGGGCCGGTCTCGGCGAAGCCGGAGGAGACGACCACGACCGCGCGGGCCCCGGCGGCCGCGGCGTCGAGCAGCACCGCGGCGACGGCCGGGGTCGGCACCGCCACGACGACGAGGTCGACGGGCCCGGGTGCGTCGGCCACGCGCGCGACCGCCGGGACGCCGGCGACCTCGGCGGCGGTGGGGTGCACCGCGACGAGCGACCCGGTGAAGCCGCCCCGGACGACCGACCCGAGGACCGCGGCGCCGATGCCGACGCCGTCGCGGCGCGCCCCGACGACGGCCACCCCGGCGGGCCGGGAGAGGGCCGAGAGGGACCGGACCTCCGAGGTGATCTCGCGCCGGTCCGCCGCCGCGACGGCGGCCGCCGACGCGGCGGTCGACATCCGCACCTCGACCACGCCCTGCTCGGTCACCCGCTCGACGGTGAAGCCGGCCGCGCGGAAGACCTGGGTCATCGCCCCGTTCTCGGCGAGCACGTCGGCGGTGAAGCGGCGCACGCCGAGGTCCCGG
Source organism: Nocardioides aquaticus (assembly GCF_018459925.1). Classification (NCBI taxonomy): domain Bacteria; kingdom Bacillati; phylum Actinomycetota; class Actinomycetes; order Propionibacteriales; family Nocardioidaceae; genus Nocardioides; species Nocardioides aquaticus. Next base: position 2,295,872 of record NZ_CP075371.1, read on the forward strand.
CCGGCCGCGGCGAGGTGCTCCAGCAGGAGCGCGCCGAGCCCGTGGCCGCGGTGGTCGTCGGCGACCAGGAACGCGACCTCCGCGGTGGCGGGGTCGATCCGCTCGGCGGTGGCCAGCGCGACGACCCGGCCCCGGACCAGCGCGACGAGGGCGATCGCGGGCGGGGTGTCGGAGAAGAGGTGCGCGACGTACTCCTGGCCCAGGCGGCGCCCGAGGGCGAAGAACCGGAACCGGAAGCTGCCGTCCGAGACGCCGTCGTGCAGCCGCCCCAGCGCCTCGCGGTCGTCCGGACGTACCGGGCGGACCACGGCCACCGTGCCGTCGTCCAGGAGGACGTCGCTCACCGGGACGCGGGTCCCGCGGGTGTCGCCGGGTGCCGCTGGATGCTGCCGGGCCGGCCCTGGCCGGTGGCGGGGGAGACGTCGGCCTGGTGCAGGACCCGCCCGGTGACGGTGGTGGGGAACAGCGCGAACGTCATCCAGCGCAGGCCCTCGGGCCACGGCGCGGGGTCGGGCCAGTCGCCCGGCGTCTCGCCGGGCCCGGCCACGACGTGCTCGGCGTGCCCGCGCACCAGCACGCTCCAGCCGGTGTGCGCGTGCTCGTCGACGTGGTCGACCTCGAAGGCGGCCTGCTGGTGGGGCAGGTGGATGGCCAGCTGGTCGTAGGAGGCGGTGCGGACCCAGATCCGGCCCTCCGCGACGCGGTAGTTCAGCGGCACGATCACCGGGCCGTCGCGGTCGACGTAGGCCATCCGGCCCACGGTGCCGCGCGCCAGGTGCTCCCAGCACTGCTCCGTCGTCATCTCGCTCAGCGCCCCGCGGGCGGGGGTGCCGGGGTGGAGGCCGCGGTGGGGGCCGGGGTGGGGGCCGGGGTGGTGCTCATGCGCGCTCCTCTGCTCGGTGACGGGCGTGGCGCCCGGTGCTTCCCACCTCACCCGCCGGACGGTCCGGGGGGCAGGGCCGAAGGTCGCGACGTACCGGGCAGACCGACCCGCCGAGATGACACTTGCGGCGCCTCGAGATGACGCTCGCGGCGCCGCGAGATGACGCTCGCGGCGCCGCGAGATGACGCTCGCGGCGCCTCGAGCCGAGGTCGGACGGACGGCCCGGTTGACCACGGCCCCGGGCTCGCGGACGATCCACCCGTGGCCCCGTCGTCCCCGCCGCCCCCCGTCCGCGACGTGGTCCCGCTCCGCGAGGCCGCCCGGGCGTGGTTCGCCATCTCCCTGCAGACCTTCGGCGGCCCCGCCGGCCAGATCGCGGTGATGCAGCGCACCCTGGTCGAGGAGAAGCGGTGGATCGGCCAGCAGCGGTTCCTCTTCGCGCTGTCCTACTGCACCCTGCTGCCGGGCCCGGAGGCGCAGCAGCTGGCGACGTACGTCGGGTGGTTGCTCAACGGCGTCCGGGGCGCCCTGGTCGCCGGGATCCTGTTCATCCTCCCCGGGGTCGTCTCGCTGCTGGTGCTGTCGGGGATCTACGTCGCCTTCGGTGACACCACCGTGGTGGAGTCGCTGTTCCTGGGACTGGCGCCGGCGGTGATCGCGATCGTCGCCCAGGCCGTGGTCCGGGTCGCCCGGAAGGGCCTGACCCACCCGGCGCTGGTGGCCCTGGCGGTCGCCGCGTTCCTGGCCCTGACCCTGTTCTCGGTGCCCTTCCCCGCCGTCGTGGCCGCGGCGGCGCTCGTCGGATGGCTCCTCGGGCGGGTGCTCCCGGGTGTCGGCCGGCCGTCGGGGGCGGTCGCGGACGACGGCCCGGCGCCACTCATCAGCGACGACGCCCTCCACACCGAGCGGCCGTCGGGACGCCGCGCGACGGTGGTCCTCGCCGTCGGGCTCACGCTCTGGGCCGCGCCGGTCGTCCTGGCCGGGCTCGTCTTCGGGCGGTCCAGCATCTACGTCGACCAGGGCCTGTTCTTCTCCGGTGCGGCGGTGGTGACGTTCGGCGGTGCGTACGCGGTCCTGGCCTACGTCGCCCAGCAGGCCGTCGAGGTGTACGGCTGGCTGGCCCCGGGCGAGATGGTCCGCGGCCTGGCCCTGGCCGAGACCACCCCGGGGCCGCTGATCATGGTGGTGCAGTTCGTCGCGTTCGTCGGCGCCTACCGGGCGCCGGGGGAACTCGACCCGTGGGTGGCGGCGGTCCTGGCGTCGCTGCTGGTGACCTGGGTGACGTTCGTGCCGTGCTTCCTGTTCATCCTGCTGGGGGCGCCCTACGTCGAGCGTCTCCGCGGCAACCGGTCGCTCGCGACCGCGCTCACCGGCATCACCGCCGCCGTGGTCGGCGTCATCGCCAACCTCGGCGTCTACTTCGCGCTGCACACCCTCTTCGCCGAGACCGACCGCGTCGGGGCCGGCCCGCTCGACCTCGAGCTCCCGGTCCTGGACTCGGTCCAGTGGCCTGCGGTGGCCATCACCGGTCTGGGGTTCGCGCTGATCTTCTGGCGGGGCTGGTCGGTGCTGCGGACCCTCGGGGCGTGCGCGCTGACCGGGGTCGTCGTGGGGCTGGTGCTGGCAGCGGTCTGAGGCTGGACACCGGGTCTAGGGTGAGGACGTCGCCGAGATCCCCCCTCGCGGTGACCACGCGGCGTCAGCCCAGCCCTCGCCGGCGCCGCGTCGCCCCCGGTGTCCCGCCCCGGGTTCCGCCCCGAGGATCTGCCTTAACTTCGCGACAGTTCAGGCATATGCTGAACAGATGGTCGTCCTGCACACCCTGATCGGCGATGTCGTGGACTCCCGGTCGATCGAGGACCGCGCCGCGTTCCAGGACCACCTCGCGACCGTGCTCGACCAGGTCACGGCCGCGCTGCGGCCCGAGCAGCCACTCGAACCCACGGTCGGCGACGAGCTCCAGGGCGCCTTCACCTCGGTCTCCGACGCCGTGCTCGCCTCGTTGCTGGTCCGGCTCGCGCTGCTGCCGGCGTACGACGTGCGGTGCGGGCTCGGCCACGGGGAGGTCGCCGTGCACGGCCGGCGCCGTCCGCTGCTGCAGGACGGCCCCGGGTGGTGGACGGCCCGCGACGCCCTCGACGTGCTCGGACGGCCGCGTCGCGCGGCCCAGCGCACCTGGTACGTCGGCCCCGACCAGGGGCGCGTCAACGCCTTCCTGCTGACCAGGGACGCCCTGGTGGACCGGCTCGGCCCCCGGGGACAGCGGCTGCTCGCCGCCGCCGTCACCGGCGCGAGCCAGGTCGAGATCGCCGCGGCCGAGGGCATCAGCCGGTCCGCGGTGAGCCAGCAGTTCGCGCGGGGTGTCGGTGCCCTGCGCGAGGCTCATCTCAGCTTCGCCGCCGGCGAGGGCGACATCGAGAGCGAGGGGGACCGCGGGTGAGCCTGGTCCTGGTCGGTCTCTGGCTGGCGGCCATCGGCGCGAGCGACCTGCTGCGGGCCTCCCAGGACGTCGTGACCCCGCGTCGGCTCCTCGCCTGCCTCGGGGTGGCGACCACGGTGCTGCTCGTCGGACTGCTGCGGCTGGACCCCGGAGTGGGGCCCGGGGCCCTGCTGCTCGCCGTGCTCGGCGGCCTCGTCGCGACCTGGTTGGTCTCCTCCACGCTCGCCCTCGACCCCCGCCGTACCCCGCAGCAGCGCGACGTGGGCCGTGCGGTGGCCTTCGCCGCCCTCGCCGTCGGCGGGCTGACGGCCCTGCTCGGCGTCCAGGCCGTCACCACGACGCTGACCTGGCCCGACGTCCTGAGCCGCACCGTCGCGGCCCGCTGGCCGGCCGCCGACCTCGTCGTGGCCACGGGCGTGGTGCTGGCACAGCTGGTCACCGCCAACATCGTCGTACGCCTGCTGCTCGACGCGGTCGGCGTGCCGGCCACCACGAACGAAAAGCGGCTCAAGGGCGGGCGGGTGCTGGGCCCCATGGAGCGGATCCTGATCGTGGGTCTCGGTGCGCTCGGCGAGCTGACCGCCGCTGCGATCGTGGTCGCCGCGAAGGGCCTGCTGCGCTTCCCCGAGCTGCAGCGAGCGCAGCGCGGACCGGAGGCGGACGGCCCGAGCGACGTCTCGGAGTACTTCCTGATCGGCAGCCTGGCGAGCTGGCTGGTCGCGCTGGGCGGCGCCGCGCTGATCCACCTCGCCTGAGCGCGTGCCGAGCCGGCACCGCTCAGGCGGTGGCGGAACGGATCTGCTCGGCGAGCTTCTCGGCCGAGCGGGCGTTCTTCTTGCCGTCCAGGAGTGCCTTGCGACGCCCCGGGAGGGTGTCCACCGTCAGCTCTACCCGCGAGCCGGCTGCGGTCGGCGTGACGCGGACGCGGGCGTCGAGCTCCCAGCTCAGCATCGTCTTGCGGGTGACGAAGGAGATGGTGCGGCCGTCGGGGGTCTGGTCGCCGGGGCGGTGCTTGTTCTCGGCGACGACCTGGTGGACGCCCGCGGCCACCGCCTCCGGACGGGCAGCGATCTCGAACGTCGTGGTGGCAGAGGAATCCATGTCGTCTCCAGGGGTGGGGAGGGGGGAGCGGGGGCAGGAGGTGCGGGTGGTGACGATCCTCCCCCCACCCGCACCTAGCGTCGAGCGCACCGCGCCGCACGTGCTCGCCCAGAGAACGAGTGCAGGCCGCGCCTGATCTCATCGCCTCCAGGAGGAAAACCATGTCCCAGCGCAACACCACCGTCCGCAGCCTCCACGACCTCGGCCTCGCCGGCTGGTTCGGCGGCTCCCTGATGGGTGCGGTCGGCCTCAACGGTGCCGCGGCCCAGGCCCAGGACCCGCGCGAGCGTCTCAGCCTGTCGGCCGAGGGCTGGAAGCGCTGGGCCCCGGTCAACGCCGCCGCGATCGGCGCGCACGCCGTCGGCGGCGCCGGTCTCATCCTCGCCAACCGACGCCGCGTGCGCCAGCAGGACGAGGCCGCCGCCAACACCGCGATCAAGCTCGCCCTCACCGTCACCGCGGCCGGTCTCACCGCCTACAGCGGCGTGCTCGGCGCGAAGGTGCAGAAGGAGAGCGACCAGGGCGGCAAGGGTGCCACCGAGCCGTCCGACCAGGCCTCCGCCGGCCTCGCCGCGGCCCAGCGCCAGCTGCAGGCCGTGCAGTGGGCCATCCCCGCGATCACCGGCGTGCTCGTCGTGATGGGTGCCCAGCAGGGCGAGCAGCAGCGCCCGTCGCAGCAGCTGCGCACCCGCCTCGGCCGCTGAACGGCTCGCGCCGGGGTCGCTAGGACGCGCCGTCGGGGCGTCGTACGACGACGGCCCCGGCGTTGTCCGGCCACCCCGGCGGGGTGGCGACCTGCTTGAGGCGACCCACGGTCGTCTGGCCCCCGCCGGCGGAGAACGTGTCACCCACCGCATAGCGGGAGCCGGCGTACGTCAGGTGCGTGCCGTCCCAAGAGACGTCCTCCCGGTGGGCGACGAGCAGCGAGCTGCCGAGCGTCACCGCGCCGTGGAAGACCCCGAGGCGACCCAGCAGGATGCCCGGCAGCTGGGGGGCCCGCTCGTACGTCGTCAGCACGGCGTCACTGCGATCGGCTTCAGGCACGCCTTGGATCGTAGTGATCGGTGGGGGCGCGGGCCGAGGGGGTGAGCTCCCCGCCTCGCGGTGCGGGAGCGAGTGTAGTGAGCGCCTCTCGAGACCATCACTGCAAGCCTGTTAACGAACCTTTGATCGAATGTGGCCGTACTGGGTGTGCAAAACTGCCTCTGACCTGTTGAAACACCCCAGAACTGTCGGTGGCGAGTGCTTGGATTGATCCATGGCCACCGACAACGACACCACCACCGCACACCCCGTGCCGGCCGGTGTCCGCGCCCTGTCGGCGAGCGTGACGGCGTTGGCGGAGCGGCCGCTGTTCGCGTTGGACGCCGCCACCACCCGGCAGACGATCGTGGCCCTGTCCGAGCTGAAGTCGCGCCTCGCGGCCTACGAGTACGCCGTCCTGGCCCACGCCGAGGAGGTCCAGGTCGGCGCCGACACCGGCTGCACCTCCACCGGTGTCTGGGCCGCCAACGCCACCCGCTCGCCGAAGAACGTCACCGCCGCCCAGGTGAAGCTGGCCACCGCCCTGGAGTCCCGGTGGCACCGTGTGCGGGACGCGCTGGCCGACGGTGTCATGAACCCCGATCAGGTCCGGGTCGTGGTGAACGCGTTGGAGGACCTCCCCGACGACCTCGACGCAGCCCTCCTGGTCCAGGCCGAGGAGGCACTGGTCGCCTACGCCGTCGAGTTCGCTCCCACCGAGCTCAAGCAGCTCGGCGCGCACATCCTGACCCTGATCGCACCGCAGGTCGGTGAGGAGATCGACCGCAAGAGGCTCGAAGCCGCTGAGGCGAAGGCCGCGCAGAAGCGCAGGTTCACGCTGTCGTTCGACGGGCACGGCACCGCGCACGGGCGGTTCACGATCCCCGAAGTCCAAGGGCAGATGCTGCAGAAGCTCCTCCACGGGTTCGCTGCCCCTGGCCACGTCAACTGCACCTCCGCCAGCGACGACCCCGAGGGTGGGAAGCGGGAGTGGGTCAAGGGCCGCCCGTCGGCGCAGAAGCTGGGTGAGGCGTTCTGCGAGCTCATCGAGAACTACCCCCGCACGAGCGCACCGAAGGTCGGGGGAACGTCCGCGACGGTCGTGGTCGCGACGTTCCTCAAGGATCTCCAGGACGGCCTCGGGACCGCCACCCTGGACACCGGTGGGGAGATGACGGTCGCGCAGGTCCGGCGTCTGGCGTGCGAGGCCGAGATCATCCCGGTCGTCCTCGGCGGCGACGGGGAGATCCTCGACCTCGGCGACGGCAAGCGGTTGTTCTCCACCCCGCAACGGATCGCGATCGCGCTGCGTGACACGACGTGCACCGCCAGAGGCTGTGACTGGCCCGCCTACCTGTGCCATTTCCATCACGACACCTGGGTCTCCAAGGGTGGCAAGACCGACCTCAAGGACGGGCGGCTGCTGTGTCCGCACCACCACGCCCGCGCCCACGACCCCACCTACGACATGACCGTCCACGCCGACAACGAGGTCACCTTCCACCGACGGACATAAGCCGACCCAGCTCGGTCGATGGGTGATCTGCACCCACCAGGTGCACGGGGATCACCCATCGACCTGCGGAGGTTGGTCTCGAGACGCTCGCTGCGCTCGCTCCTCGACCACCCGGGTTCGACCGACCCCGTACCCGTCCGAAACCGCTACGCCGCGCCCAGGGTCGCTCGTCACCGGGTCTCGAGACACCCCGGAGGTCAGGCGTCGGTGTGCCGCGAACGCTCGGCGAGTCGTACTGCCGCGTGCAGGACCAGGCCGGCCTCCTCTGGGTCGGACACGGCCCGCTCCGGCACCGCGCCGCCGAGCAGCGCCGCCGGGCCGGTCAGCCACGCCCACACCCGCCACGGGTCCATCCCGGCGGCCAGCAGCGGCTCGAGCACCGGGGCGAGGTCGGCCCTCACCTCTCCGTCCGCCGTGAGCTGGAAGGCGGGGATGAGGACCTGCTCCCCGGCGTTCACCAGCAGGAGCCGGTGGGTCGACGCGGCCTTGTGCACCGCGAACCGGGTCGCGTCCACGCTCGTCCCGCGGACCTCTGCGAGCGAGGGGTAGTCGTGCCAGCGGCCCGCCAACAGCTCCTCCCGCACCCTTGCCCGGCGGGCGACCTGGACCAGGCCGACGGGGACGGCGTGCTCCGGCTGGGAGCCCTGCTGGCGGAGCAGCGCGTCGAGCCGTTCGATCTCGTCGTCGCTCAGCGCCCGGCCGGTGAGCGGGTCGGTCCATCCCGCACGGCCCTGGTCGTCCCGGGCCACGGTCGGCAGACCGGACTCCGCCAGGGCGTCGGCGAGGCCCAGGGCCTCCAGCCGGGCAGCGAGGCGGTCACCAGGGCGTTCGTCGGTCATGCGCCCCAGCCTGCCCCACCCCTCGCAGCGCCGCCCGGCCCCGGTGCTCGCCGTGCCCCCTCCAGCCGGGCGGACCGTCCAGATCCCGGCAGGTGGGAGGATGGTGCGGTGAGCGAGCGCAACGTCCTCGGCGGCGAGCTGGAGCCCTGCGGCACCGACCCGATGACCGGGTTCTTCCGCGACGGGTGCTGCCGCACCGGCGAGCAGGACCAGGGCAGCCACACGATCTGCGCGGTCGCCACCGCGGAGTTCCTGGACCACCAGCGCAGCATCGGCAACGACCTGTCTCGGCCGATGCCGGCGTACTCGTTCCCCGGCCTCGTACCGGGGGACCGCTGGTGCGTCACGGCCCTCAACTGGGCGCGGGCCCACCGCGACGGCGTGGCGGCCCCGGTGGTGCTCGCCTCCACCAACGAGGCCGTGCTGCGGCTGGTGCCGCTCGAGCTCCTGCAGCAGCACGCGGTGGACGTGCCCTCCGATCCGAGCGGGCTCGTCTGAGCCGGTGTCACCGACCGGGGGCCGCCGCTGCGAGCTCCCGGCCGAGGATGCGCGCGCCCTCGGCGAAGTCCGCCGGGCGGGGGCCGGCGAAACCCAGCCGGAGGTACGGCGCGGGCGGCTCGGCGGGGAACCAGTCGGCGCCGTCGGCGACGGCCAGACCGGCGCGGCTGCAGCGCTGCACCAGGTCCGGTACGTCCGTGCCGGCCGGCAGGCGTAGCCACAGGTTGAGCCCGCCTGCAGGGACCTGCTCGAGCACGCCGTCCGGCACGTGCTCGCGCAGCGCGCCGGCCAGCAGGTCCCGCCGGCCGTGGAGCTGCTCGCGCAGGCGTCGCAGGTGGGTGCGCCACCCGGGCTGGGTCACCACGTCGAGGGCGGCGGCCTGCAGCAGACCGCTGACGTAGAGCGACTCCGCGGCCCGGTCGGCGAGGACCCGCTCTCGTACGGGCCCCCGGGCCACCAGTGCGGCGACCCGCAGCGAGGGGGACACGCTCTTGGTCAGCGAGCGCAGGTAGACCACGTGGCCCGTGTCGTCGAGCGACGCCAGCGGCAGCGGGGTGGTGGTGATGCCGAGGTCGTGCGCCCAGTCGTCCTCCACCAGGAAGGCGTCGTGCGCCCGGGCGACCGCGAGCACCTCGGCCCCGCGGGCCGGGGTCCACTGCGCCCCGGTGGGGTTGGCGTAGTGCGGCTGCACGTAGCAGGCCCGTGCCCCGGTCTCGGCGAAGGCGCGGTCGAGCCGGGCCGGGTCCGGCCCGTCGTGCCCGCTGGGTACCGCCACCACCCGCACCCCGGCCTGCTCGGCGGCGCGCAGGGCGCCCCAGTAGGTGGGGGACTCCACCAGCAGCGCCTCTCCCGGGGCCACCAGGGCGCGGAAGACCGAGCTCAGGCCGCTCTGGCTGCCGGGCAGGACGACCACCTCGTGCGCGGCGGGCGGCGTCACGTCCACCGGGGTGGTGGTGGCCAGCTCCGAGGCGAACCAGGCGCGCAGCCCCGGCAGGCCCTCGCTCGGCGGCCGGACCAGCGCCGCGTCGGACCGGGCGGCCCGGCCGAGGGCGGCGCGCACCAGCCGCTCCGGCAGCAGGGCGGGGTCGGGGTAGCCGGAGTGCAGGGCGATCACGTCGTCCGACGTCGTGCGCAGCGCCGCGGGCACACCGGGGGAGCGGGCCGGGGGCGGGCGCAGGGCCGCGGTCTGCCAGCCGAGGTCGGCGGTGCGCACCGGGCGTGCGGCGCGCACGAACGTGCCCGCGCCCGGACGGGTCTCCACGAGTCCCTGCGTCGACAGCGTCCGCAGCGCCCGCTGCACGGTGACCGGGCTGGCGCCGTGCTCGGCGACCAGGGCCCGCGTCGACGGCAGCCGCGACCCCGGGGCGGCCGTGCCGATCCACTCCCGCAGCGCCGCCGCGATCCGTCCGCTGCTATCGTCATCCATGAACAAGCATGATAGCGCTACTATCAGACGGGCTTCACCGCTTCCCCCACGGCTCGTCGGCCCGGCCTGGGGTCTTCTCGGGGTCGTCGGCTTCTCGCTGACGGTGCCGCTGACCCGACTGGCCGTCGCCGACCTGCCGCCGCTGCTGGTCGGGTGCGGCCGGGCCGTGGTCGCCGCGCTCCTGGCCGGGCTGTGCCTGGCACTGACCCGCCAGCGGCTGCCGACCAGCCACCAGTGGGGCCGGCTGGCCGTCGTCGGCGGCGGGGTCGTCGTGGGGTTCCCGATGCTCACCTCCTTCGCGCTGACCTCCGTGCCGGCCACCCACGGCGCCGTCGTGATCGCCGTGCTGCCGGCGGCGACGGCGGTCGCCACCGTGCTGCGCACCGGGGAGCGTCTGCCGCCCGTCTTCTGGGTCGCCGCCCTCGCGGGCGCGGCGGCCGCGATGGTCTTCGCGGGGCTGCAGGGCGCCGGCCCGGACCGGGTCGGGTGGGCCGACCTGCTGCTGCTCGGCGCCGTGGTCGCGGCGGCCACGGGGTACGCCGAGGGCGGACTGCTGGCCCGCGAGATCGGTGCGTGGCAGACCGTGTCGTGGGCGCTGGTGCTCTGCGTGCCGCTGACGGCCACGCTCACGGCCGTCTCCCTCGTCGACCAGGGGCTCCCGTCGGCCGGCCCGTCGGCCTGGGCGGCCTTCGGCTACCTCGGGGTCGTCAGCACGTTCCTGGCCTTCGTCGCGTGGTACCGCGGCCTGGGCATCGGCCCGATGGCCTCCGTCAGCCAGGTCCAGCTCGCGCAGCCGGTGGTCAGCCTCGGCTGGGCCGCCCTGCTGCTGGGCGAGCAGGTCGGGCCGACCACCCTGCTCGGCGGCCTCGTGGTGGTCGGCTGCGCCGCGGGCGCGGTGCGCGTACGCCTCGCGGCGTCCCACCCCATACCCCGTCCGGCGCCCCGGGCCGCTTCACTGCCCGGGTGACCGGCCGGCCGGCCGGAGCCGGCTGTAACGCTGTGTTACTCCATCTCGCGCATCGTCACGACACCGCACCAGATGAAGTAACACAGCGTTACAGCGCGCCCAGCGCGCCCAGCGCGCCCGGCACGCCCGGCACGCCCGGCACGCCCGGCACGCCCGGCCCGGACCGGCCGACCCGCCGCACCTCCCGCGGCGTCCGCCCGAACCACCGGCGGCAGGCCCGGGTGAGCACCGACTGCTCGGCCAGGCCGAGCAGGCCGGCGACCTGGCTGAGCGGCAGGTCGGTGTCGAGGAGGTAGCCCTCGGCCGCCCGGCGCCGCTCCGCGTCCAGGACGGCGGCGAAGGTGGTGCCCTCGGCGGCCAGGCGGCGCTGCAGGGTGCGGGCGTGCAGGCCGAGCAGGCGGGCGACGGCGGCGACCTCCGGCGTCCCGGTCCCGAGCAGCTCCCGGACGGCGCCGTGCACCCGCGGCGCCACGGTGTCGTCGAGCGCCGGCGACTGCCGGTCCAGGAACTCCAGGGCGAGTCGGCGGACCGTCTCGTCGCGCCCCGAGAGCGGCAGCGCGCCCAGGCTGCTGGGCAGCCGCAGCATCGCCGCCGGCCGGCCGAAGCGGACCCGGGCGCCGAAGAACTCCTCGTAGGCCGCGGCCGGTGCGACGGGGTCGTAGGGCAGGTCCACGGTGCGCAGGCCGTACGTGCCCCCGACCAGCGTGCCGATGTTGCGGTGCAGGGAGGCCAGGCTCAGGTCGGTGCCCTGCCGCGGCGGGACGATGCCGGCCGGGGTCACGTCCAGGCGCAGCCCCTCGACCCCCCGCACGCCGTCGGGGTCGGGGACCGAGGTGATCCGCATCGCGGGGGCGTGGACGAAGAGGTAGCGCGTGCTGCACGCCAGCGCGTCGGCCACGGTGGGGGAGTTCTCGATGGCCAGCGCCAGCGGGCCGAGCAGGGAGAGGTCCTGGCGCCGGGCGATCCGCAGCCCGAGGTCGGGCCGGTCCAGCTCGGCAGCCGCCAGCTCGAGCACCCCGGCCAGCGCCAGGTCGGGCACCAGCAGGTCGTCGGTGTCGAGCGCCGCCGGGTCCAGCCCGGACCGCCGGGCCAGCGCCTCCGCGTCGCCCCCGAGCGCGGTGACCTCGTCGCGGAACCCGCGCAGCCCGGCGGAGCGGATGACCGACATGTCGTCCAGGATCAACGACTTGTCGCGCAGGATCAAGAATGGCGGTGTCCGACGGCGCAGGATGGAGCCATGAGCACCGACGACCTCCCCCTGCCCGCCCACGTCGACGTCGTCGTGGTCGGCGCCGGCCTGTCCGGCATCGGCGCGGGCTACCGCCTGCAGACCGAGTGCCCCGACCGCGGCTACCTGATCCTGGAGTCCCGCGAGACCATGGGCGGCACCTGGGACCTGTTCACCTACCCCGGCGTCCGCTCCGACTCCGACATGTTCACCCTCGGCTACCAGTTCAAGCCCTGGCGCGAGGCCAAGGCGATCGCCGACGGCCCCTCGATCCTGCGCTACATCCAGGAGACCGCCGCCGAGTTCGGCATCGACGAGCACATCCGGTACTCGACCAAGGTGGTCTCCGCCGACTTCTCCACCGCCGAGGCGCGCTGGACGCTGACCCTGGACCACCGCGGCGAGCGCACCACGATGACCTGCGACTTCCTCTACTCCTGCGCGGGCTACTACGACTACGACGACACCTACACCCCCGACTTCCCGGGGATCGAGGAGTACGCCGGGACGGTCGCCCACCCGCAGTTCTGGCCGGCCGACCTGGACTACAGCGACCAGAAGGTCGTCGTGATCGGCAGCGGCGCCACCGCGGTGACGCTGGTGCCGTCGATGACCAGCGGCGAGGGCCGCGCCGAGCACGTCACGATGCTCCAGCGCAGCCCCACCTGGATCAGCGCCGTGCCCAGCCGCGACGCCAAGGCCGACTTCCTGCGCGCCCACCTGCCGGCGGGCCTGGCCCACACGCTGGTGCGGTCGAAGAACATCGCCTTCGGCACGGCGTTCTACCAGTTCTGCCAGCAGCGCCCGCAGCAGGCGCGCAAGCTGCTGCTCGGGATGACGATGAAGCTGCTCGGTGACGAGCAGATGGTCGCCGACCACTTCACGCCGACCTACGACCCCTGGGACCAGCGCCTGTGCGCGGTGCCCAGCGGCGACCTCTTCAAGGCGATCAAGGCCGGCGATGCCGAGGTCGTCACCGACACCATCGACTCGTTCGTGCCCGAGGGGATCCGGCTCAGCTCGGGGCGGGTGCTCGAGGCCGACGTCGTGGTCACCGCGACCGGCCTGCAGCTGCTGGCCTTCGGCGGGATCAGCCCGCAGGTCGACGGCGAGACCGTCCCGCTGTCGGAGCAGTTCGTCTGGCAGGGGGCGATGATGACCGGCGTCCCGAACTTCGCGGTCTGCATCGGCTACACCAACGCCTCCTGGACCCTGCGCGCCGACCTGTCCCACAAGCTGGTCTGCAAGGTCCTGAACTGGATGGACGGCCACGACTACGCCGCGGTCGAGCCGCGCCCGGACCGCGACCTCACCGAGCGGCCGCTGCTCGACCTGGCCGCCGGCTACGTGCAGCGCTCGATCGACGCCTTCCCGCGCCAGGGCGACTCCGGGCCGTGGCGGGTGCGGCAGAACTACGTGCTGGACTCGATCACCACGCTGCGCACCAACCTCGCCAAGACGCTCGCGCCGACGCCGCGGTCGGCCGTACGCCGCGCGCAGGACGAGAAGGTCGCCTGATGCCCACCTCCTCCGAGCAGGCGCCCCGCACGATGCGTGCCCAGCGTCTCGACACCCGCACCCTGACCTTCGAGGTCACCGACGTCCCCGTGCCGACCCCGGGACCGGGCGAGGTGCTGATGAAGGTGGCGTTCTGCGGGATCTGCCACTCCGACCTCAGCCTGCTCGACGGCACCTTCCCCGCGATGGGACCGCCGGTGATCACCCAGGGCCACGAGGCCTCCGGCACGATCGCCGAGCTCGGTCCCGGCGTCACCGGCTGGTCGGTCGGGGACCGTGTCGTGCCGGCCGCCGGCCGCCCGTGCGGGCAGTGCCCGTCGTGCCGCCGCGCGGACCCCAGCAGCTGCACCGCGCTGGCGCTGATGGCCTTCGCCTACGACGGGGCGTGGGCGGAGTACACCGTCGCCCAGGCCGGCGGGCTGACCCGGATCCCTGACAACGTGTCGATGGAGCAGGCCGCGATCCTCGCCGACGCCGTCTCCACGCCGTACGGCGCCGTGGTCCACACCGGGCAGGTCCGCGTCGGCGAGGCCGTCGGCGTGTGGGGCGCCGGCGGCGTGGGCACCCACGTCGTCCAGCTGGCCCGGCTGGTCGGCGCCACGCCGATCGTCGCGGTCGACCTCGACGAGACCGTGCGCGCCCGGGCCCTCGAGCTCGGCGCCGACCTCGCCCTGGACTCCCGCGACCCCGACCTCGCCGCGAAGATCGCCGAGGTCACCGGCGGGGAGATGCTCGACGTCGCCTTCGACTCCGTCGGCCTCAAGGTCACCTTCGACCAGGCCCTGGCCAGCCTCGGCTCGCGCGGGCGCCTGGTCGGCGTCGGGATGAGCGGCGAGGAGTGGTCGCTGGGCCCGAGCATGTGGTTCAACCTCAGCCGCAAGGAGGTCCGCGGCCACCTCGGCTACCGCGTCGAGGACATCGGGGTGCTGGCCCGGCTGGTCTCGACCGGCCGCCTCGACCTCAGCCGCTCCATCAGCGGGGTGGTCTCCCTCGAGGACGTCGGTGAGGGCATCCGGCGGCTGCACGAGCGCGAGGGCAGCCCGGTCCGGATCCTCGTGCAGCCCTGAGCCGCACCTGGCCCGGCCCGGGGTGCGGCGGGCCTAGGCTGCGCAGATGGACACCACCCGGCTCGCGGACGCCGACCGCACCCTGGCCGAGCACGAGGCGCACCTCGAGGCCGAGCTGGCGGCCCTGGTCGGCGGGCCCGCCGAGGCCGAGGGCATCCCCTTCGGCAAGCGGGTCGGCGAGGGGACCGCGGCCGCGGCGCACCGGATGTCGGCCGTCTCCACCCAGGAGCAGCTGCTGCGCTCGCTGACGGCGGTGCGCGACGCCCGCGCCCGGGTGGCCGACGGGACGTACGGCACCTGCGAGGTGTGCGGCGAGGAGATCCCGGCCGAGCGGCTCGAGGCGCGCCCGCACGTCTCGCGCTGCGTCGCGCACGCCTGAGCGGTCCGCCCCGCCGGGGCCCTGGCGCCCCTCAGGCCTCGACCGGGGGAGGCGTCGACGGCCCGCCCCCGTCGGGCACCGGGTCGCACTGGGTGAGCGTGATCGCCTTGTAGAGCTGGAACTCCTCCGACGAGACCGCCGCCTCGGGGTAGTCCTCGGGCGGGAGCGCGGCGTACCACCGCACGGCCTCGAGCAGCTGGTCGGCCCGGTCGGAGCCGTCGAGCTGCTCCTCGGCGAGCGGGACCGCCTCGACGAAGCGGGCGACGGTCTCGTCGTAGTCGCCCTCGTTGAACGCGTCGATCCCCGCCCGCACCTCGGCACAGGCGGGAGTCCTCGCGGGGGCCGCTCCGGTGGAGGGTGCGTCCGGCGCGTCGTCGGCCTCCGGGGACGGGGAGGTCGACGGGGAGGAGGACGGGGAGGACGACGGGTCCGGGGTGGGCTCATCGTCGGCAGCCGGGCCGCCGCAGGCCGCGAGGACGGGCAGCAGGAGCAGGACGGCGGCACGACGCATGCCGCCGAGGCTAGGCGAGGACACCGCCGTGGGGGACCATCCCCGGGGTTTCGCCGGTGGTCCCGCCAGCGCCGACGCCGCCCCGGACGGGACACACCCCACCGTTCGCCGCCGCCGACCACCCGGATGGGGCAGGGTGGTGCCTGTGCCCGGACGGGTGCGCGAACCTCATGAGGGAGTCACGAATGCGACGCAGCAGGATCCTGATGGCCACGACCGCCCTCAGCATGAGCTTCCTGGTGGGCGGGTGCGGTGGTGGCACCGACGCGTACTGCGAGGACCTGCGTTCGGCCGAGGACCAGTTCGCGGCCTTCGACAGCGAGCAGCCCAGTGCCGACGAGATCGAGGAGGCCATCTCGACCTTCCGCGACCTCGGGGAGCAGGCCCCGGACGAGGTGTCGGGGGACTGGGACGTCTTCCTGGGCGCCTTCGACGACCTGGAGAGCGCGCTCGAGGACGCCGGCATCGGGTTCGGCGACCTCGCCGACATCCAGGCCGGCGAGCTGCCCGAGGGCCTCGACGAGCAGGCCCTCCAGGACCTCGGTACCGAGATCGAGTCCCTCGGCGGCGACGAGATCGAGCAGGCCAGCGACGCGATCGAGGAGCACGCCTCCTCCGAGTGCGACGTGGACCTCAGCGGGTCCTGACCCGGTTGACCGGCACCCGACCAGCAGAACCCACCAGACAGGAGACGGACGTGCGACGTACGAAGATGATGATGGTTGGCAGCGCGCTCGCGCTCAGCCTGGCGCTCAGCGGCTGCGGCGGGGGCGACGAGGGGTCCGAGGAGCCGGCCCCCTCGGAGTCGGCCTCGGCCTCGGAGTCGGCCGAGACCCCGTCGGAGTCGCCCTCGGAGTCGGAGGAGGCGGCGCAGGCCGGCGGCTCGTCGGACTACTGCCAGCAGCTGGAGTCGGCGAACAAGCAGTTCACCGCCCTCGCGACCGGTGACCTGTCGCAGTTCGACGCGGCGATCACCACGCTGCAGGAGCTCGGCGACTCGGCCCCGCAGGAGATCTCCGGGGCGTGGCAGCAGGTGCTGGCGCCGCTCAACCAGCTGGAGACCGCGCTGCAGAAGGCCGGGCTGACCTTCGACGACCTCGACGGCCTCAGCCGCGGCGAGCTCCCGCAGGGCGTGGACCCGCAGTCGCTGCAGCAGCTGGCCACCGAGGTCCAGGGGCTCAACAGCGCAGGTTCCGCCGACGCCCAGGCCGAGATCACCGAGCAGGCCTCGACCGAGTGCGGGGTCGAGCTGGGTCAGTGACCCCTGCGTCCACCAGGACGCACGCACGACGACGGGGCACCCCGGCTCACCGGCCGGGGTGCCCCGTCGCTGCGTCCCGTCGCAGCGTCCCGCCGAGCCCTCACGCCCCGGCCGGCCGCGCCCGGCGCAGGCACTCCTCCAGCAGGTCGAGGTAGACCGCCACCGCGGTGTCGTCGGGCCGGGCCGACCACGCGGCCCAGGCCGTACGGGTGGCGGCGAGGGCGAGGTCGACGGTCAGGTCGGCACCCAGGGGGTCGGTCGGGTCCCGTTCGCGCAGCCAGTCGCGCAGGACCCCGGCGAGCTCCTCGCCGAGCTCCTGTGCCCGGTGGTCCAGGGCCGGGTCCGCCCCGAGCAGCCGACGCCGTCGGGACACCTCGTCCCGGCCTGCGCGGGTGAGGCCGAGGAGCACGGCGGAGACGGCGTCCCACGCCGCCAGCGCGGCCGGCTGCTCGGCGACCAGGACTGCCAGACGCTCCCGGTCGGCGGGGGAGGGGTCCAGCACGACGCCCTCCTTGGTGTGGAAGTAGTTGAAGAACGTGGTGCGCGAGACCCCGGCGGTCGCGGCGATCTCCTCGACACTGACCCCGGCGTACCCGCGCTCCTCGAAGAGCCGCCAGGCGGCCTCACGGATGTCGCGCCGCGCGGCGTCCTTCTTCTGCTCCCGCAGCCCCACGGTCGACCTCCTCCGGACCCGTCCGGGTCCCTCTCGATCAGGGGCGCCGCCCGGGGAATGAAACAGGCACCCCTCAAAGTTGTACCGCGTACACCTTTGCCGCACCAGGTCCCGCGCCACCACACCGGCCGGACCACGCCAGACCAGGAGCCCGCGTGACCCAGACCCCCACCGCACCGCCCGGCACCGACGAGGCCCTCCCGCCGGGGGCGTCCCGGCTGATCGCGCTACTCGTCGGCTCCGCCTTCGTGGTGATCCTCAACGAGACCATCATGAGCGTCGCGCTGCCCTCGCTGATGGTCGACTTCGGCATCACCGCGGCGACCGCGCAGTGGATCACCACCGCGTTCCTGCTCACGATGGCGGTGATCATCCCGATCACCGGGTACCTGATCAGCAGGTTCCCGCTGCGGCTGCTGTTCACCGTCGCCATGGTCTCCTTCAGCGTCGGCACGCTCGTGGCCGCCGTGGCCCCCACCTTCGGGCTGCTCGTCCTGGGCCGGGTGATCCAGGCCAGCGGCACCGCGGTGATGATGCCGCTGCTGATCACGACCGTGCTCAACCTCGTGCCGGCCAGTAGGCGGGGCCGGATGATGGGCACGATCTCCATCGTCATCTCCGTCGCCCCGGCGATCGGGCCCACGGTGTCCGGCCTCGTGCTGGCCAACCTGACCTGGCGCTGGATGTTCTGGATCGTGCTGCCGATCGCCCTGCTCGCGCTCGCGCTCGGCCGGCTGTGGGTCCGCGACGTCACCCCGGTCACCGGGGGCCGCGTCGACGTGGTCTCGGTGGTGCTCTCGGCGATCGGCTTCGCCGGGCTGATCTACGGGCTGTCCAGCATCGGGGAGAGCGCCACCGGCGACACGCTCGTCGCACCGTGGATCCCGGTCCTGGTCGGCGTCGTGGCGCTGGCGGTGTTCGTACGCCGTCAGCTGCAGCTGCGCGACCGCGCGCTGCTCGACCTGCGGGCGTTCGCCTCGCGGACCTTCAGCGTGGCCGTGCTGCTGGTGGTGGCCGCCATGATGGCGCTGTTCGGGACGCTGATCCTGCTGCCGATCATGCTGCAGGACGTGCTCGGCCTGACCACGCTCGAGACCGGTCTGGTGCTGCTGCCCGGCGGCGCGACGATGGGCCTGATGGCCCCGCTGGTCGGCCGCGCCTTCGACCGGGTCGGCCCGCGCCCCCTCGTGCCCCCGGGCGCGCTGCTGGCCAGCGTCGCCCTGTGGCTGATGAGCACCTTCGGTGCCACGACCGCCACCGGCACCGTCGTCGCCGTGCACGTTCTGCTCAGCGTCGGCATCGCCCTGATGTTCACCCCGCTGCTGACCTCGGCGCTCGGCTCGCTGCCGCAGCACCTGTACTCGCACGGCAGCGCGATCGTCAGCACCGTCCAGCAGGTCGCCGGTGCCGCCGGCACCGCGCTGTTCATCACCGTGATGACCCGCGGCGCCGCCGCCGCGACCGAGGCCGGGGCGGGCGCGGCCCGGGCCACCGAGCTCGGCGTCCAGGACGCCCTGGTCTGGGGTGGCGTCGTCTCCTCGGTGGCGGTCGTGCTCTCGCTGCTGGTCCGGGGCGGTGGTGCGGCCGAGACGCCGACCGCGGCACCGACCGCGGGGCCGACCGAGGTCGACGCCCCGGCAGAGGGGACGGCGGAGGCCGCGGAGGCCGCCCGCCGCTGAACCTCAGCCGTGGCGCCGGGTCCACTCCCGGAACGGCGCCACGGGGTCCTCGGCCGCGCCCTGCTCGGCCGGCAGGGCCCGGGCGGACGGCGCCCGGGCGTACTCGTCGTAGAAGGTCGCCAGCGTCATGTAGCGACCGCCGTCCTCGTAGTGCTCGCCCTCCTGCTCCCGCGTCGCGGCGTGGACGACCCGCTCGGGGGCGGCGTAGTACAGCGCCCCCAGGCACATCGGGCACGGGTAGGCCGTGACGTAGACGTCGCAGCCGGTGAGGTCCCTACGGCCCGCGACCGCGAGCTCGCGGATGGCGACGATCTCGGCGTGCGCGGTGACGTCACCGGTGCGGCTGACCTGGTTCGTCGCCTCGTGCAGCACCTCGCCGGTGGCGGCGTCGACGACCAGGCAGGCGAACGGCTTGCCCCCGGCCTCGACGTTCTCCAGCGCCAGGTCGACGCTGCGGCGGACGAGGGCGGGGTCGACCGGGCGGCTCACGCGGCCCCGCCGGTGACGTGCGGTCCCGGGACGGGCATCTGGTGCTCCTCGGTGTCGACGGTGTGCCTGCGGTCACCCTGCCACGGGGACGACGGCCCACCCGGGGGAGGATGACGGCGTGAGGTTCACCGAGCACGAGATGACGGTCGGGGTCGAGGCGGTCGCCCGCGAGCTGTTCGCCGCCACCCGACCGCCCTGGAAGCGGCAGTCGGTGCCGGGCGACTTCGCCGCGCTCGACAAGGCCCGCCGGTACCGGCACAAGGCCGCGGCCGGCGAGGTGGTGCTGCCGGTCCTGACCGCGCTGCCCGAACGACCGACGGTCGGCGCCACCCCGGTCTTCACCGACGAGGAGTGGCGCGACGCCGCCGAACGGGGCAGCCGGGAGGTGCTCGACTTCCGGACCGAGGGCGGGTGGGAGGCGCTGGGGGAGCGCAAGCGCCGCAAGCTGGTCGACGGCGCCGTCGCCCTGGCCCGCGTCGCGGTGGCCGCGATGCCCGTGCGCAGCGACCCCGACGCGCTGATCGTCCCGGACCACCTGTGACGCGGGCGCTGCGCGGACGGGTCCACTAGTCTGACCGGCATGAGCACCAGCGGCGGCCCCGGGCGTACGCCCGTCGTGGCACGCCTGCAGGTCGTGCTGGCCGCCGTCGTGGCGCTGCTCCTGACCCTGGTGGTCGTGCCCCTGCTGCCGGTGCTCGTGGCCGGCGAGGCCCCGACGTCGGTCGCGGTGACGGTGGTCGCGGTGGCGCTCGCCGCGCTGCTGGGCGGCGGTCGACCGGGCTGGGCCGGGGTGCACCGCGGACCGGTCGCGGCCCGCCCGCGGTCGGCCGACGTGGCGTTGGACCTGACCGGACGGGTCACCGACCCCGGACACCACCCCGTCCGCCCCCGGGCCCCGGGACCGGCCTGACGCTCGCGCCTGCGCGAGCCACGGCCCGTACCCCGTCTCGCCCTCCAGGAGCTCCGCCATGTCCCTGCTCGACCCGATCTCGCACGCCCTCGCCGCCGTGGTGGCCACCGCGCACACCGGCCTGACCTCGCTGGGTGCCGACCCCGGCGCCGGCACCACCTGGGTGCTCTGCGTGGCGGCGGTCGTGGTGACCGTCCGCCTCGCCCTCCTGCCGCTGGCCGTGCAGGGCGTGCGGCTGGCCCACGCCTCGGCCCGCGCCCGGCCGCACCTGAAGGAGCTGACCGCCCGGTACAAGGGCAAACGTGACCCCGACAGCCTGCGGGCGCTGGCCGAGGAGCGGAAGCGGATCTCCGCCGAGCACGGCGTCCCGCGGCTCGGGTGCCTGCCGCTGCTGCTGCAGCTGCCGGTGTGGATCTCGATGTACCACCTGGTCTCCGACGTCGCCGGCGGCAGCCCGGTCGGCGCGATGGACGCCGGCCTGGTCGCCTCGTTCGGCGCGGCCAGCCTGGTCGGCGTGCCGCTGGCCGAGCGCGGCTACCTCGGCGGCGGCTCCGGCCACCTCGCGGTGGTCGTCGTCCTGGTCGTGCTCGCCGGCGGGCTCAGCTTCGTGACCCAGCGCTTCCTGGTGCTGCCCAACACCCTCTCGGCCGACCTGCCCGAGGCGATGGCCAGCGCCCAGCAGGTGATGCCGCTGCTCTCGGCGCTCGGGATGGCGGTGGCCGCCGCGGTCGTGCCCGCCGCGCTGCTCGTCTACTGGGTGCTCAACGCGACCTGGACGATGGGGCAGTCGGCGGTGGTGTGGCGGTACTTCCCCACGCCGGGGTCGCCGGCGGACGTGCGACGGGTCGCGCGGGAGGAGCGGGCCGGGCGCGCGGGGCGGCTCAGCCCCGGCGCGTGACCGTCTCGGCCAGGGGTGCCCGGCTGGTGCGGTAGGACGCCGTCGGGTGGTCGGGGTCGGGCCGGCCGAAGGAGATGCCGCAGACGACCGCACGGTCCTCGGGGATGTCGAGGTGCTCGTGCAGCAGCGACGACTGGCCGGCGAGCGCTGCCTGCGCGCAGGCACCGAGCCCGAGCGCCTGGGCGGCCAGCAGGAACGTCTGGACGTAGAGCCCGCAGTCGATCGCGCCGTAGGTCCCCAACTCGCGCGGCGCGGAGATGATCGCGACGTGCGGGGCCCCGAACAGCTCGAAGTTGCGCAGGCCCTCCAGGAACGACCGGTCCCGGTCGCCCTTCTCGATGCCCACCGCGTCGTAGAGCTGCCACCCGCTCTCACGGCGCCGGTCGCGGTGCACCCCGGTGTAGGCCTGGGGGAAGTCGAGGTCGCTGCCGCCCTGCTCGAGCCCGGCCAGCATCGCCGCCGACAGCTCCCGGGCGGCGTCGCCGGAGAGCACGTCGACCCGCCACGGCTGGGTGTTGCACCACGACGGCGTGCGCCGGGCCGCCTCGAGCAGGCGCTCCAGGGTGGCGTCGTCGACCGGCTCGGGCAGGTACCCCCGGCAGCTCCACCGCTCGGCCAGGACCCGCTCGAGGGCCTCGATGTCGCCGGTCGCGCCGGCTCGCGCGTCGGCTCGCGCGTCGGCCCGGTCGGCGGGCGAGCTGTCGGGCAGGTCGTCGGTCATGCGGCGGAGTCTGCCAGGGACGCTGACAGCGCCGGTGTCACGGTGCCGAGATGACGCTCGCGGACAGCCGAGATGACGCTCGCGGCGCCTCGAGGTGACGGTTCCGGCGTCACCGGTCGCGGACGGAGGCGACGTCGTCGACGATCCTGACGATGGTGCGCAACGAGACCAGCAGGTCGCCGTAGACCGTCCACAGCAGCCCGGGGAGCTCCTCGCGCGACAGGTCGCGGACGAGGTCGTCGATACGGGGGAGGAGGTCCTCCATGCCGGCGTGCGGGTCCGCCATCCGCTCGCCCACCTCGCGCAGCAGCGCGAGCCAGGGCTCACGGAAGCGGGGGTCCCACTCCTCGGCGTCGGCGACCGCGTCGCCGACGGTCCGTGCGATGGCCCGGGCCTGCGCGACCCCCTCCTCGAGGCGGTGCATCACGGTCTCGTCGCGGTCGGGGTCGCCGGCCGCCCGGGACCGTCGCCGCCGCACGTTGTAGCGCTGGCTGTCGCGCGAGTGCCGCAGCAGCTCCTCGCCGCGGTCGAGGTCGGCGTCGATCGCGCGGGTCTCGTCGATCCAGGCCTGCGCGTGCTCGTTGCTGGCCGGCAGAGAGAGGTCGTCGGCGATGCGGCGGAGCAGGTTGCCGAGCCGGCGGTCGACCTGGTCGAGCTGGCGCTCGGTGAGCCGGTCGTCGAGCGGCGGCACGACGAGGAAGTTCACCGCGACCCCCACCGCGACCCCGAGCAGCGTGTCGGCGAAGCGGTGCAGGAGCACGATCGACGCACCGTCCGCGCTGCTGGTCAGCACGAACAGGGCGGTCGTCGCGACGGTGACACCCTCCGCCCTGATCGCGGTCAGACGCGCCAGCAGCAGCCCGACCAGCACGGCCGCGCCCAGGCTGACCACCCCGCCCCCGAGCGTCACGACGGCCAGGAAGCTGACGATGATGCCCAGGAAGGTGGCGACCACGGTCTGACCGCCCCGCCACACCGAGGTCCGCACGGTGGCGTGCACGGTCAGCAGGGCCGCCCACGGCGCGAGGAAGGGTTGCGCCAGGTCCAGCACGGCCGCGGCCAGCAACCACGCCACGACGGTCGCGATGGTGGACTTGACCACCTGGAGCAGGTCCGTACGGACCTCGGGACGCGCCAGCAGCCCCCGCACCCGGGAGGGCCAGGTACGAGGGTGTGGTGCGCCGCGAGGGCCGGCAGCGGAGATGGTCAGACCACGCCGGGCACGATGCGCATGTCGCGCTCGGCACCGCCGTCGAGCGCGGCCAACGCCTCCTGGTACGCCGCGCCGTCGTGGGCGGCGACCGCGGCCTCGACCGAGGCGAACTCGATGACGACGCAGCGGGCGGCGACCCCCGCCTCGTACGTCTGCTCGGGCATCCCGCGGACGATGAAGGTGCCGCCGGCGCCGGTCAGGGCGGGGCCGGCGAGCTCGGCGTAGGCCGCGAGCTTCTGCTCGTCGCGGACCTCGCGGTACAGGCTGATCCAGTAGGCGCTCATGGGTCCATGCTGCCGCAACGGCGGTGCGGCCTAGGCTGCGGGCGTGCTGGGGACGAGACGCGACGGTCCGGTGTCGGTGCTCGAGCTGCAGCGGGAGGACCGGCGCAACGCGCTCGACCTCGCGCTGTGCCGGGCGATCGGGGAGGCCGCGGCCGCCGAGGTCGACGCCGGGGCGCGGGTGCTGGTCCTGACCGGGCAGGGCTCGGCCTTCTGCGCCGGGGCCGACCTCGACGGCGTGTACGGCGGGGAGTTCCTCGAGGCGCTGTACGGGATGCTGCACGGACTGACCCGGCTGCCGGTGCCGGTCGTCGCCGCCGTCAACGGCCCGGCCATCGGCGCAGGCACCCAGCTGGTCCTGGCCTGCGACCTGCGGGTGGCCGCACCGACCGCGCGGTTCGCCGTGCCGACGGCCCGCAACGGGATGGCGGTCGACGCGTGGACCATCCGCACCCTCGCCGCCACCGTCGGCGCCGGTGTGGCCAACCGGGTGATGCTGGGGGCCGAGACCCTCGACCACGACGCGGCGCTCGCGGTCGGCCTGGTCGACCGCACCGGTGACGTCGAGGACGCGCTGGCCTGGGCGCAGGAGGTGGCGGCGCTGGCGCCGTTGGCGCTGGCGCACAACAAGCTGGTGCTCCGGGGCGGTGACGACGAGACGGTCGCGGAGACCTTCGACGCGTGCTGGGCCAGCGACGACGTGCGCGAGGCGCTCGCGGCGCGTGCCGAGCGGCGTACGCCGGTCTTCCGCGGGCGCTGAGCGCGCCGCGATCGTCACCTCGACGCGCCGGAATCGTCATCCCGGCTGTCCGCGAGCGTCATCTCGGCTGTCCGGGACGGCCCCTCGTGCCTAGGGTCGGAGCCGTGGGCGGGCTGGAGCTGGTGGAGGACGCGGGCGGGGTGGTGGTGCGCCTCGACGAGCGCGACCAGTCCCACGTCGACCTCGACGACCCCCGGCGGCTGGTCTTCGACTACGTCCAGCGCCTGGCCGAGGCGCTCGACGCGTGGGGCGTGCCGGGGGAGCCGGTGCGGGTGGTGCACGTCGGCGGGGGCGGGCTGACGCTGCCGCGCTACGTCGCCGCGACCCGGCCGCGCTCGGCCCAGGTCGTCCTCGAGCCCGACACCGAGCTGACCGAGGAGGTGCGGCGGGTGCTGCCGCTGCCGGCCCGGAGCGGGATCAAGGTCCGCCCGGTCGACGGCCGGGCCGGCGTCGCGGCGCTGCGACCGGCGTACGCGGAGGTGGTCGTCGTCGACGCGTTCGCCGACGGCCGGCTGCCGGCCTCGCTGGTGGGGGAGGACTTCTGGGGCGACGTCGCGCGGGTGCTCGAACCGGACGGGTGGCTGCTGCTCAACCTCAGCGACCGGGCGCCGTGGCAGCACACCCGGCGCGTCCTCGCCGGCGTCCGGGCGCACCTCCCGCACCTGCTGCTGACCGCCGAGCCGGCCACCCTGAAAGGGCGCCGCGCGGGCAACCTGGTGCTCGTGGCCTCCCGCGGCGAGGTCCCGACCGAACGGCTGCGCGAGCGCGCCCGTCGCGCCGGGCTGCCGACCCGGGTGCTCGACGCCGGCGCCGTCGCGGACGCGTTCGGCGGGGGCACTGCCTTCACCGACGACGCGGAACCAGGACCGGACCACCGCGATTTCGCGGGCTGACCGGTCGCCTGGTTGTCTCGGGGCGTGAGCACCCGAGGCCGGACGACGCGCGCGGCCGGCGCCCTCACCGTCGCGACCCTGCTGCTGGCCACCGCCTGCGGAGCCTCGG
Source organism: Nocardioides aquaticus (assembly GCF_018459925.1). Classification (NCBI taxonomy): domain Bacteria; kingdom Bacillati; phylum Actinomycetota; class Actinomycetes; order Propionibacteriales; family Nocardioidaceae; genus Nocardioides; species Nocardioides aquaticus. Next base: position 2,321,155 of record NZ_CP075371.1, read on the forward strand.
GGCCGGAGGCCGACGCCCCCGCCGGCGCGGCCTCGCCGTCCGGCACTGCGGAGTCCTCGGGATCGTCCGAGCCGGCCGCGCCGACCGAGCCCGCGGTGGACCCCGACGCCCCCACCGGCTGGGGGCCCACCGAGGGCGAGCTCGCCGAGGCGCAGGAGACGGCGGCCTCGATGACCGAGGCCGAGCTCGCCGGCCAGGTCGTGGTGGGCCGCTACCGCGGGACCGACCCCGCTGAGGCCGCGGCCATGGTGCGCGACCTGCACCTCGCCGGCCTGAGCGTCACCTCCGAGAACCTCCTCGACGAGGCGCAGGCCCGCGCGATGACCGCGGCGATCTCCGGTGCCGTCGCCGAGGACGGACGCGACGTGCCGGCCGTGGTCGGCGTCGACCAGGAGGGCGGGACCGTCGAGCAGCTGCGCGGCATCGCGACCACGTTCCCTGCCTTCGCCGAGGCCGGCGAGGCGCTGGCCGCGGACCAGCAGCGGGGCCGCCGCGTGGTGACCGCGGCCGCCGACGCCGCCGGCCTCGAGCTGCGCGACCTGGGCTTCACCTGGGTCTTCGGGCCGGTGGCCGACGTCACGATCGGCGCCGCCGACCCGACCATCGGCTCGCGCTCGCCGTCGAGCGACGTCGACCTCGCCGCCGAGGCGGTCGTCGCGGCCCTGGCGGGGTACGCCGACGCGGGCCTGGTCACCACCGTCAAGCACTTCCCCGGCCACGGCGCCGTCACCAGCGACAGCCACCTGACCCTGCCGGAGCTCGACTCGACCCTCGCCGAGCTGCGCGCCCGGGACCTGCGGCCGTTCGAGGCCGCCGTCGACGCCGGTGCGCCGGCGGTGATGATGAGCCACATCGCCCTCTACGCGCTCGCCCCCGGCCGGCCGGCGACCCTGGCCGCGCCGGTCTACGACCTGCTGCGCGACGAGGTCGGCTTCGAGGGCGTCGTGATCACCGACTCGCTCGGGATGGGTGCGGTCGTCGGCCGCGACACCCCGGCCGTCCAGGCGCTCAACGCCGGGGCCGACCTGCTGCTGATGCCGGCCGACACCGAGGCCACGCAGGGCACGCTGACCGACGCGATCACCTCGGGGCTCGTACCCCGGGAGCGGGCGGAGGAGGCCGCCGCCCGCGTCATCGCCCTGCAGCGGTGGCAGGCCCGTACGGCGGCCGCGGTGCCGGTGCCCGGTGACGTCGGGGCGCGCGCGGCCCGGGCCGCCGCGGACCTCGCGGCCGCCGGCTGACGCGCCGCGAGCGTCATCTCGACGCGCCGGAACCGTCATCTCGGCTGTCCGCGAGCGTCATCTCGGCAGGTGGCGGACCTTCCGTGGCCCGCCCGCCCTAGCCTGGGCGTGTGAGCGAGACCACGACCGACCCCTGGCAGCACACCCGCGTCGAGCGGGACGGGCTCGTCCTCGACGTCCGCACCGCCGGGCCCGAGGACGGCGAGCCCGTCGTGCTGCTGCACGGCTTCCCGCAGACCTCGCGTTCCTTCACCGCGCTGGCCCGGATCCTTGCCGCCGCGCCCGTACGCCTGCTGGCCCCCGACCAGCGCGGCTACTCGCCCGGCGCCCGGCCCCGTGACGTCGCGGCCTACGCGCTCGAGGAGCTCGTGGCCGACGCGCTCGCCGTCGTCGAGGCCACCGGCCACGCCTCCGCGCACGTGGTCGGCCACGACTGGGGGTCGCAGGTGGCCTGGGCGGTCGCGGGGCGGCACCCCGAGCGGGTCCGGTCGCTGCTGGCGGTCTCGATCCCGCACCCGGCGGCGTACGGCACGGCCCTGCGGACCGACAGCGACCAGCAGTCCCGCTCTGCCTACCTGCAGGACTTCCGGGCGCCCGCGCCCGGCCCGGAGGGCGCCCTGCTCGCCGACGACGCCGCCGCGCTCCGCTCACTGTGGGGCGCTGCCGTGCCGGCCGCGGAGCAGGAGGCCGACCTCGCGCAGCTGCGGGACGGCGCGCTCGAGGGCGGTCTGAACTGGTACCGCGCGATGCGCCGCGACATCGCCGACACCCCGGCCAGCGCCGTGCCGACCACGTTCGTGTGGGGCGAGGACGACGCGTTCGCCGGGGCGGCCGCCGCGCACGCCTGCGGCGACCACGTCCGGGCCGACTACCGGTTCGTGTCGCTGCCCGGGGTCGGGCACTGGGTGCCCGACCAGGCGCCCCAGGTGCTGGCCGACGAGCTGCTCGCCCGCCTGGCGTCGGCCCGGTAGCCGGCCCGGACGGTGGACTAGGAGCGCACGCCGCTGAGGCGGAAGAGAAGCCAGACGCTGGCGTCGGCCACGCGCTGCACGGGTCCGCCGCCGGCCCCGAGCGCGCCGGGCGCGGACGAGAGCGGTGCGCCGGACGCGGTGCCGTGGCCGCGGGCGGGGCCGTCGTGGAGCGAGGTGTCGAGCGCGGTCATGGGTCACCTGCTTCCGGGCCGGGGCCCGTGGCGAGTCGGAGGGAGTGGGTGGATCGTGGAGTGATCATCGGCGCGCGGGCACACCCTCTTGAGCCCTGCAGCCGGGACCGGGACCGCCGTACGGGTGGGAACCCGCGCCGCTGCGGCGTCGTAACGTCGCCGGGGTGACCGACCAGACACCCCCCGCCACCCCGTCCGAGCAGTCTCCGTCCGAGTCCTCGCCCCAGCGGCCCGTCGTCGCCTTCCTGGGCACCGGGACCATGGGCGCGCCGATGGCCCGCAACGTCGCCGCCGCCGGTCTCGAGACCCGCGTGTGGAACCGGACGGCGGCGAAGGCCGAGCCGCTGGCCGACGTCGCGACGGTCTGCGGCGGGGTCGCCGAGGCCGTCGACGGCGCCGACGTGGTCGTCACCATGCTCTACGACGCCGACTCGGTCGCCGCGACCATGGAGGAGGCGCGGGGGTCACTGGCCCCGGACGCGGTGTGGGTGCAGCAGTCCACCGTCGGCGTCGAGGGCAGCGACCGGCTGGCCGCGCTGGCCACGGACCTGGGCGTGGCCTACCTCGACGCGCCGGTGCTGGGGACCAAGGAGCCGGCCGAGAAGGGCGCCCTGGTGGTCCTGGCGTCCGGCCCGGAGGAGCTGCGGGAGCGGGTCGCCCCGGTCCTCGACGCCGTGGGCTCGCGGACCACCTGGGTCGGGCCGGTCGGCGCCGGGTCCCGGCTCAAGCTGGCCGCGAACGCCTGGGTGCTCAGCGTCGTGCAGGGCGTCGCGGACTCCCTGACCCTGGCGCGCGAGCTCGGGGTCGACCCCCGGGCGTTCCTGGACGCGGTGTCCGGGGGCGCGCTCGACGCGCCGTACGTCCAGCTGAAGGGCGCCGCGATGCTCGACGGCGAGCACGACGCCAGCTTCGCGCTCAGCGGCGGCGTCAAGGACGCCGGGCTCATCCTGGACGCGGCCCGGGACGCCGGGGTCGACCTCTCCCTCGTGCCCGGCCTGCACGACCGGATGCGGGCCGCCGACCAGGCCGGGTACGGCGACCTCGACCTCTCCGCCACCTACCTGCTGGGCCTCGGCGGACCGGACCGGCCGCAGGCCTGACGGGCGTTCACAGCGAGGTCATCACGCCGACCTGCTCGGGTGCGAAGCCGGGGAAGACGGTGGCGGTCGAGGCGCGGAACCGTGTCGTGACGACCTCGGACAGCACGCTGCGGTAGTCGGTGGTGACGAGGAGGTCGGAGTCGAGGTCGTTGGTCAGGCCGGGCCAGGTGCCGTAGTAGCGGCCCCCCTTGACCCCGGCCCCGGCGAGCAGCATCACGTTGCCGTAGCCGTGGTCCAGTCCCCAGTTGGCGTTCTCCTGCACGCGGCGGCCGAACTCGCTCAGCGCCACCAGGGTCACCTTGGACGCCTGGTCGCCGAGGTCGTCGAAGAAGGCGGCGATGCTGCCGGCGAGCCGGCCGGCGTTGGTGCGCATCCGTCCCCACTCGAGGTTGCCGACGTCGGTGTGCATGTCCCAGTCGCCCTGGTCGACGGTGATCACCTCGACGCCGACGTCGCCCCGGACCACCCGGGCGACCTGGGAGAGGGCGGCGCCAAGGTCGCCGGCGGGGTAGCGGCCGCGGTTGTCGGTCGTCGCGCTCGCCGGTGCCAGCGCCTCGACGGCGCGGAAGGTGGAGCGCATCGACCCGGCCAGCACCGAGGCGTCGGCGTCCCAGAGCGTGTGCAGCGACCGGACCCGGCCACCGATGGTGTCCCACTGGTCGTCGCCGGGGAGCCGGGTCTGGGACAGCGAGGCCGCCGCCATCACGGGCGCGTCGCCGTACATCGAGGTCGGCAGCACCCCGCCGCCCATGGTGAAGCCCTGCAACGGGCTGTCACCGGCGGTCGTGCCGACCAGCCGGTTCAGCCAGCCCTGTCGCTCCGCGGACCCGGCGTCGGCGTCCTCGAGCTCCTCCATCGCCGCGAAGTGGGAGCGGTTCGGGACCGGCAGACCGGTGGCGTGCACGGCGGCCAGGCGCCCCGAGCGCCACAGCGGCTCCAGCGGCGCGAGCTGGGGGTGCATGCCGAACATGCCGTCCTTGTTGACCAGCCGGTCGGCGGCCACGGCCAGCCGGGGCCGGGCCTGGTAGTAGACGGGGTCGCCGTGCGGCACCACCAGGGAGAGCCCGTCGGCGGCGCCGCGCAGGGAGAGCACCACGAGCACCGACCCGGCGCTCGCGGCGGTGGCGGGGGAGGCCGTCACGACGGCCGAGCCGAGCACGGTGGTGGTCCCGGCGAGCGCGGCGGCGCCCTGGAGCAGGCCGCGCCGCGACAGCGCGGCGTACTCGGGGCAGCAGGAGGTCGTCGAGGTCATCGTGGTCACCGGTCCGGTCATCGGGTCAGGTGGGCGGGGGAGTCGAGGACGGTGGCCAGCACCCGGTGCATGTTCCACTTCACGACGCCGTGCTCGGCGTCCATCACCGTCGCGGGCGTCACGTCGACCGACTCGCAGCAGGCGCGCAGCAGCGCCGAGGTCGAGCGGCGTCCGAGCAGCTGCTGCGAGAGGTGGTCGACGAGCAGGTCGAAGCGCAGCGAGCGCCGCGGCAGCCACTGCCGGTCGGTGCGGTAGGTGACGTCCTTGCTGGGCCACCACGCGCCGCTCATCGAGTAGTGCAGGTCCAGCGAGGCCAGCATCCGCGAGGGCGAGGCCCAGGAGCGGTTGTCGACGGGCTGGCCGTCCGGGGTGGGCCAGGCGTACGGCTCGGCCCCCAGGTTGGCGGCCTGCCAGAGCATCGCGTTGACGGCGGAGTCGCCCTGCGTCGGGCGGGCGATGCGCACGCCGAGGGCGCGGTAGGTCGCCACGACGTCCTCGGCCGGGTCCCTGACCTTCGACCCGCGGGCCGCGCGGAACTCGTCGCTGGCGACCAGCGCACGAAGCACGGGACGGACGGCGGTGTCGGCCCGGAGGTAGGTGCGGGCCAGCATCGCCACCAGCGCCTCGGACGGGGCGTCGCCGACGAACTTGACCGCGAGCCGCCGGGCGACCCGCTCGGCGGTGCTCGGGTGGCGGGCGAGGTAGTCGGTGTAGCGACGGGTCAGCGCCCGCCCCTCGGCCTCGGTGCGGGGGGCGTTGTCGTCGGTGAAGCCGATCACCTGCACCGGTCCGGTCCAGTGGTCCTCGAGGGAGTAGGTGGCCTCCCACGTCCGCCAGAGGTCGACCCGCCACCCGGTGAGGATCCGGGCGGAGGCCTTGACGTCGTCCTCGGTGTAGGCCCCGCGCCCGACCGTGTGCAGCTCCAGCAGCTCCCGGCCGAGGTTCTCGTTCGGGTGCTTCCTGGTCGAGACCGCGTTGGACAGGAAGATCCCCATCGCGGGGTGGGTGGTCGTGGCGTGCAGCAGGTCGGCGAAGGAGCCGAGCGCGTGCTGACGGACCGCCCGGTCGTAGGAGGCGCGGTGGGTGAAGCTGCCGTCGCTGTGCACCGGCACGTTCAGCAGGTGCTGCCAGAACTCGGTCATCACCTCGTGCACCTGGCGCCGTGAGACCGTCCGCCGCGCGAGGGCGTGGCGCTGGAGGCTCTGCATGACCTCCCAGCCGCCCTCGACCTCCTCGACGTTGCGGGTCCAGAGCTCCTTCGGGCCGCGCCGCAGGCTCGGCCACCAGGTGTCGACGTCGTCACCGGCGGGGTCGGCCACCCGGTCCGGCTCGAGCTGCCGCTCGAACCACGCCGCCGCGCCGCCGGCCTTGCGCACCTCGGCGCCCAGGGCCGGGCTCAGGCCGTAGGAGAACCTCCCGACCAGGTGCCGGTCGCCCGGGGTGAGCAGCGGGCGACCGTCGAAGCGGCGGGGCCGGTACGCCCGGGCGGGCGGGGCGGCAGCGGGCATCGGGGGCTCCGGGGCTGGGGGGATCGGACGGGCGGATCGGACGGGCGGATCGGCGCGGGGGGATCGGCGCGGGGGGACGGCGCGGGGGGACGCCGACGAGGAGGGTGTCGGCACCCACGGTGGCGTCCTTGAGGGGGACCGGGCCCGACGGGCCTACGATGGTGTCCCCGGCGCCCGCGCCGCCCCGCCCCACGACGCGCAGAGGACCCGAGCACCCCGCATGGACGGCACCGACAGTCCCAGCCCCGACCGCCCTCCGGAACCCGGCGGTTCCCCCGGTGACGCCCGCGACGACGTGAGGGCCGGGCGGTGACCGAGCTCCTCCTCCTCGCGCTCGCGCTGGTCCTGGTGGCCCTCTGCGGCGTGTTCGTCGCCGCCGAGTTCTCCCTCGTCACCGTCGACCGGCAACAGGTCGACCAGGCCGTCGCCGCCGGCGAGCCCGGCGCCGAGGGCGTCCAGGCCGCCCTCAAGCAGCTGTCGACCCAGCTCTCCGGCGCGCAGGTCGGCATCACCGTCACCAACCTCGGGGTCGGCTTCCTGGCCGAGCCGGCGATCGCGTCGCTGATCCGCGGTCCGCTGACCGCGGTCGGCCTGCCGGACGGGGCCGTCGGGCCCACGTCGGTCACCCTCGGGCTCGTCATCGGCACCGTGCTGACCATGATCTTCGGCGAGCTGGTGCCCAAGAACCTCGCGATCGCCCTGCCGATGGCCACCGCCCGCGCCACGCAGGCGCCGATGCGGCTGTTCACCGCCGCCGTACGGGCGCCGATCAGCGTGCTCAACGGCTCCGCCAACCTGATCGTGCGTCGCCTGGGCATCGAACCGCAGGAGGAGCTGCGCTCGGCGCGCTCCTCCACCGAGCTGGCCTCGCTGATCGCGCGCTCGGCCGACGAGGGAACCCTCGACCCCGACACCGCCGAGCTGATGGAGCGCTCGGTGGAGTTCGGGCACCGCACCGCCGGCGAGATCATGACCCCCCGGGTGCGCACCCACAGCCTCGAGGCCAACGACCGCGCGGCCGCGGTGATCGACCTGACCCGCCGCACCGGTCACTCCCGCTTCCCGGTCCTCGACGACGAGGACCAGGTCGTCGGCACCGTCCACGTCAAGAACGCCGTCGCGCTGCCCCTGCACGAGCGGGCCACCACCAAGGTCAAGCACCTGATGGTGCGCCCGATCGTGGTGCCCGACTCGCTGCGCCTGGACCCGCTGCTGGCGCTGCTGCGCGGCGACGGCTTCCAGCTCGCGGTCGTGCTCGACGAGTACGGCGGGCACGCCGGCATCGTCACCCTCGAGGACGTGATCGAGGAGATCGTCGGTGACATCTCCGACGAGCACGACCGCCTCGGCGCCCGCGCCCGGTCCCGCCGCGACGGCACCTGGTCGCTGTCCGGGCTGCTGCGACCCGACGAGGTCGAGGACCTCACGGGGGTCGCGCTGCCCGAGGGCGAGGACTACGACACCATCGCCGGGCTGGTCCTGAAGGTGCTCGGTCGCGTCCCGACCGCGGGCGACCTGGCCGAGGTCGCCGTCCCGGACACCTCGGACCCCGACTCGCCCCGCGAGCAGCTGGTCGTGCTGACCGTCGAGCGGATGGACGGCCTGCGCGTCGACCGGATCGTGCTCAACGTGCACGAGGGCGACGACGTCCCCGGCACCGGACCCACCGGACCCACCGGACCCACCGGACCCACCGGACCCACCGGCCCCACCGGGCCCCGGTCCGACCGCACCCAGGGAGCACGCGCATGAGCGACTACGCCGGTCTCCTCGTCGGAGCGGCCCTGCTGGCCGCCAACGCCTTCTTCGTGGGAGCCGAGTTCGCGCTCGTCTCGGCGCGCCGCAGCCAGGTCGAGCCCAAGGCCCAGGCCGGGTCCCGGATGGCGCGCACCACCCTGCGCGCGATGGAGCAGGTCTCCTTGATGATGGCCGGCGCCCAGCTCGGCATCACCGTCTGCTCGCTGGGCCTGGGCGCCGTGGCCGAGCCGGCCCTGGCCCACCTGATCGAGCCCGGGTTCGAGGCCCTCGGGGTCCCCGAGGCGTTCCTGCACCCGGTCGCCTTCGTGCTCGCGCTGCTCGTCGTGGTCGCGCTGCACGTCGTGCTCGGCGAGATGGTGCCCAAGAACATCGCGCTGGCCGGCCCCGACCGCGCCGCGATCGCGCTCGGCCCGCCGCTGCTGCTCGTGGTGCGCCTCCTCGGTCCCGTCATCACCGGGCTCAACGCGATCGCCAACGCGGTCCTGCGGACCCTGCGCGTCGAGCCCCGCGACGAGATCAGCTCCAGCTTCACCCGCGAGGAGGTCGCCGCGCTGGTCGAGGAGTCGCGCGGCGAGGGCCTGCTGGAGAAGGCCGAGTACGACCGCCTCTCCGGCGCGCTGGGCTTCACCGAGAAGACCGTCAGCTCCGTCGTGCTGCCCGCCGAGGGCCTGACCGTGGTCCGACCCGGCGCGACGGGCGCCGAGGTGGAGGCGCTCTGCGCGGCCACGGGCTTCAGCAGGTTCCCGGTCGCCGACGACGACGGCGACCTCGTGGGCTACCTGCACATCAAGGACGTCATCGAGCCCGACGAGGCGCGCCGCCAGGAGGTCGTCGACGCCAAGTGGGTCCGCCCCTTCGCCCCGGTGGCCGCCCACGAGCCTCTCCACGACGCCCTGGAGACGCTCCAGCGCCGCGGGGCCCACATGGCCCGGGTCGTCGACCGGGAGACCGGCCGCACCCTGGGTCTGGCCACGCTCGAGGACATGGTCGAGGAGCTGGTCGGCGAGATCCGCGACGCCGCCCACCTGGAGGAGCACCCCGCGACCCGCTGACGCGACTGCGGACGTGGCGCCGGAGAGGGCCGCACCGTTGCCCTAGGGTGGCCAGCGACCGACCGCGTCCACCGAGCCGGACACCGAGAGAAGCAGGTACGACCCGTGGCGGAGCACGACCCCCCGACCCACGGCGCGTGGACCCTTCCCAACCTGCTCAGCGGGCTGCGCCTGCTCGGCGTCCCGCTGTTCCTGTGGCTGGTGCTCGTGCCCGAGGCCGACGAGTGGGCGCTGCTGCTGCTGGTCGTCTCCGGCCTCACCGACTGGCTCGACGGTTGGCTGGCGCGCCGCCTGAACCAGACCTCGCTCCTCGGCCAGGTGCTCGACCCGGTGGCCGACCGGCTCTACATCCTGGCCGTCGTGCTCGGCCTGGCCCTGCGCGACATCATCCCCTGGTGGATGGCGGTCTCGCTGCCGCTGCGCGACGCGCTGATGTGGCTGCTGGTGCCGATCCTGCGCACCCGCGGCTACAGCGCCCTGCCGGTGCATTTCCTGGGCAAGGCGGCCACCGCCTGCCTGCTCTACGCCTTCCCGCTGCTGCTCCTCGGCGACGGCGAGGGCGTGGTGGCCGAGCTGTCGCTCGTCCTCGGCTGGGCGTTCGCGTTCTGGGGCATCGGGCTCTACTGGTGGGCCGGGGTCCTCTACACCTGGCAGGTACGCCGGCTGCTCGCGACCACCGAGCGCCGCCGCGGACGGGACCTCTCCGATGCCTGAGCGCACCCCCACCGGCCCCACGCCCGGAGCAGGGCCCGCCGGCACGCCGGACCCGACCGGACGGGGACCCGCCGGCCGGCTCCCGGACCGGGTCACCATGCCGCTGCTGGCGCTGGTCAACGACCAGGCCCTGGACGAGGACTACGTGGTGGCCGCGCAGCGCCGCCGGGACCGTCCGGCTCCCGCAGGACGGTCCGAGCGTGGGCCGGCGGGCGGGGCGCCCCCGGGCCGGGCGCGGACGGCCACGGCCGTCACCGTCGCCGCGGTCGCCGTCTTCGGGGTGCTGCTGGCGACCGCCGCGGTGCAGACGAACCAGGACGCCGACGTGCGTGACGCCGGCCGTGCCGGGCTGATCGACCGGGTCGAGGCCGAGCGGGCCCGGGTCGTGTCCGACCAGGACCGGGTGGCGGGGCTGCGTACGCAGAGCATCGACGACGAGGCCCGCGCCGTCGCACTGGCGCAGGACCTCTCGGCCGAGACCTCGCGGCTGCGGCGCCTGCAGACCAGCACCGGGTTCGTCGCGGTGCGCGGCGAGGGCGTGCGCGCCACCCTGGACCAGGCACCGGACGCCGGGCCGACCAGCCAGCTGCGCGACTCCGACCTCGCGCTGCTGGTCAACGGCCTGTGGAGCGCCGGCGCGGAGGCCGTAGCCGTCAACGGGCAGCGGCTCACGGCGCTGAGCGCGATCCGTACCTCCGGGGTGGCCGTCGAGGTCAACGGCGTCGGCATCGCGCCGCCCTACACCGTGGAGGCCATCGGCGACCGGGCCACGTTGCAGGCCGACTTCTACGACACCTCCAGCGGCCTGGCCTTCGCCGACCTGGCCGCCCGCTACGCGTTCGACTTCGAGATCGAGAACGCCACCGACCTGGCCCTGCCCTCCGCGCCGAACCGGCTGCAGCGGCTACGGTCGGCCACGACCGTCCCCGGACCAGACCCCCTGCCCGCCCCCTCGTCCGACCCCGCCTCGGAGGTGTCGCCGTGATCCCCGTCCTCGGACTGCTGCTGGGCGTGGTGCTCGGTCTGTACGTCCAGCCCGACGTGCCGCTGGGCCTCGAGCCCTACCTCCCGATCGCCGTCGTCGCCGCCCTCGACGCCGTGCTGGGTGGGCTGCGCGCCTACCTCGACGGGATCTTCGACGACCGCGTCTTCGTGATCTCCTTCGCCAGCAACGTGGTGATCGCTGCGCTGATCGTCTACATCGGCGACCGGCTCGGCGTGGGCGGGCAGCTCTCGACCGGGGTGATCGTCGTCCTCGGGATCCGGATCTTCTCCAACGTCGCCGCGATCCGGCGCCACCTGTTCCATGCCTGAGCCCGAGGACCGGCCGGAGGACCGGCCAGAGGACCGGCCAGAGGACCGTCCCGACGACCGTCCCGGGGGGACCGGCCGCGACAAGGTGACCCGCGCGGCGCTGAGGCCCTCGCGCCGGCAGCTCGTGGTCGCGGTGGTGCTGGCGCTGGTCGGGTACGGCGTGGTGGTCCAGGTCCGCGCGACCGACGCCGACTCCGACTACGACAGCCTGCGCCAGCAGGACCTCATCGACGTGCTCAACGGCCTGGCCGGCACGACCCAGCGCACCCAGTCCGAGATCGAACGGCTGACCCGCACCCGCGAGCAGCTGCTGGACGAGACCAGCGCCCGCGGCACCGCGCTGCAGGAGGCACGCGACGAGGTCGACACCCTCGCCGTGCTGGCGGGCCTGGTCCCGGTGACCGGGCCCGGCATCCGGATCACCATCACCGAGGGCGCCGAGGCCGAGGTGAGCCTCTCCTCGATGCTCGACCTCGTCCAGGAGCTGCGCACGGTGGGCGCGGAGGCGATCCAGCTCAACGGCGAGGTGCGCGTGGTGGCCCAGACGTCGCTCGAGGACGTCGAGGGCGGCCTGCTGGTCGACGGGACGCTGGTCGAGGCGCCGTACGTCGTCGACGTCATCGGCGAGCCCGGCGTGCTGTCCGGCGCGGTGGAGTTCGCGCTGGGCCCCCGGGCCCAGATCGAGGGCGACGGGGCCTCGCTCCAGGTCACCGAGCTCGGCTCGCTCGACGTCGACGCCGTCGTGGAGCAGCAGGAGGCGGAGTACGCCGTCCCGGACCCCGACCAGTAGCCTCACCGATCACCGCACCAGCCGTCCCGTCCCCGAGGAGCCAGCGTGAACCCCGACGACCTGCTGTACACCCCCGAGCACGAGTGGTTGCGTCGCCCCGGCGAGGCCGAGGGCTCGGTCCGGGTCGGCATCACCGACTACGCCCAGGAGGCGCTCGGCGACATCGTCTACGTCCAGCTGCCCGAGGTCGGCGAGACGATCGAGGCCGGCGGCACCTGCGGCGAGCTCGAGTCGACCAAGTCGGTCTCCGACGTCTACGCCCCCGTCAGCGGCGAGGTCGTGGCTCGCAACGAGGCGCTGGACGCGACCCCCGAGCTGGTCAACTCCGACCCGTACGGCGGGGGCTGGTTGTTCGAGGTCGTCCCGTCCACCGACGGCCAGCTCGACGCGCTCCTCGACGCCGCGGCGTACGCCTCCCACACCGACGCCTGATCCCGGGTGGGGGCGTCCGAGGACGTCCGTCAGGGACCCTGCCGGGCCGCTCGGGCTGCTGGTAGGTTTCACGCACCTCAAGCCTCTGGTGAGGGTTGAGGTGCGGCCATCAGCACACCGATCACCGAACGAGGAGCACCCATGCCGTTCTGCACCGCCTGCGGTCGCCAGAACCCCGACGACGCGCGTTTCTGCGCCCAGTGCGGCACCCGGCTGGTCGGCGTCGACGCCCCCGCCGGTGGTGAGACGCCGGGGGAGACCACCGCGACCATCCAGGTCGGCGCCGTGAGCCCCGGCGGCGACGGAGCCAAGACCGACACCTCCGACGGGCTGCGGGCCGTCGACGCGGCCGCGGTCGACGCGCTCCCGCTGGGTCACGCCCTGCTCGTCGTGCAGAAGGGCCCCGGCTCCGGCAGCCGGTTCCTGCTCGACAGCGACGTGATCGAGGCCGGTCGCCACCAGGACAGCAGCATCTTCCTCGACGACGTCACCGTCTCGCGCCGCCACGCGGTGTTCACCCGGGAGGGCGACTCCTTCTCGGTGGCCGACGCGGGCAGCCTGAACGGCACGTACGTCAACCGCGACCGGATCGAGAAGGTCCGGCTCAACGACGGTGACGAGGTCCAGATCGGCAAGTACCGCCTGGTGTTCTTCTCCGGCCACGACCGCAGCTGAGGTCGCTCGGCATGGACCGGACGCCTCGCGCGGCCACCGCACCCGGGGAGGGTGCCTCCGGCGTCGCCCGTCACAACATCGGGCAGGTGCTCGACCTGCTGCGCCCCGACTACCCCTCGGTGACGATCCCCAAGATCCGCTTCCTCGAGGACAAGGGCCTGATCAAGCCCGAGCGGACCCCGGCGGGGTACCGCAAGTTCAGCGACGCCGACGTCGAGCGGCTGCGGTACGTGCTGCGGATGCAGCGCGACCACTACCTGCCGCTGAAGGTGATCGGGGAGCACCTCGACGCCCTGGACCGCGGCCTGGCCCCGCCGCCGATCGACTCCGTGGTGCCCACGGTGCCGGTCGTGGCCCTGGCCGCCGACGGGTTGCCGAGCGCGGCGTCGTTCAACCGGCGCGACGACCTGCGCCTGTCCCGGCGCGAGCTGGTCAAGATCGCCGAGATCGACGAGGACCTGCTCGACCAGCTCGAGCAGTTCGGCCTGCTCGCCGTCCGGCCGGGGACCCGCCACTACGACGCCGACGCGCTGGTGGTGGCGCGGACCGCGCGCGACCTCTCCGACTTCGGCATCGAGCCCCGTCACCTGCGTGCGTTCCGCACCGCCGCGGACCGTGAGGTGGGCCTGGTGGAGCAGGTGACCGCGACCGCCCGCGGGTCCCGCGACCCGGCTGCGAGCGCCCGTGCGCACGAGACGGCCTCGGAGGTGGCGGCGCTGACCGTGCGCCTGCACGCCACGCTCGTGAAGGCGGGTCTGCGCCGCCGCTGACCGCCCACCGGTGCGGAGTAAGGTGACGACGTGCGCGTAGTAGATGTCATGGGTGTCCGTGTCGAGATGCCCTCCAGCCAGCCGTTGGTGCTGCTGCGTGAGGTCTCGGGGGAGCGCTACCTGCCGATCTGGATCGGTGCGGTCGAGGCCACCGCGATCGCCTTCGCCCAGCAGGGCGTCGTCCCGCCGCGCCCGCTCACGCACGACCTGATGAAGGACGTGCTCGAGGCCACCGGCAACGAGCTGACCGAGGTCCGCATCACCGAGGTCAAGGACGGCGTCTTCTTCGCGCTGCTCGTGCTCGGCTCCGGCGCCGAGGTCAGCGCACGCCCGTCGGACTCGATCGCGCTCGCCCTGCGCACCGGCACCCGGATCGTGTGCGCCGACGAGGTGCTCGACGAGGCCGGCCTGGCCGTCCCGGCCGAGCAGGAGGACGAGGTCGAGAAGTTCCGCGAGTTCCTCGACCACGTCACGCCCGAGGACTTCGACCCCGCCTGACCGGGTCGTCGGGGGACCGGGTGCGCCGCGGCGTACCCGGGGCGCTGCGTGCGCGGGCGCCGCGGCCGCGCACAGCCCCCGGGCCCGCTGTAACGCTGTGTTACTTCGTCTCCTGCAGCGTCATGACGCTGCACCAGAGGATGTAACACAGCGTTACAGCTGCGCCTTCTCGCTGCCAAACCCCTCACCCTCAGGTTGAGGGTGAGGGTCGGCGACACGCGGGGCTGCTGTCGTTGACCCCGCTGCGACGGGGTCCTACCTTGAAGTCCTCCGTATGTAACTCCACCGCTGTGGTGCGACCGGCCCGACCGGTCCGCACGGCTTTCCTGGGAGCTACCCTGCACGGAGCAGACCGACGGAGGACCGCGTGACCGAGCAGAAGCCCCCCGGGGCAGCCAGCAGTGCCACCCAGCCCGACCCCGTAGGCGTCCACGCCACGGCGCTCGCCGAGGAGCAGGGCCTGCTCTTCACCGACGACGTCTCGCCGCTGCCCAGCGACGTCGGCTACCGCGGGCCCACGGCCTGCAACGCCGCCGGGATCACCTACCGCCAGCTCGACTACTGGGCCCGCACCGGCCTGATCGAGCCGACCGTGCGCGGCGCCTCCGGGTCCGGCTCGCAGCGGCTGTACTCCTTCCGCGACATCTTGATCCTCAAGGTGATCAAGCGCCTGCTCGACGCCGGCATCTCGCTGCAGCAGATCCGGACCGCGGTCTCGCACCTGCGCGAGCGCGGCACCGACGACCTGACCCAGGTCACCTTGATGAGCGACGGTGCCTCGGTCTACGAGTGCACCAGCAACGACGAGGTCATCGACCTGCTCCAGGGCGGGCAGGGCGTCTTCGGGATCGCGATCGGCGGTGTCTGGCGCGAGATCGAGGGCACGCTGGCCCAGCTGCCCAGCGAGCGTGCGGCCGAGCCGGGCGCCGCGCCCAGCGCCCGCGACGAGCTCGCGGCCCGCCGCGCCGCCCGCAAGACCGGCTGACCCGCCCGACCAGAACCGCCCGTACGACCGGTCGGGCCTGACTCGTGGGCTAGGCTCGACCTGCTGACGATCCCGCACGGGAGA
The DNA here is from genome assembly GCF_018459925.1 of Nocardioides aquaticus. Lineage (NCBI taxonomy): Bacteria > Bacillati > Actinomycetota > Actinomycetes > Propionibacteriales > Nocardioidaceae > Nocardioides > Nocardioides aquaticus. The sequence goes on from NZ_CP075371.1 coordinate 2,336,490, forward strand.
GTCTTGCCGCCGCAGCCCCGGGTGACCGGGTCACGGTGGGAAGCGCCGAAGGGGCAAATCCTCCCCGGAACCTCTCAGGCGCCCGGACCGTGCGGAGAAGGCAGCTCTGGAGCTCCGACGACGGGGTGACAGAGGGGGAGGTGAACGAGTGCGCCCATCCACTCTCGTCCCTCCAGGAGCCCGCGTGTCCGACCTGCCCCGTCTCTCCGAGCTCGACGCGGCCTCGCCGTTCGTCTCCCGCCACATCGGCCCCCGGGAGCACGAGGTGGCCACCATGCTGGACCGCCTCGGCTACGCCACGCTCGACGAGCTGATGCTGGCCGCCGTGCCCGGCGGCATCCGGGCCCAGGCCGCGCTCGACCTGCCCCCCGCCGCGTCGGAGGAGACCACGGCGCGCGAGCTGCGCGAGATGGCCGCCGCGAACGCCCCGGGCGAGGCGATGATCGGCCTGGGCTACCACGCCACGCTGACGCCGGCGGTGATCCGCCGCAACGTGCTGGAGGACCCCAGCTGGTACACCGCCTACACGCCGTACCAGCCCGAGATCTCCCAGGGCCGCCTCGAGGCGCTGATCAACTTCCAGACCGCCGTCGCCGACCTGACCGGGCTGCCCACCGCCGGGGCGTCGTTGCTCGACGAGGGCACCGCCGCCGCGGAGGCGATGACGCTCGTGCGTCGCGCCGACCGCAAGTCCACCGGCCCGTTCGTCGTCGACGCCGACGCGCTGCCGCAGACCATCGACGTCGTCCGCACCCGGGCGGCCGGGCTGGGCATCGAGGTCGTCGTCGCGGACCTCACCGACGGTCTGCCCGCCGACCTCGAGCGGGTCTGCGGGACGCTGGTGCAGTACCCCGGCGCCTCCGGGCGGGTCCTCGACCCCCGCACGGTGATCGAGCAGACCCACGAGCGCGGCGGCCTGGCCGTCGTCGCCGCCGACCTGCTCGGGCTGACCCTGCTGGAGAGCCCCGGCGAGCTCGGCGCCGACGTCGCCGTCGGCTCCTCGCAGCGCTTCGGCGTCCCGCTCTTCTACGGCGGCCCGCACGCCGGGTTCATGGCCGTGCGCGCCGGCCTCGAGCGGCACCTGCCGGGCCGGCTGGTCGGTGTGTCCGTCGACGCGACCGGGCGCCCGGCGTACCGCCTGGCCCTGCAGACCCGCGAGCAGCACATCCGCCGGGACAAGGCGACCTCGAACATCTGCACCGCGCAGGTGCTGCTGGCCGTGGTGGCCTCGATGTATGCCGTCTACCACGGCGCCGACGGGCTGCGCACGATCGCGCACCGCACCCACCGGTACGCCGCCGTCCTCGCCGCCGCGCTCGGCCGCGGCGGCATCGCGGTGGCCCACGAGCAGTTCTTCGACACCCTCGAGGTGCCGGTGCCCGGCCGGGCCGACGAGGTCGTCTCCGCCGCCCGCGGGCTCGGCGTGCAGCTGCGCCGCGTCGACGGCGACACCGTCGGGGTGTCCACCTCCGAGGTCACCACCGCCGGCACCCTGGCCCGGGTGCTCGAGGCCTTCGGCGTGGACGTGCCGGACGCCGAGGCCCTCGACGCGCTCGACCAGGCCACGCCGGACGCGCTGCCCGAGCCGCTGGCCCGGCGCACCGAGTTCCTGACGCACGAGGTGTTCCGCACCCACCGCAGCGAGACGCAGATGCTGCGCTACCTGCGCCGGCTCTCGAACCGCGACTACGCCCTCGACCGCGGGATGATCCCGCTCGGCTCCTGCACGATGAAGCTGAACGCGACCACCGAGATGGAGCCGGTCTCGCTGCCGGGCTTCGCCGACCTGCACCCGTTCGCACCGGCCGAGGACGCGCTGGGCTACCGGATGCTGGTCGACCAGCTGGAGGGCTGGCTGGCCGAGGTGACCGGCTACGACCGCGTCTCGATCCAGCCGAACGCCGGCTCGCAGGGCGAGCTGGCCGGGCTGCTGGCGATCCGGGGCTACCACCTGGGCCGCGGCGACGAGTCGCGCGACGTGTGCCTGATCCCGTCCTCGGCCCACGGCACCAACGCCGCCTCCGCGGTGATGGCCGGGATGCGCGTGGTGGTCGTCGCGGCCGACGAGGCCGGCGGGGTGGACCTGGCCGACCTGCGTGCCAAGTGCGAGCAGCACGCGGACACGCTGGCCGCGATCATGGTCACCTACCCCTCGACCCACGGGGCGTACGAGGACACCATCGGCGAGCTCTGCGACGTGGTGCACCAGCACGGCGGCCAGGTCTACGTCGACGGCGCCAACCTCAACGCGCTGCTCGGGCACGCCAAGCCGGGCGAGTTCGGTGGCGACGTGTCGCACCTGAACCTGCACAAGACCTTCTGCATCCCGCACGGCGGCGGCGGCCCCGGGGTCGGCCCGGTCGCGGTGCGCGAGCACCTCGCGCCGTACCTGCCCTCCCACGCGGCCCACCCCGAGGTGGACAAGCGCGACGGCATCGGCCCGATCAGCGCCGCGCCCTACGGCTCGGCCGGCATCCTGCCTATCTCGTGGGCCTACGTGCGGATGATGGGCGGCGAGGGCCTGACCCGCGCCACCTCGGTGGCCGTGCTGGCCGCGAACTACGTCGCGGCGCGCCTCGGCGAACACTTCCCGGTGCTCTACCGCGGTCACAACGGCCTGGTCGCGCACGAGTGCATCCTCGACCTGCGCGGGCTCACCAAGGAGACCGGTGTCAGCGTCGACGACGTCGCCAAGCGCCTGGTCGACTACGGCTTCCACGCCCCGACCATGTCCTTCCCGGTCGCCGGCACGCTGATGGTCGAGCCGACGGAGTCCGAGGACCTCGCCGAGATCGACCGGTTCTGCGAGGCGATGATCGCGATCCGCGACGAGGTCCGTCGGGTCGAGGCGGGGGAGTGGAGCGCCGAGGACTCGCCGCTGCGCGGCGCCCCGCACACCTCGCGCGCCCTGGTGGGCGAGTGGGACCGGGCCTACGACCGGCAGCTCGCGGTCTTCCCGAACGGGATCGACCCCGACAAGTACTGGCCGCCGGTGGGCCGGATCGACCAGGCCTACGGCGACCGCAACCTGACCTGCTCGTGCCCGCCGCTCGAGGCGTTCGCGGAGCCGGTGGAGCCGGTGGGGTCCGAGGGGTGAGCGCCCTGCTGGAGCCCACGGCCCGGGCGGCCGTGGGCGTGCTGGCCCGCGCCCAGGCCACCGGGCGGATCCCGTCACTGGTGGGCGGCGTCGTCCGTGAGGGCGACGTCGTCTGGAGCGCCGGTCGCGGCACCTCGGTGACCGCGCCGTCGACCACCGGCGCCCGCCCGGACGCCGGCACGCAGTACAAGATCGGCTCGGTCACCAAGACGATGACCGCGGTGCTGGTCATGCTGGCCCGCGAGCGCGGCGACCTGGCGCTCGACGACACGGTCGGGCGCTTCCTGCCCGACGGGCCGTTCGCCGACGCGACCCTGCGCTCGCTGCTGTCGCACTCGGCCGGGATCACCGCCGAGCCGCACGGCACCTGGTGGGAGCGCTCCACCGGTGGCGACCGGGCTGCCCTGGTCGCCGCGCACGCCGGCGCCGAGCGGGTCCTGGAGACCGGCTCGCAGCACCACTACTCCAACCTCGGCTTCGGGGTCCTCGGCGAGGTCGCGGCCGAGGTGGCCGGGTCGTCGTGGTGGGCGGCGCTCTCCGAGCAGGTCCTCGGCCCCCTGGGGATGACCCGGACGACCTACCAGTTCGAGGAGCCGTACGCCCGGGGCTGGGCCGTCGACGCCCTCACCGGCGAGCTGGTCGCCGAGCCGCTGCCCGACACCGGGGCGATGGCACCGGCCGGTCAGCTGTGGAGCACCGTGACCGACCTCGGCACCTGGCTGTCCGCGCTGGTCGACCCGGACGCCTCGGTGCTGACCGAGGAGTCGCTGGTGGCGATGCGGACCCCGCAGGCGAGCACGCCCGGGGACCGGTCGGGCTCGTCGTACGGGCTGGGGGTCTCGGTGACCGTCGCCGGCGGACGGATGCTGGTGGGCCACGGCGGCTCGATGCCCGGCTTCACCTGCGGCGTCCTGGTCGACGTCGACTCGCGCACCGGCGCGGTGGTGCTGACCAACGGGGCGTACGGCCTGGGCGGCGCCACCCGCGAGCTGTTGGAGACGGTGCTGGACGCCGAACCGCCGCTGCCACGCGAGTGGAGCCCGACGACGGCACCTGTGCCGGAGGTGGTGCGCGAGGTGCTCGGCACCTGGCACTGGGGCCACGCCCCGTCGGTGCTGCGCTGGGACGGCAGCCACCTGCAGCTGGCCCCGGCCGACGGCCCGGGACGCGCGATGTCCTTCGCGCCCACCGACGACCCGGAGGTCTTCGTCGGTGCCACCGGCTACCTGACCGGGGAGACCCTGCGCGTGGAGCGGCACCCCGACGGCTCGGTCAGCCACCTGGGCTGCGCGACCTTCGTCTACACCCGCGTCCCGTACGACCCCCGCGCCCCCATCCCCACGCCCACCGAGCCGAGATGACGCTTCCGGACAGCCGAGATGACGCTCGCGGCGCCTCGAGGTGACGGTTCCGGCGCGCCGGGGTGGTGGCCGGGGGGCGTACGCCGGTCCAGAATGCGGCGGTGGCCGACCTCGACCCCGACTCACCCGCCCGTGACGTCCTGCATCGCCGGCTGACCGAGCTCGCCGAGCGGCTCCCGGCCGCTGTCGCCGCGGCGCGGGAGGACCGGGACGACGGGCTGCACCGCACCCGCACCACCTGCCGTCGGCTGCGCGCGGTGCTGGTGGCGTACCGACCGCTGGTCGACCGCGAGCGGGTCGAGCCGGTGCGCGACGAGCTCCGGTGGCTGGCCCGGGCGCTGGGGGAGCGCCGCGACGTCGAGGTGGTCGGCGAGCGCCTGGGCCGGCTGCTGGACGAGGAGGAGCCGCGCCTGGTGCGGGGGCCCGTACGCCGTCGGCTGGCGACGCACCAACGGGCCGCGCGGAGGACGACCGGTGCCGCCGACGACGTCCTCGACTCGGACCGCTGCGCGCGGCTCGTCGAGGCCGTGCGTCGGCTGGCCGAGTCCCCACCGTGGACCGTCCGGGCGGACAAGAGAGCCTCGAAGGTCGTGACCAAGCGGTTGCGCAAGGAGCTGTCCCGCGTCGCCGACCGCCTGGACGCCGTGCCCGACGGCGAGCCGGGCGCCCGCGCCGAGCGCGAGCGTGACGAGGCCGTCCACGACCTGCGCAAGGCGGTGAAGCGGCTGCGGTACGCCGCCGAGGTCGCCCGACCGGCCTTCGGCGCGGACGCCGACCGCCTCACGAAACGCGCCAAGCGGCTGACCACGGCGCTCGGGGACCGTCAGGACACCGTCGAGACCCGGGCGCTGCTGCGGACCCTCGCCGACGAGGCGGAGCAGTCCGGGGAGCCGACCTTCACCTGGGGCCGGCTGCACGCCCGCGAGGAGTCCGCGGCGCACGCCGTCGAGGCCGACCTGCCCCGCTTGTGGGACGCGGTCGCCCGCGACAAGACGAGCGGCTGGGTGCGCTGAGCGGCACCGAGGTCGCCGGAACCGTCACCTCGAGGCGCCGCGAGCGTCATCTCGGCTGTCCGCGAGCGTCATCTCGGCGGGTCAGAGGGCCTGGGAGACGCTGGACATGTTGAAGTCCGGGACCCGCAGCGGCGGCATCGCGGTGCGGGAGAAGTAGTCGTCGCCCCACTCGCGGCTGAAGGCGGGCACGGTCGCACCGGCGTGGCTGAACCGGCGGAGGAGGTCGACCGGGCTCTCGTTGAACCGGAAGTTGTTGACCGCGCCGGTCACCTCCCCGTCCTCGACGAGGTAGACGCCGTCGCGGGTCAGGCCGGTCAGCAGCAGGGTCTGCGGGTCGACCTCGCGGATGTACCAGAGGCAGGTCAGCAGCAGGCCGCGCTCGGTGCCCGCGACCAGGTCGTCGATGCTCCCGCTCGCGCCGTCGACCTCGAGCAGCAGGTTGTCGACGTACGGCGTCACGGGCAGGTCGGTCATCGCCGCGGAGTGCCGGGTCTGGATCAGCGAGGTCAGCTCGCCGTCGCGCAGCCAGTCGGTGCGTCCCAGCGGCAGCCCGTTGTCGAAGACCGACGACTCGTTGGACGACGAGGTGGCCAGCGCGAACGGCGCGCACTCCAGACCGGGTGCGGCGGGGTCGGACCACAGGCCGACCCCGGGGCGCGCCAGGCACTCGCCGACGCGGGTCCCGCCGCCGCGGCGGCTGTAGACCGACTGGCCCTCGTGGGCGTCGCGGCCACCGGCGTACCAGTAGGCGTCGATCATCAGGTCGGCCACGGCCGTCGGCGGCAGGATCGTGTCGTAGCGACCGGCGGGGAGGTCGACGCGGCGCTCGGCCCAGGCCAGGCGCCTGGCCAGCTCGTCGTCAAGGGCCAGCGGGTCGACGTCGGTGAAGTCGCGGGTCGCGGCGCCGACCCAGGCGCTGCGGGTCAGGTCGGCGCTCTTGCCGGTCACCCCGACGTGGCCGTTGGGCTGGACGTGGCGCAGCCGCAGGCCGGTGCTGGAGGCGAGGTAGGTCGTGGTCATCTCGTGGTGCACGAACCCGTAGAGCACCCGGCCGGCGGACCGGGCACGCCCGAAGGCCTCGCCGAGCGCGGGCGCCACGGTGGCGTACACCTCGATGTCGGTCGGCTGGGGGGCGTCGGCCCAGTCCGCGGACACCCGGTCCCCGAGCAGCTCGGCGACGTCCTCGGCCGGCGAGGAGGCGCGTGCCGCGGCGTCCGCGGCGGCCACGAGGGCCTCGACCTGGTCGCGCGTGGTCGCGGTGGAGGTGACCGACCCGGTGCCGGTCCCGGCGGCGGACCGCGCGAAGGACACGACGGTGACCGACGAGGCGTGCATGACACCGTTGGTGGTCAGGGTGTTGGTGGCCCAGCGCAGGTTCGCGCTGGTGGCGTCGCGGACGACGACCACGCAGTCGTCGGCGGTGCTCGCGGCCAGCGCGTGCTCGGCGAGGTCCTGGGGGGTCGGTGCGGCAGCGGATCCGGCGGTGGCCATCACTGGCCTCCTTCCTCGGCGGTGTTGAGGATCGAGACGCCGCGGAACAACGACGTGGGGCACCCGTGGCTGACCGCCGCGACCTGGCCGGGCTGGGCCTTGCCGCAGTTGAACGCCCCGCCCAGCACCCAGGTCTGCGGACCGCCGACGGCCTCGAGCGAGCCCCAGAAGTCGGTCGTGGTGGCCTGGTAGGCCACGTCGCGCAGCTGGCCGCGCAGCTCGCCGTCCTCGATGGCGTAGAACCGCTGGCCGGTGAACTGGAAGTTGAACCGCTGCATGTCGATCGACCAGGACTTGTCGCCGACGACGTAGATGCCGCGCTCGACCCGCCCGACCAGCTCCTCGGTCGACGGGCCGTCGGGGTCCGGCTGCAGCGAGACGTTGGCCATCCGCTGGACCGGGACGTGGCCGGGGGAGTCGGCGTACGCGCAACCGTTGGAGCGGCCGCCGTTGAGCTCGGGCATCCTCTCGCCCATCGCCCGGTCGAGCTGGTAGCCGACCAGGACCCCGTCGCGGACGATGTCCCACGACTGGGTCTGCACCCCCTCGTCGTCGTAGCCGACGGTCGACAGGCCGTGGGGGTACGTCCGGTCGCCGGTGACGTGCATGACCTCGCTGCCGTAGCGCAGCGTGCCGAGGTGGTCGGGGGTGGCGAACGAGGTCCCGGCGTAGTTGGCCTCGTAGCCGAGCGCCCGGTCGAGCTCGGTGGCGTGCCCGATCGACTCGTGGATCGTCAGCCACAGGTTGGAGGGGTGCACGAGGAGGTCGTAGGTGCCCGGCTCGACCGACGGCGCCGCCAGCTTCTCGGCCAGCAGGTCCGGCACCTCGGCCAGCTCGGCGTCCCAGTCCCAGGCTCCCTGGGCCGGCGTGCCGGTGCAGTACTCCCACCCGCGCCCGACCGGCGGCGCGATGCTGGCCATCGCGTCGAAGGAGGTCGCGGTGGAGCCCATCGCCTCGAACCCGGGCTGCAGCCGCACCCGCTGCTGCGTGGTCCGGGTGCCGGCGAGGTCGGCGTAGTACTTGTTCTCGTGCACCTGGAGCAGGAACGCGGTCGCGTGGTCGACCGCGTCGCTGCGCAGCAGCCGCGCGGTCCAGTCGACGAGCACGGCGGCCTTCTCGGCGACGGGAACACCGAGCGGGTCGACGTCGTAGTCCGAGACCCAGGTGACGTCGTCGTACGTCGGCTCCGGCGCGAGGCGGACCGGCTCGGTGGTCATCGTGGCCGCGACCCGGGCCACCCCGACGGCCCGCTCGGCCACGGCGACCGCCTCGGCCTCGGTCAGCACCACGCCGGAGGCGAACCCCCAGGCGCCACCGTGCAGGACGCGGACCGCGAAGCCGAGGTCCTCGGCGTCGCTGGCGCCCTGGAGCACCCCGTCACGCACCCCGAGGTGCTGGGAGCGGACCCGCTCCAGGCGGAAGTCGGCGTGCGTGGCGCCGAGCTGCTCGGCCCGGCCGAGTGCGACCTCGCCTAGCCGGCGGTGCGGCAGCGCCGCGAAGGTGGGATCGAGGACGGGACCGCTCATGGACCGAGAATCTACCGGGCCGCTCACCGGTGGATCGCCAGCCGCGACCCGGTGCGCGCCTTCGTCACGCGCAGCTGGACCGGGATCCGGTCGCGCATCTCCGCGACGTGGCTGACCACGCCGACGACCCGCCCGCCGTCGCGCAGCGCGTCGAGGGTGTCCATCACGTCGTCGAGGGTGTCGGCGTCCAGCGACCCGAACCCCTCGTCGACGAAGAGCGTGTCCAGCTCGACGCCGCCGGCCTCGGCCGTGATCACGTCGGACAGCCCGAGCGCCAGCGCCAGCGAGACCACGAAGGTCTCGCCGCCCGAGAGCGTCGAGGGGTTGCGCGAGAGCCCCGACCAGTCGTCGCGCACCAGCAGGCCCAGGCCGCCACGACGGTCGCGGCCGCGGTCGGCGGTGTGCTCGAGAGCGTAGCGCTGGTCGCTCATCCGGGCCAGCCGCACGTTGGCTGCGGCGACGACCTGGCTGAGCCGGTAGGCCAGCACGTAGGCGGAGAACCGGATCTGCCAGCGATTGTCGGCGCTGCGTCCCTCGGCGAAGGTGGACAGGCGCGACACCAGGTCGAGCTCGTCGCGCAGCGGTGTCCACCGGGCCACGGCGGCTGCGACCTCGGTGTCGAGCTCCCCGAGCCGGGCGGCGCGGTGGGCGACCTGGCGCTGCCGGCCGCGGTGGTCGCCGAGCCGGTCCAGGGCGGCGCGGTGGGCCGCCTCGAGCGCCGGGAGGTCCGGCGGCCCGGCGGGCCCGGTGGAGTCGGCGGAGTCGGTGGAGTCGGGGGCCGTACGGGCGGGGTCGGTGTCGCGCAGCACCGCGGTGACGGCGCTCAGCCGCTCCCGGTGTCGACGGACGCGGGCGTCGAGGGACTCGACGTCGGCGCCGGGGAGGGTGGCGTCGCGGGCGTCGTCGGGCGAGCCGAACCCGGCCTCCGCGGCTGCGGCGGCGAGGTCGGCGGCGGCCGCGATGACGTGGGAGCGGGCCGCGGCCAGCGCCTCGGCGGCGCGCACGGCCCGGCGGGCCGTACCGACCCGGTCGAGGTGGTGCCGCTCGGCGGTGTCGAGGTCGGGGTGCGTGCCGCGGACCGTGGCCAGCTCGGCGTCGAGGGCGGTCGACTGCTCCTCCAGGGAGGTGCGGCGCTCCTCGGCCCGGACCAGGGCGGCGCGGGCCTCGGTCAGCGCGAGCTGGCGGGCGTCCTGCTCCTGCTCGACGCGGTCGAGGTCGCGGTGGTGCCGCTCGAGCCCGGCGGCCTCGGCCTCCAGGGCAGCGCACGCCGCCCGGGCCTGCTCGGTCCGGGCGAGGAGGTCGTCGGTCTCGTCGTCGCCCGCGCGGGCCCGGGCGGCGGCCAGCCGGCTCTCGAGGTCGCGTGCCTCCTCGTCGCGCAGGTGCGCCACGGCGTTGGCCTGGTCGACGTCGTGCTGCGCGCGGCGCTCGGCGGTCGCGTCGGGCGACCCGGGGGCGGGGCTGGCCTTGGTGGGGTGCTCGGCGGAGCCGCAGACCGGGCAGCTCGCCCCGACGGCGAGACCGGTCGCGAGCTCGGCGGCCATCCCGGCGATCCGGCACTCGCGGAGCTCGAGGAGGACCTCCCGTGCCGCGAGGACCTCGTCGCGGGCGTCGGCGTGACGCTGCCGGGCGGGGCCGAGCAGGGCCAGCACCCGGTCGGCGTCGCGCGCTGCGGCGCTGCGCGCCTCGAGCTCGCGGACGGTACGACGCTCGGCCTCCGCGCGGACCGCGGCCTGCTGGGCGCCGGCGGCCTGGGAGCGCAGCGCCGCCAGCTCGGCCGGGGCACCGGCGCAGGCGTCGACCAGGTCGGTGACCTGGGCGGTCCGCCGGCTGACCTCCTCGCGCACCGAGACCAGCGCGCCGGCGACCTCACGCGCACGGGCCTCCAGGGGGCGCGCGGCGTCCACCGCGGTGGCGTCGGCGAGCGCCGCGTCGGCCTGGTCGCGCATCCAGGCGAGGTCGGCGTCGTCCTGGGCGGTGGAGGTCTCGAGACGCTCGCTGCGCTCGCTCCTCGACCACCGGGGCTCGTTCTCCGCTTCCTGCGTGTCCGGGAGGTCGAACAACGTCGGCTCGTCGGCCTCGTCCTCCGGCTGCGCCACCACCACCGGCGCGGGCCCGAGCAGGTCCTCGGCCTCGGCCCACGCCGCGGTCCGGTCGACCTCGGCGCGCTGTTGCTGCCCCAGCGCGGCGGTCAGACGCGTGCGCAGGGGGGCGACGGGAGCGGCGCGGCGGGCCGCCTCGAGCCGACGCACGTCCTCGTCGTGCTCGACGGTCCGTGCGTGGAGGACGTCGAGCTCGGCCGCCGCGGCTGCACGGCGGGCCAGCCGCTCGGCCTCGACCCGGGCAGCCTCCAGCGCCGTGCGGGCCTCGTGCTCGCGCGCAGCGACCTCGTCCAGGCCGGCGTCCAGCCGCGCGCGGTCGTCGTCGGCCGCCTGCGCGAGACCGTGGGCCCAGCCGGTGACCTCGCCGGTGCGGGCGGGCCCGGCCAGGTCGTCGAGGTCCCACGGCGGCAGGTCGGTGTCGGCGACCTCGGCGACGCGGCCGAGGGTGCCGGAGAGGTCGAGGTGGGCGCGGTCGTGCTCACGACGGGCGTCGCTGCGGCGCTCGCGCAGCCACGCCTCGGCCCGCTCGAAGCGGGCGGTGCCGAAGAGACGCTGGAGCAGCTTCTGCCGCTCGTCGGAGTCGGCGCGCAGGAACGCCTGGAACCTGCCCTGCGGCAGCATCGCGACCTGCGTGAACTGGGCCAGGTTCATCCCCAGCAGCGTCGTGACCAGGTGCCCGGCCTCGTCGAGCCGGGTGGTGAGCGTGGTCCAGGACCCGTCCACGCGCTCGCGGACCCGGACGCTGGCCTGTTGTGGCGTGGTGCCGGTGCCGCGCTTCTTCGGTCGCTGCCAGGCCGGGGTGCGGGTCAGCTCGAAGCGGCGTCCGGCCAGCGTGGCGACCAGGCGTACGCGCGGCTCGGCTCCCTCGGCGGCCTGGTCGGAGCGCAGCCGGCGGGCGGCTGCACGGTCCCCGGGGACCTCGCCGTACAGCGCGAAGCAGACCGCGTCCAGGACGCTGGTCTTGCCCGCACCGGTCGGCCCGGACAGCAGGAACAGCCCGCCCTCGGCCAGCGCGTCGAGGTCGACGGTGACGGCGTCGGTGAACGGGCCGAAGGCCGCGACCTCCAGCTCGTGCAGCCTCACCGGCCCACCCCCGACCCAGGGTCGGTCTCCGCCCCGGCCCTCAGCAGCGTGTCGACGTCGGTGTCCTCGCAGCACGCGTCGACGGCGTCGTGCAGCAGGGCCAGCTCGGCGTCAGCGGGGTCGGTTCCGCGCATCGTGGTCAGGAACTCGGTCGCCAGCTCCCGGTCCGTACGCCGGGTGCCGCGCGCGGCGCCGTCGCCGAGGACGGCCAGGCCCGGGGGAGGGGTCGCGAAGGACAGCAGCAGCGCGTGCGGGAAGCGTCGGCGCAGCTGCTCCATCGCCTGCAGCGGGCGGCTGGCGTCGGTGAGCGTCGCCTCCACCCACGACCCCTCGTGCACGGCATGCCGGGGGTCGGCGAGCAGCTCCTCCAGCGACCCGCGCAGCCGGGCCAGCGGGCGCGGGACCGGGGCGTCGACCCAGGTCGCGTCCACGCCGCCGGCGGCGTCGAGGTCGACCAGCCAGGAGCCCTTGCGGTGCTCGGCCTCGGAGAAGGAGTAGGCCAGCGGCGAGCCGGAGTAGCGCAGCCGCTCGGTCAGCGCCCGGCGGCCGTGCAGGTGGCCGAGAGCGACGTAGTCGACGCCGTCGAAGACCGACCCGGGCACCAGCGAGACCCCGCCGACGCTGATGTCGCGCTCGGAGTCGCTGGCCTCGGGCGCGGTGCCGCCGGCGGCCACGAACGCGTGCGCCAGGACGACCGAGCGGGTGCCGGCCGGGCGGGCGGCCAGGTCGGCGCGGACCCGGCGCATCGCCTCGGCCATCGCGCTCTCGTGGCTGCGCACCGGCAGGCCCCACGCGTCGGCGACCGTGTGCGGGTCGAGGTAGGGCAGACCGTGGACGGCGACGGGGCCGTGCTCGTCCTCCAGCAGGACGGGGACCCCGACCGCGGACACGTCGGCACGGATGTGGACGCCGGCGGCGTCGATCAGCCGGGAGCTGAACCCGAGCCGCTGGGCGGAGTCGTGGTTGCCGCTGGTCAGCACGACCCGGGCCCGCGACGCGGCCAGCCGGGCCAGCGACTCGTCGGCAAGCCGGACGGCGTCGACCGGCGGCAGCGCCCGGTCGTAGACGTCGCCGGCGACCAGCACCACGTCGACCTCCTCGGAGGCGACGACCTCAAGCAGGTGGTCGACGAACGCGGCCTGGTGCTCGAGCATGCCCTCCCGGTGGAAGGACCGGCCCAGGTGCCAGTCGGAGGTGTGCAGCAGCCGCATGCGATGAACCTAGGCGGCGCCACCGACAGCCCCCGGGACGCACGCCGGACGGACCCCGGACAGCCCGGATCCACCCCCGGATCCACCCCCGGGGTTCGCCCTCGGTGAACACCGGAAGCACAGCCGTGTCACGCAGGTTGAGTCGGTCGCACTCAACGTGCGCCCGCACCGTCCCTGGAGGATCCATGTCCGACCCCGTCACCCCCGCCGACGCTCCCGTCCAGAAGCTGCCGGTCCTCTTCGTCCCCGACCTCGTCGTCCTGCCCGGCATGGTCGTCTCGATCGAGCTCGACGACGCGGCCCGCGCCACGGTCGACGCCGCCCGCTCCGGCAGCGACGGCCGGCTGCTGGTCGCGCCCCGGCTGGACGACCGCTACGCGGCGTACGGCGCCGTGGCCACCGTCGAGCGCGTCGGCCGCGTGCAGGGCGGAACCGAGGCGGCGATCCTCAAGGCCGACCAGCGCGCCCGGATCGGCTCCGGCGTGACCGGCCCCGGCGCAGCGCTGTGGGTCGAGGTCGAACCGGTGCCCGCCGACGTGGGCGCGAAGGACGACCGGCGGGTCCAGGACCTCGCCGAGGAGTACAAGCGCCTCGTCGTCGCCACCCTCCAGCGGCGCGAGGCCTGGCAGGTCATCGACCAGGTCCAGCGGGTCACCGACCCGGGCGCGCTGGCCGACCTCGCCGGCTACGCGCCGTACCTGTCCGCCGAGCGCAAGCGTGAGCTGCTCGAGACCGCGCAGGTCGCCGCCCGCCTCGAGCTGGTGGTCGGCTGGACCCGCGAGCACCTCGCCGAGATGGAGCTGACCGACAAGATCGGCCACGACGTCGCCGAGGGCATGGAGAAGAGCCAGCGCGAGTTCCTGCTGCGCCAGCAGCTCGCCGCGATCCGCAAGGAGCTCGGTGAGGGCGAGCCCGAGGGGGCCGACGACTACCGCGCCCGGGTCGAGGCCGCCCAGGTCCCCGACGCCGTGCGCGCGTCGATGCTGCGCGAGGTCGACAAGCTGGAGCGGGCCAGCGACCAGAGCCCGGAGACGTCCTACCTGCGGACCTGGCTCGACACGGTCCTCGACCTGCCCTGGTCGGTGCGCACCGACGACACCACCGACGTCGCCGCGGCCCGCGCCGTGCTCGACGCCGACCACCACGGCCTCGAGGAGGTCAAGGACCGGATCACCGAGTACCTCGCCGTCCGCGCCCGTCGCGCCGAGCGCGGCCTGCAGGTCGTCGGCGGACGCGGCTCCGGCGCCGTGATGCTGCTCGCGGGACCTCCCGGCGTCGGTAAGACGTCGTTGGGCGAGTCCGTGGCCCGCGCCCTAGGCCGCGAGTTCGTCCGCGTCTCCCTCGGCGGGGTGCGCGACGAGGCCGAGATCCGCGGCCACCGGCGCACCTACGTCGGCGCCCTGCCCGGTCGCATCGTGCGCGCCGTGAAGGAGGCCGGCTCGATGAACCCGGTCGTCCTGCTCGACGAGGTCGACAAGGTCGGCGCGGACCACCGCGGCGACCCCGCGGCCGCGCTGCTCGAGGTGCTCGACCCGGCGCAGAACCACACCTTCCGCGACCACTACCTCGAGCTCGACCTGGACCTCTCCGACGTGCTCTTCCTGGCCACCGCCAACGTGGTCGAGCAGATCCCGCAGGCCCTGCTGGACCGGATGGAGCTGATCACCCTCGACGGCTACACCGAGGACGACAAGGTCGCCATCGCCCGCGACTACCTGCTGCCCCGTCAGCTCGAGCGCACCGCGATGACGCCCGACGAGGTCACGGTCACCGACGAGGCGCTGCACGAGCTCGCCGCCAGCCACACCCGCGAGGCGGGCGTACGCCAGATGGAGCGCCTGCTCGCCCGGCTGCTGCGCAAGGCGGCCACGCGGCTCGCCACGGGCCAGGCGAGTGGACCGGTGCACGTCGACGTCGCCGACCTGAAGGACCTGGTCGGCCGTCCGCGGTTCACGCCCGAGGTGGCGGAGCGGACCTCGGTCCCCGGCGTCGCGACCGGCCTGGCCGTGACCGGGCTCGGGGGCGACGTGCTCTTCATCGAGGCCTCCGCCCACGAGGTACGCCCCGGCGGCTCGCCCGGGCTGACCCTCACCGGCCAGCTGGGCGAGGTGATGAAGGAGTCCGCCCAGATCGCACTGACCTACGTCACGGCGCACGCCGACGAGCTCGGCGTCGACCCGGCGTTCTTCGACCGCGCGGTGCACCTGCACGTGCCGGCCGGCGCGGTGCCCAAGGACGGCCCGTCGGCCGGGATCACGATGGTCACCGCGCTGACGTCGCTGGCCACCGGTCGCCCGGTGCGCTCGGAGGTCGGGATGACCGGCGAGGTGACCCTCAACGGACGGGTGCTGCCGATCGGCGGGCTGAAGCAGAAGCTGCTCGCCGCCCAGCGCGCCGGGCTGACCGAGGTGTTCGTCCCGCTCCGCAACGAGCCCGACCTGGACGACGTGCCCGAGGAGGTCCTCGCCGCGCTGACGGTGCACGTGGTGGGCGACGTGCGGGACGTCGTACGCGGGGCGCTCGGCGAGGCCGCGGAGGTGGCCGTCGAGAGGGCGGCCTGAGCGTCCTGCCCGAGCCTGTTGCTGGGCCGGGGGCATGATCGGGTCATGGCAGACGACGAGTGGCCCCCCGGCTTCTTCGACCGGCAGGACAGCGGTGACGACGCGGAGTTCTACGTCCCGCCGCGCCTGGTGACCCATCTCGACGACGCCGCGATCGCCGCGGTCGGCGCGCTGTACGACGAGCTCGGGGTGCCGGACGGCAGGGTCCTGGACCTGATGTCGTCCTGGGTGTCCCACCTGTCCGTGCAACCGGGCGGAGGGCTCGTCGTGCTCGGGATGAACGACGTCGAGCTGCAGGCGAACCCGATGGCCGAGCAGGTCGTCGTCCAGGACCTCAACGTCGACCCGCGGCTGCCCTTCGGCGAGGACTCGTTCGACGCGGTGACCTGCTGCGTGTCGGTCGACTACCTCACCCGGCCGGTCGCGGTGCTGCGCGAGGTCCGCCGGGTGCTGCGGCCCGGCGGGGTCGTCGTGCTCACCTTCAGCAACCGGTGCTTCCCGACCAAGGCGGTCCGCGGGTGGCTCGCCACCGACGACGACGGACGGGTCGCGATCGTCCGGGCCTACCTCGAGCAGGCCGGCTTCGACGGGGTGACGACCGCGCTGCGGTCCGATCCGCGCGGGGGCGGCGACCCCCTGTACGGCGCCTGGGCCCGCACCGGGTAGTCGCGCTGGTCGACGTGTTGTTTGCCTCCACCTGGTGGACGCGGATCACACGTCGACAGCCGTGCCAGGATCGACGCCATGGGACTGGGTTGGCCGGCACTCACCTTCACCCCGTACGGGCTCGCAGGGGGGTGGGACGCGCCCCGGTGGCTGGCGTCGGTCGAGGGACCTCTGGGGCATCCCGCGGTCGGCATCCGTCTCAAGCACGGGTGGACGCAGGAGCGGGACCCCGAGCGGCCGTGGCTGGAGATCACGACGCTGCGCAAGGACCGGTACGCCGACTTCAAGCCCGAGCCGGTGGCCGACCCGGGCGACGCGGCGTTCACGGCGACCTTCGGGCTGGTCGAGAGGACCATGCCCGCTCCGCTCGAGCGGCCGGACGAGTACCGCGAACGCATCGTCGGCTTCGCCGAGCGCCGCGCCAAGGACCACCACGAGTGGCCGACGGCCACCTGGTCGATCGACGGGCGGGGCGCGGTCGCCTCGATCTTCCGCTGGGCAGGGGCGTGGGCCGGCTTCACCAGCGCCGCCCCGGAGTGCGACGTCGTGGTCATGGGGTTCGGCATCGAGCCGGGCGGCCTGGCTCTCACCGCGCTGCATGACACGTCGCCCTACCACTTCCACGCGACCCAGCCCCTCAGCCTGCCCGAGACCCTTCCGCGGTCTCAGGAGGCGGCGCTGGCGCACCTCGGAGGTGACGGGGGGCTCGACGTCGACAGGCCATGGCCCGCGCACCCCGACCACGACTCCGTCCTGTGGTGACGACGACGGGCACCGAGGCGTCCCTCACCTGGCCCCAGGTCCTCGCCTGGCGCCTGGACCGCCACCTGCTCGACCCGGTGGGCGCGGAGCCGGTCGCCGGTGTCGTACGCCGCCTCGGCGCGGTGCTGTCGATGGACGAGACCGCCGCCGAGCTGGTGGTCCGCACCCGCCGCGCCGCGTCGGAGCCGGGCGAGCTCGCCGCCGCACTCCGCACCGGCGAGGTGGTCAAGGCGTTCGCCTTCCGAGGCGCGGTGCACTACCTCGCCCCGGAGGACGCCGGGGCCTACCTGGCGCTGCGCGCGGCGGGGAGGCAGTGGGAGCGGAAGAGCTGGGTCGACCACTACCGGCTCACCGCCGACGACTGGCCCGCCTTCCGGGCCGCGGTCCGCGAGGCGCTGACGGACGGCCCGCTGACTGTGGTCGAGCTCGGCCAGGCGCTGGCACGGCACCGC
The DNA here is from genome assembly GCF_018459925.1 of Nocardioides aquaticus. Taxonomy (NCBI): domain Bacteria; kingdom Bacillati; phylum Actinomycetota; class Actinomycetes; order Propionibacteriales; family Nocardioidaceae; genus Nocardioides; species Nocardioides aquaticus. The sequence goes on from NZ_CP075371.1 coordinate 2,353,812, forward strand.
GCGTACCGGCACCTCCTGCCGGTCTTCGAGGAGGGTGCCGGCACGCTCATCAAGCCGCTGACCTGGCAGGGCGACGCGAGCATCGGCGCCCCGAGGGACGGTCGCCTCACGCTCCAGCGCCTCGACACCAACCCGCGGTGGCCGGGCGTACCCGACCTGGAGGCGGCGGGGCCGTGGGCGATCACCGCCTACCTGCGCACGTACGGCCCGGCGACGCCCGAGCACCTGCAGTACTGGCTCGGCGAGGGCCTCAGCGCCGGCCGCGCACGGCTCACGCGCTGGTTCGCCGGGCTGGCCGACGAAGTCGTCGCGGTCGACGTCGAGGGCACCACGGCGTACGTCGTCCGCGAGGACGTCGACTCCCTCCTCGCGGCGCGACCCTCGACGGCGGTGCGGCTGCTGCCGGGCCACGACCCGTGGGTGATCGGCCCGGGCACGAAGGCCGCCGAGGTCACGCCGTCGTCACGGCGCGAGCTGATGACGCGCAAGGCGAACCCGGTCGTCGTCGGGGGAGTGGTCCGGGGGACGTGGGCCCGCCGCGGCGACGACCTCACGGTGACCTGGCTCGAGGAGAGCCCGCCGCCGGTCGGGGAGATCGAGCTCGAGGCAGGACGCCTGGGGGCGATCCTCGGCCGCGAGCTGCGCCTGGTCATCGCCTGATCCGCTCGACCGGCGCCTCACTCCGTCGCGGCCACGTCGACGACCAGGCGCGGCGGTGAGGTGAGGGTGAAGACCCGGAAGGGGGCGCGGTCGCCGTCGATCCCGGCGAGGACCTGGGTGAAGCCCTCGAAGGTGCCCGCCATGAACAGGCCGTCGAGGACGTCGCCGTCCAGCGGGGAGAGCCGCCGGGGGCCGTCGTAGTAGTCGGGGGCGGGCGCGGTGGTGCCGGAGGCGTAGACGTCCAGGACCGCGCCCCGGCCGAAGTCGACGACCTGCCCGCTGCCGTCGTGGACGGCCCGGTCGACGTAGTTGACGACGTAGCCGGGCGTCCCCCTGCCGCTGAACTCCAGCACGACCCGGTCGAAACGCCGGGCCTCCCCGGTCCGGACGTCCGTCAGCACGAGGAGGGCGTTGCGGGACGGGTCGCTCGTACGACGGCCCGTGCCGCGGCCGAACGCCGGAGGGCCGTCCGCGGTGTCCGCGGTGTCTGCGGTCGTCGACCCCTCGTCGGGCGTGGCTGTCGACGAGGGTGCTGGCGCGGGGGCCGGGCCGGTCGCCGGCTCGCCGGCGCAGCCCGCCGCGAGCGCGACAGTGGCGACTGCGCCCAGCATCGCGGTCACCGCGCGACGGACGGAGCACCTCGTCGGATGCCTGGCCATGTCGGTCGTCACCCAGGTAGGACGCCCGTTGCGCCCCGGTGGTTGCCTCGGCGCTCGACTCAGTCCGGGTGCCGCAGCGGGATGCCGGCCTCGACGAGCCCCCCGCCGCCGGCCGTCCCCGTCCGGAGGCTCCCGCCGACCGCCTGCGCGCGCTGTCGCATCGAGGAGATGCCGACGCCCGCGGTCCACGGCCGGTCCGAGGCGCCGTCGTCGCGGACGGTCAGCCTCAGGTCCGCGCCGCGCACCGCGATCTCGACGCTGGCCGAGGTGGCGTCCGCGTGCCGGGCGACGTTGGTGAGCGCCTCCACGACGATCCGGTACGCCGCCACCTCGCTCACGGCCGGCAGCGCAGGGAGCCGGTCCGGCACCTCCACCCGGACGTCGAGCCGCGTGCCGGCGGCGCCGTGGAGGGTCGCCGCGTGCTGCCGGATGGCGCCGACCAGGCCCAGCTCGTCGAGCGCGGGGGGACGCAACCCCTCGACCAGGCGACGGATCTCCGCGATCGCCCCGGTGGTCTCGGCGCGCAGGAGCCGGAGCAGCTCGTCGGCCTTGTCGGGGTGGGAGCGGAGCTGGTTGCGGGCGGCGTCGGTGGCGAACGCGACGCCGCTGAGCGTCGGTCCGAGCCCGTCGTGCAGGTCGTTGCGGAGCCGCCGCCGCTCCTCCTCGATCGCGGTGACGACCGCCTCCCGGGACCGCTGCAGGTCCCGGCTCATCGCCCGCGCGCGCAGCGTCTGGGCGAGCAGGGGCGCGACGATCCGCAGCACGTCGGCGTCCGGCGCGGCCAGCCCCAGGTCGCCGGTCCTCAGCCCGACCTCGACCTCGCCGATCTCGTCCTGGCCGAGCACGAGCGGGAGCACGCGGGTGTGGGTCACCTCCGTGCCGGACGTCGCCAGGACCTCGCCACCGACGCGCAGGCTGGCGTAGGGGAGGACCAGCGCCTCGCGGAGGGCGTCCAGCGCCCGGGAGGGGTCGTCGCCGATCTGGTCGGCGAGCGAGGTCGCGGCCACCAGCGGGTCCGGCCGGTCGCCGAACAGGAGCTGGTCGACGACGCCGCGCAGCAGCACCCGCAGCGGCTGCACCCCGAAGGCGAGCAGGGCGCAGAGGACGACGAGCGGGGTCGGTGCCAGGGGTGCCCCGCCGACCAGCTCGACCGTCGCGGTGAGGCCGATCGCGACGGCGACGTAGCCGAGCAGCACGGTCGCGTCGACGACCGCCCGCGTCACCAGGCCGCGGACGTCGACCACCTCGGGGCGGACCGCGCCGACGGCCATCGCCACCGGTCCGACGGCCAGGCAGGCGAGGTAGACCGCGTCGAGGTCGGGCACACCACCCGTCCCGGCGGACTCGCTCAGGAAGCCGACGAAGCCCGCGACGAGGCCGCCGCCGATCCACGCCAGGGTGCTCCAGGTCAACGCGTGACGGTCCTCGGCGTCGCCGCGCTCGAAGGCCCACCAGGCGTGGACCAGGAGGGCGAGGACGATGACGTACCCCATCGGCTCGACCGTGTCCGGCCAGGTCACGGCGAGCACGCCTGCCGCCGTGACGACCACCGTCAGGACGAAGGACAGCGGGTCGCGCCAGCCCGGGCGTGGGTAGGCCACCACGGCGACCGGCAGCAGCAGGCACCCCGCGAGCCGGTACGCCGGCGGCGCGACGCCGGCCAGGTCGAGCACGGCAGCGGCCGACCCGAGGACGGTCACCGCGCCGCCCAGGAGCAGGGCGAGCCCCGCCGTACGGGACCTGCCGCTACGAACGACGACCCAACCCGACGCCGTGGCCACCACGCCGAGGAAGGCGGCCGCGGCGAGCTCCGCGGTCACGGTCCGCCCAGCCCGCCCTGGCGTGCCCGGACGATGGCGGCGGACCGGTCGGCGACGGCGAGCTTGTGGAAGATCGAGGAGATGTGGTTCGCCACGGTCTTGGGGGAGAGGAAGAGCTGGTCGGCGATCGCCTGGTTCCGCTTCCCGGCGGCGACGAGGTCGAGCACCTCGCGCTCGCGGACCGTCAGCTCCGGGAACGGCTCGGGCGGCTGCGCGGGACGCGGCGGCGCGGCGAAGTAGCCCAGCACCCGCTGGGCGACGCCGGGGCTGAAGATCGCCTCGCCGGCGACCACCGCGCGGAGAGCACGGTCGATCTCGACCTGGTCGGCACCCTTGAGCAGGTAGCCCTGCGCCCCGGCGCGCATGGCTCCGAAGACAGTGTCGTCGTCGTCGAACATCGTGAGCACGAGGACGGAGACCTCTTGGTGGGCGGCGCGGATCCGGCGAGTGGCCTCCAGCCCGTCGATCCCGGGCAGCCGGACGTCCATCGGCACCACGTCGGGGGAGGTGCGGTCCACCTCGGTCACGGCGGCCTCGCCGGTGCTCGCCTCACCCACCACGTCGTAGTCGGGCAGCGACTCCAGCAGCGCGCGCATCCCACCCCGTACGACCGGGTGGTCGTCGACCAGGAGGACGCGGATCGGACCCATGAGCCCATGGTCGCGCCTGGGGGCCGGGATTGACCCGGGATCCTGGTCCTATCCGCACCGGGAGATCTGCCGGAGGATCGGGAGCACGCGCCGATGCCGGCGGGTGCGTCGGGCGAGCAGCCTGGGTCCACCCAGCACCCCGTCGAAGGAGTTCCGATGACCACCACCACCACCGCAGCCAGGACCGAGGACCGCGTCGGCTGGAGCACGAAGAACAAGGTCGGCCTCGGCCTGGCCGTCTTCTACGCCGTCACCAACATCCCGAGCGCCCTGCTGCCCACGCCCGACGGCGAGGAGGGGCCGCCGATGGCGATCCTCGTCGTCTGCACCGTCCTCGCCGTCGTCGCCCTGGTCGCCGCCGTCGTCGCGTGGCGCTCGGGGAGCCGTCCCGCCGCACGGCTCACCGCGGCGAGCCTCATCGTGATCACCCTGACCTCGCTGCCGGCGTTCTTCGTCGACGTGCCCGCCGGGATCAAGGTGCTGGTCGCGGCCGGCGTCGTGGTCACGATCGCGATCGTGGTCCTGATGTTCTCGCCGCCCCGGCGCCGCTGACCGTTCCCTCCGTACGGCCGGCGTCCCCCGCGGCGCCGGCCATCAGCGCGTCAGCGTCGCTGCATCCGCCACGCCAGCTCGAGCGCGGTACGCACGGCCCCGGGCTCGGCGTCGTCGAGGTACGCCTCGACCTTGTGGTGGGCCTCGAACCGCGGAGGCACCCCGAACGCCTCCGGGTGCGCAGCCAGCAGGGCGTCCCGCTCCTCCATCGGGACGCGGACGAGGAGGGTGCCGGCGTCGAGCAGGCGGGCGACCAGACGGTTGTCGACGTACCAGGCCGGGTGGCCGGGGTGCCCCTTGCGCCTGACCCCGGGGAGGGCCTCGGCCAGCGCGCCTGCCTCGTCCGGGGTCATCCGCTGACGCTACGTCGCCGGAGAGTCGTCGTCACGGCCCTGGCCGGCCGGGAGCGTGCGGCCCTAGGGTGCGACGGTGAGCGACGTGCTGGACGAGGGACCGTTCTTCCACGGCACGAAGGCCGATCTGCAGGTCGGCGGCCTCCTCACCGCCGGCTTCCGGTCCAACTACCGGCCCGAGATCGTGATGAACCACGTCTACTTCACCGCCCAGGTGGCCGGCGCCGGCCTCGCCGCGGAACTCGCAGCAGGTGACGCGGAGCCGCGGGTGTACGAGGTCGAGCCGACCGGGGACTTCGAGGACGACCCGAACGTGACCGACAAGAAGTTGCCGGGCAACCCCACCCGGTCCTATCGCAGCAACGCGCCGATCCGCGTCGTGCGCGAGGTGCTCGACTGGCCACGCCTGACGCCCGAGGCGCTGCAGACGTGGCGCGACCGGCTCGCGGTGATCGAGCGGGAGGGCGGGGAGATCGTCAACTGAGCGCACGGGGACGCCTCACGCACCGACCACGCTGCCCGGCCGGTTCGGCCCCTCGCCGACGGAGCGGAACGATCAGAGCGGCAGCGGTCCGCGCAGGACGCTGACGCCGGAATGCGTCGGGTCCCCGTCCTGGGGCTCAAGGCTCACGTCGACGACCGGGTAGCGCCCAAGCCGAATCCCGGTCGGGATCGTGAGGTCGGCGCGGCCGGCCGGATCGAGCGTCCCGAGGGCGACGAGCCGGTTGCTGCCCGGGTCGAGCAGCCAGACCTCGTAGAAGTCAGACCCCGGTGAGGCGAGGCCCTGGGTCTCGACGCGCAGGCTCCAGCGTCCTTCGACGTCGTCGAGGCTCACTTCGCCGCTGCCGACCCGCTGGTCCCCGTACGGCGCCAGCGCCGCGGTGGGGGTCACCTGCGGAGGAGGGCTGCCGTCCGGCAGGACCCCCGGCAGAACGAGGGCCAGCACCAGCACCAGGACAGCCGCCGCGACGGCCGCGGCTCCCGCCAGGAGCCGGGGGCGCCCGCCGCGCGGTGCCTCATCGGGTGAGCCGAGGTCGAGCTCGCGGGTGACGCGGGCCCAGACCATCTCGGGCGCGGGCGGGAGGGTCTCGGGGCCGACCTGACGCGCCGCCCGTACCGTCGCGGACAAGGCGTCGACCTCACGGCTGCACGCAGCACAGGACGCCAGGTGCAGGCGGACCTGCGGCACGTTCTCACCCAGCGCCACCAGGGCCAGGTCGTCCTCATCGGGGTGCTGCACCGTCCACCTCCAGCCGGCGTCGTAGGACCGCGAGTCCGCGGCGGATGTGGCTCTTGGCGGTCCCGAGCGGAACCCCCATGGTGACCGCGACCTGCTCGTGCGTCAGGCCGTCGTAGAAAGCTAGACCCACCGCGCGCCGCTGTTCGGGGTTCAGGGTGGCAAGCGCGTCGGCAAGCAGCAACCGGTCCAGCAACTGCTCCTGGGTGGGAGGCTCCTCCTCGGGGCGGAGCTCAGCCACGGCTTCTCGGACCGCCCGGTCGCGGGCTGCGGCGGCGTGGGCGTCGGCGACCCGGTGGCGAGCGATCCCCAGCAGCCAGCCGGGCAGCGTGCCGCGGTCGGGATCGAACTTCTTGCGGCTGCGCCACGCGTCGACGAAGACCTGCGCGGTGGTCTCCTCCGCGTCCGCCCGGCTCGCCATGCTGCGCAAGCAGTAGGCGTGCACCAGCCCCGACCAGCGATCGTAGACCCCCCGGAGCGCTGCCTCACCGCCGGCGGCGAAGGCCAGCGCCAGGGCCCGTTCCGGGTCGTCGGCCCGGGCCCGGGCCCGCAGGCCCCTCACCGCAGCGTCCCCACGGGCACCGCGGTGACGACGATGTTGTCGGTATAGCTGCCGGTCGCCTCGTCGAAGTCCCCACCGCAGCTGATGAGCGTCAGCCGTGGCGCACCGTCGGCGGCGAAAAGGTCCGCCAACGGCAGCTCGGCCTTGCCGAACTGCTCGAGTCCCACCACCCGGTGGTCGACCCGGCGCCCGGAGCCCAGCTCGACTGCCACCTCATCGCCAGGTTCAGCGTCGGCCAGCACCGCGAAGACGCCGAGGCCCTGCTCGCGGTCGTCGACGTGGCCCACGAGCACCGCCGAGCCACTGGCCGAGCCCGGCGCTGGTCCGGGCGAGTACCAGCCGGCCCTGTTCACGTCGTCGGGCACCACGACCTGCCGATCTCCGTCCAACGCGACTGGATCAACCGGAGCCGAGATCCCGGCCAGGCTCACCTGGACCGGCGGATCGACCGGAGTCGGCACGCCGACGTCGGCCAGCCGGGCAGACCTGGTCGGGGTGGTCGGCGCCGAGGTGGATGTCGACGTAGACGACGGCGAGCCGGTCGACGGGGACCTGACAGACGGGGTGGTCATCGGGCCCGGCGTCGGGCTCGGCGTCGGGTCTCGCGCGCTGAGAGACTGCACCAGGCCAGCCCCGAACTCCTCCGGTTGGTCGTCGACCAGGAACCACCCCGCCGGCGCGCCCGCCGCCAGCAGGCAGCCCGCGATGATCGCGAGACGTGCCTGCCGGCGACGACCGGGGTGGGCGTCGGAGGTCTGTTTGATGACGTCCTCCTCGGGTGACCAGTGGCCTTTCGATGCTAGCGGCGCGCCCGGGCGAGCGAGGCGGCCCCGCCGGCGACCGCGACCAGGCCCAGGCCGGTGGCGAGCAGCACGCCGGCCGGCACGCCCTCGTCCGCCATCCCTCCGGTGCCGGCCGGGACGCCTGCGGGTGCGCCGCCGCCCGTCGGCACGGACTGGACCAGCACGTCGAGGCTGTCGTCGTCGAGCGAGCCGATCGCATAGACGATCGTGGACTCGCCCTCGACCACCGGGACGTCGACGGGCCCGATCACGGGCTCGGTGGTCCCGGCGGCGGCGACCGCGGCGCTGATCGTGCCGACCGGCAGCTCGGCGCTCTGCTCGTTGGGGTTGCTGATCCCGGTCAGCGCCGGCTCTCCCCCGACAAGCACGTCGACCGGAGGCGCGGCGGCGGTGTGACGGACCACGACGCGGCCCTCTCCGGCGGCCGTCGCGGACGTGTCGTTGACGTACGGCGTGATGGTCGGCGTGCCGTCCTCGCCGAGGTGCGCGATCGCGCTCACGTTGCCGCTGGCCGGGATGTCCAGGTCGACCGGGCCGATCACGGGGTCGCCGCTGTCGTCGGGGGCGTCCGCCCCGAAGACGGCGACCTCGTAGGAGCCCGCGGCCAGGGCGAGGTCCTCGGTCGTGGTGCCCGGCTCGAAGTCGTCGAGCGCCAGCTCGCCGTCCACGTAGACGTCGACCGGCGTGCCGGGGATGCCGTGCAGCACACGGACCTCTGCACCGCCCGTGTTCTGCGCGAAGGCGGGGGAAGCGAGTGCGAGCGGGACGACGGCGACTGCGCCCAGGGCACCCAGGGTGGGCAGCACGCTCAGCTTTGGCGACGTTCGAGACATGTCAAGGCTCCTTCAGCTAAGAAGATCTGCACCGGATGGTGCAGTAGGGACTTCCTCTGGATGGCACTCGTTGGATGCAGCTCGTGACCCAGAACTTCGGCCCTGGGGTCCACCCCCGGCGCCCAGCCCGTCGGGCGCCGCCCCGGGCACGAATCAAGCATGAGCAAGGACGAGTTCCTGACGGCACCCGTTCGTACTCGGAGGGACACACGAGGAGGTCATGGCCGCGACCGGTGAGAACGAGCGCCGGTGGGGGATCACCCGGCACGTGATGCGCGGGCCTGGAGCCTGGTCAGAGACCAGGCCGGTGAGACCGCGGTGCAGGCACACCGGAGACCCGAAGATCACCTGGGGGGCGACGCGGTGGCGCCCACGCTCGGCAGGAACAGGCTCCATCTCGACCTCGTGCCATCCGCCCCCTCAACCCTCGTTGCCGAGGTGGAACGCCTGGTGGCGCTCGGGGCCAGTCGCGTCGATGTCCGCTGCGCGGACGGGATAGGCATGGCGGACCCCGGGGGCAACGAGTTCTGCGTCGTGGGGTGACCGGCCAACGACGGCCGCGGGTTCCCGACACCGCGAGCCGATCCTGACCAGGACCGATCTACCGCGGGCGAGGGTGACGGGCATCGGGTCCCAGCGAGGCCCGGTCGACGACGTCAGGGTTGGTAGGGAGGGGCAACGCCCCATCCCCAGTGGGGCACCGGGGCAGTGGCCGGGGGAGTGGCGTCCGACTGCGAGTTCGCCATGGCCAGTCGGGTGCCCCACTCGAGGTAGCCGACCAACGCGGCGCGGAACTCCGGATCGTCTGGGAGGCGGGCGTCGTCGACGGCCTGGCTCATGGTGGTGGCGAACCGCAGCCGTTGGTCGGCGGTGATGTTGAGGCCGCGGTGATGAGCGAGCATCCGCTGGTATCCGCCGAGCTGGTCGGTGTAGTGCGTGGGCCCTCCGAAGACCTCGGTCCACCACATCGCCACGTGCTCGCGGTGCTCGACGGTGACGCCACCGGGAAAGAAGGCGCTGAGGGCGTCGTCGTGCTCGACGCGGTCGTAGAAGGCGTTGACCATGCGCAGGATCGCTTCCGGTCCGCCGGCCCAGTCGACCAGGGTGGGGACACCGTCTTCGCACCTTGTCACGGGCTTCTCCTCCTCCGGTGACGAGCAGATCACGTCACCGTACCCACGTACGGGGCAACGCGGCGCGATCGCGATCGAGTCGGTCGGCACCTGGTCACCGCCCGACCGCATCCGTCTCCTCGTCGGCTGTCGGCGGTGTGGAGCGCCCGTCGCGGTGGCCCTCGCCGATCAAAGGCTCCGCGGCGGCGAGTTTGCGGGCCCTGGGACCAGCCAGCCGACCGAGCGCCGACCAGCTCCAGGCCGGGCGACGCCTCAGATAGACCAGTCAAGAGTCGGCGCCGTGGCCGGCGGCCTCTATGTCCCGGTCGGCCGGCTGACAGTTGTCCTGGGCGAGGGCGGCACAGGTGGTGTCACAACCGGGCGCGCTGCTGCTGGACGGCGAGCACCGCGCACAGCCCGGCCAGGACGGCCAGCACCGGGGCCACCGACACGCGTTCGGCGAGCGTGGTGATCATCAGCGGGAAGCCGAACCCGAGGTAGGCGGTGGCGTAGAACCCGGCCGAGACGGTGCCCAGCCGTCCCTCGCTGGCCAGCGCGGGCAGCCGCGACATCCCGCTGGCCAGCGCGAGCCCACCGCCGGCCCCCAGCACCCCGAGGCCGGGATGACCAGGAGCAGGAGCGCGGGGACGGCGGCCGCGAGCGCCGTACCCCCGAAGCCGACGACCCCGCAGGCGGCCGCGACGGGCGCGGTACGCGGCCCGAGCCGACCCTGGAGCGGTGCCGCCAACGCTCCCGCGCCGAGGGCGAGACCGGCCATCAGCCCGGTCAGCGCCACCGGCGCGACGGGGAACCCGACCAGGACGGGGACTGCGGCGACCGTGCTCGCCGGGAAGGCGTAGACGCAGACCGCGAGCGGCGCGACGACGAGCAGGCCGGTCCGCCGGGCGCCGGGACGGAACGCGCCAGGGGCCGTGGTGCCGGGTTCCCTCTGCTGCCGGACCAGCGACTCCGCCACCGACCGGGAGGTCCACAGCGCCACCAGCAGGACGGCCACGTGCAGCAGGTAGGGCAGGACCAGGGGCCACGGTCCCCACTGGCCGATCAGGCCCGCGAAGACCGGCCCGACCGCGAAGCCTCCCGTCATGGCGACCGCGGCCGTACGGGGACCCGCGGGGTTGCCGCGTCGCGCGGCCGTCTCCACCAGCCAGGCGCTGCCGACGCTGAACACGGTCCCCGACGCCGCCCCCTGGAGGAACCGCACGACGTAGAGGAGGGGCTCGCTGTCGGTGGCGAGGACGAACATCGCCGAGGTGGCGGCCGCGCAGATCGCTGCCGGCAGCACGACCCGGCGGCGTCCGAACCGGTCGGCGGCGCGACCCGCGACCGCCAGCGCGAGCATCAGGCCGAGGGCGTAGACGCCGAAGATCGCCGTCAGGGACGCATCGGTCATCGCGAGCCGCTCGCGGTAGACCAGGAGCAGGGGAGTGGGGACGTTGGTACCGGTGGCCACCGCGAGCAGCAGCACCGCAAGCCGTCGATCCGCGCTCCAGGTCACACGGCGCAGCCTCGCACGCCGCCGCGACCGGCGTTCGACGGGCGACCGGTGCTCCGGGCGCTGCGCGATACTCGACGGCATGGCTGTCATCGAGCTGGTCGACGTCGTCAAGACCTTCGGCTCCACCCGCGCGCTCGACGGCCTCGACCTCACCGTCGAGCACGGCGAGGTGCACGCGTTCCTCGGCCCCAACGGCGCCGGGAAGTCCACCGCCATCCGCGTCCTCCTCGGCCTGCTCAAGGCGGAGTCCGGCACCGCCACCATGCTCGGCGGCGACCCGTGGCGCGACGCCGCGGCCCTGCACCGTCGCCTCGCCTACGTGCCCGGGGACGTCTCCCTGTGGCCGAGCCTCAGCGGTGGCCAGGTCATCGACGTGCTCGCCCGGATGCGCGGCGGCCTCGACGAGTCACGCCGCGACGAGATGCTCGCGCGGTTCGACCTGGACCCGACGAAGAAGGCGCGCACCTACTCCAAGGGCAACCGGCAGAAGGTCGCGCTGGTCGCCGCGCTCGCCGCCCGTGCCGACCTCTACCTCCTCGACGAGCCCACGTCCGGGCTGGACCCGCTGATGGAGGCCGAGTTCCAGAAGGCGGTCCTCGAGCTCAAGCAGGAGGGCGCGACCGTCCTGCTCAGCTCCCACATCCTGGCCGAGGCGGAGGCGCTCGCCGACCGGATCAGCATCATCCGCGCCGGGCGGGTCGTGCAGTCCGGGACGCTGGCCGACCTGCGCCACCTGACCCGTACCACCGTCATCGCCGAGACCGACAGGCCGGCGACCCGGATCGCGGCCGTGCCGGGCGTCCGCGAGCCCCAGCTGCACGGCAACCGGGTCAGCTTCGACGTCGACTCCGACCACCTCCACGAGGCGGTGGCCGCGCTCGCCGGGCTCGGCGTACGGTCCCTCACCGCGCACCCGCCCACGCTGGAGGAGCTGTTCCTGCGCCAGTACGGCGACGAGGTCACGACAGGAGAGGTGACGGCGTGAGTGGCGCGACGAGGTCCTCCGTGGTCGGCGTCGGCCACCTGGTGCGCCTCATCCTGCGGCGCGACCGGCTGCGCCTGCCACTGTGGGTCGTCGGCCTCGGCGGGACCATCGTCGCCAGCGCGCTGGCCGTGCCGCCGCTCTACGACACGCCGGAGAAGATCGCGGGCTACGCCCGCACCGTCGGCGCCAGTCCGGTCAGCTACCTGATGTCAGGACGGCAGGCCGGGCTGGACACCCTCGGCGGCATCGTCGCGAACGAGATCTCCCAGGTCGCCCAGCTCGGCGTCTGCCTCATGGTCGTCTTCCTCGTCGTGCGGCACACGCGCGCCGAGGAGGAGTCCGGACGGGCCGAGCTGCTCCGCTCCACGGTCCTGGGCCGGCACGCCGCCACCCTCGCCGGGCTGCTCTACGGCGTCGCGGCCGCGGTGCTCGTCGCCGGTGTCACCACCGCCTCGATGCTCGCGGCCGGGCTGTCGGGCTACGGCAGCCTCACGTACGGCGTCGGCCTGGCGCTGCTCGGGGTGACGTACACCGGCGTCACGCTGGTCGCCGTCCAGCTCTCCACCTCGTCCCGCGGGGCGCTCGGCCTGGCCGGCGCCGCCGTCACCGTCGGCTACCTGGTGCGCGGCCTCGGGGCGATGCAGGACAACGGGCTCGTCTGGCTCTCGCCGTTCGGGTGGGCGCAGGGCATGGACGCCTTCGGCGACGAGCGCTGGTGGCCCGCCGCGCTGCTGCTCGCGGCCACGGCGCTCCTGCTGGCCCTGGCGGCCCGGCTGGTGGCGCACCGCGATTTCGGCGGCGGCCTCCTCGACACCCGTCCCGGCCCCGAGCGGGCCGGGCGGCTGCTCGGCACCCCCTTCGGCCTCGCCGTCCGGCTTCAGCGCGGCCTGCTGATCGGCTGGGCCACCGGACTCCTCCTGCTGGGGGTGCTCTACGGTTCGGTCGTCCCCACCGTGCCCGATCTCATCGCCTCCAACCCCGAGATGGCCCAGGTCGTCGGCGCGTCGGGCCGCGCGGCCGAGGACGCGCTCGTGGACGCCTTCCTCGGCTACATCTTCCTCTTCATGGCCGTCATCTCCTGCGGGTTCGTGGTCTCCTCGGTGCTGCGCCTGCGCGCCGAGGAGGAGGCCGGCCGTACGGAGACCGTCCTCGCGACCACGGTCGGCAGGACCACCTGGATGGCCGCCGTGACCGCCGTCGCGCTGATCGCCACCGCCGTGCTGACCGTGCTCATGGGTCTCGGCCTCGCCGTCGGCTACGGCATCGCCAGCGGCGAGTGGACCCAGGTCGTCGGCCAGGTCGGCGGTCAGCTGGCCTACCTCCCCGGCACCCTCGTCGTCGGCGCCCTCACCGTCGCCCTCTACGGCCTGCTCCCCGCCTGGACCGGTCTGGCCTGGGCCGCGGTCGCGCTCGTTGCCCTGCAGGTCATCCTCGGCCAGCTCCTCGGCCTCCCCGACGCGGTGCTGGCGGTGTCCCCGTTCTGGCACCTCGCCGCGGTGCCCGTCGACGACTTCGAGGTCCTTCCCTTCGTCTCCCTGGTCGTCGTCGCGGTCGGGCTCGTCGCTGCCGGCCTCTGGGGCTACCGGCGACGGGACGTGGTGAGCGGCTGAGACCCGCTGCGGGGGATCGTCGAGGGAGTCGAGCAGGCGCTGTCCGGCCCCGGCAGGTCGACCCCTCAGGGCACTCAGGTCAGGACCGGGTGCCCTGTCCTGCGCCGGTGGACGACTCGGCGATCCGCTTGATCGCGGCCAGCGTCTCGGGGATGCCGTGGAGGGCCTGCTGCGTGCGGTCGGCGATCTCGGCCTCCGCCCGGTCGCCGAACTTCTCCTCGAACATGGCGATCCCGCCGGGCAGGAACTCCCACGACTCGGTGATCGTGGTGCTTGTCGGGGCGGGGTCGAAGGTGAAGCCCCAGCGGACGTAGCTGCCGCCCACGACCCAGGCGAACTCGCGCCCGCGCTCGGCCGCGACCACCGTCGACCGGGTCTCCCACGTCCGGTCCGGGAGCTCGTTGCGGCCGGTGAACCAGGCGCCGACCTGACCCGCCTCGGCGTCGTCGTCCCACCAGCAGGACGTGCAGACCGGGCTCCACTCGCCGGTCCGGGTGATGTCGGAGACCAGGTCGTAGAGGGTCTCGGCCGACGCCTCGACGGTGAGGGACTCCTGGTGGCTGCGGATGCTCGTCTCGCTCATCAGCCCACCCTCGCAGACCACCTCACCCCGTCTGGCGTGACCGGTGACCGGGGGCCTCGACCCGGTCAGGTGTGTCGTCCTCGGTCAGGTGTCGTCCTCGGTCAGGGCCGCGGCCGGCAGCCACTCGACCCCGAGCAGCTCGGCGACGTCGGTGAGACCGGCGGTGTCACCGCCGACCGTGTCGGACGCGGCGGCGATCCGCTCCACCATCACCTTGCCGACCTGCTCCTCGACGGTGCCCTCGGCGTAGGCGATGTGCCACGGCGAGACCTGGTGGTCGCGGTGGGTGCGGCCGGTGACCTGGCGCGCGGCGATGCCGGAGAAGCGGGCCTGGTGGAAGACGCCGACCCGCGGCTCGGTGCTCGCCTGGTGACCGTCGGGGAGGGTCTCGCCGGCGTGCAGGCTGATCGAGGCGACCGTGGTGAACACGCAGACCTTCGCCTGCCCGGTCTGGAACCGGAGCCGCTCGGCCTCGGGGTCGAACCGGTCGCGGCCGTAGATCGTGGCCACCTCGATCCCGGCGTCGCGCAGCCGGTCGGCGATCGGGTCGGCGGCGGTCGCGACGAACTCGACCGAGCACGCCACCTGCCGCTCGGCCTGGACCTGCTGGGCGATCCAGTCGACGGTCGACTCGACCCGGATCAGTCCGGCCTTCTGCCGGAAGCGCAGCAGCGCGGCCCGCCCCTTCGAGACGCTGCGACCGCGTCGCGCGAGGTCCATCTCGCGGCAGAACTCGCCCCACTCGGCCTCGTACGCGCGCCGCTCGGTCGGCGTGAGCGCGACCGGCATGCCGGAGATCGGCACGGGTCCCCACGGCGCGGCGCGGTGCAGCATCGCCGGGGGCCGCTCGTCGGCGAGCCAGCCGCGGACGAGCTTGAGGTCCGCGGCGCGCCGCGCCGGGTCGGTGGTCCAGGTCGCGCCGGAGCGCCCCTGCTGCTCCACGCCGACGCCGTGGCGATCGAGCGCGCTGGCGAACGTCGCCCCGGGGTGCGCGGCCGAGGTCCACTCCTTCATCGGCTCGTCGAGCACCTGCGCGTAGGCCGGAGCGAGGTACGGCAGCTCCAGCGGCGTGTGTCCGGGCGTCGCGGTGGTCGCGATGACGAACGGCGCCGTGTCGTGGGGCTTCCCGTGCCCCGAGATCCTCGCCCAGTGCTTCCACCGCTTCGTCGTGGTCCGCCGCAGCGCGTGGGCCTCGTCGGCGATGATCACGTCCCACGGGTGGTCGGTGACCTTCTCGAGGCGGTCCCAGGTGATCACGACCCACTCGAGGCCGCCGTCGCCCAGGGCTGCGATGGTGCGGCACCAGTGGCCGATCGTGATCGCGGCGGGCCGGTCGGCGACGACCAGCACCCGCCGCGCGCCGCGGAGGTCGCCCACCGCCGTCGCCCCGAGGACCGCGGAGATCGTCTTGCCGACGCCGGGCTCGTCGGCCAGCAGGAACTGTCGTCCGCCCGCCTCGGCGCGCGCCGCGATCGCGTCGGCGGCCTCGAACTGGATCCGCCGGGGCTCGAGCGCGTCGGTCGGTGCGGGGGACGGCGTGGGGCTCTCCGGGTTCAGCGTGTTCTCGACGAACCGACCCAGCGTGTACGGACCGGGAGCGTACGGCGCGAGATGCGCAGGAAGGTCACGCCCGACGTACAGGTGCGACCTGACCGCCGGGTGCCAGGCGGCACCGTCGACCTGGGTCCCGTAAGGGACGTCGAGCACCCACAGCCGCTCGCCCGGCCCGGCGGTCGGCAACGGTCGCGGACGCTTGCCGCTGCGGCGGGACGACGTGCCGCGTCGACGCGCGGGGGAGGGGCGTCGGCTGGGCACCTCCCGACGCTATCGGGGCCGCACCCTCGTCGGAGGGCGGCTCGCAGGCCGCCCACCGACCAGCAGGTCGGGCCCGGCGGTCAGGAGCAGCGGGGCCAGGTGTTCGGCCAGGCCGACGCACCGCCCTGCGGCTTCCGGTCCCCCCACCCGCGGAAGGCGACGCGCTTGGCGATCTTGATCTGCTCTGCCCGGGTGGCCTTGTGGGGGTAGGCGTTCTTCGAGTAGTTGGGGCCGCCGTAGTAGCGCCAGGTCGACAACGAGAACTGGAGGCCCCCGTAGTGCCCGTTCCCCGTGTTCACCTGCCACCGGTGGGTGGACTCGTAGTGGGCGAGGCACTCCCACCGGTTCGGGCCGGTGTGGGCGTCGGCGGCCGGCGCGGCCACGGTGAGCAGCGAGGCGGCGAGCGCGGCGGAGCCCAGGGCCGAGACGAGCAGGCGTGAGGCGGTGGAGGCAGCGTGGATCGCAGGCATGTGGCCAGTTCCTTCCCGCGCCTGCGAGGTGAGCTGTCGGGCTGGAGCAGAAAGGTGCCCCGCCACCGCAGTGGCTTCGCCCCGAGTGGCCGCCGTCCCGTCGGGACGGGTGTCGGCGGCCGCGTGGAACCTGGGTCCCCCGCTCCTGCCCGTGGTGAGTATCAGCGGCGGCGGGCAGGATTCGGCGTGACCGTGCTGGTGTCGAGTTGTCGCCCCGCCCGGTGGCGGCAGCCCGGGCATCG
The DNA here is from genome assembly GCF_018459925.1 of Nocardioides aquaticus. NCBI lineage: Bacteria > Bacillati > Actinomycetota > Actinomycetes > Propionibacteriales > Nocardioidaceae > Nocardioides > Nocardioides aquaticus. The sequence goes on from NZ_CP075371.1 coordinate 2,370,274, forward strand.
TACGTGTGACCGCGGCCGAGCGCCAGGGCTGCGGGCGCCCCGCCGTCCTGCCGGTGCCGGCCGAGCGCCTCGCGTCAGCCGATGACGTCGCGCTCGAGCCGGGCGTAGCTGGTCTCCATGCCGTCGACCATCCCGGTGGCCAGGATGGCGTCCCGGGTCGCAGCGTCGGGGAAGGTGACGACCACCGCCAGCAGGGTGCCCTCGGGGACCGGGGTGAGCGTGAGCTCGTTGAGGGTGCCGTCGCCCGGCATCCCGATCATCTGCTCGGTGGTCACGGCTCGGTACGGTCGGACGGACTCCAGGAGCTCGCCCTCGAAGCCGAAGCGCTCCCCGGCGGTGCCGGCGGCCGGCTCCCACTCGTAGCGGTACTTCTCGCCGACCGTGGTGGCGACGTCGCAGACCGGCATCGTCCACCCGTCCGGCCCGAGGAGCCACCGTCGCATCAGTGCGGCGTCGTGGTGTGCCTGCCACACCGTCTCGATCGGCCCGTGGATGACTCGAGTGATGCGTGCCTGCGTCTCGGACAGGATCTGGCACACCGTGCCGTCCCCGGCGGCGAACGCCGTCAGGTCTGCGAGAACCGTGTCCATCTGGCCCATCGCCGCCCGCAGCCCCTCCTCCATGCCCATCTCGACGAGCTGCTCGAGCTCCTCGAGCGTGGCGAAGTAGGTCGTCGTGGTGACCCGCGACCCCGTTCCGCGCTCCTCGAAGAGGAAGTGCATCCGCATGGAGGGCATCTGGGGGTTCGGCTCGCCGTCAGGCGAGGCGAAGCCGTCGCGGACCTCGAAGCTCGTGAGCGGATCGACCGAGATCCATTCCCAGTAGCCGCCGTGGGTCTGCCCGTCCGGACCGGTCATCCGGTACGTCGAGCGTCCGCCGGGGGCGGCGTCGTGACGGGTGAACGTGGAGGGGTAGTCGGGCGGGCCCCAGAAGCGCTCCAGCTGACGCGGGTCGACGTAGACCTGCCAGAGGCGCTGCAGGTCGGCTGCGAAGTCGGCGACCACGGTCATGGTCAGGGACGCAGGGTCTCGGTTCACCGAGGTGATGGGCATGGCTGTCTCCAGGTCGGGTAGGTCGGTTCAGTCCTCGGCGAGCAGGGAGTCGAGTCGGTCGATCCGAGAGCGCCAGATCTCCTCGTAGCGGTTCAGCAGGGCCTGCGCCTTCTGCACCACCTCGGGGTCTCCGCGGATGATGCGTTCGCGGCCACGTTGTTGCTTGGTCACGAGACGGGCTCCTTCCAGCACGGCAACGTGCTTCTGGACGGCCGCGAAGGACATGTCGTACGCGGCCGCCAGCTGGGACACCGATGCTCCCCCCGCCATCGTGCGACGCAGGATGTCGCGGCGCGTGGCGTCGGCGAGGGCCCGGAAGATGCGGTCCACCTCGGTGTGGGTGAGCTCGAGTCGTACAACCATTTGGTTGTAGATTAGGTCGGACGCCGGCGACCGTCAAGGCCCCCGGCCGGGGGTGCGGTTGACGGCTGTCCGCTCGTGGCGCCACCGTGAGGCCATGGTCGGCCGCGCTGCGGCTGGTCACCTCGCCGGCCGAACGGCAAGCCGACCGGCTTCCGTCCGAGCCCGCCCGCAAGAGAGGTCACGTGACATGACCCGCGTCCGTATCGACCTCTTCAGCTCTCTCGACGGCTACACCTCGGCCGGCGGCAGTCCCGAGAACCCGATGGGGGAGGACTGGGGTCTCCTGACCACCGCCTACGTCGCGACCCGCACCGTCAAGGAGCGCGTCTTCGGCGACACCAGCGGCACGGGCACCACCGGTGTCGACGACGCCTACGCCGCGGCGTCCTTCGAGGGCATCGGCGCCGAGATCATGGGTGCCGCCATGTTCGGTCTGCACTCGTTCCCGGACGACCCCGGTTGGAAGGGCTGGTGGGGTGACGAGCCACCGTTCGGCTTCCCGGTCTACGTCCTCACCAGCACCGCACCACGGCCCGAGGTCGAGATGCGGGGAGGGACGTCGTTCCGGTTCCGCGACGCCTCTCTCGACTGCGTGCTCGCCGAGGCGAGCGAGGCCGCTGGCGCGCTCGACGTGCGCGTCGGGGGCGGCATCGGCACCGCCCGATCGTTCCTGCGTGCCGGCCTCGTCGACGACCTCCACGTCGCCGTCGCGCCCGTCCTGCTCGACCGCGGTCACCGCGTGTGGGAGGACCTGCGCGGGCTGGAGCGCACCCACCGCATGACGTCCGAGGTCGCCGAGAGCGGCACGATCCACGTCACCTTCTCGCGCTAGGACCGCGCCCGTAGCGACGGACGCCGCCTCCGGGGCGCCTCCCCACACCTCGCTCGCGCGGCATGCTGTCGTCATGGTGGAGGCGGACGCCGGGTCCGCCACGACGACAGGGAGGGAGCGCAGCAGGCATGGCCGAGTACCTCATCTTCTTCAACCAGCAGTGGGTCGGCGACCACGACGAGGAGTGGTTCCGCAGTCGCGGACCCACCTCGCGCGCGGTCATCGAGGACATGAGGGCCGAGGGTGTGCTGGTGTTCGCCGGCGGGCTCGTGGAGGAGCTCGACCAGGCCTTCAGTGCCGACGCCACCAGCGGCACGCTGACCCTCACCAGCGGGCCGTTCTCCGAGTCCGAGGAGTGGCTGGGCGGGTTCACGATCATCGACGTGGAGACCGAGGACCAGGCCCGCTACTGGGGTGGCCGCGTGGCGGAGGGATGCGGCTGGCCGCAGGAGGTCCGCCCGGTCAAGGGCGGCTCGATGCGCGGTTGACGCCGGGGGTCAGCTCGCGCGTCCCAGGCTGTGGGCCGTGGCCCGCGTCGATGCCTGCCGACGGTCGCGGTCTCGGAGGAGCTGCTCGGTGTACACCAGGCCGACGAGGACTGCGCCGAGGCCCGTGCCCGCTCCCATGGCGGACGACAGGGAGCTGTCCCACGCGGCGACGACGAGGAACGCGGTGACGACCGTGAACGCCGAGGCGAAGTGCGTCAGGCGGTCCACCACGTCTCTGCGGTGCAGCAGCTGCCAGGCAACGCCAGAAGCCCCGCACAGCGCCACGACAGCGAAGAGGTCCGAGCCGGTGAACCTCCCGCCGTGCCCCAGCTCGCCTGCCCAGAACACGGAGATCAGCGGTAGGACGAAAGCGGCACCGTGTCGGCGACGCGCGGCGGTTCGACGGGGCACCCGCGACATGATGCCTCACGTGGCCCGCCCCGTCCGGTCGACAGGGCGACCGACGCCATCGCAGGATCCACCATCCGACAGCTGGTCCTGGAAAGCGATTGGCAGTCACCACCTGTGCGATCTAGCCTCCGAGTCGTTCTCGGGAGGTAGCGATGGCAGACGACGAAGAGACGTCGATGTGCGCCGTGCCGCCTCGGCGACCCCGAGGGGCGGGGGAGGGGACGGCCCGTGAGTGACGGTGGATCCGTGCTGGCACCGCTGCGCGAGACGAACTTCCGCTACTACGCCCTCTCGCGCCTGGTCGACCGCGCCGGCTCCACGATGGCCGGCGTCGCCCTGGCCTTCGCGGTGCTCGAGGTGAGCGACTCGGCCACGGCGCTCGGCATCGTGCTGGCGGCGTACAGCATCCCGATGGTCGTCTTCCTGCTCGCCGGTGGCGTCCTCGCCGACACGTTCGGCCGCACCCTGGTCATGCAGGCCACCAACGTGCTGTCCGCGGTGAGCCAGCTGGGCATGGCGGCTCTGGTCATCAGCGGAACCGCTGAGCTCTGGCACCTCGTGGTGCTGGCCGCGCTCAACGGGACGGCGACGGCGGCCGGGATGCCGGCGATGGCCGGTCTGCTGCCCCAGCTCGTGCCACGCGCGCAGCTCCAGCAGGCCAACCTGGTGCTCGCGGTCCCGGAGAACGCGCTGATGGTGCTCGGCCCCGCGATCAGCGGTCTCCTCGTCGTCACGATCGGGCCCGGGTGGGCCCTGGCGGTCGACGGCTTCACCTACGTGGCGGCCACCCTGCTCCTGATGCGGGTACGGATCCCGCCTCCGCTGCCCCGGGAGGACCCGCCAGGCGTGCTCGCCGACCTGCGCGAGGGGTGGACCTACCTCACCTCGACGACCTGGCTGTGGGTGGTGGTGGCCTCGTTCTCCCTGCTCAACGCCATCACGAGCGGCGCCTTCAACACGCTGGGCCCGGTCCTGGCGACCGAGACCGACATCGGCGAGGGCGGCTGGGGGCTGATCCGCTCGGCGGAGGCCGTCGGGTTCCTCCTGTGCTCGCTGGTCCTGATCAAGATCCGGCTCCGGCGCCCGCTGCTGTGGGGCATGGTCGCCATCGCGTTCGGCGGCGCACCGATGATCGCGCTGGGGATCGAACCCGTCCTGGTGGCGGGCGCGGTTGCCGCGTTCGCCGCCGGGATCGGCAGCCAGGTCTTCGGCCTCGGCTGGGACCTCGCCATGCGGGAGCACGTCCCCGACGAGATGCTCTCGCGCGCCTACTCCTACGACATGCTCGGCTCGTTCGTGGCCATCCCGATCGGGCAGCTGACCATCGGCCCGCTCGCCGCGGTCTTCGGCGTGCAGCCGGTGATGCTCATCGCCGGCCTGGCGTACGCCACCCTCGCGCTGGCCACCCTCGCCTCGCGATCGGTGCGCGACCTGACCCGGGTGACGACCGTGGGTCCGGTTGCAACCACGCCCACGCCCTGACCCCGCGTACTGCGGGGCCGGCCAGGGGCGCCCAGCAGGGCTCAGCCGGTGCTGTCGAGGATCAGCCCGTGCTGTCGAGGATCAACCGGGTCGCTTCCTCAGGTGCGTCCCACTGCGGGAAGTGACCGCACCGCTCGAACCAGTGCAGCACCGCGTCGGGGTACAGCTCCTGGGCACGGGCGGCCTGCCTCGGCACGGTCACCAGGTCGCGCCGCCCCCACCCGATCGTGACCCGGCCGGGCACGGTGCCGGCCGGGGCACCCTGCTGCTTGGGCCCCTTGGTCAGGGCATCCAGGGCAGCGCCGGTCGACGGGGCGTCGGCCAGCCCACGCACGTCCGGCAGCACGGTCTCGCGGGAGAGCGCCCAGGGCCGTGCCGACAGCTGCGCGAGGAGCACGCTCCGTCCCACGGCGCTGCCGAGCAGCGACGGCAGCATGCCTCGTAGCGCACGGACCAGGGCGATCGACGGGCGCAGCGTGGCGCCGAAGGCGACGAGCTCCCGGTCGCTCCAGAAGCCGCCCGGGTCCAACGCCACGGTGTCGCCGCCCACGCCGCGGCGCGCGAGCTCGAGAACGATCCGGCCGCCCATCGACTGGCCGACGGTCGAGATGCCGTCCAGGCCCTGATCGCGGATGAAGTCCGCGACGGCGTCGCTCAGGGTGGCGATCGAGACCTCGCCCGTCAACGGCGGCGTCTCGCCGAACCCCGGCAGGTCGACGGCGATCACCTCACGGGTCTCGGCCAGCTCATCGAGGATCGGTGACCAGGACCGCCACCCAGCTCCCAGGCCGTGCACCAGCAGCAACGGGCTGCCGCTGCCTCGTCTCACGTGGTTCAGGGTCACCTCCGGAACGCTAGCTCACGCGGGGTCGGGGGAGCTCGGTGGCGCAGTCCGCCTGGGGGCGCCCTGCCCCGGTTGCGGGCCGTCGCCAGACGCCTGACAGGGACCGGCGAGGGTGTCAGGATCCGGGCATGTCGATCGACGTGACGGTCCGGGACGAGACGACCGCAGGCGACCTCCTGCAGGAGCTGGCGCTCCAGCTGGCAAGCGAGCGGCTGACGGTGGCCGAGCTCATCCGCAGCCGCGTCGAGACCGAGGCGCGCGCCCACCAGGCTTCCAGGGGCACCACCCCGTACCAGGGCCTCGTGCAGCCCGTGCCCCACGAGCAGAACCTGAACGCCGCTCGGCCCCCGACGCGGATCGACCCCGAGCGACAGGTCGAGGTCGCCCTCGACGCCTTCTCCCGGGGCCGGGTCCTGGTCCTCGTCGACGATCGTCAGGTCACCGAGCTCGGCGACGAGGTGGTGCTCCGACCCGGCAGCGCGGTCACCTTCCTCAGGCTCACGCCGCTGGTCGGGGGCTGACGGGTGCGCTCACTCGATCGCTGGCGCCGGCGCAGCAGCGACGGCACCGGCCGTACCGGCGACCCTGGCGACTCTGGCGACTCCGAGGCATGCGACCTCATCGCCGTGGTGATGCGACAGGTGGACGGCCGCGGGTGGCCGAGTGCGGAGCAGGTGCGAGCCACGGAGGCGTGGGACGCGATCCGCGACGCCCCCGGGGAGGTCCGCGTCTCGGTCGCCATCGAGGCCTTCACCCGGGCTGCCCCTCCGGCGACGGACTCACGCGAGGAGGGGGCCCTGGTCGTGATCGGCCAGGAGGTCCTTCGCAAGAGGGTGGCCCTCACCGCCGACGACCGGGTCGCCCTCCTGAGCGCCTTGGTGGCGTACGCGGGCCGTCACGGGAGTGGGTGCCGGCTCGATCCGAGCTGGGACCACACCCGCACGGTGCTCCGCGCCCTCGAGCGAGGAGGCGAGGTGGACCGCCTGCCCGCCGAACACGAGCTGTTGCAGCGCGTTCGCGCCGCGCTGGTCGAGACCGACACAGCCACGGCGCGGCGCGCCGTCCCCCGTGTCGACGCGATCCTGGGGGTCACGACCGGCGACGTCGCCATCTTCGCCGAGCAGGACTGGTGCGGCAGGGCGATGGAGGGCTGTGTCCCGGACCTGCCCGGGGAGGTGTCGGGGGCCGCCACCGCCGCGCTGCAGCTGGCCACGAGGGCGTCCTCGGCCAGGCCGCCGCAACCGTTCCTCGACCGAGCCGCCGAGCTGGCCCGTACGCACGGCGACGACACCCTCGCTCGGGCGGTCGCGGCGATGTTGCGGGCCGGTGCGCTCCCGGTCACCGCCGAACGCGGTGTCGTCGACCCCGCGAGCGGGGATGCGGTCCGGGGTCTGTGCTGGACGGCGGCGACCGTCACGCCGACTCCCGAGCTGGCAGCGGCGGTGGGGGCGTGGGTCACCGGCGGCTGGACGAAGGCGCCCGGGGTGGGTGTGCGATGTCGCAAGGGCGCTGGCGGCGCCCTGTGGGCGCTGGCCCGGCTCGGTGACGCCGGCGCGGTCGAGCTCGGCCGTGCGCGGGCCCTGGTGAGGCAGCCCCAGGCCGTCAAGGAGGTCGATGCCGCCATCGACCTCGCGGCCGACGGGCTCGGCATCCCTCGGGAGGAGTTCGAGGAGCGGGTCGTGCCGACGTACGGCCTCGACGTCGGAGCCGTCCGGACGGCGCCGCTGGGCGACTACCTGGCGACGGTCGGCGTCGAACGTGGGAAGGCCGCGGTGTCGGTCGTGGGCCCTGACGGGAGGGTGCGGAAGTCCGTGCCCGCGGCGGTCCGCCGTGATCACGCCGGCGAGCTGGCGGATCTCCGGGCGCTGGCTAAGGACGTCTCGACCATGCTCGTGGCCCAGCGGTTGCGGATCGAACGACTCCTGATGGAGGAGCGTTCGTGGGAGCCGCAGGTGTGGCGGCAGAGGTACCTCGACCACCCCCTGGTGTCGGTGCTGGCCCGTCCGCTCGTGTGGCAGGTCGTGGGGCCGAGGGGCCGTCGGCCCTTCGTCGCCCCGGACGGGACCTTCGTCGACGTCGAGGGCTCCCCGGTCTCCTGGGACACGGACGACCGGATCGAGCTGTGGCACCCGGCCACGGTGTCCACCTCGGAGGTCGAGGCCTGGCGGCTACGGATCGAGGGGCTGGGCGTCGTGCAGCCCTTCAAGCAGGCCCACCGCGAGGTCTACCTGCTGACCGAGGCCGAGCGCTCCACCGACCTGTACTCCAACCGGTTCGCCGGCCACATCCTGCGCCAGCACCAGTTCGCCGCCCTCGCCCGGGCGCGGGGATGGACGTACGCCCTGCAGGGGGCCTGGGACCAGCCGGACGACCTGGCCCGGCTGCCGCTCGACCGGCACGACCTGTCGGTCGGCCTGTGGGTCGACCGCCCCTGGGACGCGGAGGAGGACTGGAACGACCACGGGATCTTCACCCACGTGCTGACCGACCAGGTGCGCTTCTCCACCCTCGCCGGGGAGGACGTGCACCTGGCCGACATCCCGGTGCGGGTCCTCAGCGAAGTGCTCCGGGACGTCGACCTCTTCGTCGGGGTCAGCTCGATCGGCAACGACCCCACCTGGCAGGACTCCGGCGACGCCCGCCGCCGGACCTGGGGCGACTACTGGTCGTCGTACTCCTTCGGCGAGCTGAGCGCTGCTGCGGAGGTGCGCCGCGACCTGCTGGCCCGCATCCTCCCCAAGCTCTCGATCCGCGACGTCGCCACGCTGGAGGAGAGGTTCCTGGTCGTGCAGGGCTCCCTGCGGACCTACAAGATCCATCTCGGCTCGGGCAACATCCTGATGGAGCCGAACGGCGAGTACCTCTGCATCGTGCCCGGGCGAGGCGACGCCGAGCCCCGCGAGATCATGCTCCCCTTCGACGGGGACCGGACCCTCAGCATCCTGCTCTCCAAGGCCCTGCTGCTCGCCCACGACCGGAGCATCACGGACGAGACCATCACGTCCCAGATCACCCGGCGGTGAGAGGGCGCGTACACCTGCCACCGCCTCCTGGAGCCACGACTCACAGGAACGCGGCCGGGCCTCCGCGCTCGATCGTCACCGGGTACATCGCACCGAGAAGCTCCCGGGGGTCCTCTGCGGCGAGGAGCTCCGCGTCGGTGCCCATCAGCCTGATGCCCGTACCGTCGTGAAGGGCGTGACCGCCGCTGACCCGAGCAGGCCGCTCCCTCATGAGGCGCAGCACCTCGTCGGTCAGCTCGGCGGAGGTGTAGGGCGCGTCGCGCCAGGTCACCCGGAGGCTCGAGGGTGCAGCCCGGATGAGGGCGGCGATCCTGTTGCTCGGTGTCCCCACGGTGAAGATGACCAGCTCCTGCTCACCGTCGACGAGTTCCGCACCGGCATAGGCCGGCGAGTCCTGGACGAGGGACACGAGGCGGTCGTAGTAGTCGCCTGTCTCCGTCGTCCATGGTTCGAGGTGATCGTGGTCTCCACCGTCCATGGACTGATGGTGCCTCCTCGCTCGCCCTGCGGCGGCATCTCGGGACGTGCCCGTGGACCCCGGTGGTCGGTCAGTCGGTCAGTGGGTGCCCGACGAGCCGACCGGTCACGGGCACGATCCGCAGGCCGGTCATCAGCTGGGCTGCACCTGGCTGAGCCAGGCCTCGAGCTGCCTCGAGGTGGTGAAGGTCAGTACTGGTGGGACGTCGGGTGACTCGGACCAGCGACGGATCCGGTCTCGCTTCCTGCCGAACGATCTGAAGTGCCACCTCACGATCGAGTCCTTCCCGAGCATCTGCCGGAAGGTCTCCGTGTTGCCGTTGCACCGTGGGGACTTCGTCACCGCGCCCATGATCGTTCGTCGGACCAGGCGCTGCAGCGAGAACCAGCGCGGGTAGTCCAGGGCGACGATGAGCTCCGCCCTCGGTAGGACGAGGTCGAGCCACGTGCCGTAAGCAGAATCCAGGACCCAGCGGTCGCCAGAAGTCACGGCGGCGATCAGCTCGCGTTGCCGTCCGACGTCGACCGGCACCCAGCCTGGGAGCCAGGTCAGTTCGTCGACCAGGGTGACCGGGAGCCCGGTGCGTTCACCGATGCGTTCTGCGGCGGTGCTCTTCCCGCTCCCGGTCACGCCATAGACGAGTATCCGGCTCACACCCGTCGGGACCTCGGCGAAGGACACGGGCACAGGCTAGGCAGGTGGTGACGCGCTGAGCGCGGTCTTCACTGCTCGACCCGATCCTGACGGGTGCTACGTTCGATCGGCGTTCGGCGGAAGGATCAAGCGTGGACGACAAGAAGCCCTCGCCCGGTTATCTGTGGCGACCCGGATCTTCACCCCAGGACAACCCGCTCCACGTCGTCGTCGCGGTCGTCATCGGGCTCATCCTGATCGGCGTCGTGGTCCTCGCGCTCGTCGCCTGAGGCGTCTCGTCCGATCAGTCACACCAAACAGCCGCGAACACGGAGTGTGGGATGGGATTGACGATCGTGACGGCGGTCTGGGCGGTGTTCGTGGCACTGTCGTGGTGGTCTCCGATTCGGGCCGGGCGCTGGGGCGTCGCCGCCTTCCTGCTGTCAGTGACGGTGAATGAAGTCCCGATCGTTCTCCTGGTCGTCTTCGTGGCTTCGCTGGCCGCACAGGTGCCGACCGCGCTCACCTGGAACGACTGGCTCCCGGCAGCGCTGGCCGGGTTCGTCGTGGTCGGGCTGGTGTGGTTGCAGGTCCGTGCCGCCAGTTCTTGGGCCCGCCTTGCAGCGGCGATGGGGATGGAGCCCGCCAAGGGCGGTGGCTGGGGGGTGTGGGCCGGCGGGATCTTGTTGCTGTTCCAGCGTCATCGGCGCGGCGTTCGTCGTCACCGCAACCTGGCGTACGGCTCCGAGGGCCGAGCGCACCGGCTCGACGTCTACCGCGGGTCCGACCAGTCACAGGAGCGCCCGATCGTGATCCACCTGCACGGTGGTGGCTTCGTCCAGGGCGGCAAGAGTCGCGAGAGCGTGGTCCTGCTCAATCAGCTGGCCGCGCACGGGTGGTTGTGCATCAGTGCCAACTACCTGTTACGCGCCGCCGGGGTGTTTCCGCACTCCTTGGTGGATGCGAAGCACGTGATCGTCTGGGCGAAGGAGCATGCCGCCGAGTACGGCGCCGACCCCACCCAGATCTTCTTGGTCGGCACCTCCGCAGGTGGCCACCTTGCGCTTTCCGCAGCGCTGACCCAGAACGACCCTGAGCTCCAACCGAACTTCGAGGACCGCGACACCACGGTGGCGGGGGTGGTCGTCCTCTACGGCTACCTCGGCCCACGCACCACCGATCCATCCAGCTCGCCGGCCGCCCTGGTCCACCCAGATGCCCCGCCAGCGCTGATGATCCACGGATCCCACGACAGCATGGTGGCGTCTGTCGGACCTCGCTCGGTGGCCACCGCTCTGCGAGATGTCTCGCGCGCACCGGTGGTCTGGATCGAGTTGCCCCACACCCAGCACAACTTCGACCTCTTCGCCTCTGTCCGTGCCCGCATGGTTGCGAACGCCACCCTCACCTTCCTGGAACGGGTTCGGACACGGGGGTGAATCGGTGGACCGAGTCGGACGTGCTGGAGCCGGCGCTCCGTCTCACGCCGCGCCGGGCCGAGGAGGTCGAGAACGCCGAGAACGCCGCCGGCCTCCTCCTGCAGGAGCTCCCGAAGGCCGGGCGGCTCAGGCCGGCCCAGCCCCGGGCACGCACCGCTCAGGCCGCGGGGGCCGGGACGGCCTCGTCCCGCATGGTCGGCGCCTCCCGCGGGGTCCCCGGACCGTCCGCGCGCGGGAGCGGGGCACCCTCGGTCGCGTCGCAGGTGGCCGACCCGGGACCGAGGGGCCCGCAGTCCTCCACGGACGGGGCCGGCACCGCACCCCCGGCCCGCGGGACCGGCACCTCACCCTCAGCCGACGGGGCCGGCACCTCACCCCCGGCCGGCGGGGCGGCTGGGACGGGCAGCTCGCCCTCGGCAGGAGGCTGGGGGATGCCGCCCTCGACATGGGGCGCGGGCGGCGCGGGCGGCGCGGGGCAGGTCGTCGCACCGGTGCCGGCAGCCGGAGCGTCGCCTGAGGCGGAGTCGGCGCCACCGGCGCTTCCCCCACCTGCCAGCGAGGCCTCGGTGGGGGAGGACGTGCTCGCGCCGGTGGCGCCGGAGTCGGCCAACGCCGGCACCGAGAAGGCCAGGCCGATGCCGGCGACGGCACCGACCGCCACGCCGGCGATGAGACGACGCCCGCGCCGCGGGCGACCGGCGGCGAGCATGACGGTGTCATCGGCCTGAGCGGGGTGCCAGCTGCCGACGGTGATCGGCTGGGTGTCGCCCTGCGAGAAGGCCGGGCCGGACGGGACGGCCGGGTGGGTGGTGGTGGGACGGCGGAAGGGGTTCTTCACGGTTCCTCCTGGAACGGGTGGGACGGGCGGCTTGGGTGGATCAGACGGGTCGGGGTCAGGGCGTTCCCGGCGCGCCGGGGCGATCGCCGGTCAGCTGCCCGAGGTCGTCGAGCGCGGCGACGGGCATCGGCAGCGCCCGAGCGAAGGCGCTGCGCTGCACCTCGCCTGCCAGGGGCGGGGGACCCCAGGCGGTGAGGGCGACAGCAGCCACCCAGGCCAACGCGACGGTGCCGAGCGAGGCGCCCAGCACGGGCAGCAGCCCGCGTCCGGCGCGCAGCGCACCGACCGCGGCCACCACGACGAGCGCCAGCACGACCAGGTCGACCAGGCCGAGGGACGGGAGATCGATCACGGTTCCTCCTTGCGTGTCCTCGTCGGCAGGCTTGCCGGCCGAGGTGGGAACAAGGACGAACCTGGTGACCCCACCTGCGGGGAACCTGAAGAACGGGCCATCCCGCCACGTTCTTCAGGTGCTCTTCAGCCGCACGGCGGCAGACTGGGTGCCGTGCCGTCCTCGCCCCTGCCGCCCTCCACCACGACCCGCAGCACGGCCCGTGACGGCACGGGGCCGCGGATCCTGGTCGTCGAGGACGACGACGCGATCCGGGTGGCCCTCGAGCGCTCCTTCGTCGGCGCCGGGTACGCGGTCCGCGGCGTGCCCGACGGCGAGGAGCTCGAGCGCGAGGTCACCGGGTTCTCGCCCGCGCTGGTGGTCCTCGACTGGATGCTGCCTGGGCGCGACGGGCCGGCGCTGGTCGAGGTCGTACGACGTCGCAGCAGCGCCGCGATCGTGATGCTGACCGCCCGCGAGGCCGTCGAGGACCGCCTGCGCGGGTTCGACGTGGGCGTCGACGACTACCTGGCGAAGCCGTTCGTGGTGGAGGAGCTGCTGGCGCGGGTACGTGTCGTCCTGCGTCGAACCGGCGCGCTCTCCACGACCGTCACCGTCGACGACCTCGAGGTCGACGAGGGCGCCGGTCGCGCCACCCGCGGCGGACACGACCTGCCGCTCACGGCCACCGAGTTCCGCCTCGTGGCCTTCCTGGCCCAGCACCGCGACCGAGTCCTGTCCAACGCCCAGATCCTCAGCCAGGTCTGGGGCTACGAGGAGTACGCCGACAACCTCGTGCAGGTCCACCTCAGCGCACTGCGGCGCAAGATGGAGGCCCACGGCCCGCGGTTGATCCACACCGAGCGCGGGCTCGGCTATGTCATGCGTGCCCCCCGTGGTTGACCCGCGGACACCTGGGTCACGGGACCCGGCAGGCGGTCTACGCACCCCGTCCCTGCGGCGCCGGGTGACCGTGGTCGTCACCGTTCTGGTCGCGGTGATGCTGCTCGTGCTCGTCGCGGCGACCGCCCTGACCCTGCGGGAGCGGTTCGACTCCCAGCTGCGGCAGCGCCTGCTCGACCGCGCCGCCGTCGCCACCGCGCTCGACGACCAGGTCGAGGACCGTGACCTGGCCCGCCGACTCGAGGGTGAGGGCGTCTCGGTGGTGCTCACCACCGACGGGGACCAGTACCGCGAGGGACCGCTGGCGGACACCGTCGGGCTGGCCCCCGGTGAGGCCGCCGGAACGGAGGACAGGACCGAGGTCGAACGAGGGGACCCACTCCCCGGCCCGCTCGGTGGCCCCTCGCCCCCGTCCCTGCCCACCCCGGACGAGGGCGTCCAGGAGAGCGGCGACCTCCTGTCGGTCTCCGCGGACCTGGACGACGGCAGCACCGTGCTGTTGCTCGCCGATGCCGGTGAGGCCCGGGCGACGGTGAGGCAGGTGCTCGTCGTGCTGGTCGCTGCTGCGCTGCTCGTCCTGCTCGGCACCGCGCTGGTGGTCCCGGCGGTGGTCGGTCGTGCCCTTGGTCCGCTGGACCGCATCACCACCGTGGCCCGGTCGATCACCGGGGGTGACCGGGACCGTCGCATCCGGCCGCAGGACCCCCTGACCGAGCTCGGGCGGACCGCCGCGGCCTTCGACGACATGCTCGACGCGGTGGTCGGCGCCGAGGAACGCGCCACGACGTCCGAGGCCAGGCTGCGCGACTTCGTCGGCGACGCCGCCCACGAGCTGCGGACCCCGGTGGCGGGGATCCAGGCCACTGCGGAGCACCTGCTGCGCGACGACCCGGACCGCGCGGCCCGCGAGGCGGCGCTGTTGACCCTGGTCCGCGAGACCCGCAGGGCAGGGCGTCTGGTCGACGACCTGCTGACGATGGCCAGGGTGGACCGCGGGCTCGACCTGCGTCGACAGGCGATCGACCTGGTCGACCTCGTCGACGGGGTGCTGGCTGCCCGCCGGCACGCCCACCCGGTGGCGACCCTGCGTCGGGCAGGCTCGGCGGCGTCGGTCGAGGCAGATCCGGATCGGCTGGCGCAGGTCGTCGGCAACCTCGTCGACAACGCCCTGGCCGCGACAGGCGACCGGGGGGCGGTCGACGTTCGCGTGTCGCGGGCCGGGCGTGAGGTCCACGTCGACGTCGCGGATGACGGGCCGGGGGTGCCGGAGGCGGAGCGGGAACGCGTCTTTGAGCGGTTGGTACGCCTTGACGCGCGGGGGCCCGGCTCCGGGCTGGGACTGCCCATCTCGCGTGGGATCGCCCGCGCGCACGGCGGTGACCTCGTCTGTCTGCCGACGCCCGTGGGCGCCACCGGAAGCGGGGCGACGTTCAGGCTCTCGCTGCCGGACAGGACCGCAGCGGGCAGCTGACGCCGACCCCGCCAACACGGCCGCGAACCGGACAGGCCCGGCGGCCGGCGCCAGCAGCCCGGGGACGGCCGGGCAGCAGCAACCCTCGACGGAGCCGGCCCGCGGACCAAGGCTGATCTCGGAGTAGACCGTCAGCGCCACAGCCGCGACAACCGGATCGTGATGGGTCGCGTACCTGGCCTTGCGACGGGAGGCGAACTGGGTGCTGGCTGGTGCACTCGGCCACGGCCCGATGCCCGGGCCGGCTGCAAGCTCGTGGACCTGCCGGACCCACTTCGGGAGGTGCGTCATGAGCACGCTGCTTGTCGGGGTACGCCCGTTGCTCGATCGCTGAGCATGATCTGACTGCCGGTTCCGGAGTCAGTCCGCTTGGCGCGTTCTGGGCTTCGTCTCGACGCTGCCTTGCTGCTCTGCTGCCTTGCTGCCTTGCTGCCGGCCGGGTCTGTCGTTGAAGGTCTGATGCATCGGATCCCTGCCAGCTCGGGTTCGCATGCCCAGTCAACGATCGGCTAGCGCCGAGCCACGACGGTCACAGCATCCGGGCGCAGTTCTCGCCGGGAGCTGGCGCCAGGAAACGGACGTCTGTTCCGTGGGCAGGGATGGTGATGCCGTCGCCGAGCGACCACTCAGCAGCACGCGCGGCGTCCTCGGCGCGCACCTCGGATTCCCCCGACGAGTACGGAGGGACCGGGTAGGTCCCATGGCTGTCGTGCGCCAACACCACCTCGTATCCCCACCGCATCGCGTCTCTGGCGGTCGCTGCGACGCACATCTCGGACATGACACCGCAGACGGACACTGCGGTGACGCTGCGCTCCTGGAGCAGCAGGTGGAGGTTCGTACCGACGAAGCCGCTGTCTTCGCTCTTCCGGATCACAACGTCGGTTGACGCTGGCTCGAGCGACAGCTGCCAGCCCCAGGACCCTGGCTCATCTGGTGCGCCAAGAGCACCGTCGTTCTGCAGTTGAACGACCAACGCATTGGCCCGCCGTGCGGCGGAAAGCTGCTGACGGACAGCAGGCAACAGCTGCAGAACGTGCGGTGAGGCGCCTGCACCCTCGACGAAGGCCCTTTGCATGTCCACCACGATCAGACATCCGACGACAGGCGCCTCCGCAGACATGTCTTTCAGGTTAGAGGTGTCACGACGAGCACCGCCACGAACCGGACCCTCTGCGGTCAGCCCCTCGGCTCGACGCGCTGCAGCTCGTGGTCGACGCCATCCGCAACTGCCGCGCCGGACGCGCGAGCAGACCGATCGGCTCGCGGAGCGTGCCATGGGGGATCGGTCACCGGCAGGTTCACGAGCCGATCCGTCACCGGCAATGGCTGCTCCTACGGAACACCCGGATCTGCCGAGAGTCGGTGTGGTCACTTGATGTCGGGGACGGACCAGTCCGGCGGGGGGTCAACCTCGAAGCGAACAGCATCGACGTCGGTGCGCCCATCGAGCCACGCCCGAGCAATCCGGTGACCGCCGTCCATCAGACCGCCGTCGCTGTTCAGGATCACCGGGTGGCTCAGGTCGGCCACCTCGATGCGACGCGCGTGCTCAGCCACCACGACAGGTCGGAGGGGTGCCGAACCAACAGTTTCGATCGAACTCGGCGATAGGCACTGGCACCACTCGCAGGCCGGCCGCGGCCGTCCACAGGGTCTCGGTCCACCAGAACTCCCGCATCCCGGCAGTGACGCGGGAGTGAGTCTCTCGTTCCCCATCCATCAACCGATTGTCACCTACGCCCGGACACCGATGGGCTCGCGGAGCGCGCCGTAGGCCGATCCCGTGTGGGAGCCAAGCGGCGAGGTGCGGGTTCAGCTCACGGGTGATGCATGGCGACGTTGATGACGTGGCCGTCGGGGCTCCGAACGAAGAAGCGACGGATGCCCCAGACCTCGTCGGTGATCGGGTGCACGATCTCGTAGCCGCGTCGTTGCGCCTCGTCGTACGCCGTGTCGACGTCGTCGACCTTGATGGTCATGACGGAGTCCTCCGGTGCGGTCGCGTCGCGCGTCACGACTTGGACGCACGCGTCAGAGTCCGGGGAGCTGAACCGGGCCACCCAGCCCTGGTTCATGCCGACGTCGGTCAGCCCGAGGAACTGGAAGAACTCCCGAGCGTGCTCGACGTCGTCGGTGTGCAGGTTGGTGATGACCTCGACTGCCTTCATCGACCGATTCTCACACCTGATCCGTGCTTGCGTGATCGTCGCGACCGGTGAGTGCGTCGCACGCGGGCTTGCGTGCGTTCCCTCCGCAGGTGGTGCCCGGCGTTAGCCGCTCGTCCTGGCCACGTCCCCGCAGGACACACTTGATCCGGAACGGTGGGCCGCGTGACGGCGGTCGTCGTCTCGCGGATGCGGTAAGCGCAGGACGAACCCGTTCCGGTAGCCGCACGGCAAACAGTCGCGTGGGGAGTGACTGCCGGCCACCAGGGCAGCCATCACGCCTTGGGTCGGCAGGACCGACGCTTGCGAAACCCGTTGTCACTAGACCCACGCACGCGGAGAGAATCGGGCATGCTCTCACTGGAGGAGATCTTTCCCCCGTTCGGACTACGTGTCACCAGCGGCCCCATCGAGCTCCGAGTCCTGCGTGACGACGACCTCCCCGAGCTCGTCGACCTGGTCGGAGGCGGCGTTCAGCCGCCCGAACAGCCCATGCCCTTTCTCCATGACTGGCATCAACAGCCGTTCGCCCCCGGCGCACCTGACGGGTTCCCCACGACGTCGCTGGCCTGGTGGTGGACACAGCGAGCCCAGTTCGCGCCCGCGCACTGGCGCCTGGCACTGACCGTGCGGCGAGACGGTGAGCTCGTCGGCATGCAGGACCTGAACGCTCGAGACTTCGCGCTCACGCGTCATGTCGAAACCGGCTCCTGGCTCGGTCTGGCCCACCATGGACGAGGCACCGGCACCTTGATGCGTCAACTCGTGGTCGGGTTCGCTTTCGACGAGCTCGGCGCTCTGGAGTGCGGTTCCGGCTTCATCATCGGCAACCGCGCCTCGGCGGCTGTGAGCCGGAAGACCGGCTACCTCGAGAACGGCCAGCGCCGGATCGTGCAGCACACGCGCCAAGGCGAAATCGGCGTCGATGAACAGCGCGTGGTGGTCACGCCGGCCACCTACGTGCGACAGGACGGCGACGTTGTCATTGAGGGCGCTGAGGCGTTGCGCCGATTTCTCGCGATCGACCGCTGACCACCGTGCCTGGACCGCGAGGCTGCCCGACCTCCCGCCGTACTCTCGCCAACTGCTCGCGTCGTAAACCCAGGAAGACGACTCTGATCGCGCGGTCGCTTGTCAGCGGTTAGACACACGATGGGTGACCAGTAGCCCATCCCGTACTGAGACTCCCGAAGTGGCCACCAGCGGCCGGCGACCTGCCGCACTGCCCGGCTCGTGACCGCGTTGGTCTGAGCCGGAGCATCGGTGAAACTCGGCTGCTTGAGGGCTCCCACGGCCCTGGCGATCCGCGGCGCGGGCCCCCCATTGCGAGCGCGAGCGGATCAACTCGCTGGATGGGGCCCGAACTCGCGGCGGTAGTGATCGGCAAGGGCCGGATAGTAGTCGTCCCAGTGGACGGAGTCTGCGCCCTCGCCGCGCTCCGCTCCGACGAGACGGTCGAGGTAGTAGTCCCAGCCGGGGCCGACGTTCTCGGCGATGTCGGGGTCGGTCATTGCCTGCGCGAACGTCAGGGTCGTGACGCCGGACTCGGACTCGGCCAGGTCGAGCTCGAGGTGCCAGACCGTGTCGGGCTCCTCGTCCGCCCAGGTCCGTGCAACAAGGCGGGTCGGCGGAGTACACACCTCGAGCCGGTACCGCTCAGGCTGCACGTCTTCGCCCTCTGCCGTCATGTAGAAGTCCACCTCGCCCGTAACCGGGTCCCCGGTCCACGTGCCGATCCACCGCTCGAGACGCTCGGGCTCTGTGACAGCAGCCCAGACGTCGTGGATCGGCGCTACGAAGGTCCGGGTGTAGACCACGTACGACGTCCCCTGACGGACTTCGCGGCGGCCGGTTGCTGAGGTCATGCCAGCTCCTCGGTCGAGTGTGGTGCCGAGATGGTCAAGGCGCTGGTGCGCCGCTCGCGCGACGTGCGCCGCACCTCGAGGTCGAGTCCGTCGAGATCGGCCTCGGAGAAAGGGGTTGCCTGCAGTTCGGCGAGCAACTCGCGCAGGGGCGCCAGTGACGCGGGGCGCAGCCGGTAGTGCCGCTCCCGCCCACGCTCCTCAACCTCGGTGATGCCGGCCTCGGTCAGCAGGCGAAGGTGCTTGCTCACGGCTGGACGGCTAATCGGGTGCTGCGCGGCGAGGTCCACCACCCGTGCCGGGCCGGCGGCGAGGTGTCGCATCAGTTCGCGGCGGATCGGATCCGCGAGGGCGCCGAAGATGTCCACCCTGTATTAGTAACCCAATGGTCACCAATAGTCTAGGTGGGTAGCTCGACCTGCTTGTCCATCGGCTTGCAGACGTGCCGGTGCTGGATCCCGTCTGGCACGCTCCGCGACCGCTCGTCGGCAGAGCACATTCACGCGGGAAGCCGCCTCGCTGAGGCGCTGGCGCTGGCGACGCCCAACCAGGCGTCGTGGGCGCCATTGAAGAACAGCTAGCTCGCAGAGCGTGCAGCAGTCGGTCACCTACCGAGACGCGACAAGGCCGGTACGTGCAGCCGCGGGTCAAGGGGTCCTGCGGACCATCCAATAGCGCCGTTCGCGCCCGTGTGCATCCTGCACTGCCACTTCGAGCACTCCGCCGCATCTCTCGATTGTTCTGATGGATGCGACGTTCGAGTCGCTGCATACAAGTAAGACCTGCTGCATGCCAGTGGTCCAGGCGACTTCGACGACCTGACCGAGCGCCCAGGCAGCGATTCCTCGGCCGCGAGCCGATGGCTGCACGCCGTACCCGACATGGCCAAGGCGCTGCACCGAGTCGTTGGTGAATGCGCGGAGGGTGATGCCACCGACAACGCGGTGATCGTCGACGATCCACCACACGTGAGCCGGTCGGGACAGCAGCTCGTCCACCCATGTCGCGAAGCCCTGCGGGGTCTCGACGTCGTCAGCGGGGCCCACGCCGAAGCCGTCTTCGTGCTGGCCTGACCCCCACTCGCGGTGTGACTCCAACCAGGCTGCGTGAAGAGCCGCGTCCGGCGACACGAGTTCCAGCACACGACCAGTCTATGAGCGCCCCGTCGGCCGAGCGGCCTGTCACGACCACAGGTTCTGTGCGGCTGGCGGAGCGGCTCGCAGAGCGTGCCAATACGGGACAGAAAAGTAGGTGGCCCTCAGTAGGCGTGGTCGAGCGAACGGACAAGCTTCGCGCGCTGCTGCTCGGCAGCGATGCCTACTGCAAGTCTGATGAGGAGACTCAGCAGCAAGACTGGGGTTGCAGCGGCCATCACGACGATCGGGGCCACGACGACCGACTCTGAGCCGATGGCGAGACCGACAGCCAGCACGTTGAACGCGACCAGAAACATCGCGAGTTCCCAACCCAGGGGTCGCAGGCGCATGGCCTCAGAATACGGCGCCCAGGAGATCGACATCGGCGGGGACAAGATTCGAGCTTGGCTGCGCGGAACTGGGGATTGATGCGACCGGCCGAAGTTGGTCGCTTCACCCAAGGTCAGCGGGATCAGCAACGGCCGACAGCTTCAATCGTTGAAACACCTCGCCTCTGGGGCCCAGGAGGGACACCTGCATCTGCGGCCGATCCCTCCATACAACAGCCACCCGCCCGTGCTCGGGGACAGTCACCACTCTCTCAGCACCAACCGTCACTGCGGTGACCGCGCCGGTAGTCCTGATCAGCGCGTGATGTACCCACCGAGCGCCAGAGGCAGGCCGCTCGAGGAGGCTCACGCTCGAGCTCCCACCACCCTCTACCGCGGCGTAGCCACCGAGCTCCTCGAACGTCGGCACCGACGTCAGCTCGTCCAAGGACTCAACTCCCCATCCGCCGCCGCCGAGTCTGCGCCACCCCTCGCCCGTGCGGGCCAGAGTGTGCTCCTGGAACTCGGCGCCGCCGTGCGCGCGTCGCAAGAAGATCGTCACGGCGACGTCGTGGTCGACGTCGACTGCAACGGGCAAGAAGCGACGGCGCCGAGTCAGTCGCTCCCGCCCAGCCACCGGCACTCCTTCGATCAATCGGATCGATTCGCCGAGCTCGTCATAGGTCACCCCGACAGTATGAGCGGCTTGCGCACCTCGTCGCCGACACCGAAATTGTTACCGGTCGGGGATCCCCTGTGGGACAACAGTGGGCGGAACCGACCACCGTGCGTGCATCGCCGTGGCCGGTTCGGCTTGCGGGGCGACGGATCTGTCAGGAGCGGTCAGCCAGCCTCGAGTGCCCCTTCTACAGGGACCTGATCCACAGGTGGCCGGGCAGAGTTTTGTTGCAGTGAGTCCCTCAGCCACTCACGGCGGCGGTCGTCGAGGTAGGGCAGGGTATTCTCGAAGTCGAGTTCGTCCTTTGGCCGCAACCCCTTGGCCCTGTAGAGCAACTGGATCTGGTGTCGTGAAGCCGTATCGAGTGCGTATGTTCGCAGAGCTGGGCTGTGATTTCGCCCTATGGGGCGACCCGTTTCGGCCGCTTCCCGCTACGGGAGAAGAAGAGGCCGAAGACCTCGAACACTCGCTGCCGATTTCAGAGTCTTTACGCCTGCGCCTGCTGGCCTGGGCTGGCCAGTACCAGTACCTCGGCTGGGACGGCGGCGAACGCAACTCCGACATGTCCGACTTCGATGAGCAAGGCATGCGGTTAAGCCGCGACTTACAGCGGGAACTTGGCTCGGAGTACTCAGTTAGGTATGCCTTCACCTTCGCTGGAAGCAAGGAACGGCTGCTGCCGTTGGTGGCAGATGAACCCTGTCCGGGCTGGCGGGCTAGATAGAATCCCGCTGCGTTGCGAACCTCCTTGGTGGTGGGGTGCCACCGGTCATTGATCGAGAGCCAACCAAGTCGATGACGGCCGCGTTCTTGGGACTGCTGCGCGAACTGGTGACAGGCTGATGAACCCCGGTGGAGGAATCCTGACCGACGAAGGTCGGCATTGGTTCTGTAAGTGCGACCAGCAAATTGTTCTTGTCCACCACGAGGGCAGGAAGACTGTCGACCGCGTCCCTCTGATGGCCAACAGTCGAAGCGGCGCGGATTCGAAGCGATTCGGCCACTAGGTCGTCATGCCGCCGTGAAGCGCTGCCTGCTCCTCACGCGCCCCATACCCGCTACGGCAGTCCCGATGGTGTGACGTCGCAGCTCAGTTGAGCCGGGAGTACTGCACAGACAGGGCGGTGGCAACGCTGAGCCACACGGCGTACGGCACCAGGGCCACACCCGCCCAGGGCAGCGAGCGAATGACGAGCGCCACCAGCACCCAGGTGAGGGCCGCCGCCACGGCGAGCGCGACCGTAGCGGCGCCGATCCGGTGTGGAACATAGAAGAGCCACGCCCAGGCCAGCGCCGCGACCGCGGAGCCCGCAAGCACGAGCGTCGCGGGCCATACCGCAGCCGCCGCAGCGGAGCGGGTGAACCACACGCCCACCCCCAGCAGCGCCAGGAAGTTGAGCGGCCACACGACCGCGAAGACCACGTCAGGGGGCTGGAGCGACGGCTTCAAGAGCCGGGCGTACCAGCCCGGGTCGTGCGCCGTCCAGACGCTCGACAGGGCGGCGTACAACAGCACCACCGCAACCCACGCGAACGTGGCCACCCATCCGCCGGGGCCCGACGCGGTCATGCGCGGTCTGCGGCCAGCCGTCCGCGGAGCAGGTCGCCGAGCCGCGCGACCGAGCCCTCCAGCGCGTCGAGCTCGGCGCTGACGATCAGCGGCCGAAGGCCGGCCGCGGTCCGGGCCAGGATCGCCGGGGCACCGCACGCGGCAACCGCCCGGCGCACGTCCGGCGGCATCTCATCGAGGTGGAGCAGGTCCACTGGCATTCCCAGGTCGGCGACCATGCTGTCCCACTCGGGCCTGCGCCGCACGCGCCCGTGGGTGATGTCGCACAGGGCGCAGTGGCGGGTCCCGCGCAACTTGCCCCAGACGTACGCCGCCTCGCCGAGCAGGCCGCCGTCGGCGTCGTAGACCCCGACCAGACGGGTGACGGACCGGTCGTCCATGCGGGTCTCCTGACGGGTCGTGCCGGGGCTCGGTCCGAGGCTAACCCCACGCCCGTCACGCCATGACCAGCGCCTGGCGCGGAACCACCCCCAGCAGCTCGTACGTCGCGCGGCGTGCGCGCCGACACCGTCGACGTCCAGGGGCAGCCGGTCGACCATCGGGTTGCGGAGCGCGCCAGTGACCCCTGGGCGCGCGGAGCGTGCGAGTACCGCATCGGGCTAGGGCGGCCGTCAGCGTCGCCAAGCGGCCCTGCCCAGGCAATAGGCTCAGTCTCATGAAGTTCTTCCGACGACGGGCCGAAACGCCGAGAGAAGCCGCACTCGCGGAAGCGCGAAAGGCCACCGTCAAGACGCGTCGCGAGAACGAGAAGGCCGAGCGATATCGGGCCAACAAGCAAGGAAACCCCGCCAACCAGATGACGACGAACCAGTGGATCGGGGGTGGGAACTAGTGCCAGTTGCATGCGTCCTCAGGGACTAAGGCGGAGACGTCCGACGAGAAGCGCCCGTTCACTGCCGTGCGGAGGTACAACGACGCTTTCCACACCGGCGATCACGAGTCTGTCTACCGCATGCAAGTCGATCTCTGCCGCAACCTTTCGTTTGAGGACGGGCTGTCGATGCAGGTGAAGCAGTCCGCAACACGTTTCGGAGAGCCCCAGAACATCACGACGTTCAAGGCGAAGTTCGACCAAGAACTCGCGCTCGTGACCTACACCTTCGAGGACCGGCGCTCAACCGTCGAGGAGAGGCCTGGGTCCTCGACAGCAATGGCTGGCGATACGCCGACTGCTGAGACTCGCCCGACCGACCATGCCGCCAGTGGCTCGCCGTCAGCCGAAGACCTGGTCCTACCACGATCGGGCCGAGAGCCACCACGGTGCAGAGCAGGGTCATCACCATCGGGGTGGCCGGCCTCCCCGAACAACATGAGGTCCCACCCGCCACGTCGGGCGGTGAGGAACGACCACAGTCCACAATCAAGCAGGAAAACCATGGCGCGGTTGCGCTCCGGGTCATCGAACACCTGCTACGTACATCGTCGCTCCCGCAGCCGCATGCCTGCGTCCCTGGCCTTGGAGCCCCCGAACGCCCGGACTGTAGGCAGGACCAGGGCCACGACCAGCACCCAGAAAGACGGTTCCGATCGCGGGGCCGTACAGCCATCGGTCACCGGGTCGCTCGCGAGCCGATCGTCTGGGGGAGCTGCGCGCAGCGCGGCCATGGCCGAGCAGGGACGCGGCTCAGCAAGGGAGTGCATCTCGTGCATGCTGCGGAGTGTGAATCCCGCAGCATTGCCGGCCGAGGTCCTAGCCGACGTAGTGCGCGTGGTCGAGTCGGAGATCACTCTGCTCAGTCGCCTCCCCGGTGGCGTCAACGCCGGCGCGATGCGCGTCGAAGTGGCCGGACGAGCAGACGCAGTGCTCAAGGCAGCGCCTCGGACGCATTCCGAACAGTTGCGGGAGACATGGCGAGCCCAGAAGGTCGTCGAGCACATGCGTGGACTCGGCTACCCGACACCGGCCTGGCTCGGAGTGGGGGCCACCACCACTCATGTGTGGCACTTGATGGACTTCGTCGACGCGGTCCCCGCGCAAGAGCTGACGACGTCGCTCGCCGAGCAGTTGATACAGATCAACGCGCTGCAGGCTGGCCAGGCCAGCGAACCCCACGACCACTGGAGTTACGCGTGGCGGGTCGTGACCGGCCAGGAGGCCACCGTCGCCGGACTCTCCGGGTACTCCTCCGCAGTGTCGGCCTTGGTCGAGCGCCTGCTTCTTGCATGTGCCAACCTGCCGCCGCCACCACGGGCGCCCGACATGGTCCACGCAGATCTCAACCCGAGCAACGTCCTGACGCGTGGCGGAGTCGTGGTGGCGGTCGTGGACATCGAGAACGCAGGAAGCGGCACCCGCGCGACCGATCTCGTCACCCTCCAGTGGCACACGTTCCACGACCCGATGGACGGCGTCCGTAGCCGGTTGTGGACGAAGATCCTCGACCTGGTCGGCTGGGAGTGGGCTGCGGCACTCGTCGCAACACAGATCCTTCTGCAACTCGACTGGCGCATCCGCCGCGCGGACGGCGATGCCGTCGCAGAGGTCGTCCACCGGGGCCACGTCGCCTTCGACGAGCTGGACGCGCGTCGCTGACAGTCGCCTCACGTCACCATGCTCCGCAGCGGATGTAGCGAGTTCGTGACCGTCCGGCAGTCGGCACAGGCGGGCGGGTTCGCAAGCCACCCCGTCCAGGGAAGAAGGCCCCCCGCACTGCTTAAGGGCCGCGTTGGCAACGCTTGGACACCATCCCGCGGGTGGTCGGCCGGTTACCGTCCAGCGGTGGGCATTCGGAACTACCTGATCGAGGGCGTGTCGGGCACCGGAAAGACGTCGGTCTGCCACGAACTACGCCGTCGCGGCTTCCACGCCATCAACGGTGACACCGAGCTGGCCTACCAGGCGGACCCGGAGACGGGTGAGCCGACGGATGTTCCGTCCCACTGGCACCACCTGTGGCCCGTCCACAGGGTCCGAGCGCTGGTCGCCGACCAGAGTGAGCGCTTCACCTTCTTCTGCGGCGGCTCGCGGAACTTCGCGACGTTCCAGGACCTGTTCGACGGGGTCTTCGTCCTGGACACCGACCTGGAGACCTTGAACCGGAGACTCGATCAGCGACCGGAGCACGAGTTCGGCGCGCAGCAACCGGAACGCGACCTCATCCTGCGACTGCACCGGACGAAGGAAGACACCCCGAAGAACGGCATCCTGATCGATGCCACCGAACCGCTCGCCGACGTCGTCGACGAGGTTCTCCGCCGGGCGAGGGCGATCGCCAGCAGCAGTGCGGATCCCGCTGACTCTTCATCGCTCGACCGCCATCAGGCAGATCCTGACGAGAGGTGTCAGCCCCCGTCCGGCGACCCTCCCGGGCCACGGTCCTGATCTGGTCAGTCGATGCGGGCGCCTCGCCCCGCGCCGTGACACTCAGACGTACCGCACCGTCCGCCGCTCCCGGGTGAACCCCCACAGCCCCAGCCCGGCCTTCTTCGCCAGGTCCACCGACAGGCTCGTCGGCGCCCCCACCGCGGCCAGCGACCCCATCCCGGCGGCCACCGCCTTCTGCACCAGCTCGAACCCGGCCCGCCCGCTGACCACCAGGCACGCGTCGGCCACCGGGTCGCCGGCCAGCAGCCGGGCGCCGGTGACCTTGTCGACGGCGTTGTGGCGACCGATGTCCTCACGCACGACGAGCAGCTCTCCGGCTGCGGTGGCCAGGCCGGCGGCGTGGACGCCGCCGGTGCGGTCGAAGACCTGCTGGCGCTCGCGCAGGCGGTCGGGAAGGCCGCGGACGACAGACGGCGACGGCAGCTCTCCGGTCCAGGCGGAACCGTGGGCGACCGAGAGGGCCGCGTCCAGGCTGTCGGCGCCGCAGACGCCGCAGGCCGAGGACCCGGCCGAGACCGCCGTGCTACGGGGGCCGGGCTCGTGCGGCGGGGGAGCGCGCAGGGTCAGCGTGACCACGTTGAACTCCTGCTCGGGGTCCAGGCTCTCGTCGGTGCAGTAGGCCACCCGCGCCACGTCGTCCAGCGTCGCGACCAGACCCTCGTGGCGTGCCCATCCGGCGGCGAGCTCGAAGTCGTGGCCGGGGGTCCGCATGGTCACCCAGACCCGGTGCGCCTCGCGGCCGGGCCACTCCAGGCGTACCTCCAACGGCTCCTCGGTGGCGAGCCGGTCCTCGTGCCGCTTCTCGCGGGTGCCGTCAGGGGCGTCGTCGTCCGCGAGCTGCTCGACGACCCGAGTCCGCACGGTCGGCCCGGGGCGCCGCGCCCGCGACCCACCGGCCGCACCCGCGCTCACGCCGTCACCTCGACCCCGAAGGCCCGGGCCACGGCACGCTGGCGGTCCAGGTCGTCCAGGTTGTCGACCACCCGCCGGCGTACGGGCGGGGGCACGTCGGGGTGCTCGAGCAGACCGTGCAGCAGCTTGGCGCTGGCGTCGTCGAGGTGGGTGCGCGGGAAGAACGCCTCCGCCGCCAACGCCAGCAGCCACCCGCTGCGCACCGACGCGGTGGCGGGCAGGTCGGCGACGTAGCGCTCGACGTACGGTGCCGTCAGCGCCTGCTGGCCGGGACGCCACAGCCCGTGACCCGCGGCCTGGACCTCGTGGTTGGGCACGTCGGCCTCGGCGGTGAGGCGCTGCCAGGCCCAGGCCTTGGCCTCCATGTCCGGCAGGGAGGCCACGGCCAGGGTGTGCGCGATCGTCGCGGTCGTGCTCGGGTCGGCCGCCAGGGTCCTGTCGAGCTCGTCGCGGTCGCTCGCCCCGATCTCGGCGAGCCGACCGAGCAGCCGCCACCGCAGGTCGGTGTCCAGGTCGACTCCCGCGGGCAGCCCATCGGGGGAGAGCCAGCGCCGCAGCAGGTCGGGGTCCTCGGCCGTGCGGACCGCACCGCGGACCACCCGCAGCCGGTCGTCCCCCTCCGCCGCCTCCAGCACTCCGAGCACGGCGTCGTGCACCCGGCGGGTCGAGCCGGCCGGCGCCAGCGGCAGCAGGGTCCCGGTGGTCCACGCGTCGACGTGGGTGCCGGTGTCGCCGAGGTCGGCCAGGTAGGGAGCCGCCACGACCAGGTCGACGACGGCGGCCGGGTCCAGCTGGGCGGCGTGGAAGCCGCTGCGCACGTTGTTCCAGGCCGCGGTGCGCAGCATCGGGTCGCTGGTGCGGGGGAGCACCCCGCGCAGCGCGGCCACGGTCGCGGCGTCGGCGCAGCTCGCCGCCCAGGTGTCCTCCGCCGCGTCGAGCACGACGGCCGCACCCGGCGGCACGTCCGGCAGGTCGGTCAGGTCCGCGGCCACCTCGACGGTCGACGTGGTCCAGCCGTGCTCCTCGGCGACGGCCACCACGACGGTGTGCTCGCGGACGGCCTCGTCGCCCGGGTCGCCGCACTCGCGCGGCCCGAGGCGCCGTACGGACGTCCCGCCCGACCCGTTCGACGGCCGCTCGACCCGCAGCGTGTCCAGGCCCGCGGTCCGCAGCCAGCTCCCGGTGAAGCCGGACAGGTCACCGGCGCCCGCGCCCTCCCACGACGCCACCAGGTCGGCCATGGTCGCGTTGCCGAACCGGTGCCGGGTCAGGTGGTCGACGACCCCGCCGAGGAACGCCTCGTCACCGATCCGCGAGGCCAGCTGCTTCAGCACCGTCGAGCCCTTGGCGTAGGAGATCCCGTCGAAGTCCTGCAGCGCCGCGACCGCGTCGGTGGCGCCGTTGCCGGCGACCGGGTGCGTGCTCGGGCGCTGGTCGGCGTGCAGCCCCCACTGGCGGCGCGCCTGCGAGCGCTGCGCCCACGCGTCGTCGTAGACCGTGGCGTCGGCGATCACCCGCCATCCGAGGTACTCCGCGAACGACTCGTTGAGCCACAGGTCGTCCCACCAGCGCGGCGTCACCAGGTTGCCGAACCACTGGTGCGCCATCTCGTGGGCCACCGTCGAGGCGCGGTTGACCCGCGCCGCGCGGGTGACGCGGTCGGGGAAGAGCATCTGGTCCCGGAAGGTCACGCAGCCGGGGTTCTCCATCGCGCCGGCGTTGAAGTCCGGCACGAACGCCTGGTGGTAGTCGCCGAAGGCGTAGCGGATCCCGAACAGCCGGTGCAGCTCGTCGAACGACTGCCGGGTCAGCGTGAACAGCTCCTCGGCCTCCGCCTCGAGCGCGCCTGCCAGGCTCGCGCGCGACGACAGGCCCAGCGCGATGCCGTCGTGCTGGTCGCTGACCAGGTGGTACGGCCCGGCCACCAGCGTGACGAAGTACGTCGACAGCGGCTGCGTCTCGGCCAGCTCCCACAGCGCGACGTCGCCGTCGTCCCCGGTCCGGGTCGCGCGGCCGTTGCCGACCACGACCCACTCCCGCGGGGCCCGCACCCGCAGCCGGTACGGCGCCTTCAGGTCGGGCTGGTCGAAGCAGGCCAGGACCGTGGGCGCGGCGTCCATGAACGACATGCCGTAGAGGTAGGCGCGACCGTCGGCCGGGTCGACGCTGCGGTGCAGGCCCTCGCCGTCGTTGCGGTAGGGCATCCGGGCCTCGACGACGACCTCGTGGTCACCGGCGGAGGTCTCCAGCGGCAGCCGGCCCTCGCGCAGCGACGCCGGGTCCAGCGGCGCCCCGTCCAGGGTCGCGGACAGCAGCTCGGCCGGCTTGAGGTCGAGGAACGTCGACCCGCCCGCGCTCGCGAACCGCACCACGGTCCGGGACCCGAAGGTCGCCGTCCCCGGGTCGTCGCCGCCCGCGAGGTCCAGCGCCAGGTCGTAGGAGTGCACGGCCAGCAGCGCGGCCCGCTGCTCGGCCTCGGTGCGCAGGAGGCTGCGGGAGGTGGACGCGCCGGAGGAGCTCATGGTCACCGAGCCTAGGCAGGGCCCCGCCGCTGCCGCGCGCCGGGCGACTGGACCAGACCAGCAACGCCTCTGGCAACCACCCGGCGGTGGGGTGCGTCACAGCCGGCAGCGCGTCCTCGCGCCCGCACCGTTCTCGGAAGGAGAACCCCATGTCCACTCCTCTGTCCCGTTCCCGCACCCGCCGACGGGCCGCCGTCGCCACCACCTCGCTGGCCGTCGTCGCCTCGTCGACGCTGCTGGCCCTCAGCGGCGGGCAGGGCTCCTGGGCCGCACCGGCCGAGGACTGCACGGAGGCGTTCCCGGTGGCCGAGGTCGCCCAGGGCGACGCCGTCACCGGCCTGACCGTCAGCGACGGGACCGACCCGGAGGGCTTCTCGGGCGAGGTCATCGGGGTCCTCGACGACGGGATCGCCCCGGGGCTCGACATGGTGCTGGCCCGGCTGAGCTCGCCCGAGATCGACCGGGTGGGCGGGATCTGGCAGGGCATGTCCGGCTCCCCGGTCTACGCCGCCGACGGCCGGTTGATCGGCGCGGTCGCCTACGGCCTGTCGTACGGCTCCTCGCCCGTCGCCGGCATCACGCCGTTCGAGGAGATGGACGACTACCTCGGTGACGCCGGGGCCCCGGTCCGCGTCGGGGTCGACGGGCGTACGGCCCGGGCCGTCGCCGCGGGCTCCTCCGTCAGCGCCGCCCAGGCCGAGCAGGGGCTGACCCGGCTGCCGATGCCGGTCAGCATCAGCGGGGTGTCGGCCCGGCGGCTGGCCGCGGTCCAGGACCGGGCCGGCGACCACGCCTACCTCGGCGACGGGGCCGTCGTCAGCGGTGCGCGCGTCGCCCGCGGGGGCGCCGCCGCGGTGGCCGCCGACGGTGACGACCTGGTCGCCGGCGGCAACCTGGCCGCGGCCGTCTACTACGGCGACGTGGACGCCGTCGGCGTCGGGACGGTGACCTCGGTGTGCGGTGACCGGGTGGTCGGGTTCGGGCACCCGTTCTCCTTCGCCGGCGACACCTCGCTCAGCCTGCACCCGGCCGAGGCGCTCTACATCCAGGAGGACTCCCTGGGAGCGCCGTTCAAGGTCGCCGGCGCGGGCGCCCCGGTGGGCACCGTGACCGACGACCGGCTGGCCGGGATCACCTCCACCTTCGGGCCCCTGCCCGCGTCGGCCACCATCACCTCCTCGGTGGCCTACGACGGCCGCAGCCGCACCGGCAGCACCGAGGTGAACCTCGACGAGGCCACCGCGGAGACCACCTTGTACGGCGTGCTGGCCAACCACGACCGGGTCCTGGACGGCGTCACCGGCGGCACCGAGCTGCAGACCGTCGAGATCACCGGTACCGACGGGGCGGGGGAGGCCTTCGCGGTCACCTACGCCGACCGCTACACCGCGCAGGACGACATCACCTTCGGCGCCCTCTTCGACGTGGCCGACACGGTCTACTCGCTGAGCCGGCTCGACGGCGTCGACCTCGACTCCGTGACCGTCGACTCCGACGTCACCGACGACACCTCGGTGTCCAGGATCAGCCGCGTCGAGCGCAAGGTCGGCGGCAGGTGGACCAAGCTCGGCCGTCGCACCCAGGTCGCCGCGGGGGACACCCTGACGCTGCGCGTCACCGTCACCTCCTCCGACGGGTCCGCGACCACCAAGAGGCTCTCCCTCGCCGTCCCGCGCAGCGCCGCGGGCGACCCGGCCTTCCTGTCGGTCGGCGGCGGCGACCGCCTCTACACCCGTCCCGGCAGGACGCTGGAGAAGGCGCTGGCCGGGTTGGAGGACCAGGTCCGCAACGACCAGGTGGCGGCGAGCATCAGCACCTACGAGCGGCGCCAGAAGGTCGTGGCACAGGCGGTCAGCGAGCCCGGTGACGAGGTCGTCCGCGGCGGCTCCGGCTACAGCCTCCGGATCACCCGCAGGTAGCCGGCACCCGGCACGACGCCCGACGGCGGCCCTGGTCCTCGGACCGGGGCCGCCGTCGTGGCTTGGGGGGTGGCTCAGAGCCGGACGAGCATCTTGCCCAGGTTGGCGCCGGAGAACAGCCCCAGGAAGGCGTCGACGGTCTGCTCCAGGCCCTCGAAGTACGTCTCGCGGGTGCGGACCGAGCCGTCGGCGACCCAGCCCGGGGCGCTGGCGTAGAAGTCGCCGGCGAGGTCGGCGTGGTCGCTGACGATGAAGCCGCGGATCGTCAGCTTGCGCGGCACGACGAGGCCGATCGTGCGCGGGCCGGGGGCGGGCTGCTGGTCGTTGTAGGTCGTGATCGCGCCGCAGGCCGCGACCCGGCCGAACTCGGCGAGGTGCAGCAGCGCGGCCTCGAGGTGCTCGCCGCCGACGTTGTCGAAGTAGACGTCCGCGCGCCCGCCGCCGGTGCGGTCCAGGGCGTCGCGCAGCAGGTGCGAGACCTTGCCGTCGTGGTAGTCGAAGGCCGCGTCGAAGCCGAGCTCCTCGGTCAGCCAGGCGACCTTCTCGGGCGACCCGGCGCTGCCGATCACGCGGGCGGCGCCGAGCTGGCGGGCGAACTGGCCGACCGCGGAGCCGACGGCACCGGCGGCGCCGGAGACGAAGACCGTCTCGCCCTCGGCCAGCGCGGCGATGCGACGCAGGCCGACGTACGCCGTCAGCCCCGGCATGCCGAGCACGCCGAGGTAGGCCGAGGCGGGGGCCCGCTCGACGTCGACGACGCGGACCGCGCCGGCGTCGAGGACCTCGGCGTCGCGCCAGGCGGCCCCGTGGCTGACGGTCGCGCCGACCGGGACGCGGTCCGAGGTCGACTCCTCGACGACGCCGACCGCGGCACCCAGCATCGGGGCCTCGAGCGCGTACGGCTCGGCGTAGGACTCGGTGTCGTTCATCCGGCCCCGCATGTAGGGGTCGACCGACAGCACGGTGTTGCGGACCCGGACCTGGTCGGGCCCGAGGTCGGGCAGGTCGACGTCGACCATGCGGAAGTCGTCGGTGGTGGGCAGCCCCGCGGGACGGCGGACGAGCTGGATCTGGCGTGCGGTTCGGGTGGTCATGTCCTGCATCCTGCCAGCCGCGCGACCGCCGCCCTGACCTGCGGCGGGGCCACGGCGCAGGCGTCGCCGACGTGCCCGAGGTCACCCCCTCGACGGGGAATGGTCGAGGCCCTCCCGACGCTAACCTGTCATCACCGTCCGACTTATTGGTCCATGACGGGAACCACCATCACCAGAGCGCGGCGCGAGCCGCGACGCCGGGCCCCCGCGGCCCACGAGAGGACTTGAGAATCATGACGACGCAGCAGTACGTGGCCCACGGCATCACCGAGGGGCGCGCCTGGTCGCGACAGGACCGGGCCCAGCTGCGCGACATCGAGCTCTCCCGTCCCGGCGCCCGTCGTGGCCTGCGCGCGTGGCGCCGCGAGGCCCGCGACGCCTGACCTCCGCGGCGCCGGGTGCTCCCGGTGGCAGGCTCGGGGCATGACCTCGAGCGCGGAGCAGCAGCAGCAGCAGCACGACGACACCTGGCGCGGCGTGGAGCTGCGCAGGATCGGGGCTGGCCGCTACCTGGCCAGCAACGGTCGTGGGGGAGTGCTCCCCGTGGGCCGCGGCGCGGACCCGGACTTCACCCCGGTCGAGCTGCTGCTGGCCGCCATCGCCGGATGCAGCGCGGTCGACATCGAGCTGGTCACCGGCAAGCGGGTCGACCCCGACCACGTGCACCTGGCCGTCGAGGGCCACAAGACCCGCGACCAGGACGGGAACCACCTGACCGGCCTGCGGGTCACCGTCGACCTCGGGTTCCCCGCGGGCGCCGACGGCGACCGCGCCCGATCGATGCTGCCGCGCGCGGTCGAGCAGACGCGCGACCGGCTGTGCACCGTCTCGCGGACCGTGCAGCTGGCCACGCCCGTGGACTACCACCTGGCAGACCCCGCCGACCCAGCCGACCCAGCAGCCCCCGCCGAACCCTCGTAGTGAGGCCTCGGCCGGGGCGGCGTCGGGCCGGCAGCGTCGACCGGCGCCGTCAGCCGATGGTGACGCCGGTGATCTCGACGGGCTCGGCCGGCGGGCCGTCGGGCGCGCCACCCTCGGCGCCGGCGTCCGCGACCTCCTGGACCACCGCGAGGCCCTCCTCGCTGATCGACCCGAACACGGTGTAGTCGGGGTCCAGCGGGCTGTCGTCGAAGACCATGAAGAACTGCGAGCCGTTGGTGTCGGGGCCCGCGTTGGCCATCGCGAGCGTGCCGGGGCCGTAGGTCTCCTCGCCGGTGAGCTCGTCGGGGAAGGAGTACCCGGGGCCGCCGGTGCCGGTGCCGGTCGGGTCGCCGCACTGGAGCACGAAGATGCCCGCGGTGGTCAGCCGGTGGCACGGGGTGTCGGTGAAGTAGTCCTGCTCGGCGAGGGACACGAACGAGTTGACCGTGCAGGGCGCGGCGTCCGCGTCGAGGGTGATCGGCACGTCGCCGGCGCTGGTCGTGATGGTCGCGCTGACCTCGCCGGTCTGGGTGGCGGTGGCCGGCGGGGCGTCGACCTCCGTGGCGGCGGTGCCGGCGGAGGGGTAGGCGCAGCTCTCGCCCTCGGCGGCGGCCGGCTCCTCGGTCGCGGTCGTGTCGTCCCCGCCGCAGGCGCTCAGGCCCGCGGAGAGAGCGACCAGCACGGCGGCGGCGGAGAGCGGGCGGCGGACGGAACGGCGCAGGGGGCGGATCATGCCGCGATCGTAGGTGGGCGGTGGGAGCCCGGCCGCGGTCGGGTGGGCGCCCGTACGGCCCGTGGTCAGCCCCGGTCAGTCCGGTGTGGCGGTGTGGTCGGGCCGGCCGCGGGTGCGCCGGTCCTCCTTCATCTCGGCCTCGAACAGGTGCCGCCGCCCGCCGACCAGCTCGTCGCGGGCGCGTCGTTCGGCGTCCTTGACCGCCGCGTAGTAGCCGTCGTCGTACTCCTCGACGACCTGGAAGCTCCAGCGGCCCTCGAGGATGTTGCGGCCGATGACGTCCTGCTCGACGGCGTCGGCGAGGTCGGTGTGCCCGGCCTCGCGCAGCTCGTCGGCGGCCTTGCTCAGGGTCAGGTCGGCGGTGCCGCAGAGCCGGTGGAAGGCGTAGAGGTGGCCGCGCGCGTGCTCGACCACCTCCAGCGCCTCCGAGAGCGTGCCGAGGGCCTCGACGGTGGCGTCGCTGACGCCCGCCGGTCGACGGTGCTCCTCGGCCGGACGCTCGGGGGAGGGGTGGTCCTCGGTCACCCGAGGACCGAGGCGGCGTCGGCCGAGGCCGGGTCCGCCTCGATGGCGTCGACCAGCTTGGTGATCTCGTCCTCGGACGGGTCGATGTCGGTCTCGCCGAACGCGGAGCGGAGCTCCTTCTCGGTGGTGCCCTCGGTGGCGCCGTCCTGGTAGGAGACGACACGCTGGACGACGGCCTGCATGGCTTCGAGCTCTTCGCTGCTTCGGGTCATGCCGCGAACCTACGGGCGTCCGCGGGCAGGCATCCCCACCCCCACGGGTTCGGCGTCGGGGACGTCCCGTGCGCGGGGCCGGTTCACATCTCCTCGTGGGTGTCGGGGTCGCCGCCGAACAGCCGGCCGTCGGGCCTGGCGAGCCCGGTGACCGCGGCCATCTCGGAGTCGTCGAGCGCAAAGCCGAGCACGTCGAGGTTGGCGCGCTGCCGCTCCGGGGTGGCGGACTTGGGGAGCGGGACGGCGCCGAGCTGGACCTGCCAGCGCAGGATCACCTGGCCGGGGGTGACGCCGTGGCGCTCGGCCGCGTCGGCCACCGGCGGCTCCGTGAACGGCGCCTGCCGCTTGCCCAGCGGGCTCCAGGAGCAGGTACGGATGCCGCGGCGCTCGTTCTCGGCGCGCATCTGCTCCTGCGGGAAGTACGGGTGCAGCTCGATCTGGTTGACCGCCGGGGTGACACCGGTGGCCTCGATGACCCGGTCGAGGTGGGTCGGGGTGAAGTTCGAGACGCCCACGGAGCGGATCAGGCCCTCCCGCTGGCAGTCGACCAGGGCACGCCAGGCCTCCACGTAGGAGTCGACCGACGGGTTCGGCCAGTGGATGAGGTGCAGGTCGATCTGCTCGACGCCGAGGCGGCCGAGGGACTCGTGCACGCTGGCCACGGCGTCGTCGTACCCGTGGTGGCGCCCGGGCAGCTTGCTGGTCAGCACGACCTCCTCGCGGGGGACGCCCGAGCGGCGCAGCGCCTCGCCGACCTCGGTCTCGTTGCCGTAGTTCACGGCCGTGTCGAGCAGGCGGTAGCCGACCTCGAGCGCGCTCTGGATCGCGGTGATCCCGTCGTCGTCGGACAGCGGGTAGGTGCCGAAGCCGACCGCCGGGATCGTGGTGCCGTCGTTCAGCTCGTACGTCGGGAGGTCGATGGGGAGGTCATGGCGCCGAACCTAGGGGGCGCACCGACGGGGCGGTCGCCTGTGGGGGTGGGCTGTCGGCGGTCCGTCGTAGACAGGTCGGGTGGCGGACCCTGACGAGAGCGAGTGCCTGCTGTGCTTCCTGCGGCGGGCGGTGGTCGAGGACGGCTGCGCGCACGACTGGGCGCACGCCGTGCGCTTCCGTGACGTCCGCGTGCCGGCGGCGGTCGGCCTGGAGCGACGCCTGCAGGACGTCGGCGCCCGCTGCGACTGCACCGTGCTGGAGCGCGGCTGGTGGCCGGAGCGGACGCTGTGGCAGCGCGACCTCGACACCGACGAGCTGACCGAGCCGGTCCCGTGGCCCGGGTGCGCCGGGGTGGGCGCCACCTCGGCCAGGCCGTGCGCGCACTGGGTGCGGCGGACCCGGTGGGACGTGCCGTCGGGCTGGTGACCCGGTGGAGTGCTGCTCAGGTCCGGCGCGCGCGGAGCCGTGCGAGCAGCCACCCGGCGGCGCCGGTGCACCACAGCGCCCAGGCCACCAGCACCGGCTGGAAGAACAGCCGGACCAGGCGCGCCTGGTCGGTGTCGAGCCCGAAGGCGTCCCGGCCCTCGACGTACTGGGCGACGTTGCCGGGGAAGACCGCGACGAACAGCGCGGCCGTGACCAGGCCGGCGCCGACGCGTGCCCGCGCGGCCCGGCCGGGCAGGAGGGTCAGCAGGAGTGCGGCGCCGACCAGGACCTCGACCACGCCGGAGGCGACCACGACCAGGTCGACGTCCAGCGGGACCCACGGCGGGACCTGCGCCCGGAACTCCGTGCGCAGGACGGTGACGTGGGCGGTCCCGGCGGCCACCAGGAACGCGCCGAGCACCGCCTGGGCGAGGGACCGGACGAGGGCGGCGGGGGAGGGGCGGGGCACGCCACCATCGTGCCCGGTCGCCCATCGCGGTCTGGCTACGCTCGGAGGGCATGAGGTCCTCCCTGCCCGCCCCGCTCGTGGCACTGACCGCACTGGCCGCGCTGACGGGCTGTGCCGCCGCGCCGGAGCGCGAGCCGGCCAGCGACCGGGTGCGCGACGTCGCGGCCCGCGTACCGGCCACCGGGGCGTCGACGCCACCGGCGCCGCAGGCGGACCCCGAGGCGGGGCAGCGCCTGGAGCCGACCGGCCCGGTCACCTCCGACGGCACCCCGCGCGCGGCGACGTTGAGCGTGCCCGACCTCGGGCTGCGTGACTTCCCGGTGCAGGCCTACCGGGGGACCACCGACGACGTGGCCGGCACGGTGATCCAGGACGCCGGCGACCTGGCCAGCCCGTACGGGCCCGACGGCGGCGTCGGGCCGGGCGGGGTCGGCAACTACCTGGTCACCGGGCACCGGTTGTCGTCGACCGAGCCGTTCCTGGAGCTGCCGTCGCTGGAGCGCGGGGACCGGGTGACGGTCACGGCCGACGGGACCGACTACGTCTACGAGGTGCGGACGACGCGCGAGACGTCGTTCCGGGAGCCGGCGTCGCTGGCGGCCCAGCGCGCCGCCGTCCCGGGGCGGCCGGGCGCCGAGCCGACGCGGGCGATGATCACGCTGTCGACCTGCGCGACGCCGGAGGACCACGCCGAAGGCAACTACTGGTCCGACGAGAACGGCAACCCCGAGCACCGGATCGACAAGATCGGCGTCCTCGTGGCGTCGCGCCCGGCCTGAGCGTCCGCCTCCGCTAGCGTCTGCGGGTCACACGCACGACGTCGACGAGGATGAGGGAGCAGGACGGATGACCTGGTTGGTGACCGGAGGGGCGGGCTACATCGGCTCGCACGTCGTACGGGCCTTCCAGGCCGCGGACATCCCGGTGGTGGTCCTCGACGACCTCTCCTCGGGCTTCGAGCAGTTCCTGCCGGCGGGGGTCCCCTTCGAGCACGGCAGCGTGCTGGACGCCAAGCTGGTCGACCACACGCTGCAGGAGCACCAGGTCGAGGGGGTCGTGCACGTCGCGGGCTTCAAGTACGCCGGGGTGTCGATGCAGCGGCCGCTGCACACCTACGAGCAGAACGTGTCGGCGATGGTGATCCTGATGCAGTGCATGGAGGCCGTGGGTGCCGACAAGCTCGTCTTCTCCTCCAGCGCGGCCACCTTCGGCACGCCCGACGTCGACCTGGTCACCGAGACGACCCCGACGATGCCGGAGTCGCCGTACGGCGAGACCAAGCTGATCGGGGAGTGGATGCTGCGCGCCGCCGGGCGCGCGACGGGGCTGAAGCACACCAGCCTGCGCTACTTCAACGTCGTCGGCTCCGGGTCGCCGGACCTGTTCGACACCAGCCCGCACAACCTGTTCCCGCTGGTCTTCGACATGCTCGTGCGCGGCGACAACCCGCGGATCAACGGCGACGACTACGCCACGCCGGACGGCACCTGCGTCCGCGACTACATCCACGTCGCCGACCTCGCCGAGGCCCACGTGGCGGCCGCGCGGCGGCTGGCGGCCGACGAGCCGGTGGAGCGGGTCTACAACCTCGGCAGCGGCGGCGGGACGTCGGTCCGCGAGATCATGGACACCATCCGCGAGGTGACCGGCATCGACTTCACGCCGGACGTCGCGCCGCGCCGCGCCGGCGACCCCGACCGCATCGTCGCCTCCGGCGAGCTGGCCGCGCGCGACCTCGACTGGCAGATGCGGCACACGCTGCACGAGATGGTCTCGTCGGCCTGGCAGGCCCGCCAGGCCGCGGGGGACGCCTACCCGCGCTGACCCGCCCGCAGCACCGCGCGCACCCCGGGCTCGAGGGCGTCGGCCATCGCGGCGTACCCGAGGTCGTTGGGGTGGAAGAAGTCCGGCGCGAGCCGGCCCCGCCACGAGGTCGGGCCGGTCTCGCGCAGGTCGACCAGCACGACCCGGCCCCGGGCAGCGGCGCGGACGACGTGCTCGTTGGCGAGGTCGGCGGCCGCCGACGGCTGGGGGAGCGTGGGCACCAGCGACCCCGCCGGCAGCCGGTCGACCAGCTCGGCCATCGCGCTCGGCAGCGCCGCGCGCGCCTCGCGTCCGCCGAAGAGGTCGTTGGAGCCGACCAGCACCGTGACCAGGGCGGCCGGGGTGCCGTCCGGCTGGGTGGGCAGGCTCTCCAGCACGGGCAGCTGGCGGTCGAGGACGTCGCGGGTGCGGGCGCCGGTCGCGGACAGGTTGAGCACGGCCAGGTCGTGGCCGTCCGCGCGCA
Source organism: Nocardioides aquaticus (assembly GCF_018459925.1). Taxonomy (NCBI): domain Bacteria; kingdom Bacillati; phylum Actinomycetota; class Actinomycetes; order Propionibacteriales; family Nocardioidaceae; genus Nocardioides; species Nocardioides aquaticus. Next base: position 2,408,884 of record NZ_CP075371.1, read on the forward strand.
GGCGCTGGTCGAGCTGTCCGACCCAGCCGGCGTCGTGCGCCGAGGCGCCGACGCCCTGCGACATCGAGTCGCCGAGCACGACCCAGCGCCGACGGGGCTCCCGGACGGCGCGAGCGTTGTGGTCGCGCCACGCGGCGGCGTACCGGTCCACCTGCGCCCGCACCCGGCGCACCCCGGGGACGACGGCGTTGAGCAGCCGCATCGCGGGCCCGGGCGTACGGCCGGTGCTGGTGTCCCAGTCGGGCTCGGTCGCGGTCACGGATCCCAGTGTGCCGACCGGGTGCACGGGCGTGGCCTCACCCGGCGAGCACGCGAGCGAGGGTCCGGCGCCCGACGCGGCTGATGGCCGGGTGCGACCCGGCGTAGTACCAGACCAGGCCGAGGGCCTGCTGGAGCGCCCAGGCGCGACCGCGGGCCCACTCGAGGTCCGTGCATCCGAGGCGTCCGCGGAGCACGGCACGGGCCGGGGCGCCGAGCAGGTGCCACGCCGCGACGAGGTCCAGGGCACGGTCGGCGGGTCCGAAACCGCCGGTGTCGAGCAGCCCGCCGAGGCGGCCGTCGGTGACGACGACGTTGCCGGGCATCAGGTCGCCGTGGGTCATCACGTCCGGGCCGGCGGGCGGCAGGTCGCGCAGGTCGTCCCAGAGCGCGCCGAGCGAGGCGGTGTCGAGGTCGTGACCCACGCTCTGCGCGAGACAGTGGTCCACCCACTCGTCGTGGTCGGGCAGGTGCCCGCCACGCCCGTCCCGCCGCTCACCGACGAAGGTCCGTCCGCCGGTGCCCGAGGCGCGGAAGGCGTCGATGACGACCCCCAGGTCCTCGGCGAACGCAGCCGACCCGGCCGGGTCCTCGACGAGGGCGTCGTGGCCGGGCACCCAGGTCTGGACCGACCAGGGGAGGGGGTAGCCGTGGCCGGGACGGCCGAGGACGACGGGCAGTGGTGCCGGGACCGGGCAGACGACCGCGAGCGCCGCCGACGCCCTCGCCTCGGCCTGGAGAGCGGCCCCGACCTGGACGGCGTCGTCGCCGGTGAGGGGAAGTCGGACCGTCAGGTCCTCGCCGAGCCGGAAGACGGCGCACACGGTCCCGCCGCCGGCCACCGGACGGAGGGGCAGGGAGCGGTGCTGCGGGAGCTGGTCCTCGACGAGTCGCCTGACGAGGCCGGCGGTCACCGGCAGCTGGCCCTCGTGCAGCGGCCCCTCGTCGGTCACGTCGCCCCGAGCAGCCCGCGGCAGGCGTCCAGCCCGGTGACGGTGACGCCGGGCTCGCGCACCTCGGCCCAGTCGGCGGCGTCGAGACGGAGCCGGTCGGAGACGAGCACCTCGTCACCGCGGGCGTCGCGGGTGGTGCCGTCCGGGCGGTAGCCGAGGCTCCGCGAGACGCCTTGGGAGGCTTGGTTGTCGGGGAAGACGAAGGAGAGCGCGGAGGCGGCGGCGAGGTGGTCGAAGGCCAGGGACAGCACCCCGCGTCGGGCCTCGGTCCCGAGGCCCCGGCCCTGGTGCTCCAACCCCAGCCAGGTGTAGGTCGTGACCTCGCGGACGACGCCGAAGTCGCGGGCCGCCAGCCTGATGGCGCCGACCGGTTCGCCGTCGGTGGTGAAGACGCCGAGGCCCAGACGCCAGTCGTCGGGTGACCACGAGGCGAGGCGGTCCCAGTGCTCGAGCAGCACGAAGCGCGCCCGTTCCTCCGGCGTGCCCTCGGCCCAGGGCGTCAGGAACGGTCGTTCGTCGGGAGGGTGCACGCCGCGCGCGGCGAGGTCGGCCAGTGCGCCCAGCTCGTGCTCCCGGGGCAGGCGCAGGCGTAGTGAGGGGGTCGACACCTCGAGGCCGAACAGGGGCCAGTGGTCGTCGATCACGGGTGGAGCCTGCCAGCAGCGAGGGCCGGGGTCATCGGGTTATCCGGGCGGGCCGGCCTACCGCCTGATCTTCTTCAGGACGTACTCGCGTCCTCGGTGCCTGCGCATCTCGTAGGCGGGGTCGTGGGCCTTGCGGTGGTGGTGTCCGCACAGCGGGAGGGCGTTGGCCAGGTCGGTGGGTCCGCCCTTGGACCACTCGGTGAGGTGGTGCAGCTCGCACCACGCGAAGGGCCTCTCGCAGCCCGCGATACCGCAGGTGTCGTGCAGGACCGCGAGGGCGTGGGACTGGTGGCGGGTGAACCTGCGCCGGGACTTTCCGACGTCGACGGGCATCGACTCGCCACCGAGGACCACCGGCAGGTGGCCGGCGTTGCAGGCCAGGCGCCGGATCGAGCGGATGCTGATCGCTTCGCCGGTGGCCAGGGTCCCGGTCCCGAGGCCGGCGGCCATCTGGTCCAGGGCTGCGGTGATCAGCAGGCCGATGGTGTTGCCGTGGTCGAAACCTTGGGTGGGCAGGTGCTCGATGAGCTCGCAGAACCCCGCCCCGATCTTCTCCCCGTAGGAGGTGCCGTGCTGGGCGGGCTCATCAGTGATCGGGGCCCCGGTCGAGTCCTTGGTGTGGCGCCGGGGGCGGTGAGGCGCTCGAGGGCTGCTTGCAGGATCCGGCCGTGCAGGGTCGGGATCACGAACGTCCCACGGAAGGTCCCATCACCCCGGTCGTTGAGGGAGAGGTAGCACTCCCGGGCCGCGTCGTCCTCCTCAGCAGCCAGATCGTCGCCTTCCGCGGCGTCCGCTTCCTCCTTCGCCGGGAGCATGTTCGCGAAGACCCGCCGAGCCTCGTCACGCAGCCGTGCCGCGGTCATGGGTCGGCCCTTGGTGTTCGTGGGTGACGACTCGCCGGTCGCGGTGAGGACGAGGGATTCCTCGGCTGCGGTGATCTGCTCGGCCGTCAGGGCTTTGGGGGCGCGTTCGGCGGCACGGACGAGGACCTTGGCCTGCGAGAGACGCAGGGTTCCGGCCTCCAGCGCACGGCGGGTGTGGTGGTACTTGGTCTGGAGGAGTCGGGCGATCCAGAGCCCGCCGCGCAGGACCTCGGTGGGGTCGCCGGTCAGCTTCGCCAACCACGCCGCGGGGTCGGGGTCTGCCTCATCGCCCACGGGCCCGTGCTGGCCGCGGTCGCGCGCCTCGGCGAGGACCGCGAGCTTGTAGGCAGCGACCTGCGACTCCAGGGCGGTGATCTCGTGGGCGGCGGTGGTCAGGTCGGCGTTCGACAACGCCGTGGTCGACACCCCCGCCGCGGCCGAGACCGCACCCCGGGCGTCGAGCAGGGCACCGGTGACACGGACCCCGGGACGTACCGGCGCCGGGGCCGGCTCCCACGGTCCCTCGCACCCGAGGTCGGCGGCCTCGGTGTGGGTGTCGTGGGTGGTGGTCATGGGTCTACTCAAGCACTCGCCGCCGACATCGGTGCTGCTGAAACGGGGTTATCCACCCACGCCAGAGCAACAGTAGAACAAAGGTTCGCCTACAGTCGTGGGAGGGTGGTGGTGGGTGTCCGCGAGCGTCACCTCGAGGCGCCGCAAGCGTCATCTCGGCGTAGCGTGCCGGCGGTGACCAGCCCCACCGACGAGCCCACCGACGAGCCCACCGACCAGCACGCCGACCAGCACCTCGAGCTGGTCGACTGGCGCCACCGGATGGGCGCCGCCTTCGGGCTCGCCCGTGACGCCGCGGCGGCGGGGGAGGCGGCCCGCGGCCACGCCGCCTGGCGGGCAGCGCGCGACGAGCTGTTCCGCAGCCACCCCCAGTCGCCGCTGCCGGTCGACGACCCGCTGCGCGAGACCGGCCTGCCCTGGTTCGACTACGACCCGACGTACCGCTTCTCGGTCCCGGTCCGGCCGGCGCCCCAGGAGGTGCGGCCGGTCGTGGTGGGGGAGGACGGGACCCTCGAGCTGCGACGGATCGGGGTCGTCGACCTGCCGGACCCGGCCGGGGCGAGCCTCGACGTCTGGAGCCTCGCGCAGTACGGCGGGGGACTGTTCGTGCCGCTGCGCGACGGGACGGCGGGGCAGGAGACGTACGGCGGGGGCCGTTACCTGCTCGACACCGCCAAGGGTGCGTGGCTGGGCGGGCACGGCGACGAGATCGTGCTGGACCTGAACTTCGCCTACCACCCGTCGTGCCGCTACGACCCACGCTGGCAGTGCCCGCTGGCGCCGGAGGGAAACACCGTCAGCGCACGCGTCGAGGCGGGCGAGCGGCTGTCCTGAGGCACGCCCCGGTCGGCCGGACGCACCTCAGATGTGTCGCTTGACACATACCGGGCCGTTCGGCACCCTGTGGGCTCTACGCCGCACGTTTCCGCACTACGGAAACCTGTTCTCGCACGCCGGTACGACCTGCCGGCCGGTCCAACCAGCCTCCTCCCGCAACGAAGGATCCTCGATGGACAGCCTCCTCGTGCTCAGCCTGTTCGCCCTCGCCCCGATCGCGGTCATCGGCGTGCTGATCGCCGGCCTGCGATGGCCGGCCAAGCACGCGATGCCGATCGGCTTCGTCGTGGTCGTGGTGATCGCCCTGACGGTGTGGGACATGGACTCTGTCGCCGTCGCCGCGGCGAGCGTCCAGGGGCTGATCATCGCGCTGACGCTGCTCTGGATCGTCTTCGGGGCGCTGCTGCTGCTCGAGACGCTGACCAAGAGCGGCGCGATGTCCACCATCCGCGCCGGCTTCACCACCATCAGCCCGGACCGTCGCGTCCAGGCGATCATCATCGGCTGGCTCTTCGGCAGCTTCATCGAGGGCGCCTCCGGCTTCGGCACCCCGGCCGCCGTCGTGGCGCCGCTGCTGCTGGCTCTGGGCTTCCCGGCCATGGCTGCGGTGATGGTCGGTCTGATCATCCAGAGCACCCCGGTGAGCTTCGGGGCCGTCGGCACGCCGATGGTCGTGGGCATCGGCGAGGGTCTCGCCGGCGCCCCCGGGGTCGAGGACCGGATCTCGGTGCTCGGCGTGACCATGCCCGACTACGTCTCCCGGGTCGCTCTCGAGGTCGCCTCGATGCACGCGATCATCGGGTTCCTGATCCCGATGTTCCTGGTCTGCCTGCTGTGCGGCTTCTTCGGGGAGAACAAGCGCTTCGCGGACGGGCTGAAGGTCTGGAAGTTCGCCCTCTACGCGGCGCTGGCGATGACCGTCCCGTACGTCCTGGTCGCCGCGACGCTCGGCCCGGAGTTCCCCTCCCTCATCGGTGGGGCGGTCGGCCTGGCGCTGGTCATGTTCACCTCCAGCAGGGGCTTCCTGATGCCCGAGGAGACGTGGGACTTCCCGGCGCGCGAGCGCTGGGACTCCCGCTGGACCGGGAACATCGAGCCCGACGCCACGGTCCGCGCCGGCGGCAAGATGTCGATCGTGATGGCCTGGACCCCGTACGCCGTGGTCGCGGTGCTGCTCGTGATGACCCGCACCGTGCCGCCGCTGACCACCTTCTTGGACACCACCACCGCGATCCCGATCGAGAACATCTTCGGCACCGCGATCAGCCAGACCGTCCAGCCGCTCTTCCTGCCCGGCACGGTGTTCCTGGTGGTCTGCCTGCTGACCAACGTCCTCCACCGGATGTCGGTCGACCAGGTCAAGCAGTCCTGGAAGGTCGCCGGCAGCCAGATCGCCGGCGCCGGGGTCGCGCTGCTCTTCGCACTGCCGCTGGTGCGGGTGTTCATCAACTCCGGCGCCGACTTCAACGCCTCGGGCATGGCGAGCATGCCGCTGGTCCTCGCCGAGGGCGCCGCGGCGCTGACCGGTCAGGGATGGCCGATCATCGCACCCTGGATCGGCGCGCTCGGCGCCTTCGTGGCCGGCAGCAACACCGTCAGCAACCTGACCTTCTCGCTCTTCCAGTTCTCCACCGCGACGGAGATCGGAGTGAGCCCGGAGACCGTCGTGGCCACCCAGGCCGTCGGTGGCGCTGCGGGCAACATGATCACGATCCACAACATCGTGGCCGCCTCCGCGACGGTCGGGCTGCTCGGGCGCGAGGGCGACCTGATCCGCAAGACGATCATCCCGACCGTCTACTACTGCCTGGCCGCCGGTGCGATCTCGTTCGTCTGGATCAACGGGTTCGGCCTGAACGCCGGGTCGTTCCTGCTGGTCGCCGTGCTCCTCGGACTCGCGGCCCTGGTCGTGCTGATGCGTCGCCAGCCCGTCCGGTCGCACGCGGACGGTGCCGGCCGGGCCGGGGGAGACGGGCCCGCCGCGGGTTCCGGGGCAGGCGGTCGGCGTCGATCTTGATGAAGGTCGATGAAAGCATCGACGTTTGATGAACGTTGATGAAGGATGGGCGGATGGCCCCGCCGCGTAGCCCGTTCCGCCCGTCCTTCGGCACCAGCCCCCCGCTGGTGTCGGGGCGCGACGCGATCCTGGCCGAGCTCGGTGACGCGCTCGACGCCGGTCCCGGCGCGGCCGGGCGGGCGGCGCTGCTGACCGGCAACCGCGGCATCGGCAAGACGGTCGTGCTCAACGAGGCCGAGGCGCTGGCCCGCGAGCGCGGCTGGCTGGTGGTCTCGGAGACTGCGACGGCCGGGCTGCTGGACCGGTTGACCCACGACGGTCTGCCCGAGCTGGCCGACCTGATGCGCCAGGCACCGTCCTCGCGCCGTCGCGTCCGCGGCTTCTCGCTGCCCTCGGGCCTCGGCGGGCTCGAGTTCGAGCTGCCGGCCGAGACCGGCCCCGGCGGCCTGCGCCGCCAGCTCAACGCCCTCACCGACGTCCTCGACGAGCACGGGACCGGGGTGCTCGTCACGCTCGACGAGGTGCACGCCCGTGACGGCCGCGCCGACGTCGCCCAGCTCTGCGCCGTGGTCCAGCACGCGTTCCGCGAGGAGCGCCCGGTCGCCTTCGCCGCCGCCGGGCTGCCGGCCGCGGTCCAGGACCTGCTGGCCTCCGACGTCTCCACCTTCCTGCGCCGCGCCCGCCGGTTCGTCCTCGAACCACTGACGCCCGTCGCCGCCGAGGAGGCGCTGCGGGTGCCGATCCTGCAGGCGGGTCGCGAGGTCGCCGAGGCCGAGGTGGCGGCGATGGCGCTGGCCACGCACGGGTACCCGTACCTCGTCCAGGTGATCGGCGACCAGGTCTGGCGCCAGGACCCGGCGGCGCCGCGGATCACCGCGGACCACGTACGCGCCGGGGTCGCCGCCGCGGTCCGCGAGGCCGGGTTCGCGCTCCACGAACCCGCGATCAACGACCTCTCCGAGGGCGACCGGGCGTTCGTCCGGGCGATGGCCGAGGACGACACGGGGGAGTCCTCGATCGCCGACGTCGAGCGGCGGATGGGGCGCGACCACGGGTACGTCTCCCGCTACCGCGCCCGGCTGATCGTCGCCGGACTCGTCGAGCCGAGCCGGCGCGGCTACCTGCGGTTCACCATCCCGTACCTGCGCGAGTTCCTGCAGTCGCGACCCGACCACTTCTGACAGGGTCTCCTCACGCGCGGAGCCGGGCGATCCACGGGTGCCCGGGATGGGCGAGGGCGAGCGCGTCGACCAGCCATGCGCGGGGCTCGGCGTCCAGCAGCGGCAGGCAGGCCGCCAGGTCCTGGTCGTCCTTCGGCCGCCGACCGCGCGCCTTGTGGAGCAGCTGCACCTCGGGGCGCAGGTAGTCGATGCCGTCCCGGGCGACCAGGATCTCCTCCAGCGGGCGGGTGATGCGGCCGTCGCGCTTGAACGTCCAGGTCTCCTCGGTGGCGTCCATCAGGATCACGTCGTACTCCCACGGAGCTGCCCCGCCGTCCCTCAGCCACAGGTTCTCGCAGGAGCGGGGGAGCACGTCGTCGGTGGCGCTCAGCAGCGGCCACATCGTCCCGCTGTCCGCCGCCCAGACGTCGAGGCGGCCCCGCAGGTGCTCGCGCAGGAGACCGACGTCGGCGCGGGGGATGCTCGGATCGACGTCACCGTGCTCCCGGAGGACTCCCGTGTACGTCTCGATCGCCCACCCTCCGGCGATCCACCACCGCCCCGGGTAGTCGGCGAGGAGTGCCGCGGCATCGGCGGGCGTGCGAGGCGCCCAGGGCCCGAACAGGCGGACGGACTCGTCATGGTCCACGGCCGGCCGGTCAGCCGCGGGGGATCCAGCCCGAGGTGCCACGGTCGGGGGCGATGTCGGAGTCGGCTCCGTTCTCGGTGAGGACCGAGAACCGGACCGCCCCGTAGTCACCGTCGTGCAGGCAGGCCGACGGCATCGCCAGCCGGGCGACGTCCTCGGCCCACCGCACCCGCAGCCCGCGGCACGGGGTGGGCCGATCGATGTCACCGCGGTCGGTGAACGCACCGGGGAGGATCTGCTCGCGGACCGAGCCGTCGGCCTTCTTCGTGGCGATCAACCGCAGGCCCGAGTCGCCGCGCGGGTCGAGGCTCACGATGATGTCGCCCTTCTCGTCCTCAGCGAGGTTGACCCGGGCTACGACAAGACGGTCCTTGTTGTGCACCGTGGCGCGGGTGACGTCGAGGCGCTGAGGACCACCGGCGTCACCGACCGGGTCGCTCACCACCCCCGTCGCGGCGTGGACGGGAGGAGCGAGGCCCAGGGGAGCGGCCACGCCGAGGACCAGGGTGGCGGCGACGGCCGCCTTCGAGATGCGCATGCCCCTTGATCCCACACTGTGTGCGCCACGTCACGCGACCCGCCGTGAGGTGGGGTACAACGGAGTGGTGGAGCACCCGCGCCTGATGCACACCGCCCTGGACGCCAACGACGCCCGCGGACTCGCCGAGTTCTACCGCGAGCTCATGGGTTGGGGGTACCGACCGGGCGTCGTACGGTCGCCGTGCAGCGCGTCGACGAGCCCCTTGCCCGACCGACCTGGCCGACCCACCAGGTGCCGATGCAGCTTCACCTGGACTTCTCGGTGGGCGGCCGCGCGGAGCTCGAGCGGCACAAGGACCGGGCCGTCTCGCTCGGCGCTGCGGTGCTGCTCGACCGCTCCCACGATCAGGACGAGGCGCTCTACGTGCTGGCCGACCCGGCGGGCCACCCGTTCTGCCTGCTGACGACCGCGTGACGACGAACGCCTGACGACGACCGTCGGCCGGGGGAGCCGGGACGACGACGACCCGCCCCGGCGATCCGGGACGGGTCGTACGGATGCGGGCCGGAGCCCGTGATGCGTCAGTTCTTGAAGACGTCCTTGACGTCCTCGCCGGTCTGCTTCGCCGACGCCTTCGTCTGGTCGGACTTGCCCTCGGCCTTGAGCTTGTCGTTGTCGGTCACGTCGCCGGCGACCTCCTTGGCCTTGCCGAGCGCGTCCTGAGCGGCGTTCTTGGCCTTGTCAGCGATACCCATGGTGATTCCTCCTTGAATCGATGTGGTGACTGCTTCGAACACTGGGTAGTCGTGTGCTCACGCAGTGTCGTCACACCATTCGTGGGTGACCTGCACCACGTGGATCCAGTGGCTTCCGCACCGGCGCCCGGCCGCGGCCACGCACGCTGCCGAAGAATGGCGGTCGTTCTGCAGCCTCCAGGAGGCGGCGTCTAGTAGGAATGCGCCAACGCTCCTCGGACACCCGGGTGACGAGCACCGATTCCAGACGGAGGACCAGGAATGTCGCGGAGAGCCGCCCTCCGATCCAGGGGGTTGGCCGTGGGCGTGGTCCTCACCGGCCTCGTGGCCGCGGGCTGCACAGTCGCCACGCTGGGCGACGCCGATCCCGGTCCCTTGGCAGTCACGGAGGGCAGCGGCGAGTGGTGCCTGCCCGATTTCGAGACCGCCGGTGATGTCGTGCATGGAAGCGAGGTGCTCTACAACGAATCTGATGCCGTCCTGCAGATCACGGACGTGTCGCTCGTCGATGCCCGGAACCTCGAGATCAAAGGCAGCTATCAGGGCCCACTGAGAAACCTACTGGTGGGCACACTGCTGGGATGGCCCTCCGCCGAGCGCTTGCAGAAGCGGGGTTTCGAGCCTGTCGGGAGGATCGACCCGAACTCGCAGGCCAACCTCGTCGTTCTCCTTCGCTCCGGGGATGACGCGGATTCAGCAGACATCTCGGGTGTCCGGATCGAGTACGAGGCGGACGGTGAGACCTTCTGGGTCACGACCGGCTACTCGGTGATCTGGCGAAAGCGGTGCTGAGCTGTCACTCGGCAGTGGTGGAGGTCCGTGATCGAGGCGAGTCGCAGGCCACTCGACGTGGCACTGCCGCACGGCGCTTGGCGTCGGTCGTGACGACATCATCGGTCGTTGCACCGTACGTAGAGTGCGCGCCGTGGAGTCGATCGCGCGAAACCGACACCGTTGGGCCGCCGGGCTCTGGGTGGTCGTGGTCCTGCTGAACCTCGAGGCCCTCGCGAACGGTTGGCGCGGCGCGGTGTCGTTCGTCGGCAGCGCCATGGTCTACGGGGTCATCGCGTACATGGTGGGCTCGCGGCAGGACCGCGACCACGTGACGTTCTGGCGGCCACTGCTGGTGGTGTGGGTGTTCATCGTGGCCGCGACCGTCGCATGGACGATCTATCTCTCGGTCGCCGACGGCGAGATCGCGTGGCGCGCGGCCGAGTCGCTGATCCTCCAGGGGCTGCTGATGGCTCTGGTCATCTCTGCCTACCGACGGACCAATGCGGGTCGGCCCTGGCGGTCGACGCCGAACGGGGCTCCGACCGGAGCCTGAGTGACGACACCGTTGTCATTCACGGTCGGGGCCCAAGAGGAGTGCCAGCCTGACCTGATCTGACATAATGTCACTTATCGGCACTGCGGGTCGTCAGGTCAGGGCGCCTGGGCCGGGCGTCCGCGGGACCAGAGGTAGGCGACGTACGCCGCAGCTCCGAGTGCTCCGAAGCCGGTGACAGCCGCGACGAGCTCCTGGCCGCCTCTCACTGCCCGGACAGCAGCCACGACGAGGCTGACGAGCGCCAGCGCGACCGGGACAACCCGGGCTCGTGTGCTGACCTCCACCGGCGGGTCGGTGTTCTCGGCCTGCCCTTCCTGCCCTGGACGACCAGGACCAGGACGGCGACCACCACCAGGGCGGTGGTCACAGCAATGAAGGTCGGCTCGATCATCGCTCAGGCCTGGTCCTCTCTCGTAGGGCGTATGAGGCGGCGCGCCGGGTCAGTGATGACATAACGTGCACGCAGGGTCGGGGTCATGGAGCCCGCCGCGGACCTGCCACCGCCGGCTCAGCCGACGGCATCCTCGACCGCGTCCGCGATCGCCGGCACCAGCAGCGCGTACCCGGCCGCGGACAAGTGGACGCCGTCGTCGACGAACGCCTCCGACCCCAGCCGCGAGAGCACCCGCGGGGTGTCCACCAGCTCCGCACCCGCGTCGCCGAGGACGACTCCCCCGATCCGCTGGTAGCGCGCGACCAGCTCGTTGGTGCGGTCCACCTCGCGCTCCATCCGCAGCTCGTCGACCCCGGGCGGCGCGACGTGCACCCAGCGGTACGGCTGCACCTGCTCGACCAGCCGCTCCAGCTGCGCCCGGAAGTCGTCCGGGTCCACCTGCTTCCAGGGAGCGGCGTCGTTGGTGCCGACCGAGACCACCGCGACGTCGCGCGGGCCGACCCCGACCGCGTCGGCCTGGGCGAGCACGTCCGCAGCCACCGAGCCGCCCACTGCGGCGTTCACGACGTCGTCACCGATCCGGTCGAGGTCGTCGGTGATCCGGGCGAGGTGGCTGTCGCCGAGCAGCACGATGCGCATCGCCGGACCGTACCGACCCCGGGCCTCAGGGCGCGAACGCGCCGCCGTCGCCGAAGGCCAGCGCCGCGAACCGCTCACCGATCGTCCGGTGCGCCTCCGGGCCGGGGTGCAGTCCGTCGGCCAGCGGCATCGCGTCGTGCTCGGCAGGTCCGTAGAGGTCGAGCCCGCTGACCAGGTGGAGGTGCGGGTCCTCGCGCCGGCGCTGGGCGACGACCGCCGCCAGCTCCTCGCGCACGACCCGCAGCGTCAACCGGCCCGAGGCGACGTCGGCCGGGTCACCGGTGGCCACGAAGCCCGCCCGGCCCTCCGCGAAGGCGGCCGGGTCCGGCGCCGCCGGACCGGGGGTGTCCTCGTGGATCGGCGCCAGCACCGGCGTGACGACGACCAGCGGCACGTCGGGGTGCCCGTCGCGGATCGTGTCCAGGAACCCGTGGACCGCCGGGCCGAACGCCCGCCGTCGCATCAGGTCGAGGTTCACCACGTTGATGCCGAGCTTCACGCTGAGCAGGTCCGCCGGGGTGTCGCGCATCGCCCGGGCCGTGAACGGGTCCAGCAGCGCGCTCCCGCCGAGCCCCAGGTTGACCAGCTCCACGCCACCGCGCCGCGCGGCGACCACCGGCCAGGTCCCCATCGGGCTGGTGGCGTTCGACCCGTGGCTGATCGAGCTGCCGTGGTGCAGCCAGGTCCGCCGACCCGACGGCGACAGCGGCGCGACCGGGGCGTCGGAGCGCAGCGTCCCGACGACCGTGGTCTCGTCGTGGGGCAGCCAGATCTCGACGTCCTTCTCCCCCGCGCCCAGCCCGTCGATGCGCAGCGTGCCGGCCGGTCCTTCCCGCAGCGCGACCTGGCCCGTCCTCATGTCGATCTCGAGGACGTCACCCCCGCTCACGCTCCCCTGCACGACGAGCCGCCCGTCGACCACCACGTCGTAGACGCCGTCCGGACGAGGCGGCAGCCCCGTGTAGACACGCTTGGTCGGCACCGTGTCGAGCTCGAGGACGGTCGCGGTCGTCCGCAGCGCCAGGCGTACGCCGGCCGGCTGGCTCTCGGCCAGCGCCAGCTGCGGGTCCGCGCACTGCGCCCGGGCCCGAGCCGGCAACCGGTGCGGGAGGATCCCTCGCGGCGTCTGCTCGACCTCGAGCGCACCGCGGAGCAGCGCGGCGGTGACCGGGGTCGTCACCCACGTCTGGTCCGTCATCGCTGCTCCTCCCCCGGCCAGGTCCGCAGCAGGTGGTCGACCGCGTCGACGACCCGCTCCCAGCTGGTGCCGGCGTCGGGCGCGCTGTGGTCGAACCCGCCGGCCAGCTCCAGGCTGCTCCACCCGTGGAACAGGCTGCCGAGCAGGCGTACGGCGTGCGTGGAGTCCGGCTCCGTGAGGTCGTAGCCGCGCAGCAGCGCGCGCGTCATCGCGGCGTGCCGCGGCCCGGCACTGGCCGCGGCGGTGGTGGTGTCCATCGGCAGCCGGGCGGCGGCGTACCGGCCGGGGTGCTCCCGGGCGTAGGTCCGGTAGCTGCTGCCCAGCGCGGCCAGGGCCTCCCGGCCCGACCTGCCCGCCAGCGCCTCCGCCGACCGGTCGGCCATCTCCTCCAGCGCCAGCAGCGCGATCTGCGTGCGGAGCCCGGTCGACCCGGCCACGTGGGAGTACAGGCTCGGGGTCGCCACCTCAAGCCGTCGGGCCAGGTCCGAGACGGTGACCCGGTCGAAGCCCACCTCGTCGGCCAGCTCCGCCCCCGCCTCGGCCACCCGTCGGGTGCTCAGTCCTGCTCGCTCCATGCCGCGATCCTAACACCCTTAGGTGATTGCCGATGACCCTGAGGAACGCCCGGGTTACGGTCGCTCGATGGAGGTCACGATCCGTCCCGCCCAACGCTTCCCCGACGTGGCGGCCGTCCTCGGCCCCCGCAACCCGACGTCCTCGGTGTGCTGGTGCCTCAGCCACCGCCTCGACTCCCGGACGAACAACGCCCTCGTCGGACCCGAGCGTGGGGCGTACGTCGAGCGGCTGCTCGAGCAGGTCGTGGCGCCCGGGGTGCTGGCCTACGACGGGGACGAGGTCGTCGGCTGGGCGGCGGTCGCGCCCCGCTCGACCCTGCCGTTCGCCCGCTCCCGCACGATCCCCCACGTCGACGACCTCCCCGCCTGGTCCCTGTGGTGCGTGAAGGTGCGGGCCGGGTTCCGTGGCCGCGGCATCGCGCCCCACCTGGTGACCGGGGCGGCCGACTACGCCGAGAGCCAGGGCGCCCCCGCCGTCGAGGGCTACCCGGTGGACAACCGGGGGGCGAAGGTCGACCTGACCATGGCCTACGTCGGCACGCTCGCGCTGTTCGAGTCGGCCGGCTTCACCAAGGTGGCCGACACCGACGCCGTCTCGGGCGGCTTCCCCCGGGTGGTCGTGCGGCGACCCGCCTGAGCGCCGAGGCGGGACCGACCGGGTTCAGCGGTCGCCGGCCGTGAGGAAGACCCGCAGCGCCGACACGAACGCCTCCGGCTTCTCCGAGTGCACCCAGTGCCCGGCGCCCTTGATGGTGACCTGGGTGGTGCGGGGGAACAGGCGCCGCATCGCCGGCTCGTGCTCGGGCAGCACGTAGCGCGACCGCTCCCCCGCCATCCACAGCACCGGGTGGTCGAAGGCCGCCTCCAGGTCGGGGAAGCCCCCGATGTCGGCCAGCTCGCGGCGGAGCAGGTCCAGGTTCGCCTGCCAGCGGAAGCCGCCGCCCTCCGAGCCGGAGCCGGAGCGCAGGTTCTGCAGCAGGAAGCCGCGGACCCGCTCGTCGTCGATCGCCTCCCGCAGCTGCTCGTCGGCGTCACCGCGCCGCTCCAGCGTCGTCAGGTCGACGCCGGCCAGCGCCCCGAGCAGGTGCTCGAACTCGCCCGCGCCGTCGCTGGTCGCCGGCGAGATGTCCACCACGACCAGCCGGTCGACGAGGTCGGGGTGGCTCAGCGCCAGCACCATCGCCACCTTGCCCCCATCGAGTGGCCCACGAGGTGCACCGGCTCCCCGCCGTACGTCGTCCGCAGCCAGGTGGCGACCACCTCGGCGACCACGACGTAGTCGGCCTCCTCCGTCCACGCGGAGCGGCCGTGGTTGGGCAGGTCGACCAGCACCGAGCGCAGGTCGGGCACCAGCGCCTTCGCGGCCTGGGTGAAGTTGCGGCCCTGGCCGAAGAGACCGTGCAGGAAGACCACCCGCGGGCCGGTGTCGCCGACCTCGGTGGCGTGGATGGTCGGCGTCTGGTCCTCGGCGCTGCTCACCGGCCCAGCCTAGTGAGACGCCACCCGTCGCCCCGGACCCGCGGTCCTAGCCTCGACGCATGACCCCGGAGCACGTCTACACCCACGGCCACCACGAGTCCGTCCTGCGCTCGCACCGCTGGCGCACCGCCGAGAACTCCGCCGGCCACCTCCTGGCGGTGCTGCCGGAGCTCGCGCAGCGGGTCGCCGGCACCGACGGTCTGCACCTGCTCGACGTCGGCAGCGGGCCGGGCACGATCACCGCCGACCTGGCGCGGGCGGTGGCTCCGGGCCGGGTCACCGCGCTCGAGGTCGGCGAGGACGCCCTCGACCTGACCCGCCGCGAGCTCACGGCCCAGGGCGTCACCGGGGTGGAGCTCGTCGTCGGCGACGTCCACGCCCTCGACCTGCCCGACGACAGCGTCGACGTCGTCCACGCCCACCAGGTGCTGCAGCACGTCGCCGACCCCGTGCAGGCGCTGCGCGAGATGCGTCGGGTCACGCGGCCCGGTGGCCTGGTCGCCGTGCGGGACAGCGACTACGCCGCCTTCACCTGGTGGCCGCGCGTGCCCGAGCTCGACGAGTGGCTGGTCCTGTACCGCGACGCGGCGCGGGCCAACGGCGGCGAGCCGGACGCGGGCCGCCGGCTGCTGTCATGGGCCCGCGCCGCGGGACTCACCGACCTGCGCCCGTCCTCGAGCACCTGGTGCTTCGCCACCCCCGAGGACCGGGCCTGGTGGGGCGGGCTGTGGGCCGACCGGATCACCGCCTCGGCGCTGGCCGAGCAGCTGGTCTCCGAGGGCCGGGCCACCCGCGACGACCTCGAGCGGGTCGCCGCGGGCTGGCGCACCTGGGCGGCCGACCCGGACGGGTGGCTGTCCCTGCTGCACGGCGAGCTGCTGGCCGTGGTCTGAGCCCCGGGGACGGGCTCAGTCGGCGTCGAGACGGCGCAGCTCGTCGGCGCTCAGGACCAGGTCGGCCGCCGCGGCCGAGCTCTTCACCGACTGCGGGCGCTTGGCGCCGGGGATCGGGATGACGCAGTCGGACTGCGCCAGGGACCAGGCCAGCGCCACCTGCTGGGCGCTCGCCCCGCGCTCCTCGGCGACCTCGGCGAAGGCCGGGTGCTTCTGCGCGAGCTCCTTGGCGTCGTTGAGCCCGCCCAGCGGGCTCCACGGCAGGAAGGCCAGCCCGAGCTCCTCGCAGACCGTGATCTCGGGTCGGCTGCTGCGGAACTTCGGCGAGAACTGGTTCTGCACGCTCACCAGGCCGCTGCCGACGACCTCGTGCGCCAGCCGGATCTGGTCGGGGTCGGCGTTCGAGAGGCCGACCATCGCGACCTTGCCGGACTCGTGGATCTCCCGCAGGGTGCCCACGACCTCCTCGTAGGGCACGTCCGGGTCGGGCCGGTGGTGCTGCCACAGCGCGATCTGCTCCACCCCGAGGCGCTGCAGGCTCGCGTCGACGGCCGCGCGCAGGTGCTCCGGCGAGGAGTCGAGACCCCAGTCGCCGCCCTCCGTGCGCACGTGGCCGCCCTTGGTGGCCAGGAGGACCCGGTCGCGCACGCCGAGCTCGTCGAGCAGGCCCGCGACCAGGGTCTCGTTCTGGCCCTGGGCGTCGGCGCCCGCGTCACCGTGGCCGTAGGCGTCGGCGGTGTCGAAGAGGGTCACGCCGTGGTCGAGGGCGGTACGGACCGTGTCGAGCAGCTGCTCACGCGGAGCGGCCCCGGACTGGTCGAAGGTCATCAGGCCCAGCCCGATCGCGCCCACCTCGACCCGGCCGACGGAGTCGTTGCCGATGTGTCGTGTCTTCATGCCCCCGTCCTACCGCGCGACCCCCGGTGCCGCCTCACCCGGGTGCCGGCTCCACGAGGGGCGGTCGACCCTGGTCGGGAGGACCCCCCGTGCGTCATGATGTCGCCGTCCCGGCGCCGTGGCACCCCTCCCAGCGACAGGCAGTCCATGACGATCCTCAGTGCACGCCCGCGGTGGCGTGGCAGGCCCCCCGACCCGGGGTCGACGACGGGGTCGAGCACGGGGTCGACCGCGGCGCCCCCCGGGCGCCAGGCGGAGGTCCCCGGTCTCACCGACCCCGCGCAGCCGGCACCGGCGTACGCCGCCGGAGGGCCCGCGGCGGCCGTGCCCGCGGCCCCGTCGACGTCCTCGGCGGAGTCCCCGTCGACCGGCGCGGGCCAGGCCGCAGCGGCCTGGCCACCGCGGAGCGGCCCCGGTCGGTGGGCCGTCACCGCGGCCGGTGCGCTCGGCTACCTGTTCTTCGCCTACCTCGGCCGTCTCACCGTGCCGGAGGGCGGGTCGCTGGCCCTGATCTGGCCGGCCAACGGCGTCATCGCGGTCTGGTTCGCGATGCTCGGGTGGCGACGCTCCCTGGTCGTCGACTCGGCCGTCCTCTTCGCCGCCGCCGCCGGCGTCAACCTCGCCACGGGCGCACCCTGGGCCCTCGCCCGCGACCTGGGTCTGGTCGCGGTGGCGCTCGGCCTGGTGTTCGGGGGCGTGCTCGGGCTGGTCGCACCCCGGTTGCGGGGCCCGCGCTCGGCCGCCGACGGACCGACCCTGCGGGCCGGCCGGGACGTCGCCTACGTCCTGCTCGCCGGGGTCTCGGCCTGCCTGGTCTCGGCCCTGGTGGCCGTCGAGATCACCTGGGTGCCGCTGCTGCGCGGGAGCACGGCCCCCGGGCTCGAGCTCGCCGTCCGCAACCTCGCGGGCGTCATCGCGATCGTCCCGGTGGTGCTGCTCGCCCGTGACCGCTGGCAGCAGCACCGCGCGGGACGGGGTGCGGAGGGCGGCCACGACGACCCGCGGGGCGCCGTGCGCGACAGCCCCGTCGAGGTGCTCGCCCTGTACGCCGTCACGGCGCTGGCGGTCCTGGTGGTCCTCACCACCCACGACCGGCTGTCGCTGTCGTTCCTGGTGCTGGCGACCAGCGTCTGGGCCGGGCTGCGGCTCAGCCCGCTCGGGGCGAACGTCCACGCCGTGCTCCTCGCCAGCACGGTCGTCGTCACGGCGGTCCTCGGGCTCGGCGGCTTCGTCCCGCAGGGCGCGGCACGCGACGCCGCCTCGGTCACCCAGCTCTGGGTGGCGTTCGTGGTCGCACTGACGATGGTCCTGGCCCTGGACGCCGCCGAGCGACGTCGTCTCCACGCCGACCTCGACCTCGCCCGGTCCGGCGCCTCGGACCAGGCCGAGACCCTGACCCGGGTGCTGGGGGCGATGGCGGAGGGCGTCGTGCTGATCGGCGACGACGGGACCGTGCTGCTGCGCAACGACGCCGGCGCGAGGCTGACCGGGGGCGGCGCGGCCGCGGTCGGCACCCACGTCGACCACCGCCGGATGAAGGTGCTGCGACCCGACGGGCAGGAGACGACCGTCGACAGCCTGCTGCGCGGCCGGGCCGCGCGGGACGCCGACGAGCCCGACGGCGTCTCGCCGCCCCGGGACCTCCTCGTGGTCCCGGCCGACGGCGGGGAGGCACGCCGCCTGGAGGTCCGGGCCAGCGCGGTCCGCGTCGGCGGCGGTCGCCCGGCCACGCTCGTCGTCTACCACGACGTGACGGCCGAGCGCCGCGAGCGCGACGGCCTGGCCTCCTTCGCCGGGGTCGTGGCGCACGACCTCGTCAGCCCCCTGAGCACGGTCTCGGGCTGGACCGAGGTGCTGGCCACCCAGGTCGCCACGATGGCCGGTGACGGCCCCGTGCCGCCGACCGCGTCGCGCGCGCTGGCCCGGATCGGGGTGGCGACCACCGGGATGCGCGACCTGATCGACGACCTGCTGACGTTCGTCACCGCGCGCGACGCCACCCTGGCCCACGACGCGGTGGACCTCGGCGCGATCGCCGTCGAGGTCGCGGCCCGGTGGTCGGAGGAGCCGGTGGGCGGCGGCCGGCCCCGGATCGAGGTCGGGGCGCTCCCCCCGGTCGCCGGGGACGCCGGCCAGCTGCGGCAGGTCCTCGACAACCTCGTCGGGAACGCGGTCAAGTACGTCGCCCCCGGCGTGGTCCCGGTCGTCACGGTCCAGGGACGCCGCACCGAGGACGTGGTCGTCGTCGAGGTCACCGACAACGGCATCGGCATCCCCCACGACCAGCTCGACGCCGTCTTCGACTCCTTCCACCGCGCCCACCGCGGCGACTACCGCGGCACGGGCCTCGGGCTGTCCATCGTCCGCAGCACCGTGGAGCGGCACGGCGGGACGGTCGTGGCCGACCGGGTCCCGGGCGGTGGCACCGTCTTCCGGCTGACGCTTCCCGCGGCCCCCGACGGTGTCACCCCCACAGGTGAGGGCTCCCGCGCGCACCCCGCCTGACCTGGACCGCGACCGGTCCCACCTCGGGCACGCCCGGGCTCAACATGGGCCCTCGCGGTGCCGATGACTCCTGCGTCCCCCCGTCAGCGGTCCCCACCCGCCACCCCCCGCCGGAGTCCCCGTGAAATTGTTGCCTCCTGAGCAGCGTCTGCTCGCCGCCCGGTTCTCCTACGGGCTGACCCCGGCCCTCGCCAAGCAGGTCCGCCGAGCCGGGGGCGCGCGGTCCTGGTTCGACCGGCAGCTCGCCACCCCGGTCGGGGACCCCGCCGCCGACGAGTGCGCCGGCTGGTGGCCCCACCTGTCCTGGGACCCGGTCAAGCTGTGGCGCGACAGCAGCAGCCACGAGTTCGCCAACGACTACCAGCGCTACACGCTCGCCCGCCGGGTGCGCGCGGACCGCCAGGTCCGCGAGGTGATGACGGAGTTCTGGGAGCAGCTGCTCAACGTCCCCACCGTCGGCGGCGAGAGCGCCTACGTCCACCGTCGCGACTACGGCGAGACGCTGCGGTCGCTGGCGTTCTCGTCGTTCGGGGAGATCCTGAGGGCCGCGGTCCTGCACCCCGCGATGCTGGTGTTCCTCGACAACGCCCGCTCCACGGCCCGGCAGCCCAACGAGAACCTGGGCCGCGAGCTGCTGGAGCTGCACACCGTCGGGCTGGGCGCCTACACCGAGGCCGAGGTCAAGGACTCCGCCCGCATCCTCACCGGCTGGGCGGTCGACACGATCGAGGGCAACTCCAAGCCCAGCTGGTCCGCCTCCTACCGCACCGACTACCACGCGACCGGCGCGGTGTCCGTGCTCGGGTTCACCCACCCCAACCGCAGCGCCGACGGCCGTGCGATGACCGAGCTGTACCTCGCCCACCTGGCCCGGCACCCGCTCACGGCCCGCCGGCTGGCCCGCCGGCTGGCGGTCAAGTTCGTGCGCGACGACCCCTCCGAGGCGCTCGTCGCTCGGCTGGCCCAGGTCTACCTGGAGCACGACACCGCGATCGTGCCGGTCCTCCAGGCCCTGGTCGACTCCGCCGAGTTCCTCGGTTCCGCCGGCCGCAAGGTGCGCGACCCCGCCGAGGACCTGGTCGCGACGTACCGGGTCACGCGGGCCCGGATCGCCCGGCCGACCCAGCAGAAGTCGGCCGCGAACGCCATGCTCTACCAGTCCCGCCAGATGGGCCTGATGCCGCTGGGCTGGCCGCGGCCGGACGGCGCCCCGATCACCAACGACGCGTGGTGCAACCCGGCCCGGATGCTGGCCTCCTACCGGATCCACCACGTCGTCGGCGGCGGTCACTACCCCGACGTCGACGTCACCTACCGACGCGAGCTGGCCTGGCTGCCCCCGTTGCCCGCCACCTTCGCGCAGGTGGTGGACCACATCGCCCACCAGCTCCTGCACCGGGACGCCTCCCCGGCGCTGGTCCGGGCCTGCTGCCAGGTGATGAGCTCGACCCCCGACGAGAGGGTCACCCGTGACCACAAGCTCCTGCGCTACGGCATGCCCCGCGTGCTGCTGACCGTCCTCGACTCCCCCGACCACTTCCTCCGGTGACCCCCATGACGACGACCGCTTCCTTCCCCTCCACCCCCGGCGAGTGCGGCTGCCCGGAGTACGCCGGGCTCTCGCGCCGCGGCGTGCTCGGCCTCGGCGCCGGCCTGATCGGGGCCACCACCGCCACGACGATGGTCGGGGACGCCGTCCTGCAGACCGCGCGCGCCGCCAGCGGCACCGCCCGCAGCACCCTGGTCGTGCTGTCCCTGCGCGGTGCCGCGGACGGCCTGTCGATGGTGGTGCCCCACGGTGACCCCGCCTACTACCGGGCGCGACCCAAGATCGGGATCCCGGCGAACACGCTCTGGGGCAGCGACGGGTTCTTCGGGTGGCACCCGGCCCTCAGACCGCTCCAGGGCCTGTGGAACCAGGGTCGCCTCGCCGCGGTCCAGGCCGTCGGCCTGCCCGCCCCCAACCGGTCGCACTTCTCGGCCATGGAGGAGGTCGAGGACGCCGCTCCCGGCTCGACCACCCGGGCCGGCTGGCTGAACCGGCTGGTGGGGCTGGAGGACCGGACCACCCCGCTGCGGGCGATCAACCTCGACGCCGGCGCCCTCCCCTCGAGCCTGGTCGGCCCGACCCCTGCGATGAGCACCTCCTCGGTCGACAGCGTCGTGGTGGCGGGCGGCGTGAACCCCCGCGAGCGCGAGGCCTCGCTGCGGACGCTGTGGGGCGGCCGGGACGACGGCCTGGGCCGTGCGGCCCAGATGGCGCTGGGTGCGGTCGCCGACTTCGCCCCGGCCCGTCGTACCTCGGCGAAGCCGCTGAACGGCGCGCGCTACCCCTCCGGCGACCTCGGCGGCGCGATGGCCACCGCGGCGCGCATCATCCGGGGCGACGTCGGCACCGAGGTGCTCACCGTCGACCACGGCAGCTGGGACATGCACTCCGGGATGGGCAACATCGAGTCCGGTCTGATGCAGCGTAGCTGCACCGAGCTGGCCCAGTCCATCGCGGCGTTCTTCACCGACCTCGGCCCGCGGGCCGACACGGTGACCCTGGTGACGCTGACCGAGTTCGGTCGCCGCATCGTGGAGAACCCCAACCGGGGCCTGGACCACGGCTTCGGCAGCATGATGATGCTGGCCGGCGCGGGCGTGCGCGGCGGCCGGTTCTACGGCCGCTTCCCCGACCTCGGCGTCCAGGGCGACTCCGACCTCACCGTCACCACGGACTACCGCAGCGTCCTGGCCGAGGTCGTCTCCACCCGCTTCGGCGCCAGCACGGCCTCGGTGTTCCCCGGGTTCAGCGGTCCCTCGCTGGGCGCGATGAGCAGCATGCCGGGCTGAACCGGCAGGGGTCAGGGGTCAGGGGTCAGGGGTCAGGGGCGGAGCATGACCTTGACCGCGCGGCGCTCGTCCATCGCGCGGTAGCCCTCGGCGACGTCGGCCAGCGGCAGGGTCAGGTCGAAGACCAGGCCCGGGTCGATCTCGCGGGAGCCGACCAGGTCGAGCAGCTGCGGCAGGTAGCGCCGCACGGGCGCCATCCCGCCGGCCAGGCCGACGTTCTTGGAGAACATCCGGCGTATGGGCAGCTCCACGCCGTGGGGCACCCCGACGAACCCGACGGTCGAGCCCGGTCGGGCCACGTCGAAGGCCGTGCGCATCGCCTGGTCGGTGCCGACGCACTCGAGCACCGCGTCGGCGCCGACGCCGCCGGTGATCTCCCGCACCGCCTCGAGCGCCTCGTCGCCGCGCCCGGCGACCACGTGGGTCGCGCCGAAGGCGCGGGCGATGTCCTGGCGGGGCTGGTGCCGCGACAGCGCGACCACCTGCTCCGCACCCATCACCGAGGCCGCCAGCACCCCGCACAGGCCGACCGCGCCGTCGCCGACGACGACGGCCGTACCGCCCTGCGTGACGCCCGCGCTGACCGCGGCGTGCCACCCGGTCGGCATCACGTCGGACAGCGCGAGCAGCGAGGGCAGCAGCTCCTCGTCGACGTCGCCGTCGGAGGCGCCGGGCACGGCGACCAGGCTGCCGTCGGCCTGGGTGACACGGGCCAGCTCGGCCTGGCCGCTG
Source organism: Nocardioides aquaticus (assembly GCF_018459925.1). Lineage (NCBI taxonomy): Bacteria > Bacillati > Actinomycetota > Actinomycetes > Propionibacteriales > Nocardioidaceae > Nocardioides > Nocardioides aquaticus. The sequence goes on from NZ_CP075371.1 coordinate 2,431,554, forward strand.
CGGGTGACCCCGAGGTTGGTGCACGCCGACTGGACGCCGGCCCGGCAGTGCACGCAGGTGTTGTCGCAGTGGCAGAACGGCACGACCACCACGTCACCGACGCCGAACGACCGCACGTCCGCGCCGACCTCCTCGACCACGCCCACGCACTCGTGGCCGATGGTGGCGCCCTCGGTGATGTCGTTCTCGCCGCGGTAGGGCCACAGGTCGGAGCCGCAGATGCACCCGGCGAGGACCCGCACCACCGCGTCGGTGGGCAGCTCGACCGCCGCGTCGGGCACCTCGGAGAGCCGGATGTCGCGGGGGGCGTGGAGCGTGGTGGCGCGCATGGCGACCACGATGCCACCACCGGTGCGGGGTGACGATGCGCACCCCTGCGTGCCTCCTTGCCCTATCTCACATGTGAGTTAGCGTGGTCGGCATGCCTCTCGACTACAAGGGCCGCATCGGCAACCTGATCCGTGACGCCCGCCAGCACCGCGGGCTCACGCAGCAGCAGCTCGCCGAGCTCCTGTCCACCAGCCAGAGCGCCATCAACCGGATCGAGAAGGGTCACCAGAACCTCTCCCTGGAGATGCTCGCCCGGATCGGCGAGGCCCTGGACTCCGAGATCGTCGCCCTCGGCGGCGGCCCGGTGCACCTGCGCGTCACCGGCCCGACCACGCTCTCGGGCACGATCGCGGTGAAGACCTCGAAGAACGCCGGCGTGGCGCTGCTGTGCGCCTCCCTGCTCAACCGTGGCCGCACCACCCTGCGCAAGGTCGCCCGGATCGAGGAGGTCAACCGGCTGCTCGAGGTGCTCTCCAGCCTCGGCGTGCAGACGCGCTGGCTCGGCGACTCCGGCGACCTGGAGATCATCCCGCCCCACGACCTGGACCTCGAGCACATCGACGAGGCCGCGGCCCGTCGTACCCGCTCGGTGATCATGTTCCTCGGCCCGCTGCTGCACCGCTCCGACAGCTTCGACCTGCCGTACGCCGGCGGCTGCAACCTCGGCACCCGCACCGTCGAGCCCCACATGTCGGCCCTGCGGCCCTTCGGCCTGGAGGTCAAGGCGACCGACGGGTCGTACCACGCCAGCGTCGACCGCAGGATCGAGCCGGGCCGCCCGATCGTGCTCACCGAGCGCGGCGACACCGTCACCGAGAACGCGCTGATGGCCGCCGCCCTGCACCCCGGCGAGACCGTGATCCGCAACGCCTCGTCGAACTACATGGTCCAGGACCTCTGCTTCTTCCTGCAGCGCCTCGGCGTGCAGATCGACGGCGTCGGCACCACCACGCTGCGGGTGACCGGCTGCGAGTCGATCGACGTCGACGTCGACTATTCCCCAGCGAGGACCCGATCGAGGCCATGTCGCTGCTGGCCGCCGCGATCGTGACGAGGTCCGAGATCACCATCGAGCGGTGCCCGATCGAGTTCCTGGAGATCGAGCTGGCGCTGCTGGAGGAGATGGGCTTCCTCTACGACCGCACCGAGGAGTACCCCGCCGCCAACGGCCACACGCGCCTGGTCGACCTCACCACGAAGCCGTCGGCGCTGCACGCCCCGCTGGACAAGATCCACCCGATGCCGTTCCCGGGCCTCAACATCGACAACCTGCCGTTCTTCGCCGTGATCGCGGCGGTGGCCGAGGGCCAGACCTTCCTGCACGACTGGGTCTACGAGAACCGGGCGATCTACCTGACCGACCTCAACAAGCTCGGCGGCAACGTCAAGCTGCTGGACCCGCACCGGGTGATGATCGAGGGCCCGACCAGCTTCACCGGCTCGGAGCTGGTCTGTCCGCCGGCGCTGCGGCCGGCCGTGGTGATCCTGCTGGCGATGCTGGCCTCGAAGGGCACCTCGGTGCTGCGCAGCACCTACGTCATCGCCCGCGGCTACGAGGACCTCGCCGAGCGGCTCAACCAGCTCGGCGCGAACATCGAGCCGTTCCGCGACATCTGACGGGCCGGTCGCTCACCGGCCGGTCGCTCACCGGTCGAGCAGGGCGCGGGTCTCGGCGGCCACCGCCTCCGCGCCCCGCTCGCCGAGCAGCACGGTGTAGTGGTTGACGTCGTCGACCTCGGTCGCACGCAGCTGCGGGACCTGCGCGACGAGGTCGGCGGCCGCGTCCGGCGGGTAGAGCCCGTCCGGCTCGTCCATCAGCCCGCGCGGGGCGCGCAGGAACGTCACCGGCGTGCCCCGCTCGCGCAGCGCGGCGAGGCCGGCGTCGTGCCTGGGCCCGCCGGCCAGCTGCTGGATGTCGGTGGCCAGCGCCTCGACCCGCGTCGACGGGGTCAGGTGCGGCTCCTCGCCCTCCAGGTCGTGGTCGACGTAGGCCTCCACCCCCGGGCCCCACGCGCCCGAGAAGGCCGGGTGGGCGCGCCAGAAGTCGTGGTACGCAGACCGGTCGGCGAAGGTCATCGTCAGGCGCTGCGCCGCCGGACCGAGGACGTCCTCGGGCCGCGCCCCGGGCGCCGGTGCCGGCATCGGGGGCAGCGCGATGCCGCCGTCGACGAGCACCAGCGCCGCGACCCGGTCGGGCGCGAGCCCGACCAGCCGGACGCCCACGAAGGCCCCCATCGAGTGGCCCACGACGACGACCCGGTCGAGGCCCAGCCCGTCGAGCAGCTGCTCGAGGTCGGCCGCGTGGCGGTCCAGGCCGTACGGCCCGGGCAGGACGTTGCTGCGCCCGCGGCCCCGCAGGTCCGGGGCGACCAGGCGGACCTCCGGCAGGGCGGCCGCGAGCAGCGACCACCCGGCCAGCGAGGCGGTGATCCCGTGCACCGCGAGCACCGGGGTGCCGTCCTCGGGCCCCCACTCCCCCACGGTCATCGGGCCGCCGTCGACCTCGACCGTTCGCAGCCGCGGGGCCGGCGAGCCGCTGCTCATCGGGCGGTCCATCCGCCGTCCATCGTGTAGGACGCGCCGTTGACCATGCCCGCGGAGGCGCCGCAGAGCCAGGTGACGAGGTCCGCGACGTCGTCGGCCTCGACCAGGCGCTTGACGGCGCTCTCGGTCAGCATGATCTTCTCGACGACCTGGTCCTCCGGGATGCCGTGGGTACGGGCCTGGTCGGCGATCTGCTTCTCCACCAGCGGGGTCCGGACGTAGCCGGGGTTCACGCAGTTGCTGGTGACCCCGTGCCCGCCGCCCTCGAGGGCGGTGACCTTGGAGAGCCCCTCGAGCCCGTGCTTGGCCGAGACGTAGGCCGACTTGTACGGGCTGGCCCGCAGGCCGTGGACGCTGCTGAGGTTCACCACCCGACCGAACCCGCGCTCGTACATCCCCGGCAGCACCGCGCGGGTCAGGAGGAACGGGGCGTTCAGCATCAGGTCGACGATCAGGCGGAAGCGGGCGGGCTCGAAGTCGGTGAGCGGGCTGACGGTCTGGATGCCGGCGTTGTTGACCAGCACGTCGGCGTCCAGGGTGACCTCGGCCAGGGCGTCGAGGTCGGACAGGTCGACGGTCCAGGCCCGTCCCCCCACCTCCGCGGCGACCGCGGCGGCGCCGTCGGCGTCGACGTCGGCCACCACGACCTCGGCCCCCACCGCGGCGAGCGCGCGGGCGCAGGCCGCCCCGATCCCGCTGGCGGCTCCGGTGACGACGGCGGTGCGTCCGGACAGGTCGGTGGTCATCGCGGGGGTCCTCCTGCGGGTCGGTGGCCCGTGCGGTGGGGGCCACCGCCGGGATCGGGTCCACCCTGCCCGCTGCGGCGCGCGCCGTCGAGCGCGCCCCGGCCGGCGGGCGCCCGCCCTGGGGGATACTGCACCCGTGCCTGCCCGTCCGCGTCCCCTCGGCCCGGTGCTGGCCTTCGCGCACCGCGGCGGCGCCGCCCATCCCGACCTGCTCGGCCTGGAGAACACCCTCGCCGCCTTCCAGCACGCGTGGGACCTCGGCTACACCCACCTCGAGACCGACGTGCACGCCACCGCCGACGGGGTGCTGCTGGCCTTCCACGACGCGGTCCTCGACCGGGTCACCGACCGGACCGGTCGGGTGGACCGCACGCCGTACGACGTCGTGCGCCAGGCCCGTGTCGGTGGGCGCGAACCCGTCCCGACCTTCGCCGCCCTCCTGCACGCGCTGCCGGGTGCGACGTTCAACGTCGACCTCAAGAGCGCGCGTGCCGGCGCGCTCCTGGCCGACCTGCTCGACGCCGAGCAGGCCTGGGACCGCGTGCTGGTCGGGTCGTTCAGCATCACCCGCACCGCCGCCTTCCGCCGGCGCACCCGCGGCCGGGTCCGGACGGCGGCCACCCCGCCCGAGGCGGCCGCCTTCCGGATGCTGCCCAGCGGCCGGCTGGCCCGCCTGCTGACCCGGGGCCGGGTGGCGGCGGTCCAGGTGCCGCGTCGCCGCGGCCCGCTCACCGTGGTCACCCCCGGGCTGGTCCGGCGCGCCCACGCCGCCGGTGTCCCGGTCCACGTGTGGACCGTCGACGACCCCGACGAGATGCGCACGCTGCTCGACCTCGGCGTCGACGGGCTCTTCACCGACCGCACCGACGTGCTCCGCGACGTGCTGCACGAGCGCGGCGCCTGGCCGACCGGTGCCGTGCGGTGAGCCGCCGCTTCGGCTGGCCCGTGTGGGCCTGGGGCCTGTGGGACTGGGGCTCGGCGGCCTTCAACGCGGTGATCACGACCTTCGTCTTCAGCGTCTACATCACCTCCGACTCCTTCGGGCCCGAGGCCGACACCTCGTTGGGCTGGGCCCTGGCCGGCGCCGGCGTCCTGGTGGCCGTGCTGGCCCCGGTCAGCGGTCAGCGCGCCGACCGCTCGGGCCGTCCCGGGCGCTGGCTGGGCCTGAACACCCTGGTGGTGGTCGTGCTCTCGGCCGCGCTGTTCCTGGTCGAGCCCCGCGAGGACCTGCTCTGGCTCGGGCTGCTGCTGCTGGCCGCCGGCAACGTCTTCTTCGAGCTGGCCTCGGTCAACTACAACGCGCTGCTGCACCGCGTCTCGACGCCGGCCACCGTGGGCCGGGTCTCCGGGCTCGGCTGGGGCCTGGGCTACCTGGGCGGGATCGTCCTGCTGCTGGTGGTCTACCTCGGCCTGATCAGCCCCGAGGTGGGGCTCTTCGGCGTCACCGACGCCGACGGTCTCGACGTCCGGGTCACGATGCTGTTCTGCGCCGGGTGGACGCTGGTGTTCTCCCTGCCCGTGCTGCTGACGCTGCGCGACGCGCCGCAGCAGGCGCCCGGCCGGGCGCCCCGCGTCGGCGTGGTGGAGTCGTACCGCCGGCTGTTCGCGAGCGTCCGCGAGCTGTGGCGCGAGGACCCGCGCCTGGTCCGGTTCCTCGGCGCGTCCGCGGTCTTCCGCGACGGCCTGGCAGGGGTGTTCACCTTCGGCGGCGTGCTCGCCGCGGGCACCTTCGGCTTCTCCGACGGCGACGTCATCGTCTTCGGCATCGCCGCCAACGTCGTGGCCGGCGTCTCCACCATCGCGGCGGGCTGGCTCGACGACCGGCTCGGACCCAAGCGTGTCATCGTCGGCTCCCTCGTCGCGCTGGTCGTGTCCGGCACGGCCGTCTTCGTCCTCCACGACGGTGGGCGCGGCGTGTTCTGGGGCTTCGGGCTGCTCCTGTCGGCCTTCGTGGGTCCCGCGCAGTCGGCGTCGCGGACCTTCCTGGCCCGGATCATCCCGGCCGGTCGCGAGGGTCAGGTGTTCGGGCTCTACGCCACCACCGGCCGTGCGGTCAGCTTCCTGGCCCCGGCCGCCTTCTCGCTGTCGATCCTCGCCGGCGCGGCGCTGACCGGCGCCGCACGCACTGACGACGCGCAGTACTTCGGGGTCCTGGGCGTGGTGGCGGTGCTGCTGCTCGGGCTGCTGCTGATGCTCCCGGTGCACGCCGGACCGGTGGCGGAGGAGCGGACGAGCCCGGCCCCGGGGTGAGCCACCCGGACGGGGAGGTCGGAATGTTGGGGGCATCGGTAGCGTTGACCCGTCAACACCCCGGTACACGACCGTTCACCATCTCGGTCGTCGACGACGTCCACCCGACGTTCGGGGGTCACGCGGACACGATCCGTGCCACCCCTGGTCAGCCGGGCCCAACTGTTTGTGGAGGTGCCCCATGGCGGAGCGTACGTTGCGCGGAGCCCGGCTCGGCGGCCAGAGCTTCGAGGACGAGCGAGGGATCGAGTTCGCCGCTCGTCAACAGGTCGGCTACCGCTGCGACCAGGCCCACGAGTTCGAGATCACGATGTCGGTCGAGGCCGACGTGCCCGCGGTGTGGGAGTGCCCGCGCTGCGGCGCCGAGGGCCTGAGCATCTCGGGCATCGTGAAGGAGCAGAAGGCCGAGAAGCCGGTCCGCACCCACTGGGACATGCTGCTGGAGCGTCGCTCGGAGAAGGAGCTCGAGGACATCCTCAAGGAGCGCCTGGACCTGCTGCGCGGAGGCGAGATCGGCCCGGCCCACCTGCACCGGGCCAACGCGCGCAAGCGCAAGGCCTCGGCCTGACCGCTGCCGCCCGAGCAGGGGCGTGAGCCCTACTGCTCGTCGTCGACGACCTCACCCCGGACCACCGGCCCCGAGCCGGCTGGTCCGGGGTTCGTCGTCCCCGGACCCGGCCGGCGCGGTCCAGGCCGGCTCGGACCGCCGCCGGGGCCACCGGGTCCACCGGGTCCGCCGGGGAAGCCGGGGAACCCCGGGAACCCGGCCGGGCCGGGCGGCGGCCCGGCGACGAGCAGGCGGCGGGTGATGGCCTGGCCCAGGAGCCGCCGCCACAGCGGCCGGGTGAGCGGCAGCACCAGCAGCACCCCGAGGGCGTCGGTCACGAAGCCCGGCGTCAGCAGCAGCGTCCCTCCGACCAGCACGAGCGCCCCGTCGGCGATCTCGCGGCCGGGCACGGCTCCCCGGCGCAGCGCCTCCTGGAGGGCCCGCCAGGCCCGGGCGCCCTCGCGGCGCACCAGCCAGGACCCCACGACGCCGCCGAGGAGCAGCAGCAGGACCGTCCACCAGCCACCGATGACCTGGCCGACCTGGATCAGGACGTAGATCTCGACGATCGGCATCACCACGAACGCCACGACGAGGGCGAGGGGCAGCCACCGGCGTCGTCGGGGCGCCGTGCCGGGTCGGGTGCCGGGGCGGGGGCCGGGGCTGGGGCCGCTCATCGTCGACCCACCGCGGACCGGTCGTGCGGGACGGCCGGGGCCGCGGTCCCGGGGCGACCGAAGGCGCGACGCAGCTGCGCCCGTCGCTCCGCGACGCCCCAGCGGGTGATCATCCGCAGCGACTCCGTGGCCACCGAGCCGTTCATCTTCGACTCCCCGCGCTGCCGCTCCACGAAGTCGATCGGCACCTCGCGCACCCGCAGCCCGGCCCGCACCGCCCGCGCCGCGAGGTCGGTCTGGAAGACGTAGCCGACCGAGCGCACGGCCTCGAGGTCGATCCGCTCCAGGGCGCTGCTGCGGAAGAGCCGGTAGCCGGCGGTGGCGTCGTGGACCGGGAGGCCGAGCAGCAGGCGTACGTAGGCGTTGCCGCCGCGCGAGAGCGCCTGGCGGTACAGCGGCCAGTTGTGCACCGCTCCCCCGCGCACGTAGCGCGAGCCGATCACCAGGTCGGCGTCCGCGAGCGCCGACCGGAGCCGGTCGAGCTGCTCGGGGGCGTGGGAGCCGTCGGCGTCCATCTCGCCGACGACGTCGTACCCGCGGTCGAGCGCCCAGCGGAACCCGGCGAGGTACGCCGCCCCCAGCCCGGCCTTGCCGGTGCGGTGCAGGACGTTCACGCGCCCGTCGGCGGCCGCGAGGTCGTCGGCGATCCGGCCGGTGCCGTCGGGGGAGCCGTCGTCGACCACGAGGACGTCGACGTCGGGGTGCGCCCGGTGCAGCCGCTGCACGATCCAGGCCAGGTTGGCGGCCTCGTCGTAGGTCGGCACGACGATCACGGTGCGTCCGACGGGCGTGGGGGTGGGGCCGGGACCGGTGGCGGTGCTCACCTCGGTGCTCCTCAGCTCGGGTGGGGCGGGGCGGGGGACGTCGGGTCGTGCTCCTCCATCGTGCCAGGCACCCGGCGGCGACCTGCCCGGAGACCGAGGGCGAGCCCGGCGGCGGTCAGGGCCAGCGCCCCCCACCCGGCGTACCGCCCGACCCGGACGCCCGGGGTGACGCCCTCGACGAGGTCGACCTCCTCGAGCAGCGTCGCGGTGGACCGGCGGGGCACCTCGGCCACCACGGAGCCGTCCGGGGCGATCACGCCGGTGATCCCGTTGGTGGAGGCGACCACGAGCCAGCGGCCGGCCTCGACGGCCCGGGCACGGGTGATGGCGAACTGCTGGTCGACCTGGTCGGTGGCGATGAAGGTGGCGTTGCTGGTCTGGACCGCGAGCAGCTCGGCGCCGCCCAGGACCTGGTCGTGGAGGACGTCGTCGTAGCCGACGTCGAAGCAGATCGCGTCGGCCATCGCGATCCCGGCGACCTGCAGGGGCGTGGTCCGCTCCCCTGCCACCATGTCGCGGGGGATCAGCGCGAGGTCACCGAAGTTCCCGATCGGGACCCCGAGGTCCTCCAGGAGGTCCCGGGCGGGGATGTACTCGCCGTACGGCACCGGGTGCCGCTTGGTGTAGCGCTCGGTGACGTCCTCGGCGGTGCGGTCCCCCGGCTCCCAGACCAGCCCCTGGTTGAGCACCTCCCCCGGCCCGCCGTCGACGATGGCGCCGACCACGACCGGGACGCCGATCGCCTCGGAGGCGCGCCGGATGCCGGCGTTGGTCTCGGCGTCCGCGAACGGGTCGACGGCGGTGGAGTTCTCCGGCCACAGCACGAGGTCGGGTCGAGGGACCTGGCCGGCGTCCACGGCCGCGGCGAGGGCGACGGTCTCCCGGACCGTGCTGGCGGTGACCTCCCGGAAGCCGGCGAGGATGTCGTTCCCGGCGCCGGGCACGTCGGGCTGGACCGCGGCCACGGTCGCCTGCCCGGACACGGCGAGGCGGACCGGGAAGACCGCCGCGAGGCCGGTGAGGGCGACCAGCACCACGACGGTCGCCAGCGGGGCCACCACCGCCCGGGGCCCGGTGGCCGGCGCCCGGGCACCGGTGGCCGTCGTCCGGGTGCCGGCGCGGAGCCGCAGGAGCGCCGCGGCCAGGCAGAACGAGGCGAGCGCCAGTCCGAAGCCGACCCCGGTGGCACCGACGTAGGCCAGCGCGGGGGCGACCGGGGTGTCCATCACCCCGAAACCCAGCCGGCCCCACGGCATCCCGCTGAACGGCCAGGACGAGCGGACCGTCTCGGCCAGCGCCCAGGCGCCGGCGCCCCACAGCGGCCAGGCGCGGTGCCGCATGAGGACGACCAGCACCGGCCCGAGGGCGGCGTAGAACAGGGCCTCGATCCCGGCCAGGGCGAGCCAGGCGCCGGTGGACACGGCCCGCATCCACACGATGTGCGGGAAGTAGAAGGCCACCGCGAAGACGAGCGCCGGCCACCAGGCGCGGCGCGGGGTCAGCCCGGCGACGGAGACGGCGAGACCGGCGACGCAGAACGGGGTGACCCACCACCAGGTCAGCGGCTCGAAGGACGCGGCGAGCAACCCTCCCGAGACCAGGGCCACGAGCATCCGGACGAGCACGCGGCGAACCTACCGGGGCGGTGCTCACGCGGTGCCGGCACCCGTGGGTGCCGGGTCGGGCGGGACCGTGCCGGACACGGAGAGGATCCGGGTGCCTTCGGTCCGAGGCGCGCACGACCGGTTGTCGTGAGCGGCCCGTTGTCTAGGGACCCCAGATCCCCCCCGTCGCGCTCGCGCGGAATGGACCGGATCCGTGGACCGCGCGGAGGAGTGCTCGGCACCAGCACCCCCCGGTCACGGCCACTCGGACGCCGGTCCACGACCACGGCCTGCATGAGCGGTGGCCCTACCCTCATCGCGGCGCCCCGACCGTGTCAACCGAGCGCTGACCTGCGCGTACCGGTGTCGGTGCAGGTCAGGACGGGGTCCTGGGAGCCCGAATCGGACGTGATGTTGTGCGCTCCCCCGGCGTGTCGCGCTCGACACGCCGGTGGCCGGCGGTGCGGCCGGTGCGACCGGGCTCAGCCCGGGACGACCACGGTGCCGGTCGCGGTGGTCGCCACCAGCGGCTCGGCGAGCACGCGGGCCGCCCCGGGCCGCTCGGCGGTGGGCTCGCCCCGCGCGACCACGCGTACCTCGAGCTCGAGGCGGCGCGACCGGGTGCCGGCGCGCACGAGGACGGCCTCGACCTCGAGCACGTCGCCGGCCCGGACCGGCGCCTTGAACTGGACGTCGTCGTAGGAGGCGAAGAGCCCCTCGTCGCCGTCGACCCGGATCGACAGCTCGGTGGCGACGTCGCCGAAGAGCCCGAGGCTGTAGGCCCCGTCGACCAGGTTGCCGGCGTAGTGGGCGTGGCTGTAGGGCACGTAGCGGCGGTGCACGACGCGGGTGCCGACCGGCGACCCGTCCGGTGCGGGGTGCTGGCTCATGCGGGGCTCTCCTGGCTCTCCCGGTCCGCGGCGTCGGTCCGAGCGAGGCGGTGGACCAGGAACGAGGCCACCTCCCCCGGCGTGGTCCCCCGCGCGAAGACGCGGTCGACCCCGAGCTCGGCGGCCATCGACTCGTCGAAGCGCGGGCCGCCGACCACGAGCAGCGGGCGCCGCTCCTCGGGGTAGGCCTCCCGGAAGGCCGCGGACATCTCACGGGTGTTCAGCAGGTGCGCGTCGCGCTGGGTGACGACCTGGGAGACCAGCACGGCGTCGGCCTGCTCCTCCTGGGCGCGGGCGACCAGCTCGGGCACCGAGACCTGCGCGCCCAGGTTCACCGTGCGCAGCTCGCGGTAGTACTCCAGCCCCTTCTCGCCGGCGAAGCCCTTGATGTTCAGGATCGCGTCGATCCCGACGGTGTGCGCGTCGGTGCCGATGCAGGCACCGACGACGACCAGCCGCCGCTGGAGCGACTCCTTGACCGCGGCGTTGACCTCCTTCGGCGTCAGCAGCGGGAAGTCGCGCTCGACGACCACGACGGCGTCGGTGTCGACGAGGTGGTGGGTGCGGCCGTAGACGACGAAGAAGGTGAAGTCCGGGCCCATCGGCCGCGAGTGCGCGACCAGGACGGCGTCGAGGCCCATCTTCGTGGCCAGCTGCGCGGCCGCGCCCTCGGCGACCTTGGAGTGCGGCACGGGCAGGGTGAAGCTCAGCTGGACCATCCCGTCGCCGGTGGTGTCCCCGTAGGGACGCACGATGCTCATGCGCCGACCCCCGTCCCGGTCTCGAGCAGCTCCCGCGCGGGGTTGCAGTAGCCCGGGGCCGTCTCGGCGACGCCGTCCAGGCCCCGCCCCGCGTCGGCCGGGCGCTTCATCAGCCCGAAGGTCCCGTCGGCGATCGCGGCGAGCAGGCCGCCGGTCGACCCCGTGCCGTCGTGCGCCACGATCCTGCCCAGCAGGTCGATCGACTCCCCCAGTACGTGGCGGGCGCGGTTGGCGATCACGCCGTCGGGTGCCGGGTGGAAGTCCTCGTGCAGCGACCCGGCGGCCTCCATCACGTAGCGCACGTTCTGCAGCGCCAGGTCGCGGTCGGAGAGCCACGGCGTCACCACGGCCTCCGTCATCATCCCGACCAGCAGGATGCCCTGCCCGGTCAGCGCGCCGGCGAGGTTGAAGAAGCCGTCGAGCAGGTAGCCGCGGAAGATGTCGCCGGTCATGTGCCGCGTGGGCGGCATCCACTTCAGCGGCGCGGTCGGGAACAGCTCACGCGCGAGCAGGGCGTGCGCGAGCTCGAGCCGGAAGGAGTCGGGCACGGCGGGGTCGATCTCGAAGGCGTGGCCCAGTCCGAGCTGCCAGTCCTCCAGGCCGGCCTCCCGGGCGAAGTACTCGTTGAGCAGCTGGCTGGTGGTGACCGTGTGCGCGGCCTCGATGGCGTCGGCGGTGGTGAGGTAGTTGTCCTCGCCGGTGTTGATGATGATCCCGGCCCGGGCGTGGACCTGGCGGCTGAACCGCTGGTCGACGAAGGTCCGCACCGGGTTGATGTCGCGGAACAGGATCCCGTACATCGAGTCGTTGAGCATCATGTCGAGCCGCTCGAGGCCGGCCAGGACGGCGATCTCGGGCATGCAGAGCCCGGAGGCGTAGTTGGTCAGCCGGATGTAGCGGCCCAGCTCGCGGCCGGTCTCGTCGAGCGCGGCCCGCATCAGCCGGAAGTTCTCCTGCGTGGCGTAGGTGCCCGCGAAGCCCTCCCGGGTCGCGCCCTCCGGCACGAAGTCCAGCAGGCTCTGCCCGGTGGAGCGGATCACGGCGATCACGTCGGCGCCCTCGCGGGCGGCCTGCTGGGCCTGGGGGATGTCCTCGTAGATGTCGCCGGTCGCCACGATCAGGTAGATCCAGGGCTGCCGGGGTGCGTCGCCGACGGTGGCGACGAGGTGGTCGCGCTCGTTGCGACGGGCGTCCATCCGGGCCACGCCGACGGCCACCGCGTCCGTGGCCGCGGTCCGGGCGCGGGTGGCGTCGGCCCCGGTGGGCAGCCGGAACCGGACGGACCCCGCGGAGGCCCGGGCGGCCAGCGTGGCGAGGTCGTCGGCCTCGCCGCGGACCAGCGCGTCCCAGACCGGGAGGGCCACGCCGTGCGACAGGGCCTCCTCCCCCAGGTCGGCCCGCACGACGTCGAGCAGCCGGTTCGCCCAGGGCGTGCCCTCCGGGTCGGCGCCGGCCAGCCCGGCCAGGCGCAGCGTGGCACGCTCGACCGAGACGGTGGTGTGGCTCCGGGCGAGGTCCACGATCGGTTCCCCGGCCTCGGCGGCCAGGCCGCGGGCCCGCGCGACCAGGTCCGGGTCGAGGTGCAGCTTGCTGGCGCGGGGCGCCGTGGTCGTCCTCGTGGTGGTCGTGGTGGTCGTGGTGGTGCTCATCCGCGCTCCTCGAAGAGACGTCGTACGCCGTCGTGGCGTCGCAGCAGGTCCAGGGCCAGGTCGGCGTGGCCGGGGGCGTAGCCGTTGCCGACCAGCATCCGCACGTCGGCGGCCAGGCCCTCGGCGCCCAGGGCCGCGGCGGGGAACGAGGTCGCCATCGAGAAGAAGACCACCGTGCCGCCGTCGGCGGTGGCCAGCACGGCCCCGCCCTCGCAGCCGGGCACGTCGACGCACACGACCGTGACGTCGGCCGGTCCACCGGCGTCGGCGACGGCGTCGCGCAGCGCGACGGGGTCGCGGGCGTCGGCGACCGCGACGACGTCGGCAAGACCGGCGGCGCGCAGCCGGGCGGCCTCCTGCTCGTGGGGCACCACCCCGATCGTGCGGGTGGCGCCGGCCTCGCGGGCCGCGGCCAGGCTCAGCGACCCGGACTTGCCGGCCCCGCCGACGACCGCGACGACCGGACCGGTGCCGGTGCGGGCGAGGTGCTCGGCGCAGACCCGGGTGGTCAGGGCGGGGGCGCCGCAGACGTCCATCACCGACAGGCTCAGCGCGGCGGGGAGGTCGTCGGGCAGCCGGGCGGCCACGGAGCGGCCGAACAGCACGGCGTAGCCGTCGCAGGGCACCTGCTCGCCCTCGCCGTCCCAGCGGGCCAGGCCGTCCTCGACGACCAGCGGCGTCAGGGTCAGGGAGACCAGCGTGGCGACCCGGTCGCCCACCTCCAGCCCGAGGGTCGAGCCGAGCCCGACCTCCTCGACGGTGCCGACCAGCATGCCGCCCGACCCGGTGACCGGGTTCTGCATCTTGCCGCGCTCCTGCACGATCGCGAGCACGGCGGCGCGGACCGCCTCCCCGGTGCCGTGCTCCTCGCGCAGCTGGCGGAAGGACGCGGCGTCCAGGTTGAGCCGCTCCACGCGCACCCGGACCTCGTCGTCCCAGAGCACGGGACGGGTGTCCAGCCGCCAGGCGGCCTGCGGCAGCACCCGGGTCGTCGCGGGGTCGGGGTCGAGGACGCGGTGGAGGCCGACGGGGTCGCCCACGCGCTCCGGGGTCGTCGTGCCGCTCGTCGCGCTGGTCATCGCCACCTCCGTCGAAGGACACCGTCGGCGGCGTCCTGGTCGAGAGATCTTCCGGCGCGGGAGTGGATATGCCGGAGGATCTTCGCTTATCGTGGCACGACGGCGCACCAGCCGCCACCGCGACGCGCCTGCGCGCACACCCCCTGCTTGGCCGACCCGGATCCACGAGGAGCCCCATGAGCATCGAGACCTCCATCGGCCTGGAGACCGGCCAGCCGTACCCGTACCGCGCCCCGGAGCTCGTCGAGCCCGACTGGACCCGCTTCCCGGGGTGGCGCGACGTCACGGTCGCGGAGTGGGAGTCGGTGCAGTGGCAGCGCTCGCACTGCGTGAAGAACCCCGCCCAGCTGAAGGCGGTGCTGGGCGACCTCGTGGCGGACTCCTTCTACGCCGACCTCGAGCGCGACCAGGCCGAGCGGGCCACGATGTCGATGCTGCTGCCGCCGCAGATGCTCAACACGATGGCGCCGCACCAGACCCCTGGCCGGCCCGGGTCGCTGACCGAGGCCTTCCACGCCGACCCGGTGCGGCACTACATGCTGCCGGTCTTCTCCGACCGGCGCACGGACTGGCCCTCGCACCCGTACTCGACGCGCGACTCCCTGCACGAGCACGACATGTGGGTGACCGAGGGCCTCACCCACCGCTACCCGACCAAGGTGCTGGCCGAGCTGCTGCCGACCTGCCCGCAGTACTGCGGGCACTGCACGCGGATGGACCTCGTCGGGAACTCCACCCCGACGGTCGAGAAGCTGAAGCTCACCGGCAAGCCGAACGACCGCCTGGTCGCGATGCTGGACTACCTGCGCCGCACCCCGGGCGTCCGCGACGTCGTCGTCTCCGGCGGCGACGTCGCCAACATGCCGTGGCCCCGGCTCGAGGCGTTCCTGACCTCGCTGCTCGAGATCGAGTCGGTCCGGGACGTCCGGATGGCCACCAAGGCGCTGGTCGGGCTCCCCCAGCACTGGCTGCAGCCCGAGGTGATCGCCGGCGTCGAGCGCGTCTCGACCCTGGCCCGCGAGCGGGGCGTCTCCCTGGCGATGCACACCCACGCCAACCACGCCGCGTCGGTGACCCCGCTGGTGGCCCGGGCGACCCGGGCGATGCTGGACGCCGGCCTGCGCGACGTGCGCAACCAGGGCGTCATCCTCGACGGCGTCAACGCCGACCCGCACGCGCTGCTCGACCTGTGCTTCGCCCTGCTCGACGGCGCGCAGATCATGCCGTACTACTTCTACCTCTGCGACATGATCCCGTTCGCCGAGCACTGGCGGACCTCGGTCGCCGACGCCCAGCGGCTGCAGACCGCGATCATGGGCTACCTGCCCGGGTTCGCCACCCCGCGACTGGTCTGCGACGTGCCGTTCGTCGGCAAGCGCTGGGTGCACCAGCTGGCGTCGTACGACACCGTGCACGGCGTCTCGCGGTGGACCAAGAACTACCGCACCTCGATCGAGGCCAGCGACCCCGAGGCGCTGACGCGCACCTACCCCTACTACGACCCGATCCACACGCTGCCCGAGGACGGCCAGCGCTGGTGGGCCGAGAACGTCGCGCCCGACTCGGGGTCGATGACGCCCGCGCAGGCGGCCGCCATGTCGCGGCGTGCGGCCGCGCTGCAGGCGACCTGAGCCGGCTCAGTCGACGGGGCGGTTCTCGTAGGCCGTCGAGAGCACGATCGTGGTGCGGGTGGAGACGTTGGCCGCGGCGCGGATCAGGGCCAGCAGGTCCTCGAGGTCGGCCGGCGTCGCGACCCGGATCTTGAGGATGTAGGACTCCTGGCCGGCCACCGACCAGCAGGACTCGATCTCCTCGACGTGCTCGAGGCGCTGCGGGACGTCGTCCGGCGAGGCCGGGTCGATCGGGCGGATCGAGATGAAGGCGGTCAACGGCCGGCCCATCTCGGCGTGGTTGACCGTGGCGCCGTAGCCGAGGATCAGCCCGCGCTGCTCGAGCCGCTTGACCCGCTGGTGCACCGCCGAGGTGGACAGCCCGGTCGCCTTCCCCAGGTCGGTGAAGGACATCCGGCCGTCGCGGGCCAGGAGCTGGAGGATCTTGCGGTCGGTGGGCTCCACACCGGAAGGATCTGCGCTCACGCGGGCCAGCGTAGGGCTCCGTGCGGGTAGGCGCGGGGGATGCTCAGCACGCGGGCGCGGGGTGCCCCTAGGCTGGCGCTCGTGGGTGGAGGTCGCGAGGTCTGGCTCCGCCGGGTGCCGTCGGCCGACGCGCCGCACCGCGGCCTGGTCGGCGCCGTCCGCCGCCTGGCCCGCCGGGCGCCGCGGGCGACCTACGACCTCGAGGTCTGGGACGACGCCCGCCTCACCTTCGCCTGCCGCACCCCACGCCCCGTACGGCCCCTCGTCCGCCGCGCCGGGACGGGCCGTCCGGTCGCTGCGACCGCCGTGCGGAGTGCGGACGCGTCCCCGACGGACTGGGTTACGGTGCCGCGATGACCGCCCCTGCGCCGCGCCTGATGCTGCTCGACACCGCCTCGATGTACTTCCGCGCCTTCTTCGGCGTGCCCGACATCGCCGGCCCCGACGGCACCCCGGTCAACGCCGTGCGAGGGCTGCTGGACTTCGTCTCCCGGCTGGTCACCGACTACCAGCCGACCCACCTGGTCTGCTGCTGGGACGACGACTGGCGTCCGCAGTGGCGGGTCGACCTGCTGCCGACCTACAAGGCGCACCGCGTGGTCGAGGAGGTCGAGACCGCCCCCGACGTCGAGGAGGTCCCGGACCCGCTCGGGGTGCAGGTGCCGATCATCCAGCAGGTGCTGGCGGCCTTCGGCATCACCGTGATCGGCGCCCCGGGCTACGAGGCCGACGACGTGATCGGCACGCTCGCCACCGGCGCCGGGATGCCGGTGGACGTGGTCACCGGCGACCGCGACCTGTTCCAGCTCGTCGACGACGACGCGGAGGTCCGGGTGCTCTACATCGCCCGCGGCGTCGGGCGCCACGAGCGCGTCGACGACGCCTGGGTGGTCGCGAAGTACGACGTCCACGCCCGTCAGTACGCCGACTTCGCCACCCTGCGCGGTGACGCCTCCGACGGTCTGCCCGGCGTCTCCGGCGTCGGCGACAAGACCGCCGCCTCCCTGCTCGGCCGCCACGGCGACCTGGCCGGCATCGTCGCCGCCGCCCACGACCCCGACTCGGGCATGGCCGCCGGGCCCCGTCGCAAGGTCAAGGACGCCGCCGACTACCTCGCGGTCGCCCCGCGCGTGGTCGCGGTGGCCCGGGAGCTGGACCTCGACCGCTCCCACCTGGAGCTGCCACGGTCCCCGGCCGACCCGGACCGCCTGGCCGCCCTGTCGGAGCAGTACGGCCTCGACTCCCCCGTCGCGCGCCTCACCGCCGCCCTCGCCCGCGACTGACCGATCGTCGGCTGGGCGCCCACGCCGGTGGTCCGAGGAGGGGCGCCAGGCCCCGGTGGTCGAGGAGGGAGCTCCCGACCCGGTGGTCGATCAGCGAGCGCCAGCGACCGTCTCGAGACCCCCTCCACAACCACCACACCGGCCTTGCGTTCGAACGCGTGTTCGACTATACTAGATGCATGACCACCACCGCCGACGACGACAGCACCGGGCCCGACCCGACGCTCGACGTCCCGGTCGAGGCTGCGGTGCAGGTGGAGGCGGTGATGTCGCCCGACCCGTCGTTCTGGGAATGGGTCCACGCACTCGACACCACCCGAGAGACCACCCGCGTCGAGGCGCTGGCGGTGGTCAAGAACGCCAAGGCCGTGCAGGCCGCAGCCGACGTCGCGGTCCTGCAGTCGATCGTGGACTGGTGCGTGATCAACGAGGCCCTCACCGACGACGAAGCGATGTGGATCGCCGGGTACGGCGATTACGGCCTCGCCCTCGGCGGCATCGGGTGCCCGCTGGTCCGCGAGTCCGCGGTCATCGAGCTGTCCGCCGTCCTCGGGGTGTCCACCCGGTCCGGTGCAAACCAGGTCGCTGTGACGTTGGAGCTGCGCTACCGGCTACCCCGGTTGTGGGAACGCGTCCTCTCCGGGGCCTGCCCGGTGTGGCGTGCCCGCCAGGTCGCGGAGAAGACCATGGGCCTGTGCGAGGACGGCGCCGCCGAGGTCGACCGGCTCGTCGCCCCCTTCGCGCACTCGATCTCCTACGCCCAGCTGTCCCGGATCACCGACGAAGCACTCCTACGCTGGGACCCCCAGGCAGCCGAGGAGAAACGCCGCGCAGCCGCTGACGGGCGGCACTGCCACATCAACCTCGCCCAGCACCCCGACGGTGTCGTCGACCTCGACGCCGGACTCGACCTCGCCGACGCGATCGCCCTCGAAGCAGCCGTCAGCGACCGGGCGAAGACCCTCGCCGCCGACGGGTCCACCGAGTCGTTGGACGTCCGCCGCTCGAAGGCCCTCGGCTCCCTCGCCCTCGGCGAACAGACCCTCCCCGACGGCCAGGAGCAGGCCTCACCGGCGACCGGCAAGCACCTGGTGCTCTACGCCCACATCCCCGGCGCCGTCTTCAACCCCCTGTTCTGCACCACCAGCCCCACCAGCGCGACCCAGCTCTCCCGCCTGGACAACCGCCACCCCGCGAAAGGCCCGATCACCACCGCCCAGGTCCGCCAGTGGGCCCACACCGCCGCCAGCATCACCATCCGGCCCGTCATCGATCTGGCCGAGTCCATCCACTGCGACTCCTACGAGTGCTCCGACCGCCTCAAGGAACAGACCGCCCTACGCGACCTCACCTGCGTGTTCCCCTGGTGCACCAACCCGGCGGTGTTCGCCGACATGGACCACGTCATCCCGCACCCCGACGGCCCCACCGAGACAGGGAACGTCGCCCCCGCCTGCCGCCAGCACCACCGCGCCAAGACCCACATGGGATGGAACTACAACCTCCTCGGACCCGGGCTCTACCTGTGGACCAGCCCGATCGGACAGCGGTACCTCAGATCCCACGCCGGCACCCACCCCATCGACGAGCTCCCACCAGGGCCACCACCCGACCCACTGCCCGAGCAACCCGACACCACCCCGTACCAGGCACCGCCCCCGGCACCGGACGATCCCGACGGCGCCGCCGAGCCTCCACCCCGAAACGACCCCCCACCCTTCTGACCCCGCTGACACCCCAGCAGCAGCCGTACCGCCGGACCGGCCACGCCCACCGGCGGTACCGGCACGCCCAGGCCCCCTCACCCCCGTCGATGGGTGATCTACACGCACCAGATGCGTGCAGATCACACGTCGACCACCGGCCCTGGTCTCGAGACGCTCGCTGCGCTCGCTCCTCGACCACCGGACCACCGAGGGCCGACCCTCGACCACCGGTCCCGCCGCCGGCGACGACCTACTCGGCGAGCCCCGAGTACGCCACCACGCCGCGCTTGAGCTGCTTGACCGTCGCCCGCGCGGTGTCGCGGAGCGGGCCGGGGCCCGCGGCGGTGGCGACCTGCCCCGAGAGGTCGACCAGCTGCTTCATCCAGCGCACGAAGTCACCCGCGGTGAGGTCGGTGGTGCCGAGGACGTCGTCGAGGTCGTCGCCCTCGGCCCACCGGAAGGCGCACCAGGCGAAGCCGGCGTCGGGGCGCCTCAGGAAGTCCAGGTGGTGCTGCTTCTCGAGGCCGTCGAGGTCGCCCCACAGCTGCATCATCGCGTCGATGGCGGCCCCGGTGTTTCCTCCGGGCACCCGCGGCGAGCGCGCGTCGTCGGGGCGGCGCGCCTCGAAGACCAGCACCGACAGCGCCGCGGCCAGGCCCGAGGACGTGAGGCCGTCCCAGAGGCCCTGGCGCAGGGACTCCGCGGCCACCAGGTCCATCTCGGAGTAGAGGCGCCGCAGCCGGGCGCCCTCGGTGGTGACCTCGTCGCCCTCGAGGTAGCCCAGCGCCGTGAGCACCTCGCAGACCCGGTCGAACTGGCGCGCGACGGTGTTCGTGCGGTTCTCCACCCGCCGGCGCAGGGTCGCGGAGTCGCGCTCGAGCTTGAAGTGCCGCTCGGCCCAGCGGGCGTGGTCCTCACGGTCGCTGCACCCGTGGCACGGGTGCGCCTTCATCCGGGCCCGCAGGTCCGAGACCCGGGCCGCCGTACGGTCCGGTCCGCCGTCCCGGCCGTCGCCGCCGGACTCGCGCGCCGACGCCCGCAGGTGCGGCGGCGGGATGTCTGCGGCGCGCTTGTGGAGCGCGTCCGCCAGGTCGCGGCGCTGCTGGGGGTTGCGGCCGTTGAAGCTCTTGGGCACCCGCATCCGGGCCAGCGCCTCGACCGGCTCGGGGAAGTCCATCGGCCCGAGCCGGCGGGCCTGGCGCTGCTGGGTCAGGACGTACGGCCGCGGGTTGTCGGGGTCCCAGCCCGGGTCGAGCACGAGGGCCGTACCGGCGAACTTCCCGCCGGGCACCTCGATGACGTCACCGATCCTGAGCTTCTGCAACGAGCCCAGGGCCAGGTCGCGGCGATCGGCGCGACGGCTGCGGCCGGCGTCCTTCTCGACCTCGTTGACCTGGCGGCGCAGGGAGGCGTACTCCATGAAGTCGCCGAGGTGGCAGGTCGCCGCCTCCGCGTACCCCTCCAGCGCGTCCTCGGCCTTGTGCAGCTGGCGGGCGAGGCTGACGACGGCCTTGTCGGCCTGGAACTGCGCGAAGGACTGCTCCAGCAGCTCGCGCGAGCGGGTGCGCCCGAACTGGTGCACCAGGTTGACGGCCATGTTGTAGGACGGCCGGAAGGAGGAGCGCAGCGGGTAGGTCCGGGTGGAGGCCAGGCCGGCGACCTCCCGGGGGTTCATCCCCGGCTGCCACAGCACCACCCCGTGGCCCTCGACGTCGAGGCCGCGCCGGCCGGCGCGACCGGTGAGCTGGGTGTACTCCCCCGGCGTTATGTCGGCGTGCGTCTCGCCGTTCCACTTGCTGAGCTTCTCGATGACCACGGTGCGCGCCGGCATGTTCACGCCGAGCGCCAGGGTCTCGGTCGCGAAGACCGCCTTGCAGAGCCCGCGCAGGTAGAGCTCCTCCACCACGTGCTTGAACGCCGGCAGCATCCCGGCGTGGTGCGCGGCGACGCCACGGACCAGCCCGTCGAGGAAGTCGTGGTAGCCGAGCACCTGCAGGTCGTCGGCGGGCAGGTCGCGGCAGGACGCCTCGACGAAGGTCCGGATCTCCTCGCGCTCGGCCGGTGTCGTCAGCCGGACGTTGGAGTCCAGGCACTGCTGCACCGCCGCCGCGCACCCGGCCCGGCTGAAGATGAACGTGATCGCGGGCAGCAGGCCCTCGCGGTCGAGCGCGGTGAGCACGTCGACGCGGCTCGGGATCCACACCCGCCGGCCGTTGCCGACCGGACGCGCGCCCTGTCCGCCCCCGGCGCCGCCACCGCCGCCGGAGGGCCGGGGCGTCTTGCCACGCCCCTTCTTCGGCGTGCGGCGGTCCTTGATCCGGGTCGCGGCCCAGTCGTCGCGGGCCAGCTTGACCAGCTCGTCGTTGACCGGCGCGCCCTCCTGGACGAACCCGGCGGAGGCGTCGACGTCGGAGGAGGCGAAGAGGTCGAGCAGCCGGCGTCCGACCAGGACGTGCTGGTAGAGCGGGACCGGGCGGCGCTCCTCGACGATCGTGGTCGTCTCCCCGCGCACGGTGGCCAGCCACTCGCCGAACTCCTCGGCGTTCGAGACCGTCGCGGACAGCGAGATCACGCTGACCGACTCCGGCAGGTGGATGATCACCTCCTCCCACACCGCGCCGCGGGAGCGGTCGGCGAGGTAGTGCACCTCGTCCATCACCACGAAGCCGAGCCCGATCAGGGTGCTGGACCCGGCGTAGAGCATGTTGCGCAGGACCTCGGTCGTCATCACGACGACCGGCGCGTCGCCGTTGACGACGTCGTCGCCGGTCAGCAGGCCGACGTTCTCCGGGCCATAGCGGGCCACCAGGTCGTGGTACTTCTGGTTGGACAGCGCCTTGATCGGGGTAGTGTAGAAGGTCTTGCGCCCGGTCTGCAGGGCCAGGTGGACGCCGAACTCGCCGACGATGGTCTTGCCCGACCCCGTCGGCGCCGCGACGAGCACGCCGCGACCGTCCTCGATCGCGCGGCAGGCGCGCAGCTGGAAGTCGTCGAGCGCGAACTCGTAGTGCGCGGCGAAGTCGCGCAGCACGGGGTACTCACGTTCTGCTCGGTAGGACGCGTAGCGCTCGGCAGGCGTGGTCATGCGGCACCTCCAGGGGCCAGGACCGCCAACGCCCCCGGGGCGGCCTCGATCGTGGTGGGCAGCGGTCCGAACCGCTCCCCGTCGGCGTAGGCGACGATGCCGGGGGCGGCGACCGTCACGCGTCGGGCACGGTGGTGGGTGTACTGCGGCAGGCTGGTGTGCGAGCCGTCGAGCAGGCGCGGGTAGGCCCGGACCAGCTCGGCGCGGCTCATCGGGGCGATCACGACCACGTCGAGCATCCCGTCGTCGAGCCGGGCGCCCTCGGCGATGCGGAGGCCGCCGCCGAAGGACGGTCCGTTGCCCACGGCCACCAGCACCGCGTCCGTACGCACGACCCGCCCGTCCAGGTCGAGGGTGTAGGACCGGGGCGCGACCCGCCGCAGCTCGACCAGGGTGGCGAGGTGGTAGCGCGCCCGGCCGCGCAGCCGGTGCATCCGGTTCGCCCGCTCGCTGACGAGGGCGTCGAAGCCCGCGGCGAAGACGGTGGAGTAGTAGCGGCCTCCGGTCACCGCGAGGTCGACGATCCGGATCGAGCCGCGGGCCACGAGGTCGGCCGCGGCGGGCGGGTCGTCGCGGGGGATGCCGAGGGCACGGGCGGTGTCGTTCCCGGTGCCGGCCGGCACGATCCCCAGCGGGGTGCCGGTGCCGGCCACCGCCTGCAGCCCGACGTTGACCATCCCGTCCCCGCCGCAGACGACCAGCGCGTCCACCCCGTCGGCGACCGCCGCGCGGGCGACGTCGGTCGCGCCGACCTGGTCGCGGCCCTCGAGCGAGCGCACCCGCACACCCAGCGAGCGCAACCTGTTCACCGCGGCGTCACGGGCGCCGGCCGAACGGCCCCTGCCGGCGGCCGGGTTGGTGATCAGCGCGACCTCGCGCTTGGGGACAACCACGCCTCGACCCTACCGAGGGGGGCGGTCACCCCCGGACGGCTGCCGGTGTGGCTAGCGGTCGTCGCCGATGCGCAGGTGCACCGCGAAGTGCTCCGGCGAGGCACCGACGGCCCGGGCCAGCCGCGACATCGCGTCGAGCACGCCCTCGGAGGTCCAGCGGGTCCCCGGGGCGGCCAGGGTCACGCGGTCGCCGTGGAGCACCACCAGGACCTGGCCGTGGCGCCACGCGCGGTGGGCGCGTACCCGGGTGTCGTCGGTGGCCACGATCGTCGGGTACGCCTCGTCGACCGCGAGCAGGTCGCACGGCGTCTCCTGGCCGGGACCGCCGGACAGCGCCCCCTCGACGAGGTGGGCCGTCCGCAGGCCCGAGCCCCCGGACCACACCACGTCGGTCTCGCCGAGCCACTCGGGCAGGTCGAACGGGTCGACCTCGACCAGCAGGGGCGCGCCGGTCTCCGCGGCGCTCACGCCTCGGCGGCCGCGACGAGGGCGGCCCGCCGCTTGGCCCGCCGCTTGTCGTTGCTCCGGGCGATGACCTCGGAGACGAGGAACAGCACGACCATCGGCATCGCCATGATCGTCATCGTGAACGGGTCGGCCGACGGCGTCGCGATCGCGGCGAAGACGAAGGTGCCCACGATGATCCAGGGCCGGTAGGCGGCGAGCGCCTTGCCCGAGATGATCCCGGCGAGGTTGAGCAGCACCACGAAGAGGGGGATCTCGAAGGAGATGCCGAAGACCAGCAGGGTGCGGCTGAAGAACTGCAGGTACTCGTTGAACTCCACCAGGTTCGTCAGCCCCGGCGGGTTGAGCCCGATCAGGATCTCCAGGCCCTTGGCCAGCGTGAGGTATCCCAGCGCGACACCGGCCAGGAAGAGCGGCCCGGCGATCGCGGCGAAGACCCGCGTCCACTTCTTCTCCCGCGCGTGCAGCCCGGGGACGATGAACGCCCAGATCTGGTAGAGCCAGAGCGGGCTGGTGGCCACGACCGAGGCGAACCCGCACAGCTTGAGGTAGAGCATCAGGCCGCCGGCAGGACCCTGCGTCGTGTCCAGCCCGCTGTTGTCGGGCAGGTTGGCGCGGGCGTCCTTGAGCGGGCCGTAGACGATGTCGTAGACCTGCTGGAAGAACAGCAGGGACACCAGCAGCCCGGCCAGCAGGATGATGGCGACCTTGAGGATGCGGGCGCGAAGCTCGCGCAGGTGGTCCGAGAGGGCCATCCGGCCGTCGTCGCCCACGGGGTGGACGGGGCGACCGACGAAGATGCGGGCGACGCCGGTGATCGACACAGGGAGCGGCAGGGTCAGCCGGGGTGACGCTCGGTGGAGGTCGTCGACGCGTCGGTCGTCGCCTCACCGCTGGCCGGGGGCAGCTCGCCCGCGACCGTCACGTCGGTGCCGTCGGTGCTCGAGACCGGCTTCGAGGTGTCCTTGGCCTTGTCCTTGTCCTTGTCGTCGTCGATCAGGCCCTTGGTCTCGGACTTGAAGATCTTCAGTGCCTGACCGGTGCTGCGCGCGAGGTCGGGCAGCTTGGCTGCACCGAAGACCAGGATCACGATCGCGAGGATGATGAACCACTCGGCGCCCTGGGGCATCCCGAGCATGGGGTAGGACATGGCGACCTCACAGACGACCCGGTCGCAGGACCGGGGCTTGGACGGCGGACGAGGCCATCCTACGTCGCTCCCGGTCGGTCGCGGACCCGAACCACGCCGCGAGCCCGCCGCCGACGCACCGTTCGGGCGCCGTCAGGGTGCTGTTGGCCGGTCGTTCGCCTGGTCGTAGAGCGCCAGCGTCTCCGCTGCGGCCCGGGCCACCGCGTCGGCGTAGGGCTCGGGACCGACGACCTCGGCGTGCGGGGCCAGGCGGAGCAGGAGCCTGGTCAGCCACCGCTCGTCGGCCACCGGGACCTCGAGGTCGACGGTGCCCTCCGGTCCGACCGGGGCCGGCCGGACGTCCTCGACGGGGTGGTAGTCGGTGACCCAGGAGGCCTCCGGGCGCAGCCGCAGCGTCACCCGGGGCGTGTCGCGGGCGGTCCCGAGCAGCGACCCGGTCAGCCGGCGGGGGCGGGCCGGGGCGGTGGTCACCTCGGCGTCGAGCACCTCGGCATGCTGCACCCGGTCCAGCCGGAAGAGCCGCGGCGCCTCGGCGCTGTGGCAGTAGGCGTCGAGGTAGGCGTGGCCGTCGTGCTCCACGACCGCACGGGGGTCGACGACCCGGTCGGAGATCTCGTCGCGCGTCGGGACCCAGTAGCGCAGCCGCACCTGGCGGCCGCGGGCCACGGCGTCGCCGAGCTCGCCGGCCAGGCGGGACAGGGCGTCACCGGCCTCGTCGGCGCCGGTCTCCACGGCGGCCGGGTCCGGTCCCCCGGCGGCTGCGGCCTCGAGCTTGCCCAGCACCCGGTCGACGACCGCGCGGGTGTCGTCCTGGGTGCCGGCGCGCAGCGCGCGCAGGGCGACGATGACCGCGGAGGCCTCGGTCGGGCTCAGCCGCAGCGGCCGGTCGAGGTAGTCGGCGTTGGCGACGCGGATGACGCCGTCGCCGTCCTCGCCCTCCAGGGCGTCGATGTCGACGTCGATCAGGTCGTCGGGGTAGCCGCCGGGCAGGCCGCACATGAAGAGGACCTTCAGGTCGGAGACGACCTGGTCACGGGACACGCCGAGCAGGTCGGCGGCCGCGGCGAGGTCGACGCTGCCGCGGGCGTGCAGGAACGGCACGAGGGTCAGCAGCCGGGTGACCTGCTCCCCCGCACCGGCGGGGGCCTTGCGCGTCGTCGGGCTCACGGGAGGTCTCCTACGGGGTCGGGCAGCGCCCGCAGGCGGGTGACCACGGCCTCGCGCAGCGTCGCCGGCTCCTCGACGAAGGCGGCCGGGCCGTGCCCGAGGACCTCGTCGGCCAGCCCGACCGTGCCGCGGGTCAGCACCAGGCGGTCCCAGTCGTCGCGACCGTCGGGGCCGGTGACGCCGACCTCGAGGTCGACGGCGTCGCGGCGCAGCGTGTGGCCGGCTCCCTGGCGGACCAGCAGCACCGACCGCTCGTGGCTGGGTGCGGGGGCGAGGCGCCGGGCGACCTCGCGCAGGTCGGTGCCGGGCGGCACGTCGTACGACCCGGGGTCGCCGTCGGTGTGCGCGCGCCCGCGCACGCGGGAGAGCCGGAACACCCGCTCGGCGCTGCGGTCGGTGTCCTGGCCCACGACGTACCAGCGTCCGGCGTAGCGGGTCACGCCCCACGGCTGCAGGTGCCGCGTCTGCGGGGCCGCGCCGGCCCGCGCGTAGTCGAAGCGGACCGGCACCCGGTCGCGGACCGCCTCGAGGAAGACCTCGAAGGACGGCTCGTCGGCGCGCAGCCGCGGCTGGACGATGTCGAGCCGGCTGGTGTCGACGTCGACGCCGGCGGCGGTCAGCTTGCGGACGGCGTCGCTGGCGGCGGTGGCGAAGCGGGCGTGGTCCCAGACCTTGGCGGCCAGGCCGACCACGGCGGCCTCCTCGGGGTCGAGGTCGATCTCGGGGAGCGCGAACTGGTCGCGACGGACCCGGTAGCCGGGCTCGTCGTCGAAGAGCGCGTCTATCGCCCCGACCTCGATCGGCACGCCGAGGCTGCGCAGCTCCTCCTTGTCGCGGTCGAACTTGCGCTCGAAGGCGTCGTCGGAGTGGTCGGGGTAGAGGATCGCGCGGATCCGCGCCTTGGGCACGAGGTGACGCTGGACCAGCAGCATGATCAGCAGGTTGAGCAGGCGCTCGGACTTCGCCTCCGTCTGCGCCTCGGGTGTCACCACGTCAGTCTCGCAGCCGGCTCATGCGGCCCCGAGGACGTCCACCACGAAGTAGAGCGTGTCGTCGCCCTCGATGCCGGCCTGCGGGCTGCCCTGCTCGCCGTAGCCCTGGGCGGGCGGGATCGCGAGCACGACGCGGCTGCCGACGGTCTGACCGACCAGCGCCTCGTCCCAACCCTCGATGACCTGCCCGAGCCCGATCCCGAAGCCGACGGGCTCGCCGCTGTAGCTCTCGTCGAACGGCTCGTCGCCGCCGTAGACCTGGCCGAGGTAGTTCGCGACCAGCAGGTCGCCCTTCTCCACCTCGGGGCCCTCGCCCTCGACCAGGGTCGCGCTGCGCAGCTGGTCGGTGGGCTCGGGCGTGCCCTGGAAGTCCCACCCGGTGGGGACGCCGTCGCGCTCCACCAGCTCGGGCACCCACGACGGGACGTCCTGCACGTCCTGGCCCTCGGGGCCCTCGAGGGGCTGCTCGACGAGGTCGACCACGAGGACGACCGGGTCGAGGTTGCCGATCCCGAGCTCGGGCACGCCGGGAAGGCCGAGGACCTCGGGGGCGGTGCCGACGGTGGCGATCCGGGACCCGACGGTCGTGCCGGCCTCGACGAGGCGGCTGGCGGCGGCCGAGGCGACCTGGTCGATGGTCTGCGGCTGCTGCGGCTCGGCACCCAGGGTGACCAGCGCGCCGGAGGTCTTGTCGTCGAAGGAGTCGTCGACCGGCTCACCGGTGAAGCCGTTGCCGATCCAGTAGTTCACGATCACCGAGTCGCCCGCGGCCAGCTCGGCCCCGTCGCCCTCGGCCAGGGTCTCGGTCTCGGTGCCGTCGACGTTCATCTCGCCGTCGAAGGCCACCTCGGGCGCGGACCCGACCTCGCCGGAGATCTCCACGGCGTCGAACCCGGTCGCCCCGCCCTCCCCCTCGTCGGACCCGCAGGCAGCGAGCGAGACGCTCAGCAGGAGCGCGGCGGAGACCGCCGCGGTACGACGGCCGGGACGCAGGAAGAGAGGCGTAGACACGTGGACAGACCCTACCGGGGCTTCCTGACCGGCCCGGAGGCTCCGGTCACATCCCGTCGATCAGCCGCTGGACCCGCTCGTCGTAGGCGCGGAAGGGGTCCTTGCACAGCACCGTGCGCTGGGCCTGGTCGTTGAGCTTGAGGTGGACCCAGTCGACGGTGAAGTCGCGGCGCTTCTCCTGGGCGGTGCGGATGAACTCGCCCCGCAGGCGGGCGCGGGTGGACTGCGGCGGGACCGTCTTGGCCTCGAAGATCTTCAGGTCGGTGGTCGCCCGGGCGACCATGCCGCGCTTCTCGAGCAGGTAGTAGAGCCCCCGCCCGCGGTGGATGTCGTGGTAGGCGAGGTCCAGCTGGGCGATCCGCGGGTGGCTCAGCGGCAGGCCGTGCTTGGCGCGGTAGCTCTCGATCAGCTTCCACTTGATGACCCAGTCGATCTCGGTGTCGACCAGGCCGAGGTCGTCGGACTCGACGGCCTTCAGCCCGCGCTCCCACAGGTCGAGGGCCTGCTCGATCACCGGCGTCGAGATCTGGCGGCGGTCCACGAAGTCGCGCGCCTTCGAGAGGTACTCCTGCTGGATGTCGAGCGCGCTGGCCTCGCGGCCGTTGGCCAGCCGGATCTTGCGGCGCCCGGTGACGTCGTTGGAGATCTCGCGGATGGCCCGGATCGGGTTCTCCATGGTGAGGTCGCGCATCACCACGCCCTCCTCGATCATCCGCAGCACGAGGTCGCAGCTGGCCACCTTGAGCAGCGTGGTCGTCTCGCTCATGTTCGAGTCGCCGACGATGACGTGCAGCCGCCGGTACTTCTCGGCGTCCGCGTGCGGCTCGTCGCGGGTGTTGATGATCGGCCGGCTGCGGGTCGTGGCGCTCGAGACGCCCTCCCAGATGTGCTCGGCGCGCTGGCTCACCGCGTACGACGCCCCGCGCGGCGTCTGCGTGATCTTGCCGGCCCCGACCACGATCTGGCGGGTGACCAGGAACGGGATCAGGATGTCGGCCAGCCGGCTGAACTCCCCCGCCCGCCCCACGAGGTAGTTCTCGTGGCAGCCGTAGGAGTTGCCGGCGGAGTCGGTGTTGTTCTTGAACAGGTAGATCTCGCCGGCGATGCCCTCGTCGTGCAGCCGGTCCTCGGCGTCGAGGAGCAGCCCCTCGAGGACCCGCTCCCCCGCCTTGTCGTGGGTCACCAGGTCGACGATGTCGTCGCACTCCGGGGTGGCGTACTCCGGGTGGCTGCCGACGTCGAGGTAGAGCCGGGCGCCGTTGCGGAGGAAGACGTTGCTGCTGCGTCCCCAGCTGACGACCTTGCGGAACAGGTAGCGGGCGACCTCGTCCGGGCTGAGCCGCCGCTGCCCCTTGAACGTGCACGTGACGCCGTACTCGTTCTCGATACCGAAGATCCGCCGGTCCATGCCCGAACAGTACGGGGGGACCGGCGGATCCGGGGGTGACCTGCCCGCCTAGCTGATCGGCGGGGCGACGGGCGCGTCCGGCGGAGCGGCGTCCGGACCCCCGGACGACCCACCCGAGGACACCTCCGCGGGCACCTCCGACGGCACCTCGGCGGACGGCAGCACCGACTCGATCCAGTCCGGGCGCAGCCGGCGGAACTTGCGCGTCTGGGTGCGGGTGCGGTCGAGCACGGCCGCCTCGAGGTCGGCCACGGGCAGCACCCGGTCGGGCGCCTCGCCCTCGACCGCGCCGAGCGCCGCGACGGCGGTCGCCAGCGCGGTCGGCAGGTCGGCGCCCTCGGTGTAGTGCTCGCGCAGGTGCGCGGTGACGGTCTCGGCGGCGCCGCCCATCACGGCGTACCCGTGCTCGTCGGCCACCTGGCCGTCGTAGGTCAGCCGGTAGACCTGGTCCGCGGCCGGCGAGTCGCCCACCTCGGCGACGAAGAGCTCCACCTCGTACGGCTTCTCGCCGCCGCTGGAGAAGATCGAGCCCAGGGTCTGGGCGTAGGCGTTGGCCAGGGCCCGGCCGGTGACGTCGCGCCGGTCGTAGGAGTACCCGCGCATGTCGGCCAGGCGCACCCCGGCGATGCGGAGGTTCTCGAACTCGTTGTAGCGGCCGACGGCCGCGAAGGCGATCCGGTCGTAGATCTCGGAGACCTTGTGCAGCGCCTGCGAGGGGTTCTCCGAGACGAACAGCACCCCGTCGGCGTACTGCACGACCACCACGGAGCGTCCGCGCGAGATGCCCTTGCGGGCGAAGTCCGCGCGGTCCTTCATCAGCTGCTCGGGCGAGACGTAGTAGGGCATGCTCATCGCGCGCCACCCCCGTACGACCGGCCGTCGAGCGGCGCGGCCGGTCCGTCGGGCCGGATCATCCGACCGGCGATCATCCGGTCGGCCACCTCGGCCACCTCGGCGTCGGGCAGGCGTACCCCGCCCTCGGCGGTGATCACGTGCACGACCGGGAAGATCCGGCGCGTGAGGTCGGGCCCGCCGGTCGCGGAGTCGTCGTCGGCGGCGTCGTAGAGCGCCTGCACCACGGCCAGCACGCAGTCCTCGCGGCCCAGGTCCTCGCGGTAGAGCTTCTTCAACGAGCCCCGGGCGAAGACCGAGCCCGAGCCGACGGCGTGGAAGGCGGTCTCCTCGTAGCGGCCGCCGGTGACGTCGTAGGAGAAGATCCGCCCGATCGAGGCGGCCAGGTCGTAGCCGGCGAAGAGCGGCACCACGGCCAGGCCCTGCATGGCCATCGGCAGGTTGTTGCGGATCAGCGCGGCCAGCCGGTTGGCCTTGCCGTCCATGGAGAGCGTCGAGCCCTCGATCTTCTCGTAGTGCTCCAGCTCGACCTGGTAGAGCCGGACCATCTCCACGGCGAGGCCCGCGGTGCCGGCGATGCCGACGGCGGAGAACTCGTCGGCGGGGAAGACCTTCTCGATGTCGCGCTGGGCGATCACGTTGCCCATCGTGGCGCGGCGGTCACCGGCCATCACGACGCCGCCGGGGAAGGTCGCCGCGACGATGGTGGTGCCGTGCGGTGCCAGGTCGCCCGCGCTCGGGGCGCCGGGACGCTGCGGACCGAGGTCGCGCGCACCGGGCAGCAGGTCGGGCGCCTGGTCGGCGAGGAAGTCGGCGAAGGACGACGAGCCCGGGGTGAGGTAGGCCGCGGGCAGGCGCGAGTCGTTCATTCGCCGCCCTTCTGGATGAACGACTTCACGAAGTCCTCGGCGTTCGTCTCGAGGACGTCGTCGATCTCGTCGAGGAGGTCGTCGACCTCCGTGTCGAGGGCTTCCTTGCGCTCGGCGACCGACGACTCGGTCGTCTCCTCGCTCTGCTGCTGCTCCTCGGTCTCCGACGAGCGCCGCGGCTGCTTCTGCTCTTGGGCCATGCTCCGACACTAGCGACTCGCCGGGTGCCGCGGGCCCCACCCCGCAGGTGCGTCCGCCGCGGCGCGAGATCAGCCGGCGAGCTCTCCCAGCAGGGCCTCGGCGGTCTCCGAGCGGTCGAGCAGGTCGCCGACGTGCGCCCGGCTGCCGCGCAGGGGGTCCAGGGTGGGCACCCGCTGCAGGGAGTCACGGCCGGGGAGGTCGAAGATGACCGAGTCCCACGACGCCGCGGCGACGTTCTCGGCGAACTTCTCCAGGCAGCGCCCACGGAAGTAGGCGCGGGTGTCCTCCGGCGGGTCGTGCATCGCGCGCTCGACGGCGTCGTCGCCGAGCAGCCGCTCGATCCGCCCGGCGGCGGCCATCCGGTGGTAGAGGCCCTTCTCGGGGCGCAGGTCGGCGTACTGCAGGTCGATCAGGGCCAGCTTGGCGTCGTCCCAGGCCAGGCCGTCGCGGTCGCGGTACTGCTCGAGCAGCTTCAGCTTCGCGACCCAGTCCAGCTCCCCCGCGCACTCCATGGGGTCGCGGTCGAGGCGGTCCAGCACCGACTCCCAGCGGGCCAGCACCTCGACGGTCTGGGCGTCGGCGTCCGAGCCGAGCCGGTCCTCGACGTGCTTGCGGGCCAGGTCGAGGTACTCCATCTGCAGCTGCACCGCGGTGAGCCGGCGGCCGTCGGCCAGCGTCAGCAGGTGCTGCAGCGACGGGTCGTGGGAGACCGCGCGGAGCGAGGCGACGGGACCGGAGACCATCAGCTCGCGGCCCAGGAACCCGTCCTCGATCATCGCCAGCACCAGCGAGGTCGTGCCGACCTTGAGGAACGTCGAGACCTCGGACATGTTGGCGTCGCCGATGATGACGTGCAGCCGGCGGTACTTGTCCGGGTCGGCGTGCGGCTCGTCGCGGGTGTTGATGATCGGACGCTTCAGCGTGGTCTCGAGGCCGACCTCGACCTCGAAGAAGTCCGCACGCTGGCTGACCTGGAAGCCGTCCTCGCGCCCGTCCTGGCCCCGGCCGACCCGGCCGGCGCCGCAGACCACCTGGCGGGAGACGAAGAACGGGGTCAGGTGGCGCACGATGTCGGCGAACGGCGTCGAGCGGCGCATCAGGTAGTTCTCGTGCGCGCCGTAGGAGGCGCCCTTGCCGTCGGTGTTGTTCTTGTAGAGCACGATCGGCGCGCCGCCGGGCATGCTCGAGGCGCGGCGCGCGGCGTCCAGCATCACCTGCTCCCCGGCCTTCTCCCACCGCACGGCGTCCAGGGGGGTGGTCACCTCGGGCGTGGCGTACTCGGGGTGCGCGTGGTCGACGTAGAGCCGGGCGCCGTTGGTCAAGATGACGTTGGCCAGCCCGAGGTCCTCGTCGGTCAGCTGGCTCGGGTCGGCGACCTGGCGCGACACGTCGTACCCGCGGGCGTCGCGCAGCGGCGACTCCTCCTCGAAGTCCCACCGCGCACGACGGGCTCGTACGGTGGCCGAGGCGTAGGCGTTGACCACCTGCGAGGAGCTGACCATCGGGTTGGCCGACGGCTGCCCGGTGACCGCGATGCCGTACTCGATCTCGGTGCCCATGACCCGACGCACGCTCATGCGCCGAGCCTACGCGCCACCCCCGGCCGGAGCCGGGGGTGGCGCGGGCGGCCGCTCAGAGGTACTGGCCGGTGTTGCTGACCGTGTCGATGGACCGACCCGGCTCGGTGCCCTGCTTGCCGGTCACCAGGGTGCGGATGAAGACGATCCGCTCCCCCTTCTTGCCCGAGATCCGCGCCCAGTCGTCGGGGTTGGTGGTGTTGGGCAGGTCCTCGTTCTCCTTGAACTCGTCCACGCAGGCCTGGAGCATGTGCGAGACCCGCAGACCGCGCTGGTCGTGGTCGAGCAGGTCCTTGATCGCCATCTTCTTGGCCCGGTCGACGATGTTCTGGATCATCGCGCCGGAGTTGAAGTCCTTGAAGTACAGGACCTCCTTGTCGCCGTTGGCGTAGGTGACCTCGAGGAAGCGGTTCTCCTCGGTCTCGTTGTACATCCGCTCGACGGTCGCCCGGATCATGCCGCCGACGCACGCGTCGCGGTCCCCGCCGAACTCGCGGAGGTCGTCGGCGTGCAGCGGCAGGGTCGAGGTGAGGTACTTGGAGAAGATGTCGCGCGCCGACTCCGCGTCCGGGCGCTCGATCTTGATCTTCACGTCGAGCCGGCCGGGCCGCAGGATCGCGGGGTCGATCATGTCCTCACGGTTCGAGGCGCCGATCACCAGGACGTTCTCGAGCGTCTCGACGCCGTCGATCTCGCTGAGCAGCTGCGGGACGATGGTGTTCTCGACGTCGGAGGAGACCCCCGAGCCGCGGGTGCGGAACAGCGAGTCCATCTCGTCGAAGAACACGATCACCGGGGTGCCCTGGCTGGCCTTCTCCCTGGCCCGCTGGAAGACGAGCCGGATGTGCCGCTCGGTCTCCCCGACGTACTTGTTGAGCAGCTCGGGGCCCTTGATGTTGAGGAAGTAGGACTTGCCCTCCGCACCGGTGCGCGCCGCGACCTTCTTGGCCAGCGAGTTGGCGACCGCCTTCGCGATCAACGTCTTGCCGCAGCCCGGGGGGCCGTACAGCAGGACGCCCTTGGGCGGCTTGAGCTCGTGCTCCTTGAACAGCTCGGGGTGCAGGTACGGCAGCTCCACGGCGTCCTGGATCTGCTCGATCTGCCCGCGCAGGCCCCCGATCGACTCGTAGGCGATGTCGGGCACCTCCTCGAGCACGAGCTCCTCGACCTCGGACTTCGGAACCTTCTCGTAGACGTAGCCGGCGCGCGGGTCGAGCAGCAGGCTGTCGCCGGCCCGGATCGTGTCGTCGCGCAGCGGCTGCGCCAGGCGGACGACGCGCTCCTCGTCGGCGTTGGCGATGACCAGGGCCCGCTCGCCGTCGGCGAGCAGCTCCTTGAACATGACGACCTCGCCGACCTGCTCGAACTCCAGCGCCGCGACCACGTTGAGGGCCTCGTTGAGCATGACCTCCTGGCCGCGGCGCAGCTCGTCGAGCTCGACGGCCGGGCTGACGCTGACGCGCAGCTTGCGGCCGCCGGTGAAGACGTCGACGGTGTCGTCCTCGTTGCGCGAGAGGAACGTGCCGAAGCCGGCCGGTGGCTGCGCCAGCCGGTCGACCTCCTCCTTGAGCTTCATGATCTGGTCGCGCGCCTCGCGCAGGGTCCCGGCCAGCCGCTCGTTCTGGGCGGTCACCGTGGCCAGGTTGCGCTGGGCGTCGGCCAGGCGCAGGTCCAGACCGCGCGAGGTGCCCGGCGACTCGCTCAGACGACGCCGGAGCTCACCGATCTCGGACTCCAGGTAGCGCACCTGGTTGGCCAGTCGTTCCTGCTCGCGGCCCGGGGTGTCGGGTCCTGGTTCGCTGCTCGACATGAGCCCACCTCCTGTCCGGTCGACCCTACCTGTGGGACCCGACGCCACGGGGTGCGTCCGGGCGTGGCGCGGACGGATCACCCGCCCGCGGGCGGTTCTCCCAGGTCGGCGACGTCGGCGGGGCGCGGGCCGGTGTAGTCGGGGCCGTACGCGCCGGGCGCCGGGCGCCGACGCTTGCGCGGCGGGCTCTGCCCGGGCGCCATCCGGCGCGCGGTCACCAGGAACGCCGTGTGGCCGATCATCGAGTGGCCCGGACGGACCGCCAGGCCCTCCACGTGCCAGTCGCGCACCAGCGACTCCCAGGCGTGCGGCTCGGTGAAGCCGCCGTGCACCCGCACGGTCTCGGTGAACTTCGACAGCTGGGTGGTGGTCGCGACGTAGGCGCAGACGATCCCGCCGGGCCGCAGCGCGCCGGCGGCCGCGTCGAGGCACTCCCAGGGGGCGAGCATGTCGAGGATGACCCGGTCGTACCGCTCCCCCGAGGCCGGCAGCTCCTCGGCCAGGTCGCCCAGCCGGAGCGACCAGGCGGGGTGGCTGGAGCCGTCCGGGCCACCGAGGAACTGGTCGACGTTGCGGCGCGCGACCTCGGCGAACTCCTCGCGGCGCTCGTAGGAGGTGACCTTGCCGTGGGGGCCGACGGCGCGCAGCAGCGAGCAGGTCAGCGCACCGGAGCCGACCCCGGCCTCGACCACGTCGGCGCCGGGGAAGATGTCGGCCATCGCCACGATCTGGGCGGCGTCCTTGGGGTAGACCACGGCCGCGCCGCGCGGCATGGAGACCACGAACTCAGAGAGCAGCGGCCGGAAGACGAGGTACTCGCCGCCGGCGGTCGAGGTCAGCGTGAAGCCCTCCTCGCGCCCGATCATGTCGTCGTGGTCGACCGAGCCCTTGTTGGAGAAGAACTTCTTGCCGGGCACCAGGGCGAAGTTGTGCTTGCGGCCCTTGGTGTCGACCAGGCGCACCCACTCACCGGTGCGCAACGGGCCGCGGTGCACCCCGCCCCAGGCCTCGGGGGGCACGTCAGGGCTGTCCTGCCGGGGGTCCTGCTCAGGGTCCTGCTGGGGGTCGTGCTGGGGGTCCTGCTCGTTCACCTTGCTCCTCCGGCGCCGCGGACGGCGCGATCGACGTCGGCCAGCGACAGGACGCCGTAGACCGACCCGTCCTCCTGCACCAGCAGGTACTCCCGGGCGGGTGCGCGGTTGAGGGCGGTGACCAGCTCCTCGCCGCGCAGCCCGACAGGGAGGCTGAGACCGGGCTCGAGGCTACGGGCCACGCTGGAGGTCGGCACCCAGGGGCGTCGGTCCTCGGGGGTCGCGACCAGCGCCGCCTCGTTGACCACGCCGACCGGGACCCCCGCGGCGGTCAGGGTCACGATGCCGCCGGCCTGCGCGTCCTGGGCGCGGCGCACCGCCTCGGCGAGCGGCAGGTCGTGCGGGACGCTGAGGGTGCGGCGGGCCAGGCGGCGCGCCTCGAGCGCCGGGAACCGGCTGCGCAGCCGGGCGTTGGCCAGCTCGGCGCTGGCGGTGGTCCAGATGAAGGCGGCCAGCAGGAACGCCACGACGTAGTCGGTGATGCCGGGGCGCAGGTCGAGGACGGCCTCGGCGAGCAGCGGCCAGGCCAGCAGCACGACGGCGGTCGCGCGGCCGGCCCAGGCCGCGACGACGACACCGCGCAGGGCGCTGCCGGAGACCTTCCAGACGGCGGCCTTGAAGACGCGCCCGCCGTCCAGCGGCAGGCCCGGGACCAGGTTCAGCACACCGATCAGCAGGTTGCCGGCGGCCAGGCCGAACAGGAACAGCCCGACCAGGCCCTGGTCGGCCTGCTGGTAGGCCAGCCAGGCCACGCCCCCGACGGCCAGCGACGTCAGCGGGCCGACGACGGCGACCCAGAACTCCTGGCGCGGCGAGCGCGCCTCGCCCTGCACGGCGGTCATCCCGCCGAGGAAGTGCAGCGTGATGGACGGGACCACCGTGCCGAAGCGCCGGGCGACCAGCGCGTGGGAGATCTCGTGCAGCAGGACGGCCAGGTAGAGCAGGGCCGCGAACACCGCCCCGGCGAGGTAGCGCAGCGGGCCGAGCCCGGGGCGTACGGCCTCGACCTGCGGGGCGAGGATCACCGCGAACACCGCCGCGAAGAGCAGCGTCGTGTAGGAGACCAGGATCTGGGTGCCCCCGACGGTGGCCAGCCGTACGGTCCCGACCGGGCGCGGGGCGGACGGCGGGGATGCGGGGACGGACACGTCCAGAACCTACCGGGACGCACGGCGCCGACCGTCGTCGGCGCGGCCTCCTAGGCTCGTCCCGTGACCGCCTCCCTGCCCGCCCCGGCCTCGCCCGCCGAGGCCGTCTCCACCCCGGTCGACGGTGTCGACGTGGTGGGGGCGCTGTCGCCGAGCCGGGCGGTCGACTTCGTGACCTGCCCCCTGCGCTACCGGTTCCGGACCGTGGACCGGCTACCGGAGGAGCCGTCGCTGGACGCCGCCCGCGGGACGCTGGTGCACAAGGTGCTGGAGGACCTCTTCGACGACGCCGCCCCGGACCGGACCCCCGCACGGGCGCGGGGGATGCTCGCGCCGACGTGGGAGGCGCTCGTGGCGGCCGAGCCCGCCCTCGCCGGCCTCTTCGAGGGCGACGGCCCCGAGGTGACGACCTGGCTGGCGTCGTGCGCGACCGTGCTGGACCGGTGGTTCACCCTGGAGGACCCGCGTCGCCTCGAGCCGGCCGAGCGTGAGCTCTACGTCGAGACCGTCACCGCCTCCCGGCTGCTGCTCCGCGGGTTCGTCGACCGCCTCGACGTGGCCCGCGACGGCGCGCTGCGGGTCGTCGACTACAAGACCGGGCGGGCCCCCGGACCGGAGCACGAGGCCAAGGCGCTGTTCCAGATGAAGTTCTACGCCCTGGTGCTGTGGCGCACGCGCGGCGTGGTGCCGGCGGTGCTGCAGCTGGTCTACCTCGGCAACGGCGAGGTGCTGCGCTACCGCCCGGACGTCGACGACCTGCTCGCCACCGAGCGCAAGGTCGAGGCCGTGTGGCGCGCCATCGTCACCGCCCGGGAGAGCGGCGAGTGGCTCCCCCGCCGCGGCGCGCTCTGCCGGTGGTGCTCCTTCCAGGCGCTGTGCCCGGAGTTCGGCGGCACTCCCCCGCCGCTGCCGCAGGACTAGCTGTGATGCCCAGCCAGGTTGTTCAACCTGGTGATGGGTGCGGCCTTCCCGATTGCTGAGTGGGGTCGGTGGTGGTTGTACTGGTGGACCCATGCTGGCAGAGCGGCGAGCCGGGCTGACTCGGAGTTGTAGAACTTCTTGAATGCCCAGTCCTCGGCCAGGGTGCGGTGGAAGCGCTCGATCTTGCCGTTGGTTTGAGGTCGGTAGGGCCGGGTCTTCTTCGGTGTGATGCTGAGTTCGGCGCAGGTCTCGCGCCACAAGTGGGACCTGTAGCAGCTGCCGTTGTCGCTGAGGACCCGTTGGACGGTGACGCCGCGCTGGGCGAACCAGGCGACCGCGTTGCGCAGCACCAGGACCGCGGTTTCCTTGGTCTCGTCGTCGTGGGCCTCGACGTAGGCGACGCGGGAGTGGTCGTCGATCACGGTGTGCAGGTAGCAGGTCCCGATGACTGGGTCGCGGTGCTTGCTGCGTGGTGTGCCGGTGCGCGCCACAGTTGTTGACCGGTTCTTCTGGCCTTGCTGGCGGCCGACGTAGCGCCATCCGCCGCCGTCGGGGACCTTGCCGAGCTTCTTGACGTCGACGTGGAGCAGGTCTCCGGGCTGCTCGTGCTCGTAGCGACGGATCGGCTCCCCGGTGGCACGGTCGATGTGGGTGAGCCGATTGAGGCGGCAGCGGACCAGGACGGCGTGGACGGTCGAGGACGCCATGCCGAGTCGGTCAGCGATCTCGACTGGTCCGAGGCGTTGCTTCCAGCGCAGGTGCACGATCTTGCGGACCACCGGTGCCGGCGTCCGGTTCGGTTGGCGGTGTGGTGCCGAGGACCGGTCGTGCATGCCGTCGGGTCCCTCGTCGCGGTAGCGGTCGGCCCACTTCTTCGCCGTGCGCCAGGAAACGTCGTAGCGCTCAGCAGCACGAACGGGCGGCCATCCCTGGTCGACGATCAGTCGCGCGAGTCGTAGTCGTGCGCGGGGGGTCAGGGCAGCGTTTGCATGGGTAGCGTGGGACACGAAGGCCTCCTTCGGTGGCGGAGCGGTTCCTAGACAGCTCCACTCCACACCGGGGAGGCCTTCGTCCATCTACAGGTCAGATCGTGTCGTCGCAGGATCTCGACCAACGTGCCTGGGCATCACAACTAGCCCGGCCCCGGGTCGACGCGGAAGACCGGCCAGCCGATCACCGTGCGCCAGGCGGCGCTGTCGTCGGTGTCGCGCGGACCGACCACGTAGGTCTCGCGGACGGGGCCGGCGACCGCCAAGGCGTGCTCGGCCACCCAGACGCCGAGCCGCGCGTAGGTCACCTCGATCGTGTCGTGGTCGCCCCGGTGCGTGGTCCGGGCCGTGTCGACCGCCGGCAGCGGCGTGGGCGCCACCCGACCGGTGGTGGGTGGGTCGAGCACGGGCAGGTGGACCAGGGCCTCGCCCCGCCCGGCCGTGAGGAGCGCGTCCTCGAACAGGCCCCCGGGCGGTCCGGTCGGTGCCGGGACGGCGTGGTCGAGCTCGGCCATCGCCCCGGCGTACCAGCCGAGCAGGTCGTCGAGGTCGACCACGGCCCTGACCGCGGCGACGACCTCCGCCGGCTCCGAGCGCAGCTCGACCTCGACGTCCTCCGGCGCGGGGTCCAGGAGCCGGCGCAGGGAGGCGACGGCGGCGCGGGTGCGGTCCAGCTCCTGCTCGAGGCGTCGGAGGTGCCCGGCCACCAGCGCGGCCCGCTCGTCGTGGTCGGTGGTGCGCAGGACCCGCGCGACGTCGGCCAGCGGCAGGTCCAGCCGACGCAGCTGGTGGATGACCTGGGCGGTCGGGACCTGCTCGAGCGCGTAGGACCGGTACCCGGTGACGGGGTCGACGTGCGCCGGCTCGAGGAGGCCCGCGTCGTGGTACCGCCGCAGGGTGCGGACGCTCAGCTGCGTCGTCCGGGCGAACTCGCCGATGGTCAGGGGTGCGGGCACGGCACGACCCTGCACCCTCCCCCGCGGGAGGGTCCAGCCCCTGGACCCTCCCGCAGGGGGAGACCCCACGGTGGTCGGACCCGACCACGCCGCGGTCGACCGATCCCCAGGAGCCCGTCATGGACCACCAGCACCCGCCCGCCGTCACCGCCTACCTGGCCGCCGAGGGCGACGCCACCGCCCTCGCCGCCTGCTTCACCCCGACCGGGGGCGTCAACGACGAGGGCCGCACCCACCTCGGCGCCGACGCGGTCGCGGCCTGGCACGCCGGCGCGTCCACCGCCTTCGAGTACACCTCGACCGTCGTGGGCCAGGAGCGACTCGGCGACCAGGCGTACCGCCTCACCAAGCACCTCGAGGGCGACTTCCCCGGCGGCGTCGTCGACCTCGACCACCTCTTCGCCCTCGACGGGGACAGGATCGCCTTCCTCTTCATCACCGTCCGCCAGGCGGCATCCTGACGACCCGGCCGCTCTCGACTCGTGATCTGGTGCCACCCGCTGACACCTGATCACGACCCGACCGGCCCCGTGGCGCGGCCCACGGGGTGCCACGGTCGATGGGTGATCTGCCTCCACCAGGTGCGTGGAGATCACCCATCGACCCACCGCGCCGGTCTCGTGACGCTCGCTCCTCGACCACCGGGGTCGCCGACTGCCTAGGCCCGGGCGGCGACGTCCTCGGCGGTGAGCTGGTGGGCGGTGATCTCGCCGCGGGCGATCTCCTCGACGTAGTGGCAGGCGACCCGGTGGCCCGGGCGCAGCTCGAGGAGCTCGGGGCGCTCGGAGTCGCAGCGGGTGGGCTGCTTGAAGGGGCAGCGGGTGTGGAAGCGGCAGCCGGCCGGCGGGTCCGCCGGGGAGGGCAGGTCGCCCTGGAGCAGGATCCGCTCGCGGGCGTCCTCGATCTCCGGGTCCGGCACCGGCACGGCCGACATCAGCGAGCGGGTGTACGGGTGCAGCGGCTCGTCGTAGAGGTCGTCGGACTCGGCCTGCTCGATGATCGAGCCGAGGTACATCACCGCCACCTCGTCGCTGACGTGGCGCACCACGGCCAGGTCGTGGGCGATCACCAGGTACGTCAGGCCGAGCTGCTGCTGCAGCTCCTCGAGCAGGTTCAGCACCTGCGCCTGCACGGAGACGTCGAGGGCGGAGACCGGTTCGTCGGCGATGATGAACCGGGGCTCGAGCGCGAGGGCCCGGGCGATCCCGATCCGCTGGCGCTGCCCGCCGGAGAACTCGTGCGGGTACTTCTGCGCCGCCGAGCCGGGCAGGCCGACCTGGTCGAGCAGCTCACCGACCCGGGTCCGCTTGTCGAAGTCGATCTTGTGGGCCTTCAACGGCTCGGTGAGGATCGTCTCGACGCTCTGCCGCGGGTTGAGGCTGGCCAGCGGGTCCTGGAAGACCATCTGCATGTCCTTGCGGGAGGCCCGCAGCTGCTCCCCCGACAGCGCCGAGACGTCCGTGCCGTCGAAGTGCACGGTGCCGGCCGTGATCGGGCTGAGCCGCAGCACCGCCCGGCCGAGGGTCGACTTGCCGCACCCGGACTCCCCCACCAGGCCCAGGCTGGTGCCGGCCCGGACGTCGAGGTCGACGCCGTCGACGGCGCGCACGGCGCCGACCGTACGGCCACCGAAGACCCCGCCCTTGATCGGGAAGTGCACCTTCAGCCCGCGCACCGAGACCAGCGCGTCGCTGGGTGCTCCCGGCGCGTCGGTGTCGGAGGAGGAGGGGGCGGCGCTCACGTGACGGCTCCAGCGGGTCGGGGGGTGGTGGGCTGCTCGACGGGGTGGAAGCAGCGCAGCGCACGCTCGTCGTCGGTCTCGAGCCGCGGCGCACGGCTGCGGCAGTCGTCCTGGACGTGCGAGCAGCGCGGGGCGAAGGCGCAGCCCTCGGTCCACGGCAGCGTCAGGGTGGGCGAGCCCGGGATCGGGGTCAGCGCGGACCCGCGGGGCAGGTCCAGGCGCGGGATGCTGGCCAGCAGGCCCGCGGTGTACGGGTGCCGCGGCCGCTTGAACAGCGGTCCGCGACGCGCCTTCTCCACGATCCGACCGGAGTACATGACGTTCACCTCGTCGCACAGCCCGGCCACGACCCCGAGGTCGTGGGTGATCATCAGCAGCGCGGCGCCCGTGTCGGCCACGAGGTCCTTGAGCACCTCCAGCACCTGGGCCTGGATGGTGACGTCGAGCGCGGTGGTCGGTTCGTCGGCAATGAGCAGCTGCGGCTCGCAGGCCAGCGCGATCGCGATCAGGACCCGCTGACGCATCCCGCCGGAGAGCTGGTGGGGGTACTCCCGCAGCCGGCGCCCCGGGTCGGGGATGCCGACCTTCTCCAGCAGCGCGCGGGCGCGGTCGTCGGCCTCGGCCTTGTCGACGTCCAGGTGGGCCCGCAGCACCTCCCGGAGCTGCACCCCGACCGTGACCACGGGGTTGAGCGACGTCATCGGGTCCTGGAAGACCATCGCGATCTCGCGACCCCGCATCTTCGCCATCGCCTTCGGCTCCAGGGACAGCAGGTCGCGACCGCGGAAGAGCACCTCACCGGAGACCCGGGCCGATCGCTTCGGCAGCAGCCCCATCACGGCCAGCGAGGTCACCGACTTGCCGCTGCCGGACTCCCCGACCAGGCCGACGTGCTGGCCGGGCCGCACCGAGAAGGACACCTCGTCGACGGCGACCACGTCGGGTCGGCCACGGCCGCCGAAGGCGATCCGCAGGTCGCGGACGTCGAGCAGCGGTGCGTCCTGGTCGGGTGCGGCAGCAGGGGCTGGTGTGGACGCGGGGGGCGTGGCGCTCACCGGGGTCACCTCCGGGTCCGGGGGTCGAGGGCCTCGCGCATCGCCTCGCCCAGCAGCGTGAAGCCGAGGGCGGTGATGGCGATCGCGAAGCCGGGGAGCAGGGCGAGGCGGGCGGCGGAGTCGAAGCGCTCCTGGGCGGCGACGAGCATCCGGCCCCACTCCGCGACGGCGGGGTCGGACTCCCCCAGCCCGAGGTAGGACAGGGCGGCGACCTCGATGATCGCGGTCGCGAGGTTCAGCGTGGCCTGCACGATCGTGGGCCCGATCGCGTTGGGCACCATGTGCCCGGCCACGATCCGCCGCTTGCGGAGCCCGAGGGCCCCGGCGGCCAGCACGTAGTCGGCCTTGCCCTGCGAGAGCATCGAGCCCCGCAGCAGCCGGGCGAAGATCGGCACCTGCGCGACGCCGATCGCGATCATCACGGCGTACGCGTTCTGGCCGAGCACGGCGACGATGCTCACCGCCAGCAGCAGGCTGGGCACCGAGAGCATGATGTCGACGAAGCGCATCACCGCGTTGTCGACCCAGCCGCCGATCCGGCCACCGAGCGCGCCGAAGCCGCCGGCGAGGGCGCCCAGCCCGGCGCCCAGGGTGAGGCCGATGGCGGTGGAGACCACGCCGTACAGCAGGGACTGGCGCGCGCCGTAGACGAGCTGGGTCCACATGTCCGAGCCGTAGCGGTCCAGGCCCAGCCAGTGGTCCTCGGACGGGCCCGGCACCGTGAGCGGGGTGACCTGGCCTGCGTCCTCGGCCGCACCCGGCTGGTAGGACGTCAGCAGCGGCGCGAACACCGCGACGAGCACGAAGAGCAGGATGATGACCGCGCCGGCGATGGCCGTCGGGTTGCGCCGCAGCCGACGGAACGCGCCGCGCCACAGGCCGACGCCGGGCTGGTCGGGGGCGAGACCGTTGTCCCCGGCGGGGTCCCCGCCGGGGGTGGCGGCCGCACCGGCCGCGGGGGGCAGGGTGACGCTCACGAGACCCTCACCCTCGGGTCGATGACGCCGTACAGCAGGTCGACGACCAGGTTGATCAGCGAGTAAATGACGGCGATGAAGATGATGAACCCCTGGAGGACCGGGAAGTCGCGGGTGGAGATGGCCTGGAAGAGGTAGCTCCCGATGCCGTTGAACCCGAACACGGTCTCGGTCAGCACCGCCCCCGACAGGAGCAGGCCGGCCTGCAGGCCGATCGTCGTGACCACCGGCAGCAGGGCGTTGCGCAGGACGTGCCGGCGGCTGATGGTGCCCCGGGAGAGCCCCTTGGACTCAGCGGTGCGGACGTAGTCCTCGTGCAGCACCTCGGCGACCGAGGCCCGGGTGATCCGCACGATGATCGCCAGCGGGATCGTGCCGAGCGCGATCGCCGGCAGCGCCAGGTGGAGCATCGCGTCCCACGCGGCGTCCCACTCGCGGGTGAGGAACCCGTCGAGGACGTAGAAGTTGGTGATGTGGGTGGCGTCGATGCGCGGGTCCTGCCGCAGCGCGGTCGGCAGCCAGCCGAGCCAGTCGGCGAAGACCAGCTTGAGCAGGATGGCCAGGAAGAACACCGGCGTGGCCACCCCGAGCAGGGAGCCGGAGACCACCGCGGTGTCGAGCAGCCGCCCCTGGTTGCGGGCGGCGAGGTAGCCGAGCGGGACGCCGACGACGATGGCGAAGACCATCGCCGTCAGCGCCAGCTCGACGGTGGCGGGGAACCGGTCGGCGAACGTGGTGAGCACGTCGGCCCCGCTCTGGATGGAGCTCCCGAAGTCCCCCTGCAGCAGCGCCTTGACGTAGGTCAGGTACTGCTGCAGGAGGGGCTGGTCGAAGCCGTAGGCCTCGTTGACGGCCACGATCGCCTCCGGGGTGGCCCGCTCCCCGAGCAGGGAGCGGGCGGGGTCCCCGGGAAGTGCCCGCACCCAGGCGAACAGCAGCACGGAGAGTCCGAAGAGGACCGGCACCATCAGGGCCAGCCTCCGGAGGGCGAATCGCAGCATCGACGACCTTCGGGTCTAGGAGGGGAGGACGGGGGTCAGCCCCGGGTCACTCCTGC
Organism: Nocardioides aquaticus; assembly: GCF_018459925.1. Classification (NCBI taxonomy): domain Bacteria; kingdom Bacillati; phylum Actinomycetota; class Actinomycetes; order Propionibacteriales; family Nocardioidaceae; genus Nocardioides; species Nocardioides aquaticus. Next base: position 2,475,955 of record NZ_CP075371.1, read on the forward strand.
ACCGAGACGGCGTTCCAGACCTCGTCCTGCACGGGGCTCTGCTGGTAGCCGTCGACGTCCGGGCCGAAGGCCAGCGACGGGACGGGGTGCGCCAGCGGGACGCCCGGCAGGTAGTCCATGATCTCGGCGTTGATGTCCTCGTACAGCGGCTCCTGCTCCTCGGGGGTCGGCAGGCTGCGGGCCTCGCTCAGCGCGTCGAAGAGCTCCGGGTTGTCGAAGCCCCACTCGTTGCTCTCGGCCCCGAAGAAGACCCCGAGGAAGTTGTCGGTGTCGTTGTAGTCGCCGGTCCAGCCCAGCAGGTGGATGCCGTGCTGGTCGGTGCCCTGGATCTTCTCGAGGTAGTCCGGGCTCCAGGCGTCGGCGACCGGCTTGATCTCCAGGCCGACGGCCTCGAGCTGCGAGCGCACCACGTTGAAGGTGTCCTCGGGCTGGGGCATGTACGGCCGGCTGACCCCGGTCGGGTAGTTGAACTCGATGGTGGCGCCGTCGGCACCGGCGTCGGCCAGCATCTGCTGGGCGAGCTCGGGGTCGTACTCGTACTCGGTGACGTCGTCGTTGAAGCCCATCACGATGTCGGGCACGAACTGCGTGGCCGGCACGGTGCCCTCGGGCATCGAGGCGCTGATGATCTCGGGGATGTTCAGCGCGTGGGCGATCGCCTGGCGCACCATCGGGTCGTCCAGCGGCTCCTGCGCCTGGTTCATGCCGAGGTAGAGCACGTTGAAGGGGTCGCGGTCGACGACCTGGAAGCCCTCCTCCTCGAGCGGGGCGACGTCGGCGGGACCGACGAGGTCGTAGCCGTCAATCTCCCCGCTGCGCAGCGCGTCGGCCCGGGCGGTCGGGTCCTCGATGGCCACGACGACGGCCTCGTCGACCAGGGCCACGTCGCCCCAGTAGTCGTCGTTGCGGGCCAGGGTGACCTGCTGGCCGCGGTCCCACGAGTCGAGCGTGAAGGGACCGGTGCCGGTGGGGCGCTCGGTGGAGTACTCGCTGTTGCGGGGGTTGCCGGCCGCGTCGTTCTGGTACTCCTCGAGCGCCGTGGGGCTCTGCATCGAGAAGGCCGGCAGGGACAGCGCGGCGATGAAGCCGGCGAAGGGCTTGGCCAGGGTGACCGTGGCGGTGAGCTCGTCGTCGGCCGAGCAGGACTCGTAGATGGCGTCCCCGGCGTCTGGGCCGGTCGCGAAGCCGCGGAAGAGCGAGATGTAGTAGTAGGTGAGGTCCTCGGTCTGCGCCGAGCGCGGCATGTTGTACCAGCGCTCGAAGTTCGCGCAGACGGCCTCGGCGTTGAACTCCGTGCCGTCGTGGAAGGTCACGCCCTCCTGCAGGTCGAAGGTCGTGCTCAGGCCGTCCTCGGAGGTCTCCCAGCCGGTCGCCAGCAGGGGCGCGGGGTCCGCGGTGCCCGGCTCGGTGCCGACGAGCCCCTCGAAGATCTGCCGCGAGACGCGGAAGCTCTCACCGTCGGAGGCGAAGAACGGGTCCAGCGTGACCGGCTCGGCGGAACCGGCGAAGAGGAAGGTGCCGCCGCTCTGCTCGCTGCCGCCCTCGCTCTCCTCACGGTCGCTCTGGGCGCACCCGGACAGGACGAGCGCGGTGGCGGCCAGCCCGATCAGGCCGCTGCGCGTGGGAATTGGTGCGAGTCGCACTGGACACCTCACATCTTCGCGTCCCGCCCGGATGACGAGACAGATCCTGCGGGACACTAGTACGAGTGGTGTCCCGGGTCACCAGGCCACCACGCCGCGCCGGGTCGCGGTTCGGCAACGATCCGGCCGCGACCGGCCGGAGTGCTCAGCGGGAGCGGGAGCCGCGGCCGTCGCGGCGCGTCAGCGGCACCAGGTCGGCGGGGCCGATGCCCTGCAGGCTGTCGGCGAAGGAGAGCCTCGAGGCCGGCGGCACCGGCACGTGGTGCGGCACGACCAGCACCGGGCAGCCGGCCGCGGCCGCGGAGGCCGCACCGGTCGGCGAGTCCTCGATCGCCACGCAGGCCCGCGGGTCGAGCCCCAGCAGCGTCGCGGCTCGCAGGTACGGGTCGGGGTGCGGCTTGCCGCGCGGGACCTCGTCGCCGGTCACCACGTGGGCGAAGGACCCGGCCGGGAGCTGCTCGAGGACCGGCTCGACGAAGCGACGCCACGACATCGTGACCAGCGCGCACGGCACGCCGGTCTCCCCCAGGGCGCTCAGCAGCTCGCGCGCGCCCGCGCGCCAGGGCACCTCGCGCGCGACCTTGCGCACGACGCCGTCGAGCAGCAGCTCGACGATCTCGCGCGGCGAGAGGTCGAGCCCCATCCGCTCCCGGATGTAGACGCCCGAGTCCATCAGGTCGCTGCCGACCAGCGCCATGGCGTCGTCGTGGGTCCACGTCGCGCCGTGGCGGTGCGCCAGCTCCTGCTCGGTCTCGATCCAGTACGGCTCGGTGTCGACCAGCGTGCCGTCCATGTCCCACAGCACCGCCGCGGGCAGGGCGACGGTCGACTCAGTCATCGGGGTCGTAGCCGAGGTTGGGCGAGAGCCACCGCTCGGTCTCGGTGACGCTCCAGCCCTTGCGCTCGGCGTAGTCGGCGACCTGGTCGCGACCGATCCTGCCCACCACGAAGTACTGCGCCGCGGGGTGGCTGTAGTAGATGCCGGACACCGAGGCACCCGGCCACATGGCCATCGACTCCGTCAGCGTGATCCCGGTGGCCTTCTCCGCGTCGAGCAGCTCCCAGATCGTGAGCTTCTCGGTGTGGTCCGGGCACGCGGGGTAGCCCGGGGCCGGGCGGATGCCGTCGTACTTCTCGGCGATCAGGTCCTCGGGCGAGAGCCCGGCGTCGTCGGCGTGGGCCCAGAACTCGGTCCGCACCCGCTGGTGCAGGCGCTCGGCGAACGCCTCGGCCAGCCGGTCGGCCAGCGACTCGAGCAAGATGGCGTTGTAGTCGTCCTGGTCGGCCTGGTAGGCCGCGACCCGCTCGCCCAGGCCGATCCCGGCCGTCACCGCGAAGGCGCCGACGTGGTCGGGCAGGCCGGTGGCCAGGGGCGCGACGTAGTCCGACAGCGCGCGGTGCGGGACCCCGGCGCGGTGCTCGCCCTGCTGGCGCAGCTGGTGCAGCACCGCCCGACGCTCCTGGCGGTCCCCGTCGGCCCAGACCACGACGTCGTCGCCGTCGGCGTTGGCCGGGAACAACCCGTAGACCCCCCGGGCGGTCAGCCACTTCTCCGCCACGACCTGGTCGAGCATCTCCTGCGCGTCGTCGTAGAGCTTGCGCGCGGTCTCGCCGGTGGTCGGGTTGTTCAGGATGTCGGGGAAGCGGCCCTTCATCTCCCAGGCGTTGAAGAACGGCTGCCAGTCGATGTACTCGCGCAGCTCGGCGAGGTCGTAGGCCTCCAGCTGGTGCACCCCCGGCGTGCGCGGCAGCGGCACCTCGTAACCGCTCCAGTCGATCGGCGTGGCGTCGGCGCGCGCGTCGACGTACGGCAGGAGCTTGCGGGTGCCCTTGCCGGCGTGGCGGGTGCGCAGCGAGTCGTAGTCGGCCTGCACCTCGCCCATCAGCTTCTCGCGACGCTCGGGGCTGAGCAGGGCGGCCGCGGTCGGCACCGAGCGGGAGGCGTCCTTGACCCAGACCACGGGGCCGTCGTACTTCGGGTCCACCTTGACCGCGGTGTGGGCGCGCGAGGTGGTCGCCCCGCCGATCAGCAGCGGGATCGTCATCCCCTGGCGCTGCATCTCGGTCGCCAGGGTGACCATCTCGTCCAACGACGGGGTGATCAGGCCGGACAGCCCCACGATGTCGGCCCCGACCTCGCGGGCGGTGTCCAGGATCTTCTGCGCGGGCACCATCACCCCGAGGTCGATGACCTCGTAGTTGTTGCACTGCAGGACCACGCCCACGATGTTCTTGCCGATGTCGTGGACGTCGCCCTTGACGGTGGCCATGACGATCGTGCCGTTGGTCTCCTTGGCGGTGGCCAGGGCCGGGTTGTCGAGCTTCTCCTGCTCGATGAAGGGGATCAGGTAGGCCACGGCCTTCTTCATCACCCGTGCCGACTTCACCACCTGGGGCAGGAACATCTTGCCCGCGCCGAACAGGTCGCCGACGACGTCCATGCCCGACATCAGCGGGCCCTCGATGACCTCGATCGGCCGGCCCCCGCGGGCCTCGATCTCGGCGCGCAGCTCCTCGGTGTCGGACTGGACGTGGGCGTCGATGCCCTTGACCAGGGCGTGCGTGATCCGCTCCCCCACCGGGAGCCCGCGCCACTCCTCGGCGGCGACCTCGGCGACCTCGCCCTCCAGGTTGTGCGCCTCGGCGATCTCCAGCAGCCGCTCGGCGGCGTCGGGACGCCGGTTCAGCACGACGTCCTCGATCCGCTCGCGCAGCTCCGGCTCGACCTGGTCGTAGACCACCAGGGCGCCCGCGTTGACGATGCCCATGTCGAGCCCGGCGTCGATGGCGTGGAAGAGGAACACCGCGTGGATGGCCTCGCGGACCGGGTTGTTGCCCCGGAAGGAGAACGAGACGTTGGAGATGCCTCCCGAGACCTTGGCGCCGGGCAGGTTCTGCTTGATCCAGCGGGTGGCCTCGATGAAGTCGCGGCCGTAGGAGGCGTGCTCCTCGATGCCGGTGGCCACGGCGAAGACGTTGGGGTCGAAGATGATGTCCTCGGCCGGGAAGCCGACCTCGTCGACCAGGATCCGGTAGGCCCGCTCGCAGATCGCCTTGCGGCGCTCGAGGTTGTCGGCCTGGCCGTCCTCGTCGAAGGCCATCACCACCGCGGCGGCGCCGTGGCGGCGCACGACGTGCGCCTGCTCGCGGAACTTCTCCTCGCCCTCCTTCATGGAGATCGAGTTCACGATCGACTTGCCCTGGACGCACTTCAGCCCGGCCTCGATCACCTCGAACTTGGAGGAGTCGACCATCACCGGCACGCGGCAGATGTCGGGCTCGGCGGCGACCAGCTTGAGGAAGCGGTCCATCGCCGCGACCCCGTCGATCATGCCCTCGTCCATGTTGACGTCGATGACCTGCGCGCCGTTCTCGACCTGCTGGACCGCCACCGCGAGGGCGGTGTCGTAGTCGCCGTCCCTGATCAGGTTGCGGAAGCGGGCCGAGCCGGTGATGTTGGTGCGCTCGCCGACGTTGACGAACAGGCTGTCGTCCTCGACGGTGAACGGCTCCAGGCCCGAGAGGCGCAGCGCCGGGCGCACCTCGGGCACCTCCCGCGGCGGACGACCCTCGACGGCGCCGGCGATCGCGCCGATGTGGTCCGGCGTGGTGCCGCAGCAGCCGCCGACCATGTTCAGCAGCCCGGCGTCGGCGAACTCGCGCAGGATCGCGGCGGTCTCGTGGGAGGCCTCGTCGTACTCGCCGAAGGCGTTCGGCAGCCCCGCGTTCGGGTACGCGTGCACGAAGGTGTCGGCGATCCGGGACAGCTCGGCGAGGTGCGGGCGCATCTCCTGGGCGCCCAGGGCGCAGTTCAGCCCGACCAGCAGGGGCCGCGCGTGGCGCACGGAGTTCCAGAACGCCTCGGCGGTCTGGCCCGACAGGGTGCGTCCGGAGGCGTCGGTGATCGTGCCCGAGATGACGACCGGCCAGCGGCGGCCCTCGGCGGCGAAGACCTCCTCGATCGCGAAGATCGCGGCCTTGGCGTTGAGGGTGTCGAAGATGGTCTCGACGAAGATGACGTCGGAGCCGCCGTCGAGCAGGCCGTGCATCGCGGTGGTGTAGGCGGCGACGAGGTCGTCGAACTGCACGTTGCGCGCGCCGGGGTCGTTGACGTCGGGGCTGATCGAGGCCGTGCGCGTGGTCGGGCCGAGCGTGCCGGCGACGTAGCGGGGCCGCGCGGGGTCGGCGGCGGTGACCTCGTCGCAGATCCGGCGGGCCAGGCGGGCGGACTCGAGGTTGAGCTCGTAGGCGAGGTCCTCCATGCCGTAGTCGGCCAGCGAGATCGCGTTGGCGTTGAAGGTGTTGGTCTCGACCAGGTCGGCGCCGGCCTCGAGGTACTCGCGGTGGATGCCGCCGACGATGTCGGGCTGCGTCAACGTGAGCAGGTCGTTGTTGCCCTGCAGGTCGCGGTGCCAGTCGGCGAACCGGTCGCCGCGGTAGCCGGCCTCGTCGGGGCGGTCGCGCTGGATCGCGGTGCCCATGGCCCCGTCGACGACCAGGATCCGCTCGCGCAGCACCGCCTCGAGGGCGGCGGTCGGGTCCGGCCGGTGGTCCGGCCGGCTGACGCGGGTGACGGGGACGGTGGTGTCGCTGGCGGTGTCGCTGGCGGTGTCGCTGGAAGGCACCCGAGCTCCTCTCGTGCAGGTCTCACGTGGTGGACCGTCGTCTCACCGCGTGTCCATCGTGTCACCAGGGGCGGCACCGGCCGTAATCCCCGACGCGGTCTCCTAGGCTGTGCCGGTGATCGAGATCTCGCACACCACGGACCTGGTCGACCCGGTGGTGATCGCGGCCTTCGAGGGCTGGAACGACGCCGCCGAGTCCGCCTCCTCCGTGGTCGACCACCTGATGCACGTGTGGGGCGCCCGGGTGGTCGGCGCGATCGATCCCGAGGAGTTCTACGACTTCCAGGTCAACCGCCCCTACGTGGGCACCGACGAGACCGGCTTCCGCCGGCTGACCTGGCCGACGACGCAGATCGCGGTGGCCTCGCCGCCCGACCTGGACCGCGACGTGATCCTGGTCCGCGGCATCGAGCCCAACATGCGCTGGCGCCAGTTCTGCGCCGAGCTGCTGGCCGCGGTCGACGAGCTCGGCGGCGAGCTGGTGGTCACCCTCGGCGCGCTGCTCGCCGACACCCCGCACACCCGCCCGGTGCCGGTCAGCGGCACCGCGACCGAGCCGGAGCTCGTGGACCGGCTCCGCCTGGAGCAGTCGACGTACGAGGGCCCGACCGGCATCGTCGGCGTCTTCCAGGACTCCTGCGTGAAGCTCGACATGCCGTCGGTGTCCTACTGGGCGGCGGTGCCGCACTACGTGGCGCAGCCCCCGTGCCCCAAGGCGACCCTGGCGCTGATCGGTCAGCTCGAGGAGCTGCTCGAGGTGTCCATCCCGCTCGAGGACCTCGCCGAGGAGGCCCGGGCGTGGGAGCGCGGCGTCGACGAGCTGGCCGAGGACGACGAGGAGGTCGCCGACTACGTCCGCAGCCTCGAGGAGACCCGGGACACCACCGACCTGCCGGAGGCCTCCGGCGAGGCGATCGCCCGGGAGTTCGAGCGGTACCTCAAGCGGCGCCGCGAGGACGGCTGAGCGTCCTGCGCGACCGCCGGGTCAGAGGCTGAGGCCGAGCGCGGCGTCGAGCACCGCGTGGATCGTCGAGGACGCCTCCGGGTCGCCGGTGTCGGCGAGCCCCTCGGTGCCCAGGGTCGCGTCGACCCAGCGCTGCACGGCGGCGACGGCGGTCGGGGCGTCCAGGTCGTGGGCGAGCGCGGCGAGCACCTCCTCCACGACCGGCAGCGCGGGGGCGCCCGCACCGAGGGCCAGCGCCCGGCGCCAGGTCGCCAGGGTGTCGACGGCGTCGAACAGCTCGGCGTCGGTCCACTCCCAGTCGGAGCGGTAGTGGTGGCGCAGCAGGGTCAGCCGGATCGCCATCGGGTCGACGTCGCTGTTACGCAGCGCCGAGACGAAGACCAGGTTGCCGCGCGACTTCGACATCTTCTCGCCGTCGTAGCCGACCATCCCGGCGTGGACGTAGGTCTGCGCGAACGGCACGCCCGGGTGGACGACCTGCGCGTGCCCGGCGCACATCTCGTGGTGGGGGAAGATCAGGTCGCTGCCGCCGCCCTGCACCTCGATCGCGCCTCCCAGGTGCTCGGTGGCGATCGCGGCGCACTCGACGTGCCACCCGGGGCGCCCCGGCCCGAACGGGCTGTCCCAGGACGGCTCGCCCGGTCGCTCGGCGCGCCAGACGACCGGGTCCAGCGGATCCTCCTTGCCGGCGCGGTCCGGGTCGCCGCCGCGCTCGCCGGACAGCGTCAGCATGGTGTCGCGGTCCAGGCCGGACTCCTGGCCGAAGGCGGGGTCCGAGCCGACGCGGTGGTAGAGGTCGCCGTCGACGGCGTAGACCGCACCGGCCTCCTGCAGCTGCTCGATCATCGTCACGACCAGCGGGATGGACTCCACGGCGCCGACGTAGGCGTCCGGCGGGAGCACCCGCAGCGCGGTCATGTCGTCGCGGAACAGCTGCGTCTCGCGCTCGGCCAGCGCGCGCCAGTCCGTACCGACCTTGGTGGCGCGCTCCAGCAGGGGGTCGTCGACGTCGGTGACGTTCTGCACGAACGCGACCTCGCGCCCCGCGCTGCGCCAGGCCCTGTTCAGCAGGTCGAAGCCGACGTAGGTGGCGGCGTGGCCGAGGTGCGTGGCGTCGTACGGGGTGATCCCGCAGACGTAGAGGCGGGCGGGGCCGTCGGTCGGGGACGGCGTCTGCAGGCGGCCCGTCGTGGAGTCGTGGACCGCGACCGGCGGGCCGGCGGCGGGCAGGGCGGGCACCGCGGGGGCAGACCAGGAACGCATGGGCGCAGCCTAGAGGTGCCGGATCAGAACGGCGGCCACGGGATGGCGGGGTACTCCCCCCGCGGTGCGGGGAAGCAGCCGCGGTCCAGCAGGCGGCGTGCGCGCTGGTCGACGCAGGCGATCTCGAGGTCGGTGAGGTGGTCGGCCAGGGCCGCGCCGAGCCAGCCGCCGAGGGCCTCGCGCACGCGCAGCACGCCGGAGACCTCCTCGTCGCTCAGCGCGTCCCCGCGCCAGCCCCAGAGCACCGTGCGCAGCTTGTGCTCGTGGTGCAGGGCGACGCCGTGGTCCACGCCGTAGCGGTGACCCCCGGTCATCTCCAGCACGTGCCCGCCCTTGCGGTCGGCGTTGTTGACCAGCACGTCGAAGACGGCCATCCGGCGCAGCGGGGCGGTGTCCTCGTGGACCAGCGTGACGGCGCGGTCCATCTCGTCGAGACCGTCGAAGACCGAGAGGTAGCCGTCGGGCAGCTCCCCCTCGCCGACGATGGTGACGGCGTCCTGCTCGGGGTCCGGCTCCTGCCAGCGCTGCACCATGCCCAGGCCGTGCGGGCCCTCGGCCAGCCAGGTCTGCGGCACCACGTCCCACCCGGTGGCGCACGAGACCAGGTAGGCGGCGACCTCCCGGTCGGCCAGGGTCCCGTCGGGGAAGTCCCACAGCGGCCGCTCGCCGGCGGCCGGCTTGTAGACCACCGGCACCCCGCCGAGGTCGCCGAGGAAGGTGGCGTTCGAGGCCGGCATGATCCGACCGCGGAGCTCGAGGTCCCCCGTCGGGACCGCCTGCTCCTCGGGGGCGCTGCTCACGCGGGGTCGCGGCGCTTGAACCCGTTCGCGCGCACGCACAGGTGGCCGTCGGGGTCCACCGCGATGCCGCAGAACGGGCACGACGGGCGGCCGGCCTCGAGCACCTGCTCGGTGCGCTTGACGAAGGCACGGGCGGTGCCCGGCTCCAGCCGGACCAGCATCATCTCGTCGGGCTCGGGCTCGTCGGCCTCGTCCTGGTCGGGGCCGACGACGGCGGTCTCGACGAACGGGAAGACCTCGATCACCACGCGCTCGTCGTCGGGGTCCCACGACAGCGTCATGGTGCCGGCGCGGAACTCCTCCTCGATCGGCTGCTCGAGCGGGGCACCGTCCTCGAGAGCGACCGGGGCGACCGCGGGCACCAGGCCCTCGGTGCTCTCGCTGGTCATCACCTCGTCGAGCAGCTCGTCGACGCGTTCGGCGAGCGCGGCCACCTGCTGCTTCTCCAGCGCGACGCTGACGATGCGCGGCCCGGACCGGGCCTGGAGGAAGAAGGTCCGCGAGCCCGGCTCGCCGACGGTGCCGGCGACGAAGCGCTCGGGAGGGTCGAAGCCGTGGACGATGGGCATGTCGCTCACCCTATGACGTGCCCGAAGGGTGGGCGCGTCAGGCCGGGCCCGCTCCCCCGCCGACGGCGGCGTCCTGGGGCGCGGCGGCCTCCTCGCCGTCGGCCTGCGGGCTCGGCGCCATCCACGACAGGTCGCCGGCGTGGGTGTTGGAGGCCACGACGTACGGCCGGCTGCCGGTGTAGCGCACGATCGAGACCGACGCCGGGTCCACCGTGATCCGCTGGAACAGGTCGAGGTGCATGCCGAGGGCGTCGGCCAGCACCGCCTTGATCAGGTCCCCGTGGCTCACCGCCACCCACACGCCCCCGTCGCCGTGGCTGGCGGTCACCGCGGCGTCGTGGCGGCGTACGGCGGCCACGACGCGTGCCTGCATCGTCGCCATCGACTCACCGCCCGGGAAGGTCACCGCGGAGGGCTGCGACTGCACCGTCGACCACAGCGGCTCCTTGGCCAGGTCCTTGAGCAGCCGGCCCTGCCAGTCGCCGTAGTCGCACTCCACCAGGCCCTTGTCGGTGCTGAGCGGGACCTCGGGACCGTCGTCCGGGCGGGCGCGCAGGATCTCGCGGGCGGTCTGCTTGCAGCGCTCGAGCGGGCTGCTGACGACACCGGCGAGCGGCACGGGCCCGAGCCGCTCGGCGGTGCGCCGGGCCTGGCCGACGCCGGTCTCGTCCAGACGGACCCCGGGCGTCCGCCCCGCCAGGGTGCCGCTGGCGTTCGCGCTGGTGCGGCCGTGGCGGACGAGGATGACGGTGGCCATGGCCGCGAGCCTAGGGCGCGCCCGGTGGCGTGCCCGCGCGGCCCGGGCCTACCGTGGCCCGGTGATCGTCGACAGCGCCGTCTACCGCGACGGGTGCCGCCAGGAGCTCGACGTCGAGCCGCACGACTACGCGGCGCTGCGCTCGGAGGTCGAGGGCGCCCACGACTTCGTCTGGATCGGGCTGCACGAGCCGACGGCCGAGGAGCTCTCCCACGTCGCCGGCGCCTTCGACCTGCACCCGCTCGCCGTCGAGGACGCGGTCAAGGCCCACCAGCGCCCCAAGCTCGAGCGCTACGGCGACGGGCTCTTCCTGGTCCTCAAGACGCTCTGGTACGTGGATGCCGACGACGCCGTCGAGACCGGTGAGATCAGCCTCTTCGTCGGCGCCCACTTCGTGGTGACCGTCCGTCACGGCGACGGCTCCGGACTGCAGAGCGCCCGCACCTACCTCGAGGGGGAGGAGCAGGTGCTGACCCACGGTCCCTCCGCGGTGGTCTACGCGGTGTGCGACCAGGTCGTCGACGACTACGTGGCCGTGGTCGACGCGCTGCAGGTCGACGTGGACGAGGTCGAGTCCTCGGTCTTCTCCCCCGCCCGTACCGACGACTCGAACCGGATCTACGTGCTCAAGCGCGAGATCAGCGAGGTGCGGCGCGCGGTGCTGCCGCTGCGCGAGCCGATGCGACGGTTCTCGGTGGGCGAGGTGCCCGGCATCCGTCAGGAGGCCTCGCCGTTCTTCCGCGACGTCTCCGACCACCTCGCCCAGGCCGCGGACGCGGTCGACGGCCTGGACTCCCTGCTGTCCACCGCCTTCGACGCCTCCCTGGCCCGGATCTCGGTCCAGCAGAACGACGACATGCGCAAGATCTCCGCCGGCGCCGCCCTGGTCGTGGTCCCGACCCTGATCGCCGGCATCTACGGGATGAACTTCGACCACATGCCCGAGCTGCACTGGACCTACGGGTACGCCTACGCGCTGGCGCTGATGTTCGGCATCGCCGGCGTGCTGTGGTGGTTCTTCAAGCGCTCCGGCTGGCTGTGAGCCTCAGGCGTCGGGGTCGTCCTCGAAGCCGATGAGCCAGGTCAGGCCGTGCCGGTCGACCACCTGACCGTCCCAGGCGCCCCACGGGCGCTGCTGCAGCGCGTCCACCACCCGACCCCCCGCGGAGAGGTCGGAGAACCACTGCCGCAGCGTGGCCGCGGGCGCGGTGCCCAGGAGCGAGAACAGCAGGCCCTCGGCACGGAAGGCGCGCTCGTCGCTCGCGGCGTCCGCCGCGAACAGGGCCACGGGCCCGCCGGTGAGGTACCCGTGGGCGACGGCGTCGTCCGGACCGTCGGTCCTCGACATCTCGGAGAAGGTGTGGACCTGGACCGAGCAGCCGAACACGTCGCCGTAGAAGGCCAGGGCGTCGCGGGCCGTGCCCGGGAACGTGAGGTAGGGCGTGGGGGCGGTCATCCGCCGATGCTAGGCGCCGGGCGGGCTCAGGCCTGGAGCACGCCGAAGGCGACGAGCAGCAGCACGCCGGCGCCGAGCAGCACCCGGTAGACCACGAACGGGGTGTAGGAGCGGGTCGAGACGTAGCGCAGCAGCCAGGCGATGGCGGCGTACCCGACCACGAACGACACGACGGTGGCCAGCAGCGTCGGCCCCCAGCCGTACGGGTTGTCGGAGCCGGGCACGTCCTTGAGCTTGTAGAGACCCGCGCCGACCACGGCCGGGATGGCCAGCAGGAAGGCGTAGCGGGTGGCGTCCGCGCGCTCGTAGCCGAGCGCGCGGCCCATGGAGATCGTGGCCCCGGAGCGGGACACGCCGGGGACGAGCGCCGCGGCCTGGGCGGCGCCCATCAGCACGGCGTGCTTGAGCCCCAGCTTGTTCAGCCCGCGGTCGTTGGCGCCGTAGCGGTCGGCCAGGCCGAGCACGATCCCGAGCACGATCAGGGTGGTGCCGATGATCCACAGGCTGCGCAGCTGGCGGTCGATGGCGTCCTCGAAGAACAGGCCGAGCACCACGATGGGCAGCGAGCCGACGATGATGTACCAGCCCATCCGGGCGTCCAGCTGCCCGCGCAGCTCCGGCTTGACCAGGGAACGCGCCCACGTCGAGCCGATCCGCCAGATGTCGCGGCGGAAGTAGATCAGCACCGCCAGCTCGGTGCCGATCTGCACCACCGCGGTGAAGGCGGCGCCCGGATCACCCCAGCCGAACAGCTCGGGGAAGATCCGGAGGTGGGCGCTGCTGGAGATGGGCAGGAACTCGGTCAGTCCCTGGATCACCCCCAGCACCAGGGCTTCGAACAGGTCCGACACGGTCAGGACCCTAGACCGCGTGCGGGTCGCGTCGGCGGGCGGCGCGCGGATCGCTACGGTTGCGCCCATGCAGCAGCGACGCCTCGGGAGCAGCGGTCTGTCGGTCTCGCGGCTCGGGCTCGGGACGATGACCTGGGGCGCCGACACCGACGAGCACGAGGCTCGCGAGCAGCTGACCGCCTTCGTGGGGGCCGGCGGCACCCTGGTCGACACCGCCGCCGGCTACACCGACGGCGGTTCGGAGACCCTGCTGGGCTCCCTGATCGGCAGGGTCGTGGACCGCGACGACGTCGTGATCGCCACCAAGGCCGGGATCTCCCGTCGCTCCGGCGCCCGCGTCGTGGACACCTCGCGGCGTCACCTGCTGCGCACCCTGGACGCCTCGCTCGCCCGCCTGGGCGTCGACCACGTGGACCTCTGGCAGGTGCACACCTGGTCGGCCTCGGCCCCGATGGAGGAGACCCTGGCCGCGCTGGACCACGCCGTGGCGACCGGGCGCGCGGCGTACGTCGGGATCTCCAACTACGCCGGCTGGCAGACCGCCCGCGCCGCGACCTGGCAGCAGGCGGGCCCGGGACGCAGTCCGCTGGTCTCGACCCAGGTCGAGTACTCGCTGCTGAACCGCACCGTCGAGCACGAGGTGCTGCCGGCCGCCGACGCCCTCGGGCTCGGGGTGCTGCCCTGGTCACCGCTGGGACGGGGGGTGCTGACCGGGAAGTACCGCGCCGGCACGCCGTCGGACTCGCGCGGGGCGTCGCCGGTCTTCTCCGGCTTCGTGGGGGCCTACCTCGACGAGGACAGCGCCCGCGTGGTGGAGGCGGTCGCCCGCGCCGCGGACGGCCTCGGGTGGACCCCGTTGGAGGTGGCCCTGGTGTGGGTCCGTGACCGCCACGGGGTGACGGCCCCGATCCTCGGCTCGCGCACGGCCGCCCAGCTCACGGCCGCCCTCGGCACGGAGGCCAAGACGCTTCCCCGCGAGATCGCGACCGCGCTCGACGACGTCTCGGAGGCCTCGCGGTGAGCCGGGCGGGTCGACGTCCGCCCGGGCGCGCGGTGGAGTGGGAGTTCGACAAGGTCACCTTCGACCGCGAGTTCCCCCGCGGCGTGGTCACCAAGCTGCTGGTCGAGCGGGCCGAGCACGGCGGCTGGGAGCTCGACCGGGTGCGGATCGGGTCCGACGGGACCCGTCGGGTGGTGCTGCGCCGCAAGATCATCCGGCAGCTGCGACCCACGTTCTTCTAGGCCGGCTGCGGCGCTGCGGCGCAGCACCCCCTGACGGGGCGGGGACCAGGCTCAGGCCTGGAGACCCAGGGCGAACGCGACGTTGCCGGCCTCGTCGACGCTGGCGTCGAGCACCTTGTCGTCGAGCTGCGCGCTGGCGATCTCGTCCAGGAAGACCTTCGCCCCGTCCTGCTCGACGACCTGGTCGGTGGCGGCGGGCTGGTCGGCGGCGCTGACCGCGAACGACGGCTCGGGGCCGTCCTCGCCGGAGATGCGCAGGCCGGCCTCGGGCAGGCCCTGGTCGGTCGCGATCTGGTCGTTCAGGTCCTTCACGATGGTGCTGGCGTTCTCGGTGAGGGTGAGCATGTCGCTCTCCTTCCGATGGGGGGCTGGACGTCGTCCACCCTGCCGACCGAGCCCCCGACGTTCAAGTCGGGAGGCCGCCCGCGCGTGTCAGACCTCGTCGAGGAACCGGTCGAGCACCCGCGACCCGAACTCCAGCGCGTCGACCGGCACACGCTCGTCGATGCCGTGGAAGAGCGCAGTGAAGTCGAGGTCGTCGGGCAGCCGCAGGGGGGCGAACCCGTACGACCGCATCCCCAGCCGGGTGAAGTGCTTGGCGTCGGTGCCCCCGCTCATCAGGTACGGCGCGACGAGCGCCCCGGGGTCCTCGGCCAGCAGCGAGCGGCCCATGGCGTCGACCAGCGCGCCCTCGTACGGCGTCTCCCACGGCTTCTGGTGGCTGACGAAGTCGATGTCGACCGTGTCCCCGCACAGCGCGGCGAGGGTGTCGAAGAACTCGTCCTCGAAGCCCGGCAGGAACCGGCCGTCGACGTGCGCGGTGGCCTCCTGCGGGACCACGTTGACCTTGTAGCCGGCACTGAGCATGGTCGGGTTGGCGGTGTTGCGGATCACGGCGCCGAGCATCCGGGCGGCGCCGCCGAACTCCTCGACCAGCGACTCGGCGTTGGCCGGCGTGGCCTCGGTGCCGGCGAGGTCGGCGACCGCGGCCAGCAGCGTCTGCATCGCCGGCGTCAGCCGGACCGGCCACTCGTAGGACCCGATCCGCGCGATCGCGCCGGCGAGGTCGGTGACGGCGTTGTCGTGGTTCATCATCGAGCCGTGGCCGGCGCGGCCCCGTGCGGTGAGCCGCATCCAGGCCATCCCCTTCTCCGCGGCCTCGATCAGGTAGACCCGGCGCCCGCGCACGGTCGCGCTCCAGCCGCCGACCTCCCCCACGGCCTCGGTGCAGGCCTCGAGCTGGTCGGCGTGCTCACGGACGAGGACCTCGGCGCCCTTGTGCCCGCCGGCCTCCTCGTCGGCGGTGAACGCCAGCACCACCGGACGGTCGGGGACCGCGCCGGCGCGGGCACGGGCGCGGACCACCGAGAGCAGCATCGCGTCGAAGTCCTTCATGTCGACCGCGCCGCGGCCCCAGACGTAGCCGTCCTGGACCTCGCCGCTGAACGGGTCGACCTGCCAGTCGGCGGCCTCGGCCGGCACGACGTCGAGGTGGCCGTGCAGCAGCAGGGCGTCGGTGCGCGAGCGGTCCGCCCCGCCCCAGTGCGCGATCAGGGAGGTCCGGCCCGGCTCGGCCTCGACCAGCTGAGAGGAGATGCCGACCTCGTCGAGCAGCGCGGCGACGTGCTCGGCGGCCTTGCGCTCCCCCGGCCCGTCGGCGTCGCCGTAGTTGGAGGTGTCCATCCGGATCAGGTCGCGGCAGGTCTCGACGACCTCCGCCGCCGGGTCGTAGCCCGGGTCGCGGGGGCCCGTCGGGGTGCCGTCGCCGGTCGTCTGGTCGCCGTGGCTGCTCATGGCCTCATCGTGGCACCTGCGCTCCACCCGCCCGATGCGGGACCGGGCCGCGGCCTTTGCTAACGTTGCGCCCGCACTCGTCCGGGTGGCGGAATTGGCAGACGCGCTAGCTTGAGGTGCTAGTGCCCGTATTAGGGCGTGGGGGTTCAAGTCCCCCCTCGGACACCGACGAAGGACCAGGTCATCGGCCTGGTCCTTCTGCCGTCCCGGCCGAGATGACGCTCCCGGACAGCCGAGATGACGCTCGCGGCGCCTCGAGATGACGGTTCCGGACACCTCACCCCAGCGCGGCGAGGTGCTCGAGGAGGCGTACGGCCTGGACGCGGTCGGCACTCCGCTCCCGCCCACCGGCGGGGCGCGGCCGGCGTCAGTCGTGGTCGTGCAGCAGCCGGCCGAGTCGGTGCCGGCCACGGGCGACCTTGTCTGCCAGACCGAACTGGTGGCCTCGGTAGACCTGAAGCGCCGCGCGGACACCGAGTCGAGGGACCACGAAGCGCTGCTGCTCGTGGAGGTCGGCTTCGCCGTAGCCACGGGCGAACGCCTGTCGCGAACCCGGGTCGTCCCACCACAGCCCGTACGCCAGCGCGGACAGGTCGGCGGCGGGCGGGGCCCACCGGGCGTTGCCGAAGTCGATCACCCTCAGCACGTCGTCCCGGTCCACCAGCCAGTTGCCGACGCGGTAGTCACCGTGGCTGGGGACGTTCACGGGCTCCGGCGTCACGTTCAGCTGGTCGGCCCGGGTCACCGCGAAGTCGTGCTCCTCGGGGGTCAGCACGTGCGGGAAGTCGCGCCTCATCTTCTCCAGCACCCCGCGACCGCCGAACTCCGCGGGCCGTGGACGCGCCGGCATCGACCCGTGGAGTCGCTTGAGCAGGGCTCCCGCCTGGTAGTGGTGGTGCGGAGTGGGCACGCTCGGGGGCTGTCCAGGCAGCTCGGAGACGATCAATGCCCGCAGGTCGGAGTCGGCGTCGAGCAGGGACGGGGCGAGGTCACCCAGAGCGGGTACCCACCGGCGGTAGGCACGGACCTCGGCGTCCCAGGCGTGCTGCCGAGGCTCGGACTTCAGGAACCACCGCCGTCGTGCGGCGTCCTCGAGACGGTGCACACCCCGCCCGAGGGCGGACGCCATCCTGGACGACGGCGCCCGACCGACGACCCGCGGCCGGTCCAGCACCCGGTCCGTCCAGAGCCCCAGCGGCTCGGGCAGGCTGGCAAGTCGGTCGGGCGGCGGCGATGACATGGGTCCCCCGTTCGGCACAGATCTGGGTGGGGCCCACCCGGGCGACCCGATTCGCCTCGCGGAGCAGCAGGTGGGTGATCGACCCTATCCACGAGGCCCGGCTGAACGGCGCTCCCGCGCCCTGCACTTCGGTCCCGGCCGAGATGACGCTCCCGGACAGCCGAGATGACGCTCGCGGCGCCTCGAGATGACGGTTCCGGACACCTCACCCCAGCGCGGCGAGGTGCTCGAGGAGGCGTACGGCCTGGGCGCGGTCGCTGCCCGGCGGGTTGCGGTGGTGACCCCTGTTGCCCGGGAGCAGCATCACCAGCCAGAAGGTCGCCAGCAGCGCCCGCCGCTGTGCCAGTCGGGTCGCCGCGGGCCCCGTCAGCAGGCCGAGCCGGTCGAGGTGGGTGCGGAGCCCGTCCTCGGCGAGCAGGCCCGGCAGCACGACCGTGACGTGCTCGACGAGGTCGGCCACCTCGTACGGCAGGTCACCCACGCCGCCGTCCTCGTGGTCGACGACCCGGCAGGTCGAGCCGTCCCAGACGAGGTTGGCCAGGTTCCCGTCGCCGTGGGTCAGCATCAGCTCCTCCGGCGTCGGCGGCGCCACCGGCTCCTTCGAGAGCCAGTCCCCGGCCGCGACGAGCGCCTCACCGACGACGGCGTCACCGGCGTACGACGTCGCGCCCAGCGCGGCGTGCAGGTGCGCCGCCATCTCGACCGGGCCCGAGCGACGCGGTGGCAACGTGGCGAGCACGGCGGGCGGCACGGCCGTACGCATCCGGACCAGGGCGTCGAGGGCGGCGCGCAGCCGTGCCCCCGTCAGTGGTGTGCCGGCGAGCGGCACCCCGGGGACCCTGCTCATGGTGACCCGGACGGCGCCGTCGGCGACCTCGCGAGAGACGGGCCGCGGAGCCGATCCCGGGGCCCAGCGGTCCAGCAGGACCAGGTTGGTCCACTCGCGCTCGGCCTCGTCGCCGTGCCGCAGGGAGAAGGTCTTGACCACCGTCGCGCCGCGGAACCGGACCTGGTGCGTCGACTCGGCCACGCCCCCAGGGTGCCGGAAGCGTGTCCTCGGATGTCCGCGAGCGTCATCTCGGCTGTCCGCGAGCGTCACCTCGGCTGTCCGGAAGCGTCATCTCGGCGGGTGCGGACGGGGCGGACACGGGCGTCGGGGCGGGCCAGGTAGGCGCCGAGGTTGGCGCCGTACGCCGGGTCCTGCTCGCGGCGCTCGACCGCGGAGGAGGCGGCCAGCTCGGACCCGGGGGCGACCGCCCCGAGGGCGCGGGTGACCGGACGGGTCAGCCGGTGCACCCCGGTCCGGGAGTCGTGCACGGGGCCCAGCGGGTCCGGGTCGACCCCGGGCGGGGACAGCGCGTCCGGGTCGAGCCCGAGGCCGCACTCGGTGAGCCGGTCGGCCATCCAGAGCAGGGCCACGTCGGAGAGGCCGTGCCCGGGGTACCCGCCACCGACGTCGCAGTGCACGCCCGCGAACCAGACCTGCTCGACCCGCCTGCCCTCCGCCGCCGCGGCCGGGTCGTCCTGCCACAGCGTCGGCACGAACGGCCTGCGCCGCTCATCGACCGCCACGGCGTGGAAGGCGGCGTCCACCCGGCGGCTCAGGGCCGTGTCGTGGAAGCGCCACCGGCGGTTGACCCAGCGCACGGCCTCCAGGCGGCCCAGCGGGATGCCCAGCGCACCCACGGTGTCCCAGACGCCGACGGCACGGACCCTCGACTCGTGGGAGAACCGGGCCCGGAACTCGGTCGACACCTCACCGCTCGGGTGCTCTGCGCGGTCGCGGTAGAGCGCGTACGCCTCGTCCTGCCGGTCCGCGTGCTCGCGCCGCAGCACGCCGACGTTGCGCACCAGGCCGGCCAGGCTGCGGGCGGTGTAGGCGCCCCGGCTGAACCCGACCAGGAACAGCTCGTCCCCGGGCTCGAAGTGCTCGACGAGGAAGGCGTAGGCGTCCTGGACGTTGGCCGACAGGCCGAGGCCGAACACGCCGCCGACCAGCCGCTCGAGCGGGCGGGTGCCGACGCCCTCGACGTAGTGCCCGCGCTGGGCGACCCCGTCCGGGCCGTGCGCGGCCAGCGCCCGGTGCAGCCGCACCACGTTGGTCGGCGCGGCCTTGCGCGCGGTGTTCCAGGTGCCGTCGCAGCACACCACCAGACGGGTCATCGCCACCTCCACGAGCCGTGCTGCCGAACCTAGGGCACGGTGGCGCCGTCGACCAGCGTCGGAGGACGGCCGCCGGCTCCCGGGGCGTGTCCTAGGCTCGACCGGTGCCCCGTTCCTCCTCCCCCGCGCGTCGCGAGCGGCGCCGGCCCCCGGCGGTCAGGGACAAGCCGCGTCCCCGTCCGCACGAGCAGCCGCGCCCACCGGCCGTCGAGGTCCCCAGCGAGCCCTTCCGGGTCGCCTTCGTGACCGGCTCGACGCCCGACAAGTGGGCGCAGCGGTTCCGCGAGCGCTCCCGCCGCACCCTGGTCCTGGTGCCGGTCGAGGAGGCCGACCAGGAGCAGGTCGTCCGCGAGGGGCGGGCCGACATGGTCCTGGCCCGTCTGCCGGTCGACCGCGACGGCCTGCACTGCATCGCGCTCTACGACGAGCAGCCCGTGGTCGTGGTCGCCCTCGACCACGTCGTGACGGTCGCCGACGAGGTCACCACCGAGGAGCTGGCCGACGAGCAGCTCGTCCTGCCGGAGCGCTCGGGGTGGCGCCCCACGGTCGAGCAGCTGCCCTGGCCCCCGATGGAGGTCCCGGACGCGGTCGAGGTCGCCGCCTCGGGCTCGGGCGTGGTCGTGCTGCCGATGGCCCTGGCCCGCCTGCACCACCGGCGCGACGTCACCTACCGCCCGGTCACCGACCTGCCGCCGACCCAGGTCGGCCTCGTCTGGCCGCTCGACGTCGACGGACCCGACGTGCAGACCTTCGTCGGCGTCGTCCGCGGCCGCACCGCACGCAGCTCGCGCGACTGAGACCGCCACCCCCACCGGGCCCCTGACCGGGGTGACCCTGCCCGGAGGGGTGAGAACTTCAACGTAGATCTACACGCCCTGTCGAAGTACGGTGGTCCCAACACCTTCCCCCGAGGTGCCCGACGGGGCCGGCTGCTGCCGGCCCCGTCACATTTCTCCGGTCCTGGGGCGGCCGTCCGTCATCCCACGCGGACAGGAGGCCACGCTATGAGCATCGAAGACATGAACGACGACGCCACCCTCACCGTCGGCGACCTCGCCGCCCGCACCGGCGTCGCGGCCGGCACGCTGCGGATGTGGGAGCAGCGCCACGGGTTCCCCGAGCCGTCCCGGCTGCCCTCGGGCCACCGGCGCTACCGCGAGAGCGACGTCGCCGCCGTACGCCGGGTGCTGGCCGCCCGCGACCGCGGCGTGCGTCTCGAGCAGGCCGTCGCCGACGCGCACACGCTGCGCCGTGTCGGGGACTCGGTCTACTCGCTGCTGCGCACCCGCCACCCCGAGCTGATGCCGCACCAGATGACCAAGCGCACCCTGCAGTCGCTGTCCCACGCCATCGAGGACGAGTACTGCGCGACCAACGACCGGCGGCGCATCCTCGGCGGCTTCCAGACCACGTCGTTCTTCGCCGGTGCGGCCCTGCGCTGGCGACGTCTCGCCGAGATGAGCCGCTCGGCGGTCGTCTTCGCCGAGGACACCGACGACGAGCTGGAGATGCCCGGGCGGATCCAGCACGTCCCGATCGACGCCGGCAGCCGTTCACGTCGGGAGTGGTTCCTGGTCTGCGAGTCGAGCACCCTGCCGGTGACGATGGCCGCCTGGGAGCTCCCCGGGCAGGACCGCACGCCGGACCGCCAGCGCCGCTTCGAGGTGACGTGGAGCCTGGACCCGGCCGTCGTGTCCGACTCGGTCACCGCCTGCACCGAGATCGCGGCCGCCGCCGGCTACGAGGTCGAGGGCCCCGACCCGGCGCTCGCGGGTGCCGCCAAGGTCACCTCGGCCGGGCTGTTCCTGCGCGCGGTGTCCTACATCGACGCCGACCGGCAGCGCTAGCCCCCGGGCCTCACCAGGAGGTCGCCAGCGGGCGGCCCTCGGTGAACCCGGCCGCCGACTGCACACCGATCAGCGCCCGCTCGTGCAGCTCCTCGAGCGTGCTGGCCCCGGCGTAGGTGCAGGCCGAGCGGAGACCGGAGCAGATCTGGTCGATGAGGTCCTCCACGCCGGGGCGGGCGGGGTCGAGGTACATCCGCGACGAGCTGATCCCCTCCTCGTACAGACCCTTGCGGGCCCGGTCGTAGGCCGACTCCGACGCGGTGCGGTGCGCGACGGCGCGGGCCGAGGCCATCCCGAAGGACACCTTGTACGACCGGCCCTGGCCGTCCTCGACGAGGTCGCCGGGCGACTCGTGCGTGCCGGCGAACCAGGACCCGACCATCACCGAGGCCGCCCCGGCAGCGACCGCGAGCGCGACGTCGCGCGGGTGGCGCACTCCCCCGTCGGCCCAGACGTGGCCGCCCAGCTCCCGGGCCGCGGCCGCGCACTCGAGGACCGCCGAGAACTGCGGGCGCCCGACGCCGGTCATCATCCGGGTCGTGCACATCGCACCGGGCCCGACCCCGACCTTGACCACGTCGGCCCCGGCCTCGATCAGCGCGCGGGTGCCCTCGGCGGAGACCACGTTGCCGGCGACGACCGGGACCTGCGGGTCCAGCCCGCGCACGGCGGCCAGCGCCTCGAGCATCCGGCCCTGGTGGCCGTGGGCGGTGTCGACGACGAGGCAGTCCGCGCCGGCCTCGAGCAGCTCCTTGGCGCGGGTGGCGACCTCGCCGTTGACCCCGACCGCGGCCGCGACCCGCAGCCCGCCCCGAGCGTCGACCGCGGGGGCGTACAGGGTCGCTCGCAGCGCCCCGGTGCGGGTGAGCACGCCGGCGAGCCGGCCGTCCGGGTGCACCGCGACGGCCAGCGGCGCGCGGGCGGCGTCGATCAGGTCGAAGGCCGCCCGCGGGTCCGCGTCGGCGCTGATGGTGGCCGAGGCCGGACGCATCACCGAGCCGACCTGGGCGAAGCGGTCGACGTCGGCGCAATCGGAGGCGGCGACCACCCCGACCGGCCGGCCGTCCTCGACCACGACCGCGGCCCGGTGGGCACGCTTGGGGATCAGGGAGAGCGCCTCGGCCACCGTCTGGTCGGGGCGCAGCTCGATGGGGGTGTCCAGCACGAGGTGGCGGGACTTCACGAACGACACGACGTCGGCGACGACGCCGGTCGGGATGTCCTGCGGGACGACCACCAGCCCGCCGCGACGCGCCACGGTCTCGGCCATGCGGCGACCGGCGATCGCGGTCATGTTGGCCACGACGACCGGGATCGTCGCCCCGGTGCCGTCGCGGGTGGTCAGGTCGACGTCGTAGCGACTGGTGACGTCCGAGTGCCGGGGCACCATGAAGACGTCGTCGTAGGTGAGGTCGTGACCGGGGTTCTCCTGCAGGAAGTCCACGCCCCGACCGTACCCACCGGGCCGCTGCCCCGGGCCGGTCCCGTCCCGGTCAGGTCAGGTCAGGTCGACGCGACGCCGATCGCGCCGGAGCGGAAGGCCTCGACGAAGTGCGCGTGGTCCTCGCGGACCTGGTCGGCGTAGCCGAGACCGAAGTCGGTGACCCAGTCGACCAGCTCGCGCCGGCGGCCCTCGACGCAGTCGGCGACGGCCTGCTCGACCTGGAAGTCGACGAGGTCCTGGTCGCTGTCCTCGTCGGAGGCGCAGTGGATCTTCGCGGTGGCCCGCCCGAGCAGGTCGACGACCCCGGCGATCTCGTCGGGCTCGATCAGCCCGCCCCACTCGAGGTCGACCTCGTAGGGCGACACCTCGGCGACCACGAACCCCGCGCCGTCGAGCGAGGTGTAGCCCAGCAACGGGTCGGTGTGCGCCTGCAGCGCGCGCTGGCTGACCACCGTGCGGTGGCCCTCGTTCTCGAAGTACTGCTCGATCGAGTCGTCCTCGGCGTAACGGCTGACCGCCGGCACGTTGGCCTGCTTCATCGACAGCAGCACGTCGTTCTCCAACGCCTGGCTGTAGCCCTCGACCAGCACGTTGTACGCCGGGAGCCCGGCGCTGCCGATGCCGAACCCGGACTTGCCGACGATGTCGAGGACGTCGTAGAAGAGCGGGCGGTCGTGGCGCTTGTCCGCGGGGATCGTCTCGAGGTACTGCTCGAAGGCGCGAGCGACCTTGGCCCGCTCGGTCTTGGACAGCTGCCGCACCGTGGGGTGCTCGGCGAACCGACGCCCGCCGTCCTCGCCGACCAGCGTCTGGCCGCCGACCAGGCCGCGACGCGTCTGGCCGCGGGCCTCGAGCAGCGCGGCCCGGATCGGGCCCTCGGTGTTGCCGAGCGTGAGCGCGAAGTCCTCGTCGTTCTCCGTGTCGCGGTAGGCGTCGATCTGGGACAGGTAGGCCCGGACGTAGCGACCGATCAGCCGGCGCACGTCCTCCTCGGGCAGCGCCTTCTGCCACCCGGTCAGCGCCAGCGAGGCCGCGAAGCGCTGGAGGTCCCAGGTGAACCGGCCGAGATAGGCCTCGTCGAAGTCGTTGACGTCGAAGACCATCCGGCCGTCGGCGTTGAGGTAGGTCCCGAAGTTCTCGACGTGCAGGTCGCCGTGCACCCAGATCCGGCCGCTGCGCTCGTCGCAGAACGGGTCCGGGTCGCGGGTCACGTCGGCGTAGAACAGGCAGGCCGTGCCGCGGTAGAACGAGTGCGGGTCGGCGGCCATCTTGCGGAACTTCGTGCGGAACGCTGCGGGGTCGCGCTCCATCAACGACGCGAACGCGTCGTTGAGCACCGTCACGATGGTCTCGGTGCGGCGCTCGGCCGTACGGGGGGTCGCCATGGCGCCACCCTGCCACGCGGACGAGCGGTTGTACTCAGCCCACCCGGGTAGGACGACGGGCGCGTGCGCACCCCGCCCGGGGCGAGGGTGGAGCCATGAGCAACCACCACACCTCGTCCAAGAACACCAACGCCTTCTTCGTCCAGGCCGCGCTGTCGTTCGGCGTCGCGCTGCTGGCCATGGTCGTCGCCGTGCTGTACCTGCCGGTCGACCCCTGGGTGCGGGCCTTCCTGGCCCTGGGCACCCTGTTCCTGACCACCTCGGCGTTCACGCTGGCCAAGTGCGTGCGCGACAACCAGGAGAACCAGGCGGTCGTCCACCGCCTCGACGGGGCCCGGGTGGAGAAGCTCCTGGCCGAGCACGACCCGTTCCGCCAGGTCTCCTGACGCGGGAGCGCCCGGGGAGGAGGCCCCATGTCCCCTCCCCGGGCGCGGTCCGGGGACCCCGCGCCGTCGGCGCGGGGTCTCGACGCGTGGTCAGCGCAGCTGGGCGCTGGTCAGGCCCAGCACGCGGCGGGCCACGATCAGCTGCTGGATCTGCTGGGTGCCCTCGAAGATGTCGAGGATCTTCGAGTCCCGGGCCCACTTCTCCAGCAGCTCGGTCTCGGAGTAGCCGATCGACCCGGCCAGCTCGACGCAGCCGAGCGTGACCGCCGAGCCCACGCGGCCGGCCTTCGCCTTGGCCATCGAGGCCTCCAGCGAGTTGGGCTGCTTGTTGTCGGCCATCCAGGCGGCCTGCAGGGTGAGCAGGTACGCACCCTCCCAGTCGGCCTCCATCTCCAGCAGCCGGGCCGCCGCGGCGGACTGGTTCTGTGCGGGCCGGTCGTAGTCGACCTCGACGCCGGCCTGCGCGAGCAGGTCCCGGGTGAGGTCCAGCGAGGCCCGGGCGCAGCCCACGGCCATCGCGGCGACCAGCGGCCGCGTGTTGTCGAAGGTCGCCATCGCGCCGGCGAAGCCCTGCTTGGTGTCCACCTCCGGACTCCCGAGGAGGTTCGCGGCCGGCACCCGGCAGTCCTCGAAGATGATCGTGGCGGTGTCGGAGGCCTTGATCCCGAGCTTGTGCTCCAGCCGGTCCACCCGCATGCCCGGAGTGCCCTTGGGCACCACGAAGGACTTGATGGCGGCCCGGCCGAGGTCGCGGTCCAGGCTGGCCCACACCACGATGTGGTCGGCGCGGTCGCCGGCGGTGACGTAGATCTTCTCGCCGTCGATGACGTACTCGTCGCCGTCGAGGCGGGCGGTCGTACGGATGTTGGCGGAGTCCGAGCCGGTGCCCGGCTCGGTGATCGCCATCCCGGCCCAGACGCCGGCGAAGCGCTCGAGCTGCTCGTCGTCGGCCACCGAGGCGATGGCCGAGTTGCCCAGGCCCTGGCGCGGCATCGACAGCAGCAGCCCCACGTCGCCCCAGCACATCTCGGCGATCGAGAGGACCGAGGCGAGGTTGGCGCCGTTCCTGGTGCCGCCGGTCGAGGTGCGCTTGTCGGCCTTCGCGTCGTCACCGCGCCCGACGCCGTTCGCGCCGGCACCCTCGGCGGCGCCGGACTCCGACAACCCGTCGATCATCGAGGCGAGCATGTCGAGCTCGCGGGGGTACTCGTGCTCGCCCTTGTCGTACTTGCGCGACACCGGGCGCAGCATGTTCATCGCGACCTGGTGGGCCTGGCCGACCAGCGGCCGGAACTTCTTCGGCTCGTCGAGGCTGATCACTAGATCATCACGCTTCCTTCCATGACTCCGACGGCCCGCAGGTCGCGGTACCACCGCTCCACCGGGTGCTCCTTGACGAAGCCGTGCCCCCCGAGCAGCTGGACGCCGTCGAGACCGATCCGCATGCCCTTGTCGGCGCACGCCTTGCGCGCCAGCGCGGTCGAGCGCGCGGCGTCCCTGCCGGCGGCGACGTGCCCGGCGGCCTTGTAGGTCAGCAGGCGCATCGCCTGCAGCTCGATCGCGATGTCGGCGACCATGAACGCGACCGACTGGCGGTGGGCGATCGGCTCGCCGAACGCCTCCCGGTCCTTGACGTAGGGCGTGACGTAGTCGAGCACGGCCTGGCCGGTGCCGACCGCGAGCGCGCACCACGCGATCCGCGACAGGCGCACGCACTCGGTGTAGGTGGAGCCGTCGGCCTCGCCGAGCAGGGCCTCGGCCGGGACCTGCACACCGTCGAGGTGCAGCCGGGTGAGCGAGGCGGCGCGGACGCCCATCGCCGGGTCGGACTCGACGACGAGCCCGGGCGTCGACGACTCCACCAGGAACAGGCACGGTGACCCGTCGAGCTCGGCGCCGACGACGAACAGCTCGGCCTGGGCGCCCCGGACCACGGCCGACTTGAGCCCGTCGAGGCGGAACCCGCCGTCGGCCTCCCGTACGGCGGTGGTCGCCGGGGCCAGGACGTCGAAGAGGACCGCGGGTTCGGTGAGCGCGAGCGCGGCGGCGGGGACGTCGCCGTCGGTGAAGGACGGCAGGTACGTCTGCTGCTGGGCCTCGGTGCCCCACAGGCCCAGCGCGGTCGCGACCGACCCGGGGGCGAGGGCGGCCACGGCCAGGCCCATGTCGCCGTGCGAGAGAGCCTCGGCGACCAGGGTCGCGGCCATGGCGGAGCGTTCCTCGGAGATGCCCCCAGCTCCTCCGGGACGCCCAGCACGGGCAGACCGATCTCGAGGCCGGCCTTGAGGACCGGCCCGGGCGCCTCGCACGCCTCGTCGGCCTCCGTCGCCGCGGGCCGCAGCACCTCGGCGGCGTACTCGGAGACGAGGTCGACCAGCATCTGCTCGTCCTCGGTCGGGGTCAGGTCGAAGACCCCGGTCCGCGGCGCGGGCGGCACCCGGGTGCCCGGACGAGCGGCCGACCCGGCGCGGGCGAACGTCCGGCTCGCCGTGGTGACCGAGCGGAAGCCGGTCCGCGTGACGGTGAAGACGGCCTGCTCGGCCTGCTTGCGCAGTCCGACGCGGTCGAGGAGGTCGCTCTGGGCCAGCCGGTTGAGGCCGGCCACCACGAGCCCGATGGGGTCGCGCGACTCCGAGGTCGGCACCCCGTGACGGCCACCGGGCCGCAGCGTCTGGAGGAGGGACATGGGTTGAATGTAACTCCTAGTTACACTCAGTGCTACAGCGGTTCCCGTTCCCCCGGTCACACCGGCGGCGCCGTCGGCGCACGCGCGCCTAGGATCTGTCCCCGTGACCGAGCAGACCCCGCCCCACGCGCCCCACGGCCCCCTCCCCGACGGCGGGACGGTCCGTCCGATGACCCGCTGGGGCACCCCGGTCATGCACCGGCCCCAGGCCGCGGTCGTCGCCTTCGACGACACGCTGAGGACCCTGGTGGCCGACATGGTGGCCACGATGTACGCCGCCGACGGCGTCGGCCTCGCCGCCTGCCAGATCGGGGTGGACCAGGCGGTCTTCGTCTTCGACTGCCCCGACGACGAGGGCGAGCGCACGGTCGGCGTCGTCTGCAACCCACGCCTGGAGCTGCCCGAGGGCAAGGACCGGCGCCTCGACGTCGACGACGAGGGCTGCCTGTCGTTCCCGGGCGGGTTCGTCGAGTGCGCCCGGCCGGACACCGCCACGGTCGTCGGTCAGGGCGTGGACGGGACCGAGGTCGTCTTCACCGGGGACGGGATGCTGGCCCGCTGCCTGCAGCACGAGACCGACCACACCCTGGGCACGGTCTTCGGCGACCGGCTGCCGACCAAGGCGCGCAAGAAGCTGCAGAAGGCCCACGACAAGGCCGCCGCCGACTTCCCGCCCGACTGGCCGGTCACCCAGCCGTAACCGGACGGGTCAGGCGTAGCGGTGGCTCTTGGCCGAGTGGCCGGCCTCGCGGGTGCAGGTGCGCCCGCTGATCGCCTTGTGACCGCACAGGGCCTCGGTCGAGGTCTCGGCGCCGTCGGCGGCCGGGGCCTCGGGGGCGACCGGCGGTCGCTCCGTGGGGGTGCGGACCGTCTTCTTGGCGCTCTGGGTGGGAGTGGCGCCGGGACGCGGGGGCGTCGCGCCGCCGCGTGCGTAGTGGGCCTCGCGCAGGGCGCGCTGGGCGTCGAGCTTGCTCATCGGGTCATCACATCGCCGACTCTAGGCGCTGCCACCGACACCGGCCCGCAGGCGCTCCGTCGATCACGTGTTCGAAGCGCCACACCGCCCCTTCCCCTGGCGCCGCGGGTGCGCCAGCATGGCGCCATGCCCCTGGTCGACACGGTCGAGGTACGCCAGCCCGCACGCGACGACGTCGTCGGGCGGGCCTTCACCGTCGCGGGGGTCGGCGGCGGGTTCGAGGGGACCCTCCAGGTCCGCGTCACCGCCGGCGACCACGAGGTCGCCCGGGCCTTCGTCACCACCCGGGCCGGGGGTGTCGGCGCGGGCGACTTCACCGGGGAGGTCCGCCTCGACGAGCGGGTGCCCGACGGCACCCGCCTGGTCGTACGCGTCTCCGCCGACCGGGGCGGTCCGGGAGACCGGGACGCCGACCGCGTGGCGGTCACCTGCTTCCCCCGGTCCACCGGCTTCGTGGTGCACGAGGTCGAGCGCGGCGAGACCCTCACCGCGGTGCTGCGCGGCCTGGCCGGCCTGACCTCGGCCACCGTCGACGACGTGGTGGCGGCCAACCCGGCGATCACCGACCCCGACGTGATCGAGGTCGGCCAGCGGCTCACGATCCCGCTGCTGCCCGCCGCGCAGTGACGTAGCAGGCCACCGCGGCCGCGGCGGCCACGTTCAGCGAGTCGATCCCGGCCGCCATCGGGATCACCGCGCGCCGGTCGGCCGTCTCCTGCCACCGCGCCGAGAGCCCCGGCCCCTCCGATCCGAGCACCAGCGCGACCCGGTCCAGCCCGGCCACCGCCTGCTCCACCGGCACCGCGTCGCCGGCCAGGGTCAGCGCGACGGTGGTGAACCCGCGCGCGGACAGCGCCGGGAGCGCGTCGTGCCAGTCGTCGAGCCTCGTCCACGGCAGCGCGAAGACCGCCCCCATCGCGACCTTGACCGCCCGGCGGTAGAGCGGGTCCGCGCAGCGCGGCGAGAGCAGGACGGCGTCGAAGCCGAGCGCGGCGCCGCTGCGGAAGGCCGCCCCGACGTTGGTGTGGTCGACGAGGTCCTCCAGCACCAGCACCGACCGGGCCCCCGCGAGCACGTCGTCGAGCGCCGGCAGGGGCCGGCGCTCGAAGGAGGCCAGGGCGCCGCGGTGCACGTGGAAGCCGGAGACCTGCTCGGCCAGCGCCTCGGACACCACGAAGCACGGGGCCGGCGAGGCCGCCAGCACGTCGTCCAGCCCCTCGAGCCAGCGCGGCGCCATCAGGAAGGACCGGGCCGCGAAGCCGGCCTCGGCCGCGCGCCGCACCACCTTCTCCCCCTCGGCCAGGAACAGCCCGTGCTCGGCCTCGAGGTGGCGGCGCAGCGTGACGTCGCGCAGGTCGCGGTAGTCGGCCAGGCGGGGGTCGGTCGGGTCGTCGACCTCGATCAGCTCGGCCACCGGCTCAGTCCCGGGGCCGCGGGTAGGTGTCGGGACGGGCGACGGCCACGACCTCCCCGACCACGATGATCGCCGGCGGGCGTACGGCGTGGGCCCGCAGGTCGGCGTCGAGGTCCGCCAGGGTCGACAGCACGGTGCGCTCCCCCGGCAGCGTGCCCTCGACCAGGACCGCCACCGGGGTGGTCGGCGCCCGCCCGCCCGTGACCAGCGCGGCCGCGATGGCACCGGCGTTCTCGACGGCCATCAGCAGCACCACGGTGCCGCGCAGCCGGCCGAGCGCGGCCCAGTCGACCAGGGAGCCGGGGTGCCCCGGCGGCAGGTGGCCGGACACCACGACCAGCTCGTGGGCCACACCGCGGTGGGTGACCGGGATCCCGGCCCGGGCAGGCACGGCCAGGGCCGAGGTCAGGCCCGGCACCACCGAGACCGGCACCCCGGCGGCCTCGCAGGCCAGCACCTCCTCGTACCCGCGGCCGAAGACGAACGAGTCGCCGCCCTTGAACCGCACCACCCGCTTGCCCTCGAGCGCCCGGGCGACGATGAGCTCGTTGATCTGCTCCTGGCTGGCCGAGCGGCCCCGCGGCAGCTTGGCCACGTCGACCAGCTCCACCTCGGGCGCCAGCTCGTCCAGCAGCTCGCGGGGCGCCAGGCGGTCCGCGACGACGACGTCGGCGGTGGCCAGGGCGCGCCGGGCCGCGACGGTGGACAGCTCCGGGTCGCCCGGCCCGCCACCGACCAGGACCACGCCGGCCGAGGTGTCGAGCCCGGACCGGGCGGTGAGCCGGCCGTCCTGGAGGCCGTCCATGATCTCGTCGCGCAACCGGGCCGACAGCCGGGGCTCACGGTTGGCGAGCACCGCCACCGTCACCCCGCCGTGCCGGCCGACGGCCGGGGTCCAGGCGCTCGCGGTCGAGGCGTCGTCGGCACGCACGCAGAAGACCCGGCGCTCCTCGGCCGCGGCCAGGACCTCGGCGTTGACGTCCGGGTCGTCGGTGGCCGCGATCGCGTACCAGGTGTCGTCGAGGTCGGCCGCCTCGAACCGGCGCGGCTCCCAGGTGATCTCGGCGGTGAGGCCCTCCAGCGCGGGGGTGACCTCGGGCGAGACCACCACCACGTGGGCGCCGGCGCCGATCAGGGTGGGCACGCGGCGCTGGGCGACGTGCCCGCCGCCGACCACGACCACGCGGCGACCCGCCAGCCGCAGGCCCACGGGGTACGGCGGCGGCGCGGCGCGGTCGGCGGTCTCGAGGTCGTCACCGGGGGCCATGGGACCCAGTCTCTCGCGCACCGGCCCGCCGACCACCCGGCGGGTGGTGACCGGGCACCACCTCCTGGCTAGGTTCCGAGCCATGAGCTCACTCGACCGCCCCGTCAGCCCCGACCCGTACGAGCTGCTGCCCGCCGTGCCGTCCTTCACCGTGACCAGCGAGGATGTCCGCCAGGGCGAGCCGCTGAAGGACGACCAGGTCGCCCACCTCGGCAACACCTCCCCCAGCTGTCCTGGGAGGGCGCCCCGGAGGGCACCAAGAGCTACACCGTGACCTGCTTCGACCCCGACGCGCCGACCCCGAGCGGGTTCTGGCACTGGGTCCTGGTCGACCTGCCGGCCGACTGCACCTCGCTGCCGACCGGGATCGGGTCCGGCGAGGTCGACCTGCCCGGCAACGCCTTCATGTGCCGCAACGACATGGGCAGCAAGGACTTCGTCGGCGCCGCCCCGCCCGAGGGCGACCAGGTCCACCGCTACTACTTCGTGGTGCACGCCGTGACCGCCGACAGCCTCGGCGTCGACTCCGACGCCACGCCGACGTTCGTGTCGTTCAACCTCGTCTTCAACACCGCCGCGCGCGGCATCCTGCAGGGCACCTTCCAGCACTGAGCCCGGCACCCAGCCCGGCACCCAGCCCGGCACCCAGCCCCGTCAGCGCCGTCCCGGGCGTCTGAGCCGTTGTGCTCAGGCGCCCACGGCGCGTCGCGGCCACGATGGGGTGATGGCCCCCCGACCCGTCCTGCTGCGCTGGGCACCGCCCCTCGTGCTCGCGCTCACCGTCGCCCAGCTGGCGGTCGCGCAGTGGGTGCCGGGCATCGAGCGCTTCGAGGGCAAGGCCTTCGGCGCGCGCCTGCTGCTCTACCCCCTGCTGATGCTGGCCGTCCCCGCCGCCTGGTGGTGGCGGGCGCGACGCAGGCCGCCGGCCGACCGCACCGTGCCGTACGCCGCCTTCACGCTGGTCATGCTGCCGTTCCTGGTGGACGTGACGGGCAACAGCCTGGACCTCTACGACGCCGTGGTCTGGTGGGACGACCTCAACCACCTGGTGAACTGGATGCTGCTGACGGCCGGGCTCGGCCTCCTGGTCGGACCGGCCGTCCGGCCCCGGTGGGCGCTCGGGCTGATGCTCACCGGACTGGGTGCGCTCCTCGCGGTCGGGTGGGAGCTCGGCGAGTGGTTCACCTTCATCCGGCACGGCACCGAGCTCTCCGACGCCTACACCGACACCCTGGGCGACCTGGCGCTCGGGACGCTGGGCTCGCTGGTCGCCGCGCTGATGGTGACGAAAGTCCTTTACCGCGCCCCCCTCCGTCACTAGGTTCGGTCCACCGCGCCGGGCTCCCGCCCGTGGCGCCGTCTGGGCGGAGACAGCGATGACCGATCAACGAGCGACGACGGGGGCCGGGAGCGGCACCAGCAGCGGGGCCGGCAGCGGGACCGGGTCGGGCCCGGGCGACGCGGAGTACTTCGAGGAGCGCCAGCTCCAGCGCGGCGCCGCCGGGTGGGTGCTGCTGGCAGGGCTGGGGGTCGCCTACGTCATCTCGGGCGACTTCGCCGGCTGGAACTTCGGCCTGGCCGAGGGCGGCTGGGGCGGCATGCTGGTCGCCACGATCGTCATCGGCACCCTCTACTTCTGCATGGTGCTCGGCCTGGCCGAGCTGTCCTCCACGATCTCCACCGCCGGCGGTGGGTACGGCTTCGCCCGTCGCGCGCTCGGGCCGTGGGGCGGGTTCCTCACCGGCACCGCGATCCTGATCGAGTACGCCATCGCGCCGGCCGCGATCGCGAACTTCATCAGCGCCTACACCGAGTCGCTGTTCGGGATCAGCGGCCCGCTGGTCTTCGCGCTGTTCTACGCCGTCTTCATCGGGCTGCACATCTACGGCGTCGGCGAGGCGCTGAAGCTGATGTTCGTGATCACCGCGATCGCGGTCGTGGCGCTGCTGGTGTTCGTCGTCGCCGCGGCGCTGCAGTTCGACCCGGCCAACCTCACCGACATCCCCGCCGACCCCGACGCCGCGGGGTCGTCGTCGTTCCTGCCGCTCGGGGTGCTCGGGATCTGGGCCGCGCTGCCGTACGCGATCTGGTTCTTCCTGGCCGTCGAGGGCGTCCCGCTGGCCGCCGAGGAGACCAAGGACCCCGCCAAGGCCATGCCGCGCGGGATCATCGCCGCGATGCTCATCCTGGCGGCCTTCGCCGCCATGATCCTGGTCGTCGGCCCCGGCGCCGCCGGTTCGCAGAGCCTCACCGAGTCCGGCAACCCGCTGGTCGACACGCTCGAGACGGCGTACGACGGGTCGACCGCGGTGAGCACGTTCGTCAACGTGATCGGCCTGCTCGGCCTGGTCGCCAGCTTCTTCTCGATCATCTACGCCTACTCGCGCCAGACGTTCGCCCTCTCACGGGCCGGCTACCTGCCGACGGTGCTGTCGAAGACCGGCAGCCGCAAGACGCCGTACCTCGCGCTGATCGTGCCCGGGGTGATCGGGTTCGTGATGGCCGTCTTCAACCAGGGCGACCTGCTGATCCTGGTCGCCGTCTTCGGCGCCACCATCTCCTACGTGCTGATGATGACCAGCCACATCGTGCTGCGCTTCAAGGAGCCCGACCTCGAGCGGCCCTACCGCACCCCCGGCGGGATCGTGACCACCGGCATCGCCCTCGTGCTCTCGCTCGTCGCCGTGGTCGCCTGCTACGTCGTCGAGCCGCGCGTGATCCTGGTGACGGCCGGCGTCTTCGTGCTGGCCATCGCCTACTTCGGGCTCTACTCCCGACACCACATCAGGCAGGGGGCTCCCGAGGAGGAGTTCGCCGCCATCAGCGACGCCGAGAAGGGCCTCAAGTGACCGACCACTCCCCCACCTCCGGGACCGACACCCCCGTCAACGACCGGATGCTCACCCTGGACCGGTTGCGGCACCTCATCACCGGCGGCGAGATCGACACCGTGGTGATGGCCTTCACCGACATGCAGGGCCGGCTGCAGGGCAAGCGTCTGCACGCGGCGTACTTCCTGGACGTGGCGCTAAAGGCCGGCACCGAGGGCTGCAACTACCTGCTGGCCGTCGACGTCGAGATGAACACCGTCGACGGCTACGCCATCTCCTCGTGGGAGCGCGGGTACGGCGACATGGAGTTCGTCCCGGACTGGCAGACCCTGCGGCTGCTGCCGCACCTGCCGGGCACCGCGATGGTGCAGTGCGACCTCGCCTGGCTCGACGGCGAGCCGGTGCTGGAGTCACCGCGGACGATCCTGCGCCGACAGCTGGACCGGGCCCGCGACATGGGGTTCAGCGTCCACGCCGGCACCGAGCTGGAGTTCATCGCCTTCGAGGACACCTACGAGGCCGCGCACGACGCCGACTACCACCGGCTGCGCCCGGTCAACCAGTACAACATCGACTACTCGGTGCTCGGCACGACCCGCGTCGAGCCGCTGCTGCGCGACATCCGCAACCACATGTACGCCGCGGGGATGGACGTCGAGGGCGCCAAGGGCGAGTGCAACTTCGGTCAGCACGAGATCGGCTTCCTCTACAACACCGCGATGGTCACCTGCGACCACCACGTCGTCTACAAGACCGCCGCCAAGGAGATCGCCGCCCAGCACGGCCGGTCGCTGACCTTCATGGCCAAGTACGACCAGCGCGAGGGCAACTCCTGCCACATCCACCTGTCGCTGCGGGGCACCGACGGCGACCTCGTCTTCTGGGACGAGAAGAAGAACGCCCGGACGAAGCTCTACGACTCGTTCGTGGCCGGGCTGCTGTCGACGATGGCCGACTTCACGCTCCTGTACGCGCCCAACGTCAACTCCTACAAGCGGTTCGCCGGCGGCTCCTTCGCCCCGACCGCGATCGCCTGGGGCACCGACAACCGCACCTGCGCGGTACGCCTGGTCGGCCACGGCGCCTCGGCCCGCCTGGAGAACCGGGTCCCCGGCGGCGACGTGAACCCGTACCTGGCCGTGGCGGCGATGCTTGCCGGCGGCCTGCACGGCGTCGAGCAGGAGCTCAAGGGCGTGTCCGAGACCCAGGGCAACGCCTACGAGAGCGGCGAGGAGCTCGTGCCGCGCACCCTGCACGCGGCCCGGGAGCGGTGGGCGACCTCGGAGGTGGCACGATCGGCGTTCGGTGACGCCGTCGTCGACCACTACACCACCATGGCCGACGTCGAGCTCGCCGCGTTCGACGCCGCCGTCACCGACTGGGAGCGCCGCCGCGGCTTCGAGCGTCTCTGACCCCCGCCCCCGCACGACTGGGAGAAGAGCCCCATGAGCACCACCTGCACCGTCGTCGACCCTGCCTCGGGCCACGAGCTCACGGAGGTCGCGATGGCCTCGGTCGCTGAGACCGACGCCGCGATCGAGCGCGCCCACGACGCCTTCGCGGCCTGGCGCGCGGTGTCCCCCGGCGAACGTGCCCGGCTGCTGCGCCGCTTCGGCGACGTGGTCGACGCCCACCTCGAGGAGCTCG
The DNA here is from genome assembly GCF_018459925.1 of Nocardioides aquaticus. NCBI lineage: Bacteria > Bacillati > Actinomycetota > Actinomycetes > Propionibacteriales > Nocardioidaceae > Nocardioides > Nocardioides aquaticus. The sequence goes on from NZ_CP075371.1 coordinate 2,511,205, forward strand.
CCGATCTCGAGGTCCGCAACGCCGGGCACACCCGCGGCAACGCCCGCTGGGAGGCCGGCAACGTCCGCGACTGCCTGCACTACTACGCCGGGGCGCCCGAGCGGCTGCACGGCCGCCAGATCCCGGTGGACGGCGGCGTCGACCTGACCTTCCACGAGCCGCTCGGCGTGGTCGGCATCATCGTGCCGTGGAACTTCCCGATGCCGGTGCTGGCGTGGGGCATGGCCCCGGCGCTGGCCGCCGGCAACTGCGTGGTCGTCAAGCCGGCCGAGCTCACCCCGCTGACCGCGATCCGGATCGGGGAGCTCGCGCGCGAGGCCGGCCTGCCCGAGGGCGTGCTGACGGTCCTGCCCGGGGAGGGCCCGGTCGTCGGCGAGCGGTTCGTGACGCACCCGCTCGTGCGCAAGGTGTCCTTCACCGGTTCGACGCGGGTCGGCAAGCAGGTGATGGCCGGCTGCGCCGACCAGGTCAAGCGGGTCACCCTCGAGCTGGGCGGCAAGAGCGCGAACATCGTCTTCGCCGACACCGACGTGGCGGCCGCGGCGGCCGCGGCGCCGTACGCGGTCTTCGACAACGCCGGGCAGGACTGCTGCGCGCGCTCCCGGATCCTGGTCGAGCGCAGCGCCTACGACGAGTTCGTCTCCCGCCTCGAGCCGGCCGTGCGCGGCGTGCGGGTGCTGGACCCGGCCGACGAGGCCAGCGAGATGGGCCCGCTCGTCTCGGCCGTCCAGCGGGACCGGGTGCGGGGCTACCTGGACGGCGCCGAGGTGGCCTTCGCGGGCTCGGTGCCCGACACCGACGCCGCCGCCGGGGGCTTCTGGGTCCCGCCGACCGTGGTCACCGTCGACGACCCCGCGGCCCGGTTGTGGCGCGAGGAGGTCTTCGGCCCGGTCGTGGCGGTGATGGCCTTCGACGGCGAGGAGGAGGCGGTCGCGCTGGCCAACGACACCGAGTACGGCCTCTCCGGGTCCATCTTCACCGCCGACGTCGGGCGCGCCCTGCGGGTCGCGCGCGGCGTCGAGTCGGGCAACCTGTCGGTCAACTCGCACGCGGCGGTCCGGTACTGGACCCCGTTCGGCGGCTACAAGCAGTCCGGCCTCGGTCGCGAGCTCGGGCCCGACGCCCCGGCCTCGTTCACCGAGGAGAAGAACGTCTTCATCGCCCACTGATCCCCCACCAGCAGGAGAACAACCATGGCAGGACGCATCCAGGACCGGGTCGCGGTCGTCACCGGCGGCTGCTCGGGCATCGGCCTGGCGACCGTGCAGCGCTTCGTCGAGGAGGGCGCGAAGGTCGTCGTCGGCGACCTCGACGACGAGCGCGGCCACCAGCTGGTCGGCCAGCTCGGCGGGACCGACCTGCTGACCTACGTGCACACCGACGTCACCGACAAGGACCAGGTCGACGCGCTGTTCCGCACCGCCAAGGAGACCTACGGCTCGGTCGACATCGCGTTCAACAACGCCGGGATCTCCCCGCCCGAGGACGACTCCATCCTGGACACCGACCTCGAGGCGTGGAAGCGGGTCCAGGACGTCAACCTGACCAGCGTCTACCTGTGCTGCAAGGCGGCGCTGCCCTACATGCTCGAGCAGGGACGCGGCTCGATCATCAACACCGCCTCGTTCGTGGCGGTGATGGGTGCGGCCACCTCGCAGATCTCCTACTCCGCCTCGAAGGGCGGCGTGCTCACCATGACCCGCGAGCTCGGCGTGCAGTTCGCCCGCGAGGGCGTGCGGGTCAACGCGCTCTGCCCCGGCCCGGTCAACACCCCGCTGCTGCAGGAGCTGTTCGCCACCGACGCCGAGCGCGCCGCCCGCCGGCTCGTCCACGTGCCGATGGGACGCTTCGGCGAGCCCTCCGAGATGGCCTCCGCCGTGCTGTTCCTGGCCTCCGACGACAGCTCGTTCATGACCGCGACCACCTTCCTCGTCGACGGCGGCATCTCGGCCGCCTACGTCACCCCGCTCTGAGCGGGCGCCGGGAGGTGGGTGCACGCGTGGGGGCACCGGTCGTCGGGCTGACGACCTACCGCGAGCAGGCCGCGTGGGGGGTCTGGACCGAGCGGGCCGACCTGCTGCACACGGCGTACGCCGACGCCGTCGTCGCCGTCGGCGGACTGCCCCTGCTGCTGCCGCCCGTCGACACCGGCGACGTCCCGGGCGCCGCCGACGTCCTGGTCGCACGGCTGGACGCCCTCGTGGTCACCGGCGGCGCCGACGTCGACCCGGGCCGGTACGACGCGACGCCCCACGGCCGCACCGCCGGCTGGCGCCCCGACCGCGACGCGTGGGAGCTGGCGCTGCTGGCCGCCGCGGACGACGCGGGCCTCCCCGTGCTCGGCGTGTGCCGCGGGATGCAGGTGATGGCGGTGGCCGCCGGGGGCCGGCTCGAGCAGCACGTCCCGGACCGGGTCGGCCACGAGCAGCACTCCCCCGGCGGCGACGCGTTCGGTGACGTCGACGTCGCCACCCGGCCCGGCTCCCGCGTGGCCGGGCTCCTCGGGGAGCGCCTGACGGTGCGCTGCCACCACCACCAGGCCGTCGCCACCCACCCCGGCTGGGACGTCGTCGCCGAGGCCGCCGACGGCACCCCGGAGGCGATGGAGCGCCCGGGCGACCGGTTCTGCGTCGCCGTGCAGTGGCACCCCGAGACCGCCGCCGACGTCGGCCTGCTGGCCGGCCTGGTCCGCGCCGCCGCGGGCGGCGCATGAGCCCCCTGCGCCGCGCCCGACCGGTCGTCCAGCTCAGCGCCCACCGGTGCGGGGCCGGCCAGGACCGCACCCTGGAGAACACCCGGGTCGCGCTGGACGGGGCGCTGCGGCTCCCGGTGGAGTACGTCGAGTTCGACGTGCAGCGCTGCGGTGACGGCACCCTGGTCTGCTTCCACGACGACTGGGTCTGGGTCGGCGACCGGCGCCGGGACCTGGCCGAGCTGACGTTCGCCGAGTTCGCGGCCCGGGCGCCGCACTTCCTGCGCTACGACGAGGTGCTGCCGGCCCTGGTCGGCCACGCGCGCGCCCACATCGACCTCAAGTTCAGCGACCCCGCGGCCGTGGTCGACGCGGTCGGGCAGGCCGTCGCGGTGCTCGGCGCCGACGAGATGATCGTGACCACCCTCGACGACCGCACCGTCCGGGTGGTGCGCGACTGGGCCGACGAGCACGGCCACGACCTGCTGGTCGGGCTGTCCCTGGGCCGGCGGGTGCGCGGGCTCCCGCTGAACCGCCAGCTCCGGATCCGCGCCTCGGAGCTGCTGCCCCGCGTGCGGATCCTGAACTCGCGCGCGAACCTCGTCGTGGCCAACCACACCCTGGCGCGCCTGGGCATCGCCGCCTTCGCGCGGCGCCGCGGCCTTCCGCTGCTGGTGTGGACCGTCGACACCGAGGACTCCCTGCGCTACTGGCTGCGCCCGGGCCGGGCCTGGCTGGTGACCAGCAACGAGCCGGCGCTGGCGCTGCGCGTACGCGCCGGCCTGGAGCGGTCCCGCCGCGCCGAGCGTCGCCGTGGCCTGGAAGGATCGGAGCCATGACCGAGCCCGACCTCGTGACCGACGTCCTCGGCGAGCCGTGGACCGCGGAGACCATCGCCCTGACACCCGACGACGAGGGCGAGGTGGTCGCCACCCTGGTCCACCACGCCGCCGCCGTACCGTCCGGGCGGGCGGTGCTCTACGTGCACGGGTTCACCGACTACTTCTTCCAGGCCGACTTCGCGGCCTGGTGGGTCGAGCGGGGCTACGACTTCTACGCCATCGACCTGCGCAAGTACGGGCGGTCGATCCGCCCGCACCAGACCCCGAACTTCGTCTCGGACCTGCACACCTACGACGAGGAGCTGGACGCCGCCTGGGAGCGGATCACCGTCCGCGACGGCCACGACCGGGTGGTGCTGACGGCGCACTCGACCGGCGGCCTGATCGTCCCGTCGTGGGCCGACCGCCGACGGCCGGCCGCGCTGGCCGGGATGGTGCTGAACTCCCCCTGGCTCGACCTCCAGGGCAGCGCGCTGCTGCGCCTCGTCGGCCGCCCGGTGATCACCCAGCTCGGCCGGCTCAGCCCGCGCCGCCCGATCAGCCGCGAGGTCACCGGGTTGTACGGCCGCAGCCTGCACCGCGACCACGGCGGGGAGTGGGACTACGACCTCACCTGGAAGCCCGACACCGGGGTCGTCGTGTACGCCGGCTGGCTGCGCGCGGTGCTGCGGGCGCACGGCCGGCTGCACCGCGGGCTGGATGTCCGCGCCCCCGTGCTGGTGCTGTCCTCGGACGCCTCGAGCAGCCCCCGGGGGCTGGACGACGAGCGTCTGCACACCACCGACGTGGTCCTCGACGTGCACCAGATCCGTCGCTGGTCGAGCGCGCTGGGCAGCCACGTCACCTACGCCGCCGTGCCGGGCGCCCGGCACGACGTCGTGCTCTCGCGCGCCGAGCCGCGCGCGCGGGCGTACGACGAGATGGGTCGCTGGGCCGGCGCCTACCTGGACGACCCGGCCCCGGGGACACCGCGGGCTACCGACCAGTAGGGTCCGGCCATGGACCTCGTCACCCCGCTCTCCCTGGGCCGCATCGCGATCGGCGCCCTCAGCCTCACCCGCCCCACCGTCGCCGCCGGGCTGCTCGGTGCCGACCCGGCCGACAACCCGCAGCTACCGTTCATGACCCGGCTGTTCGGGGTGCGCGAGATCGCGCTCGGCGCCGTCACGCTGCTGGCCGCCGGCACCGCCCGCCGCGACCTGGTGGCCGCCGGGGTGCTGGTCGACCTCGGCGACGCGATCGCCTCGGTCGTCTCCTACCGCACCGGCGAGGTCAGCCCGCTCGGGGCGGCCCCGCTGCTGGCCGTCGCCCTCGGCGCCGCGGCCGCCGGCGCGATCGAGGTCAACGCCTCGCCGAGGTGACGCTCGCGGCGGGTCGAGGTGACGCTCGCGGCGGGTCGAGATGACGGTTCCGGACACCTCGGTGGTCCGTACCAAGAGCAGTCGTGTGCCCCAGCACGGTCCCTGGACCGGCGACAGGCACACGACCCGTACGGCCGGCGCCCCGCACCACGCACGAGTCGGGTCGTGGGTCAGCTGACGCGCCCGAGCGCGTCCAACGACCCACGACCCGGCACAACCGGCCGGCGCTGGTCATGCCCGGACCGCTCAGCGCAGCAGCGCCACCAGCGCGACGACGCCGACCACCACGATGACCCCGCGGAGCACCGGCGCGGGCAGGCGACGTCCCACGGTGGAGCCGATCAGGCCGCCCACCACCGACCCGGCGCCGATCAGCGCGACGACGAGCCAGTCGAGGTCGGCCACGAAGACGAACAGCACCCCGGCGACCGAGTTCACCCCGGCCGCGAGCACGTTCTTGACCGCGTTCAACCGCTGGAGCGGCTCGGGCACCCCGATCCCGAGCACGCCCATCAGCAGCACGCCCTGGGCGGCCCCGAAGTAGCCGCCGTAGACCCCGGTCAGGCCGACCAGCGGCCACACCCACCCGGCGTCGCGCGCCTCGGCGGACTCACGCGCCTCCCGCCGGGCCGCGACACGACGTGACAGCGCCGGCTGCACGACCACCAGCAGCACGCCCAGGCCGATCAGCACCGGCACGATCGTCTCGAAGGCCGAGGACGGCAGGGTCAGCAGCAGCACGGCGCCGACGGCCCCGCCGACCACGGAGGCCACCAGCAGCCGCAGCACCCGGGTCGACTGCCCGCGCAGCTCGCGCCGGTAGCCCCACGCCCCGGTCAGCGACCCCGGCACGAGCCCGAGGTTGTTCGAGACGTTGGCGGTCACCGGGGGCACGCCCAGCGCGAGCAGCGTCGGGAAGGTGATCAGCGTGCCGGAGCCGACGATCGTGTTGATGGTGCCGGCCCCGACACCGGCGAGCGCGATGAGGACGGCCTCCCACACCGTCACCGGCGGGTCAGGGCTGGGACGGGGGCGGTACGGCTCCCGTGTCGCCGCCGGGCTCGTCCCCTGTCCCGCTCTGGGCCTTGCGGGCACGGCCCGGGTTGGCGGCCTCCTCGGCCTCCCGGATCGCGGCCTGGACGGCGTCGTTGGCCGCCTTCTTGCTGGCGTCGACGGACGGCACCTCGGGCGAGGTGGAGCCCATGTCGACGCGGGTGCGCGGGCCGGGCAGGTCCTTCGGGATGCCCGACATCTCCGACATCGTCGAGCCCAGGCCCTCGAGGGCGCGGCCGATCTCGCTCGGCACGATCCAGACCTTGTTGGCGTCGCCCTCGGCGATCTTCGGCATCATCTGGAGGTACTGGTAGGCCAGCAGCGACTGGTCGGGCTGGCCGTCGTGGATGGCCTGGAAGACGGTCTGGATCGCCTGGCCCTCACCCTGGGCCTTGAGGATCTGCGACTCCCGGTCGGCCTGGGCACGCAGGATCGCCGACTCCCGGTCGCCCTCGGCGGTGAGGATCGCGGACTGCTTCATGCCCTCGGCCGACAGGATGGCGGACTGCCGCTGGCCCTCGGCGGTGAGGATCGCGGCGCGCTTGTCGCGGTCCGCACGCATCTGCTTCTCCATCGAGTCCTTGATCGACGGCGGCGGGTCGATGCCCTTGAGCTCCACCCGGTTCACCCGGATGCCCCACTTGCCGGTCGCCTCGTCGAGCACGCCGCGCAGGCGGGTGTTGATCTCGTCACGGCTGGTCAGCGTCTCCTCGAGGTCCATCCCACCGACGATGTTGCGCAGCGAGGTCATCGTCAGCTGCTCGACGGCCTGGATGTAGTTCGCGATCTCGTAGGTCGCCGCGACCGGGTCGGTGACCTGGAAGTAGATGACGGTGTCGATGGAGACCACCAGGTTGTCCTCGGTGATCACCGGCTGCGGCGGGAACGAGACGACCTGCTCGCGCAGGTCGATGCGGTAGCGGACGTTGTCGATGAACGGGACGATGATCTTCAGCCCGGCGTCCAGCGTCTGCTGGTACTTGCCGAACCGCTCGACGATGCCGGCGCGGGCCTGCGGCACGATCTGCACCGTCTTGGCCAGCAGGACGACGACGAACGCCAGCAGGATCGCCAGTGCGATGAGCACGGCCATGCGGTTCTCCTCAGGTTGTCCCGCCGTGGCGGGGGTCCGACGGCCTCGCGGGGTCCGGGCCAGGCGTGGGGGTCAGGGCGTGGGGTCAGGCCTGGGGTCAGGCCTCGAGCGTGGGGACGGGGTGGACGTACGCGGTCGCGCCGCGGATCTCGAACACCTCGACGGTCTCGCCGGCGGCGATGGTCAGGTGCTCGTCGTACGGCGCGGCCGACCACTCCTCGCCGCCCAGCCGCACCCGGCCGGCGGTCAGCCCGGTGACGGCCACCGTGACGGTGCCGCGGCTGCCGACCAGCTTGCCGTGGCCGAGGCTGAGCTCGGGTCCGCTCTTCAGGTGCCGCAGCACCGGCGGACGCACGAGCGCGAGCATGCCGACGGCGGTGATCGCGGCGATCACGACCTGCAGCACGACCGGGCCGCCGGCGAGCGCCACGACCAGCCCGCCCCCGGCGCCGACGGCGAGCATCACCAGCACGAAGTCCAGGCTGAGCATCTCGGCCGCGCCCAGCGCGACGGTGAGGCCGAGCCACACCGTCCACGCGTTCTCCGAGAGCCAGTCCATGACTCGATCCTATCCGGGTCGCGAAGCCACGTCCGGGACCTTGTGCTCAGCGGCGCCGTGGCTCACGGCGGGCCGCCCAGCGGTCGTCCTCGTGCCGCAGCTCCAGCGGCATCCCGAAGGTGGCCGACAGGTGCTCGCGGGTGAGCACGTCCTCGAGGGGACCCGCGGCGACGACGGCGCCCTGACGCAGCAGCAGCGCGTGGGTGAAGCCGGGCGGGATCTCCTCGACGTGGTGGGAGACCAGGACGGTCGCCGGGGCGTCGGGGTCCTGGGCGAGCACGGCCAGGGTCGCGACGAGGTCCTCGCGCCCGCCGAGGTCGAGCCCTGCGGCCGGCTCGTCGAGGAGCAGCAGCTCCGGGTCGGTCATCAGGGCGCGCGCGACCTGGACGCGCTTGCGCTCGCCCTCGCTCAGCGTCCCGAAGACCCGGTCGACCAGGTGCGCGGCGCCGACCTCGACCAGCAGGTCGTGGGCCCGCTCGTGGTCCAGCTCGTCATAGGACTCGCGCCAGCGGCCGACCACGCCGTAGGAGGCGGACACGACGACGTCGCGGACCACCTCGTGGCGCGGGATCCGCTCGGCCAGCGCGGCGCTGGTGAGGCCGATCCGGGGGCGGAGCTCGAAGACGTCGACGGTGCCGAGCACCTCGCCGAGCAGCCCGACCACCCCGTCGCTGGGGTGGATCTGCGCGGAGGCCAGCTGCAGCAGCGTGGTCTTGCCGGCGCCGTTGGGACCCAGCACCACCCACCGCTCGCCCTCGCGGACCTCCCAGCTCACCTTGTCGAGCAGGACGGCCCCGCCCCGTCGTACGGTCACGTCGGCGAGCTCGAGGACGGCGGACATGCCGCAACCCTATCGATCGCCGGAGGCCCGCGGTGACCGCCCGGGCGGCGGGCGTAGCGTCGGGCGCCGTGACCGACCCCTCCGTGCTCGCGGCCCCCGTCTCCCTGCGCCTGGCGTGGTGGGGCACGTCCTGGCTGCGGGGGGCCGTGGTGCCGGACCTGGTGCTGGACGCCGTGATCGGCGACGAGGCCACCCACGCCGTCGCGGGCCTCGACGAGGGCGGGCCGACCGAGACCCTGCTGGGCGGCCTGGCCCGGCTGCGCGCCGCCGGTGCCACCGGGCTCGGCCTGGCCCTGCCCCGCGAGGGCGACCCCCTCGGGCTGGGCGGGCCGGCCGGCTTCAACGCCGCGGCGATCGAGGCCGGCGAGGCCGTGGTGGTCGCCGGCGCCGGGGTCGGCCTCGTGCCGGGCGCCACCGGCGCCGCGACGACCTGGGTGGTGCACCCGGCCGGGCGACGCCAGCTCCCGGACGTCGGCGAGGCCGACCGCGGGCTGCGCGCCGCCCTGATCGAGACCGCGACGTCCCTGGCCGCCCTCGACGTGGCGCGCTGGCGCCCGGAGGTCGCCGACCGGCTGATGGACCTGCGCCACGGTCCCCGCCTCACCGGCCCGGACGGGGTGCCGGCGCGCTGCGTCGAGCTGGCCGCCCGGGGCGTGCAGGCCGTCGACATCGTCGACCTGGCGCTGGAGGACCACGGCGGGGCGGTGTCGGCGGCCGAGATCCTCGTGCGCGAGGAGGCCCTGCGCCCGCTGGAGCGGGCCGGGCGGCGGGCGCTGGTGGCGGCGGGCTCACCCGAGGTCTGGCCGCCGGCCTGACCCCGGCTGGACGCCGACCTCGGCCCACACCTCGACCAGGTCGACCAGCCGGCCTCCCAGCACCGAGGCCAGCACCACGACGGCGTGCGTCTCGGCACCGTCGGAGACCCGGGCGCGCAGCACCGCCCGGCCCCCTCCGTCGACCACCTCCTGGGGCTCGAAGCGCCACCGGCCCGGGTAGTCGCGGTTCAGCGCGACGTACGCCGTCGCGTCCAGCTCCTCCCCGGTGTGCTCGTAGCGGACGACCGCGTCGTCGGCCAGCAGCGCCCGCAGCACCGACCAGTCCTCGTCGTCGACGGCGGCGGCGAGGCGGGTGAGCAGCTGGGCGGCGGAGGGCTCCGGGGCGGCGGTCATCGCACCATCGTGGACCGCGCCGCCGACACCCGGCCGTCGCGACTAGCCTGACCTGCGATGACGGCCCCCTCCGCGACCCTGCTCATCACCCTGACCGGCACCGACCGGCCCGGCGTGACCTCCACCCTGCTCGGCACCCTGGCCCACGCCGGGGTCGAGGTGATCGACGTCGAGCAGATCGTGCTGCGCCAGCGGCTGGTGCTCGGGGTCCTGGTCTCCGTGCCGTCCGACACCACCCGCCTGGTGGCGGAGGTCGAGTCCACCGCGGCCGAGCTGGGCATGCAGGTCGAGCTCAGCCGCGGCACCGGCGACAACCGCTCCCGGCCGCAGGGCCGCAGCCACGTCACGGTGATCGGCGACCCGCTCACCGCCGTCGCCCTGTCCGCCATCACCGGACGGGTCGCGGCCACCGGCGCCAACATCGACCGGATCGAGCGGATGGCGCGCTACCCCGTGACCGCCATCGACCTGCACGTCTCCGGCGCCGACCCCGTCGAGCTGCGCGCCGCCCTGGCCACCGAGGCGGCCGCCCAGGGCGTCGACGTCGCGGTGCAGCCCACCAACCTGCTGCGCCACGGCATGCGGCTGATCGTGATGGACGTCGACTCCACCCTGATCCAGGGCGAGGTGATCGAGATGATCGCGGCGCACGCCGGCTGCGAGGACCAGGTCCGCGAGGTCACCGAGCGCGCCATGGCCGGCGAGCTCGACTTCGAGGAGTCCCTGCGCGAACGGGTCGCCCTGCTGGAGGGCGTGCCGGAGAGCGCGCTCGACGAGGTCTACGACGGGATCGTGCTGGCCCCCGGCGCGCGCACGATGGTGCGGACCCTGAAGCGGCTGGGCTACCGGTTCGCGATCGTCTCCGGCGGCTTCACCCAGGTCACCGACCGCCTGGCCGACGACCTCGGCGTCCACTTCGCGCGCGCCAACGAGCTCGAGGTCGTCGACGGACGGCTGACCGGGCGGATCCTCGGCGACGTGGTCGACCGGGCCGGCAAGGCGCGGGCGCTGGAGGAGTTCGCCGAGGCCGTCGGCATCGACGTCGCCTCCACGATCGCGATCGGGGACGGCGCCAACGACCTCGACATGCTGGCCGCGGCCGGGCTCGGGATCGCCTACAACGCCAAGCCGCGGGTGCGCGAGGCCGCGGACGCCTCGGTCAACGTGCCCTACCTCGACACGATCCTCTACCTGCTCGGCATCTCGCGCGAGGAGATCGAGGCCGCCGACGCGGCCGCGGGCGTGGTCACGCCCGCTCCCCCGGTCTGACCCGCCCCGGCCGGGACGGCCTCACCCGACGAGGACGACCCGCTCCCCGAATCCCGGTCGCAGCACCCGCACGCCCGGCGCGCGCCGGCCCATCGCCTCCGCGAACCGTGGGCCCGGCTCGACGAAGAACCGACGGTGCCGCGCGGGCAGCACCGCGCGCAGCCCGACCGGCCAGAAGGTGCCGTGGTGCACGCCCAGCGCGGCCGCGGCCTCCACCGCGGCGACGGCCGACGCGGCCTGGTCGGGGTCGAGGTGCGCCGCACCCAGGGTGGGGCCCCAGCCCCCGATCGGCACCAGCGCCAGGTCGACGGGCGCCACCTCGCCCAGGTCCACCCCGCTGCCGGTGTCACCGGGGTACCACGCGCTCACCCCGTCGACGGCGAGCCGGAAGCCGATCGCCGGCGGCGCCGGGCGGCCCCGCGTGCGCCGCCCGCGCCACGGGTCGCGGGTGCCGGGGTGGTCGGCCGCGTGCACCGCGAGCCGCACGCCCGCCACCTCGACCACGTCCCCGGGCGCCACCTCGACCAGCTCGCGTCCGCCGAGCAGTGCGGAGGTCCAGCGCCCGGCGCCGTCGCGCACCCCCCGGGGCGCGACCACGGGCACAGCCGGGTCGAGCCGGCGCAGCGAGCGGTGGTGCAGGTGGTCGTGGTGCAGGTGCGAGAGCAGGACGACGTCGGCGTCCCGCGCGCGGGCGGCCGGCAGCGGACCGGCGCGCCGCAGGTGGAGCAGGGAGCGGGTCAGCACGGGGTCGGTGAGCACGCGGACCCCGCCGAGCTCGACCGTGGTCGTCGCGTGGCCCCACCAGGTGACGGCGAGGGCGGCGTCAGCCACGCGCGACGTGGAACGCCTCGAGCCGGGCGCCCCCCGCGCCGAGGTCGGCCCAGGACCCGCCGACGGCGAAGACGGCGGCCGCGGCGGTCGGGTAGCCCCGCGCGAGCATCTCCGAGGTCGCCCCGTCGTCCCCCTCCCCGTCGTCGAGCAGGTGCGCGAGGTAGGCCATCGTCGGGTTGTGGCCGACCACGAGCAGGGTCGAGACCTCCTCGGACGTCTCCCGGACCAGGTCGAGCGCCGCCTCCGGGCCGGCGGAGTACAGGCCGGCGTCGTGGGTCACCCCGCCCTCCCAGCCCGCGGCGGCGGCCAGGGCGTCGTACGTCTGCCGCGTGCGCAGCGCCGCCGAGACCAGCGCGGCCCCGCGGGGGGCGCGACCTGCAGGCCCAGGCCGGCCAACCAGGTGCCCGCGGCGGCGGCGTCGGTGCGACCACGCGCCGACAGCGGCCGCTCTGCGTCGGTGGCGGCGGAGGGCTCGGCCTGCGCGTGGCGCAGGACGACGAGACGGCGGAGGCTCGCGTTCACCCGGCCAGCCTCCCAGCCTCCCGCCCGTCACCCAAACGACCGGGCCCGGCCGCGTCCGCGCCATGCCCTAGCGTTGCGCCCATGCCCCGAGGTCCCCTTCTCGTCGTCGGAGGTGCCGAGGACAAGCTGCGCCGACGCACCATCCTCCAGCGCTTCGTCGACCTCGCCGGCGGCCCGGACGCCCGGATCGCGGTGATCCCCACCGCCTCCTCCCTGGGCCCCGAGATCGTCGAGGTCTATGACGCCTTGTTCCGCTCCGCGGGCGCCGGTGAGGTCGTCGCGGTCCGTCCCGAGAACCGTGAGGACAGCCACGACCCGGCGCTGGTCGAGCGCCTCGACTCCTGCACCGGTGTCTTCATGACCGGCGGCAACCAGCTGAAGCTGTCCAGCATCGTCTGCGGCACCCCGGTCGGCGAGGCTGTCCGGGCCGCGCACCACCGCGGCGCGGTCGTCGCCGGCACCTCGGCCGGCGCGAGCATCCAGTCCAGCCACATGGTCGCCTTCGGCGTCGGCGGCACGACGCCCAAGCAGCGGATGACGCAGGTCGCCGCGGGCCTCGGGCTGATCGACTCCACCGTCGTGGACCAGCACTTCGACCAGCGCAACCGGTACGGCCGGCTGCTGATGATCGTGGCCCAGTCCCCCCAGCTGCTCGGGATCGGCGTGGACGAGGACACCGCGGCCGTCGTCGAGCACGTCGAGGTCGACGGCGAGGACCACGAGCTGCTGAGCGTGCTCGGGCGCGGCGCGGTGACCATCTTCGACCCGGCCCGGCTGACCACGAACGCCTACGAGGCCCGCCGCTCGGCCCCGCTGCTGGCCAGCGGCGTGGTGCTGCACGTGCTGCCCGAGGGCAGCCTGTTCGACCTGACCACGCGCAGCCTCGTGCCACCCGAGGCCGTGGTCGACCCCGGCGAGGCCGACGAGCTCGCCGCCGCCGGCAGCGACCTGCGCGCGCTGGCCCGCGACATCGCCGCCGGCGACGCCTCCCCCGGCGCGCTGCGCCGCCGCCGCGCCCGCTCGCAGGTGCGGCCCGCCCCGCGCGACGCCCACGACCTGGCCCCCGACCTGGCCCCCGACCTGGCCCCCGCAGCACCGACCACCGGAGGAGACCCCGCATGAGCGGACGACCCAGCCCCGACCTCGCGATCACCGAGACCCGCGTCTACCGCGGCGCCAACGTGTGGTCCTACGACCGGGCGATCCACCTGGTGGTGGACCTGGGCTCCCTCGAGGAGTTCCCGACCAGCACGCTGCCGGGGTTCACCGACCACATGATGACGATGCTGCCCGGCCTGCGCGAGCACTCCTGCTCCCGCGGTCGTCGCGGCGGGTTCGTGGAGCGGCTGCACGAGGGCACCTGGCTGGGCCACGTGGCCGAGCACTGCGCCCTGGCGCTGCAGCAGGTCGTGGGGCACGACGTGCGCCGCGGCAAGACCCGGGCGGTCAAGGGCACCACCGGCGTCTACAACGTCATCTACGGCTACGACGACGAGCAGGTCGGGCTGGCCGCGGGCCGCCTGGCCGTCCGGCTGGTCAACCACCTGGTCCAGGCCGACCCCGAGTTCGACTGGGACGCCGAGCTGGAGTCGTTCATCCGCCGCGCCCAGCGCACCGCCTTCGGGCCCTCCACCCAGGCCATCCTCGACGAGGCGATGAGCCGCGACATCCCGTGGATCCGGCTCAACCAGTACTCCCTGGTCCAGCTGGGCCAGGGCGTCCACGCCAAGCGGATCCGGGCCACGATGACCTCGGAGACCTCCGCGATCGCCGTCGACATCGCCTCCGACAAGGACCTCACCACCCGCCTGCTCGGCGCGGCCGGTCTGCCGGTGCCCAAGCAGGAGTCGGTGCGCACCGCCGACCAGGCCGCGCGGGTCGCGGTCCGGATCGGCTTCCCCGTCGTCGTGAAGCCGCTCGACGGCAACCACGGTCGCGGGGTCTGCCTGAACCTCGAGAACGAGGGCGAGGTCCGCGAGGCCTTCGAGACCGCCAAGGGCGAGTCGAAGCGCGGCGTGGTCGTCGTGGAGTCGTTCGTGACCGGCAAGGACTACCGCTGCCTGATCATCGACGGCCGCGTGGCCGCGATCGCGGAGCGGGTGCCGGCCTCCGTCACCGGTGACGGCATCAGCACCGTCGAGCAGCTGGTCGACACGGCCAACGCCGACCCGCGCCGCGGCGTGGGCCACGAGAAGGTGCTGACCCGGATCAAGGTCGACGCCGCCGCCGAGGCCCTGGTCGCCGAGCAGGGCTACGAGATGACCGCGGTCCCGCCCGAGGGGCAGGTCGTGAAGCTGGCGCTGACCGGCAACATGTCGACCGGCGGCATCTCGATCGACCGCACCCTCGAGGCGCACCCCGAGAACGCCGAGATCGCCGAGGAGGCGGCCCGGATGATCGGCCTCGACATCGCCGGCATCGACTTCATCTGCCCCGACATCACCGAGCCGGTCCGCGAGACCGGCGGCGCGATCTGCGAGGTCAACGCGGCCCCGGGCTTCCGGATGCACACCCACCCGACCATCGGCGACCCGCAGTTCATCGCCAAGCCGGTCGTGGACATGCTCTTCCCGCCGGGCACGCCCTCGCGGATCCCGATCGTGGCCGTGACCGGCACCAACGGCAAGACCACGACCTCCCGGATGATCAGCCACATCTTCAAGGGCATGGGCCACAAGGTCGGCATGACGTCGACCGACGGCGTCGTGATCGACGAGCGGCTGCTGATCCGCGCCGACGCCTCGGGCCCCCGCTCGGCCCGGATGGTGCTGCAGAACCCCCGCGTCGACCTGGCGGTCTTCGAGGTCGCTCGCGGCGGCATCCTGCGCGAGGGCCTGGGCTACGAGCGCAACGACGTCGCGGTGGTGCTCAACGTCGCCCCCGACCACCTCGGCCTGCGCGGCATCGACACCGTCGAGCAGCTGGCCGACGTCAAGGCCGTGCTGGTCGAGGCCGTCCCCCGCGACGGCCACGCCGTCCTGAACGCCGACGACCCGCTGGTCCGGGCGATGCGCCGGCGCTGCTCCGGCCAGGTCGTGTGGATCTCCATGGACGAGCCCGGCTCCGAGACCCGCGACATGATCGACGCCCACTGCCGCCGCGGCGGCAAGGCGCTCGTGCTCAACCCGTCGGAGCGCGGCGAGATGATCGTGGTCAAGCACGGCCCGCGCGAGATGCAGCTGGCCTGGACCCACCTGCTGCCGTCGACCTTCGCCGGCCGGGCCCGGATGAACGTGCAGAACGCCCTGGCCGCGGCGGCCGCCGCCTTCGCCACCGGCGCCCCGCTGCACGACATCCGCCAGGGCCTGCGGACCTTCTCCACCAACTACTACCTCTCCCCCGGCCGCTTGAACGAGGTCGAGGTCAACGGGGTCAACGTCGTCGTGGACTACTGCCACAACGCGCCGGGCATGAAGATGCTCGGTGACTTCGTGGACCGCACGGGCGACTCCATGGAGTCCTCGCACGCCCTGGCCCGGCCCTCGCGGATCGGCGTCATCGCCACCGCCGGCGACCGGCGCGACGAGGACATGCGCGAGCTCGGCGAGGTCGCCGCCCGCCACTTCGACGTCGTGGTCGTCCGCGAGGACAACCAGCTGCGCGGCAAGGAGCGCGGCTACGTGGCCGACCTGGTCACCGACGGCGTCCGCTCCGCGATGGAGGACGGCGCCCGGTGCAAGCAGGTCGAGGTGGTCCTCGACGAGATCGAGGCGGTCCGGCACGCCATGTCGCGCGCCAACGCCGGCGACCTGCTGGTCCTCTGCGTCGACAAGCACGCGGCGGTGATGAGCGAGCTGGAGAACTGGTCGCCCCAGGCCCAGGCCGGCTCGGGGGTCACCGACGAGTCCTCGCCAGGGGCCGACCCGGACTACTACACCGCCGACGCCTGAGCGGTCGCGGGACCCGGCCGTGGACGGCTTCACGACGTTCGGCACCCAGCACCTGGTGATGCTGGGCGTCGCCGCGGTCGGGCTGGTGCCCGCGGTGCTCGTCGGCCAGACCCGGCCCGACGAGGCGGCACGACGTCGTACGAGCCGGGTGCTGGCGGTCGTCCTGGTCGTCGTGCTGGTGCCGCTGCAGACCCTGGGCTTCCTGGGCGGGCGGTACGACGTGGACACCACCCTGCCGCTGCAGCTGTGCGACCTGGCCAGCCTCGCGGCGGTGGTCGCGCTGTGGACCCACCACCGCTACGCGGTCGGCCTGACGTACTACTGGGGCCTGCTGATGACGACCCAGGGCCTGCTGACCCCGGCGCTGGACACCGGCTTCCCCTCGGTCGCGTTCGTCGGGTTCTGGGCCCTGCACCTGCTGGTCGTCTGGTCCGCGGTGCACCTGACCTGGGGCGTGCGGCTGCCGCCGACGTGGCGGGAGTACGTCACGACGGTGGCCACCACGCTCGTCTGGGCCGGCGCGGTCTTCCTCTTCAACGGCGCCGCCGGCACCAACTACGGCTTCCTGGAGCGCAAGCCCGAGGGGTCCGTGCTCGACGTGCTCGCGGACTGGCCGACCTACCTGGCCCAGCTCGCGGTGATCGTGCTGCTGCTGTGGGCGCTGATGACCCTGCCGTGGACGCTCGTGCGCCGCCGGTCGCGTCAGCCCGCCTGAACCTCCTGGGCGGCCCGGGCGGCCCGGACCTTGTCCCGCAGCACCTCGGTGCCGTCGGGCGTCCCGCCGACCGAGGCGATCCAGTCGTAGCACTCCTGCCGCTCGGCGTGGCACATCAGCCCGACGACGTCGCCCGGGGCGGCCTGCGCGACCAGCGCGACCAGCGACTCGAGCTCGGTGTCGTACGACGCCACGTCGTCGGGCCCGACCCCGACGTGCCCGAGGCCCTCGCGCAGCCAGGCGTCGAGCTCGGCCTGGGTGCGGTCGCGGAAGTACTTCGCCTTGTGCCCGATCGCCACGAGGTCGGCGTCGCGTCCGGCGATCTCGCCGAGGGACTCGATCAGGTCGCGGGTCCGGTCGCCGACGACGCCGAGCCCGAGCAGCACCCGACCGCCGGGGCTGCGCACGCCGCGCATGATCTCGACCATCGCCTCCAGACCGACCTCGTTGTGCGCCAGGTCCATCACGACCGTGACCGGGCCCCGGTCGGTCGGCACCGTGAAGAAGTTCATCCGGCCCGGGTTGTGCTCGGCGTCGGGGGTGAAGTCGCGGAGCCCGCCGACCACGTCGTCGCGGTCGAGACCGGCGGCCAGCGAGGCCGACGCGGCGGCCAGCGCGTTCTCGACGTTGAAGCGGGACAGCCCGCTCAGCGTCATCGGCACCTCGACCAGCTCGACCAGCGGGTCCGGGTCGGCGTCGGGACGCAGCACGCAGATCCAGCCGTCGATCACCGTGGTGACCCGTCCGCCGGCGTCGAGGGTCTCGCGGACCGCGGGCCCGTCGGGGTCCCGGGTGAAGATCCACCACCGCGCGCGGGTGGTCCGCCGCATCGCGTGCACCCGGGGGTCGTCGGCGTTCAGCACGGCCCAGCCGTCCTTGCGCGTGATCCACGGGACCACGGCCTTGACCTCCGCGAGCTGGTCGACGGTGTCGATGCCGTGCAGGCCGAGGTGGTCGGCGGTGACGTTGGTGACCACGGACACGTCGTTGTGCACCAGCCCGATGCCCTTGAGCAGGATGCCTCCGCGGGCGGTCTCGGTGACCGCGAAGTCGACCTCCCGGTGGGCCAGCACCCGTCCGGCGCCGGAGGGACCGGAGTAGTCGCCGGCCTCGACCAGCACCCCGTCGACGTAGACGCCGTCGGTGTTCGACCAACCGACGTGCCGGCCGGCGTGACGGGCGACGTGCGCCACCATCCGGGAGGTGGTCGTCTTGCCGTTGGTCCCGGTCACCGCGACCACGGGGACCCGGGGGCGGATCGTGGTCGGGCGCGGACCGGGCTCCACCCCCCGTACGGCCTCCGCGGCGTCGGCGACCAGGTCCTCCAGCGCGGCGGCGTCGGGCGCCGTGCGGGCCGGGAGCCCGTCGAGCACGCCCGCGACGGCCTCGCCGAGGGCCCGGGCGCGGCTGCGGTCGCGCCAGGGGTAGGCCACCACGATCCGTGCGCTGTCGCTGGTCGGCCGCACCCGGATGCCGAGGCGGGTCGTGCCGGCCTCGCGGGCCACCTGGCGGACCAGCTGCTCGACCACCCGCAGCACCGCGCGCTGGCGGAAGCCGCTGCCGGGCGCCCCGGGGCGGACCCGGGTCAGGCCGACCCGCGTGGCGAGCCGGCGTACGGCGTCCTCGGGGGCGTCGGACAGCACACCGGTGTCCAGGGTCAGCTTGATCGCGGCGCGGGGGAAGTAGAGGTTCGGTCCTTCGAGGACGCGCAGCTCGACGAGGGAGGTCACCGCCCGCACGCTACCGGCGCGGAGCAGGCGGGCGAGGAGGGGTCAGGCACCCATCGCGTGGAAGCCGCCGTCGACGTGGACGATCTCGCCGGTCGTTGCCGGGAAGAAGTCCGACAGCAGCGCGCACACGGCCTTCGCGGTGGGGCCCTGGTCGGTGTTGTCCCACCCGAGGGGCGCGCGGTCGCTCCACATGTTCTCGAGCTGCTCGAAGCCGGGGATCGCCTTCGCGGCCAGCGTCTTCAGCGGCCCGGCGGAGACCAGGTTGACCCGGATCCCCTGCGGCCCGAGGTCGCGGGCCAGGTAGCGCGAGGTCGACTCCAGGCCGGCCTTGGCCACGCCCATCCAGTCGTAGGCCGGCCAGGCGACGGTCGCGTCGAAGGTGAGGCCGACGACCGAGCCGCCCTCGCTCATCAGCGGCGCGCAGGCCACCGACAGCGACTTCAGTGAGTAGGCGGAGACCTGCACGGCCTGGGCCACGTCGGGCCACGGCCCGTCGAGGAACTTGCCGCCGAGCAGCGTCTCGGGGTTGCCGAAGGCGATGGAGTGGACCACGCCGTCGAGGCCGTCGACGTGCTCGCGGACCGCGTCGGGCAGCGCCGCGAGGTGCTCGTCGTCGGTGACGTCGAGCTCGAGCACGGGCGGCTCGACCGGCAGCCGCTTGGCGATGCGCCGGGTGATGCCCAGCGCCCGGCCGAAGTTGGAGATCAGGACGGTGGCGCCCTGCTCCTGCGCGATCCGCGCGGTGTGGAAGCCGATGGAGGAGTCCATGGTCACCCCCGCGACCAGGATCCGCTTGCCCTCGAGGAGTCCCGCCATGTCAGTGTCCCATCCCTAGTCCGCCGTCGACCGGGATCACGGCCCCGGTCACGTACGCCGCGTGGTCGCCGGCCAGCCAGGTCACCGCGCCGGCGACCTCCTGCGGGGAGGCGTAGCGCCCCAGCGGCACCTGCTGCTTGATCGCCGCGCGCTGCTCGTCGGTGAGCACGCCGGTCATGTCGGTCTCGACGTAGCCGGGGGCCACGACGTTGGTGGTGATGCCGCGCGAGCCGAGCTCACGCGCCATCGAGCGGGCCATCCCCACCAGGCCGGCCTTGGAGGCGGCGTAGTTGACCTGGCCCGGCGAGCCGAGCATCCCGACCACCGAGGAGATCAGCACGATGCGTCCGCGCTTGAGCCGCAGCATCCCCTTCGAGGCCCGCTTGACCAGGCGGAAGGTGCCGGTGAGGTTGGTGTCGATCACCGACGACCAGTCCTCCTCCGACATCCGCAGCAGCAGCGTGTCGTGGGTGATGCCGGCGTTGGCGACCAGCACCTCGACCGGGCCGTGCGCCTCCTCGACCGTGCGGAACGCGGCCTCGACCGCCTCGGGGTCGGTCACGTCGCAGCGCACGTCGAGCGTGCCGTCCGGCGCGCCGCCGTTGCGGGTCGTCACGGCCACGCGGTCGCCCTGGGCCACGAAGGCCTCGGCGATGGCGCGGCCGATGCCACGGTTGCCGCCGGTCACGAGGACCGAGCGGCCGGACGGGGCCTCGGGTGGTGCGGGGGTCTCGTCGGTCACAGGCAGCGACGCTAGCGATTACCCGCAGGTAGCCCTAACGGCAGGTCGGCCGAGCCGGGGTCCCGGTCACTCGTCGTCCTCGAGGCGGAAGCCGAGCTTCATCCCGACCTGGTAGTGCTCGACCGTGCCGTCCTTGATCTGGCCGCGGACCTGGGTGACCTCGAACCAGTCGAGGTGGCGCAGCGTCTGGCCGGCGCGCTCGACGCCGTTGCGGATCGCCTCCTCGATGCCCACGGGGGACGTGCCGACGATCTCGGTCAGGCGGTAGGTGCGGTTGCTCATGCGCGGAGTGTAGGCGCGCCGCCGACGGAGGGTGACGCGTCCCACCCCTGAGGGGCCGGGATGGGTGCACGCACCGACGTACTCTCGAGACATGGCCCGAACCCCGCACGACGACGGCGCGGTCCGCATCACCACGGCCGCCACCAGCCGCTCCGCCGACATCGCCACCCGCCAGCGTCGCTACCTCTGGTCGATGAGCCTGCGGTCGGCCTGCTTCGTCGGTGCCGGTCTCGCCGCGCTCGCCGGGATCGGCTGGCTGTGGCCGATCCTGATCGCCGGTGCCATCATCCTGCCCTACATCGCGGTGGTGCTCGCGAACGCGGCCACGACTCGGACCGACGTCTTCGAGCTGCAGCAGGTCATCGCCACCGACCGCCAGCTCGGTCCCGCCGGCCCGCGCGACTGACGGTGGAGCCGGACGTCTGCTCGGCCAAGGGCTGCCGCGCGCCCGCCGAGCACCAGCTGCGCTGGAACAACCCCAGGCTGCACACGCCCGAGCGCCGCAAGACGTGGCTCGCGTGCGAGGAGCACCGCGAGCAGCTCGAGCACTTCCTGGGCTCGCGGGGGTTCCTCAAGGAGACCGTCGCCCACGTGCCCGACGGCATCGAACCCTCCTGAGGAGCGGGCCCTAGCCGCCGATGGCCGACATCGGCCGGTCCGGCTGCAGGAACGTGACGTCGTCGATCCCGTGGCCCGCCGCCTTCGTGCCCATCGCCACGACCCAGCGGTCGGCGATCTCGTCGTCGGTCGCCCCGCTGCGCAGCGCCGTGCGCAGGTCCGACTCGTGGCGCGCGAACAGGCAGTTGCGGACCTGGCCGTCGGCGGTGAGCCGGACCCGGTCGCAGTCGCCGCAGAACGGGCGGGTGACCGAGGCGATGACACCGACCGTGCCGGGTCCGCCGTCGACCAGGAACTTCTCGGCCGGGGCGCTGCCCCGCGGCTCGACGGCCGGGGTGAGGGTGAACACCTCGGCCAGGCGGGCGAAGATCTCCTCGGCGGTGATCATCCCCTCGCGGCTCCAGTCGTGCTGGGCGTCGAGCGGCATCTGCTCGATGAAGCGCAGCTCGTAGCCGCGCTCCAGGCACCAGCCGAGCAGCTCGGCGGCCTGGTCGTCGTTGGTGCCGCGCAGCAGCACCGCGTTGACCTTGACCGGGCCCAGCCCGGCGGCGTCGGCGGCGGCGAGGCCGGCCACGACGTCGTCGAACCGGTCGCGGCGGGTGATCTGGTGGAAGGTCTCGCGGCGCACGGTGTCGAGGCTGACGTTGACCCGTGCGAGCCCGGCCGCGGCGAGCGCGCCGGCGTTGCGCTGCAGGCCGAGGGCGTTGGTGGTGATCGACTGCTCGACGGTGGGGTCGAGGGCGTGCACCTGCTCGACGATGCCGACCAGGCCCCGGCGGATCAGCGGCTCGCCGCCGGTGTAGCGGACCTCGCGGACGCCGAGCTGCTGCACGCCGATCCGGACCAGGCGGACGACCTCGTCGTCGGTGAGCACCTCGTCGGTCGGCAGCCAGTCCAGGCCCTCGGCGGGCATGCAGTAGTTGCACCGCAGGTTGCAGCGGTCGGTCAGGGAGACGCGGAGGTCGCTGGCGACGCGGCCGAAGCTGTCCTCGAGTGCGCGGGTCTGCATCTCCCCACCCTAGGGCCCCGGCGGTTGGTCGTGGTCGCCGCCGGCGCATGTGGGGCCGCTGGATAACCTGGTGCCTGTGAGGTCGCTGCGGTTCCTGCTCAGCCGGCGCTGGGTCCTCCTGGCACTGGCCATCGCCGTCGTCGCCTACGCGACCTGGTGGCTGGGCGGGTGGCAGTTCGACCGCCTCGCGGACCGCCAGGACAGCAACGAGGTGGTCCGGGCCAACGAGGAGCGCGAGCCCGCGCCCGTCGAGGACGTCCTCGCCCCGGGCGGCGACGTCGGCGACAGCGACGAGTGGCGGGTGGTCAGCGCCACCGGGCAGTACGCCGTGGACGACACCGTGATCGTCCGCTACCGCACCCGTGACGGCGCCGCCGGCGTCGACGTCGTGGTCCCGCTGGTGACCGCGGACGGCACGTCGCTGCTGGTCGACCGCGGCTGGCTGGCGACCGAGGCCGCCGGCACCGCGCCGTCCGCGGTCCCCGAGCCGCCCAGCGGGGAGGTCACCGTCACCGGCTACGTCCGCGCCGACGGCGAGGGCGACAGCACCGGCGTCGTGGACCAGCAGACCCGCGCGGTCAACAGCGCGAGGATCGGCGAGGCGCTGGACCGCGAGGTGTACGGCGGGTTCGTCGAGCTCCGCTCCGAGGACCCGGGCCCGGCCACGGCCCTGGAGCCGGTCGAGCTGCCCGAGCTGGACAACGGCCCGCACTTCTTCTACGGCCTGCAGTGGTGGTTCTTCGGCCTGCTGGCCATCGGGGGGTTCGGCTACCTGGCCTACGACGAGTGGCGCGGCGGGGGCCCCCGGGGCCCCCGCCGTACGTCGTCCCGCCCGGGCGCCGACGCCCCGAGCGACGAGCCCTCCCCCGCCGGTCGGGCCGGTCTCAGCGGGCGCTGACGACCTCGTCGGTGGCGAACTGCGTGCGGTAGAGGTCGGCGTACAGGCCGCCACGCGCCAGGAGCTCGGCGTGCGTGCCGCGCTCCACGATCCGGCCCTGCTCGAGCACCAGGATCAGGTCGGCGTTGCGCACGGTCGAGAGCCGGTGGGCGATGACCAGCGAGGTCCGGCCCTCCAGCGCGGCGTCGAGCGCCCGCTGCACGGCGGCCTCGGACTCGCTGTCGAGGTGGGCGGTGGCCTCGTCCAGGACGACCAGCGCCGGAGCCTTCAGCAGCAGCCGGGCGATGGCCAGGCGCTGCCGCTCGCCACCGGAGAGCCGGTAGCCGCGGTCGCCGACCACGGTGTCGAGCCCGTCGGGAAGGCTGCGGATCATCGGCTCGACCTGCGCGGCGCGCAGGGCCTCCCAGATCTCGTCGTCGCTCGCTCCGGGCCGGGCGTAGGCCAGGTTGGCGCGGATCGTGTCGTGGAACATGTGGGCGTCCTGGGTGACGTACCCGACGGCGGCCTCGAGCGACTCCAGGGTGACGTCACGCACGTCGTGGCCCCCCACCCGCACGACGCCCTCGCGGGGGTCGTAGAGGCGCGCGACGAGGTTGGTGACCGTGGTCTTGCCGGCGCCGGACGGGCCGACCAGCGCCACCATCTGCCCCGGCTCGGCCTTGAAGGACAGGTCCTGCAGGACCGGGCCGCTGTCCTCGCGGCCCTCCTTGCGCGCCACCGACTCCAGCGAGGCCAGGGACACCTCGTCGGCCCGGGGGTAGCGGAACGACACGTGGTCCAGCTCGAGGCTCGAGGAGCCGGGCGGGAGCACGCCGGCGTCGGCCTTCTCCTCGACCAGCGAGGGCAGGTCCAGGACCTCGAAGACCCGGTCGAAGCTGACCAGGGCCGTCATCACGTCGATGCGCACGTTGGCCAGGCCCTGCATCGGTCCGAGCAGGCGCAGCAGCAGCGCACCGAGGGCGATCAGGGTGCCGGGCGAGAGCTGCTGCTGGATGGCGAGGTAGCCGCCGACGCCGTAGACCAGGGCGGTGGCCAGGGAGGGCACCAGCGTCATCGCGGCGAAGAACAGCCTGGTCAGCAACGAGATCCGCACGCCCAGGTCGCGGACCCGGTCGGCCTTGGCGGCGAAGAGGACGTCCTCCTCGCTGCGCCGACCGAACAGCTTGAGCAGCATCGCGCCGCCCACGCTGAACCGCTCGGTCATCGCGTTGCCGAGGTCGGCGTTGCCGTCCATCTGGTCGCGGCTCATCCCGGCGAGCCGACCGCTCACCCAGCGCGAGGTCAGCAGCAGCACCGGGAACAGCGCGAGGCAGAGCAGGGTCACCTGCCAGCTCAGCGCCAGCATCGTCACGCCGACCACCACGACCGAGACGGTGTTGGAGACCGTGCCGGACAGTGTCGAGGTGAAGGCCCGCTGGGCGCCGATGACGTCGTTGTTGAGCCGGCTGACCAGGGCGCCGGTCTGGGTCCGGGTGAAGAACGCCAGCGACTGGCGCTGCACGTGGGCGAAGACGCGGGTCCTCAGGTCGTAGATCAGCCCCTCGCCGATCCGTGAGGAGAGGTAGCCGCTGACCACGGACATCGCGGCCGTGAGGACGGCGAAGAGCGCGATGCCGGAGGCCAGCAGCACGACGACGGAGACGTCACCGTCCAGGACCCCGTCGTCGATGACCCGCTGGATCAGCAGCGGCGGCACGACCACCAGGGCGGCCTCGAGCACCGTGAACAGGAGGAAGACCGCGATCAGCCGGCGGTGCGGTCGCGCGAAGCTCACGACGCGGCGCAGGGTCTGCCGCTCGATCTTGCTCTCGACGGCCGACCGGTCCGAGCGCAGGTACCGGAAGGAGGCACCGCCGCCACTGCTCATCAACGACAACACGTCCTCCGGACACGATCGACGACGCCGCCTCGTCGCGGTGTCCTGGTCACAACCCCGTGGGGGGTCTGGTTGTTCCGCACCCGACCTCGGCCGGGGGTCAGCCGGGTCCCCCGGCGCCCAGCGCCCGGAAGCGGCGCACCTGCGCCTCGCGCTCGAGCCGGCACTGCTCGGCGAGCTCGCGGCCGGCGGCGCCCTGGAGCAGGGCCTTGGTCTCCGTGACGACCTCGGGCGCTGGCCCCAGCAGGGCGGCGACCAGCTCCTGGACGGCCGCGTCGAGCGCGTCGGCGGGGACGCTGCGCAGCGCCAGGCCGATCGCGACGGCCTCGGGGCCCTGCACGGTGCGTGCCGTCGCGCACAGCTCGAGCGCGCGGGCGTACCCGACGGCCTCGACCAGCGGCTTCGTGCCCCCGAGGTCGGGCACGAGCCCGAGGACCGACTCCTTCATCGAGAACCCGACGTCGTCGGTCACCACCCGCAGGTCGCAGGCCAGGGCGAGCTGGAACCCCGCGCCGATGGCGTGGCCGTGCACGGCGGCGACCGACACGAAGCGCGGGTCGTGGAGCCAGGTGAACCCGGCCTGGTAGTCGGCGATGGTCGCGGCCATCGCCGCGTCGTCGAGCGCGAAGAGGTCGCCGACGGCCTCGACGCCGTCGGGTGCGCCCCCGGGCAGGAGGAGGCTGCGGTCCAGGCCGGCCGAGAACGACGCACCGGCGCCGCGGAGCACGACCACGCGGACGCTGCCGGGCAGGTCCGCGCCGAGGGCGGCCAGCGCCCGCCACATCGTGGGCGTCTGGGCGTTGCGCTTCTCGGGCCGGTCGAGGGTGACTGTGGCGAGCGCGCCGTCGAGGTCCAGGTCGAGGCGGAGCCCGGCGCGGGCGAGGTCGTCGGGGCTCATGGCCGTGAGTGTAGGCAGCGGCGCCGACATCCCGCCCGGGCCGCTCCTGGCTCAGGCCAGGGAGACCAGGTCGGCGTAGTCCGGGCTCCAGAGGTCCTCGGTGCCGTCGGGCAGGATCAGCACCCGGTCCGGCTCCAGGGCCAGCACGGCACCCTCGTCGTGGGTCACCAGGACGATCGCGCCCTGGTAGGCCCGGATCGCGCCGAGGACCTCCTCGCGCGAGGCCGGGTCCAGGTTGTTGGTGGGCTCGTCGAGCAGCAGCACGTTGGCGCTCGAGACGACCAGCGAGGCCAGGGCCAGGCGGGTCTTCTCACCGCCGGAGAGCACGGCGGCCGGCTTGTGGGCGTCCTCGCCGGAGAACAGGAAGGAGCCGAGCACGCTGCGGGCCTCGGTGTCGGTGAGCTGCGGCGCCGCGGACTGCATGTTCTCCAGCACCGACCGGCTGGTGTCCAGGGTCTCGTGCTCCTGGGCGTAGTAGCCGACCTTCAGGCCGTGGCCGGGCAGCACCTTGCCGGTGTCCGGGGCGTCGACCCCGGCCAGGATCCGCAGCAGGGTGGTCTTGCCGGCGCCGTTGAGCCCGAGGATGACGACCCGCGAGCCGCGGTCGATGGCCAGGTCGACGTTGGTGAAGACCTCCAGCGAGCCGTACGTCCGCGACAGCTCGGCGGCGGTGAGGGGGGTCTTGCCGCAGGGCGCGGGGGCCGGGAAGGCGATCCGGGCCACCTTGTCGTCGGCGCGCTCGGCCTCGACACCGGCCATCATCTTCTCGGCACGCTTGAGCATCGACTGCGCGGCCTGGGCCTTGGTGGCCTTGGCGCGCATCTTGTTGGCCTGGTCGGTCAGCGTCTTGGCCTTGGACTCGGCGTTGACCCGCTCGCGCTTGCGTCGCTTCTCGTCGGTCTCGCGCTGCAGCAGGTAGCGGCGCCAGCCCATGTTGTAGACGTCGATCGTGGTGCGGTTCGCGTCGAGGTGCAGGACCTTGTTGACGGTCTCCTCGAGCAGGGCGTTGTCGTGGCTGATCACCACGAACCCACCCTGGTGGGCCTTGAGGTGGTCGCGCAGCCAGCCGATCGAGTCGGCGTCGAGGTGGTTGGTCGGCTCGTCGAGGATCAGCACCTCGGCGCCGGAGAACAGGATCCGGGCGAGCTCGACGCGCCGGCGCTGGCCACCGGAGAGCGTCTTGAGCTGCTGGTCCAGGATCCGGTCCTGGATCCCCAGGCTGGCCGCGATCGTGGCGGCCTCGGCCTCGGCGGCGTACCCGCCGGCGGAGTGCAGGTCCGCGTCGGCGCGGGTGTAGCGCTTCATCGCCCGCTCGCGGACGTCGCCGTCGTCGCTGCCCATCTCCTCCTCGGCGGCCCGGAGCCGCCGGACGACCTCGTCGAGGCCGCGCGCGGACAGGATCCGGTCCCGGGCCAGGACCTCGGGGTCGCCGACGCGCGGGTCCTGCGGCAGGTAGCCGACGTCGCCGGACGTGGTGACCCGGCCGCCGGCCGGCTGGGCCTCGCCGGCGAGGATCTTGGTCAGGGTCGTCTTGCCGGCGCCGTTGCGCCCGACCAGTCCGACCTTGTCGCCGGGGCCGACGCGGAAGCTGACGTCCTCCATCAGCAGGCGGGCGCCCGCGCGGACCTCGAGCTGGTGGGCGGTAATCATCTGGGTCACTAGTGTAGGGATCCCCGCGCACCGGGCCGGTGCCGCGGGTCGACGTCGCGCCCGAGGTGTGACCCGGGACTCAGGAGACGGCGTGCGGTTCAACCCCAAGGCCCGGCTGGACACGCGACGCGTGCGCGACACCGGCGGCTCCCGAGGGCGAGCGGGAGGTCGTACGGCGGGTGCGGCCCGCGGCGGGTCGGGCCTGCCGGTGTCGCCCGGTGCGCTCGGCGGCGGCGGGATCGGCCTGCTCGTGGTCGTGGGGGTCGTCCTGCTCCTGGTGCAGGTGCTCGGCGGCGGGGGCGGCGGGAGCGGCGCGGTCGACGGTGCGCTGGACACGAGCCGGGTGGGCGGCTCGGACCGGTACGCCTCCTGCGCGACCGGGGCGGACGCCCAGGCCTCCGCCGACTGCGCACGGGTGGCGGTGGAGAACTCGCTGACCGACTTCTGGACCGACGAGCTGGGCTCCCGCTTCCGCGCCGAGGAGGCCCTGGTGACCTTCGCGTCGTCGGTCGACACCGGGTGCGGGGCGGCGTCGTCGGCCGTGGGTCCGTTCTACTGCCCGGCCGACGAGACGATCTACCTCGACACCGACTTCTTCGACGAGGTCCTCGAGCGTCGCCTCGGCGGGCCCGACGGCGGGTTCGTCGAGCCGTACGTGCTGGCCCACGAGTACGGCCACCACGTGCAGAAGGTCCTGGGGACGATGGGGCGGGTGCGGACCCAGCAGGGTCCGACGAGCGACGCCGTACGCCTGGAGCTGCAGGCCGACTGCTACGCCGGGATGTGGGCGTCGGCGGCCACCACGACCGACGACGACAGCGGCGAGGCGCTGGTCAGCGAGCTCACCGAGCAGGACGTCCAGCAGGCCCTCGCGGCCGCGCAGGCCGTGGGCGACGACCGGATACAGGAGCGCACGCAGGGACAGGTGACCGAGGAGACCTGGACGCACGGGTCGGCGGCCTCGCGGATGCGGTGGTTCACCACGGGCTTCGAGCGGGGCTCGCTCGAGGCGTGCGACACGTTCGCGGCCACCAGCCTCTGACGGACGCGACCGCGGGGCGGGTCAGCCGATCAGGGCGTCGACCGCCTCGGACTGGCGCTGCAGCGAGCGCAGGTAGGGCGCGACCGACGGATGGCGGAACTTCCCGGCCAGCGCCCCCTCGCCCGTCGCGACCCGGGCGAGCGCCCAGTCGGCGCGGGTCAGCGCGGTGTAGACGGCGGTGACCCGGGCGCCGAGGAGCACCTCGTCGGCCGTGGCGAGGTCGGTCGGGAGGCCGAGCAGGAACGCGTCCAGGAGCGGGGGCAGGTCCTCGCGGGCCGCGAGGGAGTAGTAGCCCAGGTCGCTGCCGACCGGGCCGGTGCCGAGGCTGCCCCAGTCGACGGCCAGCACGTCGTCGCCGTCGCGGCCGCGCAGGTTGGCCGGCGTCGGGTCGCCGTGCTGCAGGACCTGGGGCAGGGCGTCGACGCGGTCGAGCCACGTGGAGCGCCGCGACCAGAGGTGGTCGGCGACGTCGGACACGGTGGTCCGGGCCAGGGTGGTCCAGCCGCCGCGGGCGGCCACGCGGCCGAGCCGGTCGCGCAGCTGGTCGCGCGCCAGCGGCACCCCGGCCCGGGGCACCGGTGCGCCAGCGAGGCGGCCGAGGGCGTGGGCCACGAACAGCCCGCTGGTGCACGCGTCCTCGACCCACTCCTGGGTCAGGGTGATCCCCTCGTCGTCCTCCTCGACCGCCAGGTGGCCGTCGGCCCGGCTGCGCACCCCGGGCAGCCCGGCGGCCAGGCCGCCGGCGACCACGTCGGCCTCGCGGCGCCAGTAGGCGAAGTGGTGCGGGTCGGCGAGCTCGGGCAGGTCGAGCGGGCCGGGGGCGGCCAGGCGCTTGACGACCAGGGCCCGCTCGGGCGTGGCGGTGCGCCACACACCCACCGTCGAGGGGCCGGCCGCCCCGGGCAGCGGGTGCCAGCCGGGCTCGGGCTGCCACATGCCTGGACGCTAGCCGTCCGGGGCGCCGTCGGGCCGCCCGTGGCGCGGGACACGCCGGGGAGCCGGTCAGGCGTTGACCACGCGGACCAGGGCCGAGGCGGCGCGCAGGGCCGCGTCGCCGAGCACGCCGCGCCGCGGGTCGGGGACGTCGAGCCACGGCTCGTGCACCGTCAGGCGGCGCAGCCGGGCGTCGGCCAGCACCTCCTCCACAGCCGGCCGGTCGCCGCCGACGACCACCGGCCCGCCGTCGCGGGCGATCTCCTCGAGGACACGCGCGGCGTGGTCGGCGGCGGCCTCGTAGGCCTGCCGCGCCTGGTTGTCGCGGCGCCGTGCGAACCGCTGCTGCGACTGCCCTCCCGCCTTGGTGCGGCCCTGGACGTGGCGCTGGCCGACCTTGGAGGCGGCCGTCGAGGTGCCGCGCATCGCCGCGACGGCGAACCCGCCCTTGCGCACCAGCAGCAGGCCCCACTCCCCCGGCACCGCGTCGCGCACGGCGGCGGCGAACGTCCCCGCGTCGGGCGACCCGTCGTACGCCCGGCCGAACGGCAGCCGTGCGGTGAAGGTCGACCCGTCCGCCGCCGACCCCACCAGCGCGCCGTCCTCGACGAGCAGCACCAGCTCGCCGTGGCGCACCCCGACGTTGCCGACCCACCGCTCCACCCGCTCCGGTGGCACCAGCACGGTGGTGGGGGTCGTCATGACGGTGACGCTAGCCGGGGGCTACTGGCCGAAGACCAGCCGGAACCGCTCCAGCACCACCGGCATGTCCGGCTCGAAGCCGCCCGCGGACCCCGCGAAGAACGCGGCGTGCACCTGGCGCCAGTGCGCCAGCGTCCGGTCGCCCTCGCCCTCGTCCCGGGCGTGCTCGTCACCCACCTCGGAGAACGGGACCACCTCGACGGCGGTCGTCTCGACCAGGGCCCGGGGGTGGCCGGCGCCGTCGAGGACGATCCCCATCTCGCCGACCCGGGGCAGCGGCGCGTCCTCGGCGTCGTAGTCCGCGCGGGCGGAGGCGGTCGCGGTCTTGGTCCCGTCGACGACGAGCTGGACCAGCTCGTCGGCCTGGGCGGGCGTGCGCCCGAACGACCACGTCGGCGGGGTCACCGCCTCCAGGGTCGAGGACGGCAGGTAGCCCGGCAGCGTGGTCAGCTTGCCCCGGTGGCAGGCCAGGCCCCAGAACCGCTCGACCGCGCCCTCGTCGGGCGCGGCCGGCTCGCCGGCGTCCGGTGCCTGCGTCACCTCGGCGTGCTCAGACGTTGAAGCCGAGGGCGCGCAGCTGCTCGCGGCCGTCGGGGGTGATCTTGTCCGGGCCCCACGGCGGCATCCAGACCCAGTTGATCGCGACGTCGTTGACCAGGCCCTCGAGCGCGGCGTGCGTCTGGTCCTGGATGACGTCGGTCAGCGGGCAGGCCGCGGAGGTCAGCGTCATGTCGATGACGCAGTTGCTGCCCTCGTCGACGTGCACGGCGTAGACCAGGCCGAGGTCGACGACGTTGATGCCGAGCTCGGGGTCGACGACGTCCTTCATCGCCTCGGTGACGTCGTCCTCGCTCGGCGCGGCGCTGCCGGCCGGCTGCGCGGTCGCGGCCTCCGGCACGGGCGGGAGGTCGGTGTGGTCGGGGACGACCGTGGTCGCCTCGTCGGTCTTCTGCTCGGTCATGCTGACTCCTCCATCACGTTGGCGGTCGCGTCCTTCCAGGCCATCCAGGACAGCAGCGCGCACTTCACGCGTGCCGGGAACTTCGCCACGCCGGCGAAGGCGATCCCGTCCTCGAGGACGTCCTCGTCCGGCTCGACCTGGCCCTTGCCCTGCATCAGCGTCAGGAAGTCCTGGTGGATCGCCAGGGCCTCCTCGACGGGCTTGCCGATGACCAGGTCGGCCATCACCGAGGTCGACGCCTGGGAGATCGAGCATCCCACGGCGTCGTACGAGACGTCCTGCACCACCGGGCCGTCGGGCCCGTCGGTGAGGTGCACGCGCAGGGTCACCTCGTCCCCGCAGGTCGGGTTGACGTGGTGGACCTCGGCCTCGTACGGGTCGCGCAGGCCCGCGTGGTGCGGGTTCTTGTAGTGGTCCAGGATGATCTCCTGGTAGAGCGCGTCCAGGTCGTGTCCGCCGGTACTCGTCGTCATCACTGCCCCAACCGGAAGTAGGAGCGGGTGTATTCCAGGGCCTCGACGAGCGCGTCGACCTCCTGGGGCGTCGTGTAGAGGTACGACGACATCCGCGTCGAGCTCTGCACGCCGAAGCGGGCGTGCGCGGGGCGCGCGCAGTGGTGGCCGGCGCGCACCGCGACGCCGCGCGAGTCGAGCACCTGGGCGATGTCGTGCGGGTGCACGCCGTCGAGCTCGAAGCTGATCGCTCCCCCGCGCTCCACCGCCGGGTCGGTCGGGCCCATCACGCGCAGGCCCGGGACCGTGGCGAGACCGTCGAGGGCGTACCGGGTGATCGCCTGCTCGTGGGCGGCGACGCGGTCCATGCCGAGGTCGCGCAGGTACTCCAGCGCGGCGCCGAGGCCGACGGCCTCGACGATCGGCGGGGTCCCGGCCTCGAACTTGTGCGGGATGCCGGCGTACGTCGAGGCCTCCATCCGGACGGTCTCGATCATCTCGCCGCCGCCGAGGAACGGCGGCAGCTGGTCGAGGACCTCGCGGCGGCCCCAGAGCACGCCGATCCCGGTCGGGCCGACGCACTTGTGGCCGGTGAAGACCAGCACGTCCGCGCCGGAGGCGACCACGTCGACCGGCATCTGCGGCACGGCCTGGGAGGCGTCGACCACGACGAGGGCACCGACCTCGTGGGCGCGCCGGGCGATCTCGGCGACCGGGTTGACGGTGCCGAGCATGTTGGAGACCCAGGTCAGCGAGACCACCCGGGTGCGCTCGGTGATCAGCGAGTCGATGTCGGACAGGTCGAGCTCGCCGTCGTCGGTCAGCCCGAACCACCGCAGCGTCGCACCCGTGCGCTGCGTGAGCAGCTGCCACGGCACGATGTTGGAGTGGTGCTCCATCTCGGTGACCAGCACCTCGTCGCCGGCGCCGAGCGACCCCACGCGTGACGACCAGTCACCCTCGGCCCAGGCCAGGGTGTTGGCCACGAGGTTGAGGGCCTCTGAGGCGTTCTTGGTGAAGATCACCTCGTCCCGCGAGGGCGCCCCGATGAACGAGGCCACCGTGTCGCGGGCCTCCTCGAACGCCTCGGAGGCCTCCGCACCCAGCTGGTGCATCGCGCGCGCCACGTTGGCGTTGTGGTGCTCGAGGTGGTCGACCATCCGGTCGATCACGCACTGCGGCTTCTGCGAGGTGTTCGCGCTGTCGAGGTAGACCAGCGGCTGACCGCCCGCGAGGGTCCGCGAGAGGATCGGGAAGTCCTTGCGGACCACCTCGAGATCGGGGAGCAGGCCTTCCATCAGGTGTCCTCTCGGGTCGGGTGCGGGGGCGTACGGCGGTGGTGCGGGCGTGGCTCAGCCGTGGGCGGCGGCGCTGGCCTTGATGTACTTGTCGTAGCCCTCGGCCTCGAGCTGCTCGGCGAGCTCGGGGCCGCCCTGCTCGGCGATCCGGCCGTCGACGAAGACGTGCACCTGGTCGGGCTGGATGTAGCGCAGGATCCGCGTGTAGTGCGTGATCAGCAGGACGCCCTTGCCGGGCTGGGCACGGAAGCGGTTGACGCCCTCGGAGACGATCTTGAGCGCGTCGATGTCGAGGCCCGAGTCGGTCTCGTCGAGAATCGCGACCTTGGGGTTCAGCAGCTCGAGCTGAGCGATCTCGTGGCGCTTCTTCTCGCCGCCGGAGAAGCCCTCGTTGACCGAGCGGGTGCCGAAGGTCGGGTCGAGGTTGAGCTGCTCGAGCGCGGCGTTGACGTCCTTGACCCAGGTGCGGAGCTTGGGGGCCTCGCCGTCGAGCGCGGTCTTGGCGGTGCGCAGGAAGTTGGAGACCGACACGCCGGGGACCTCAACGGGGTACTGCATGGCCAGGAACATCCCGGCCCGCGCCCGCTCGTCGACGCTCATCGCGAGGACGTCCTCGCCGTCGAGGAGGACCTCGCCGCCGGTGATGTCGTACTTCGGGTGGCCGGCGATGGAGTAGGCCAGGGTCGACTTGCCGGAGCCGTTGGGGCCCATGATCGCGTGGGTCTCGCCGTCGCCGATGGTCAGCGTGACGCCCTTCAGGATCTCCTTGGGGCCGTCATCGGTGGCGACGGAGACCTGCAGGTCCTTGATCTCGAGGGTGCTCATCTGGTGGTTCTCTCTTCCGGTCGGTACGTGAGGTTCAGCTGGGACGGACGCCGTTGAGCGTCGTGGAGGTGTCGACGTAGACGTCGCCGTCGCGGACCTCGGTGGGGAACGTGGCGACCGGTTCGGTCGCCGGGAAACCGGTCGGCCTGCCGGTGCGCAGGTCGAACCGGGAGCCGTGCAGCCAGCACTCGATCTGGCAGTCCTCGACCTCGCCCTCCGACAGCGCCACGGCGGCGTGGCTGCACAGGTCCTGGATCGCGTAGACGTCGTCGCCGTCGCGGGCCACGGCCAGGGTCAGGTCGCCCACCTCGACGGCCAGGCCCTCGTCGGGCTTGACCTCGTCGAGCGCGCAGGCGCGCACGAACCCGCTCACACCGGGACCGGCTCGTAGCCCTTGAGCACGTTCTTGGCGAGCTCGTCCTCGACGGTGGCGGTGAGCCGCTCCTCGATCTGGGGGACGCCGACCTTGCGGATCAGGTCCTGGAAGAAGCCGTGCAGCACCAGCCGGCGGGCCTCCTTGTCGGAGACGCCGCGCGAGCGGAGGTAGAACAGCTGCTCGTCGTCGAAGCGGGCGGTGGCCGAGGCGTGCCCGGCCCCCTCGATCTCGCCGGTCTCGATCTCCAGGTTGGGCACGGAGTCGGCCTGGCAGCCCTCGGTGAGGACCAGGTTGCGGTTCTCCTCGTAGGTCTCGATGCCCTCGGCGACCTGGCGGATCAGGACGTTGCCGATCCACACAGTGTGCGCGCCCTGGCCCTGCAGCGCGCCCTTGTAGAGGACGTTGCTCTTGGTCTTGGGTGCGTTGTGGTCGGCGAAGAGCCGGTGCTCGAGGTGCTGGCCCTCGTCGGCGAAGTACAGACCGAGCAGCTCGGCCTCGCCGCCGGGGCCGGAGTACTCGACGTTGGCGTGCATCCGGACCAGGTCGCCGCCGAAGGAGACGCTGGTGTGGCGCACGGAGGCGTCGCGGCCGACCTGGATCGCGTCGCGACCCAGGTGGACCGCGTCGTCGTCCCAGTCCTGCAGGCTCAGGACGTTGACCTGCGAGCCCTCCCCGGCCAGCACCGAGGTGATCGCGCAGTAGCGCGCCGACCCGGTGTGCACCAGCACGACGGTGGCCTTGCTGTGGTGCCCGAACCGCAGGACCAGGTGGCCCCAGACCAGGTCGTCGACCGACTCGCCGTGCAGGCGGATGATGACGGGCTCGTCGATCTCGGCCTCGGCCGGGACGTCGAGCAGCGTCGCCCCGCCCGAGTTGGCCGCGGCCAGGGCCGCGGGACGGTCGCTGGGGGCGATCTCCCCCAGCTCGCGCGCCTCGGCCTGGCTGATCGTGGTCACCGTGACGCCCTCGGGGACGCTCTGCTCCCAGGTCAGGCGGGTCTCGGAGGCCTCGCCGTCCAGGATCCCGCGCAACCGCTTGAGCGGGGTGAAGCGCCACGTCTCCTCGCGCCCCGTCGGCACCGGGTGGTCGCCCAGGTCGTAGGAGGGCGGGGGGTTCAGGTGCGAGACGATCCGCGGGCGGTCGTCCTGCTCCAGCGCGGACTGCACGCTCTCGCGGGCGGCATCGGTCACAGTCACAGGCGTTCGGTGTCCTTCTGGTTCGGGGGTGTGCGGGGCGGGGCGGGCGGCGTCAGCCGACCGCGCCCTCCATCTGCAGCTCGATCAGGCGGTTGAGCTCCAGGGCGTACTCCATCGGGAGCTCCTTGGCGATCGGCTCGACGAAGCCGCGCACGATCATCGCCATCGCCTCGTCCTGCTCCATGCCCCGCGACATCAGGTAGAAGAGCTGGTCGTCGGAGACCTTCGAGACGCTGGCCTCGTGGCCCATCGAGACGTCGTCCTCGCGGATGTCGACGTAGGGGTAGGTGTCGGAGCGGCTGATCTGGTCGACCAGGAGCGCGTCGCACAGCACGTTGGACTTGGAGCCGTGCGCACCCTCGTTGACCTGGATCAGGCCGCGGTACGACGTGCGCCCGCCGCCCCGCGCCACCGACTTGCTCAGGATCGAGCTCGAGGTGTGGGGAGCCGCGTGGACCATCTTGGCCCCGGCGTCCTGGTGCTGGCCCTCGCCGGCGAACGCGATGGACAGGGTCTCGCCCTTGGCGTGCTCGCCCATCAGGTAGATCGCGGGGTACTTCATCGTCACCTTGGAGCCGATGTTGCCGTCGACCCACTCCATGGTCGCGCCGGCCTCGCAGGTGGCGCGCTTGGTGACGAGGTTGTAGACGTTGTTCGACCAGTTCTGGATGGTCGTGTAGCGGCAGCGGCCGCCCTTCTTCACGATGATCTCGACGACCGCGGAGTGCAGCGAGTCCGAGGAGTAGATCGGCGCGGTGCAGCCCTCGACGTAGTGCACGTAGGCGTCCTCGTCGACGATGATCAGGGTGCGCTCGAACTGGCCCATGTTCTCGGTGTTGATCCGGAAGTAGGCCTGCAGCGGGATGTCCACGTGGACGCCCTTGGGCACGTAGATGAACGAGCCGCCCGACCACACCGAGGTGTTGAGCGCGGCGAACTTGTTGTCGCCGACCGGGATCACGGTGCCGAAGTACTCGGCGAACAGCTCCGGGTGCTCCTTGAGCGCGGTGTCGGTGTCGAGGAAGAGCACGCCCTGCTCCTCGAGGTCCTCGCGGATCGAGTGGTAGACGACCTCGGACTCGTACTGCGCGGCGACGCCGGAGACGAGGCGCTGCTTCTCCGCCTCGGGGATGCCGAGCTTGTCGTAGGTGTTCTTGATGTCCTCGGGGAGGTCGTCCCAGGTCGCGGCCTGCTTCTCGGAGGACCGCACGAAGTACTTGATGTTGTCGAAGTCGATGCCGCCGAGGTCGGAGCCCCAGGTCGGCATGGGCTTGCGGTGGAAGAGCTTGAGGCCCTTCAGGCGGAGGTCCAGCATCCACTGGGGCTCGGACTTGAGGTCCGAGATGTTGCGCACGACCTCCTCGGACAGACCGCGCTTGGCGGTCGCGCCCGCGACGTCGGAGTCGGCCCAGCCGAACTCGTACCGGCCGATGCCCTCGAGCTCGGGGTTGCGCTCGTCGATGGTCGTCATGAGATGACCTGCTCCTTCATGTCGGGTACTGCGGTCGGGATGCACGTGGTGCAGACCCCGTCGCCCTGGGCGATCGTGGCCAGACGCTGGACGTGGTGGTCCAGGACCCGGCTGATCGCCTGGGTCTCGGCCTCGCACAGCTGGGGGAACTCGTGGGCGACGTGGGAGACGGGGCAGTGCTGCTGGCACAGCTGCTCCCCCACGGGCCCGTCGTGGACGGAGGCGACGTAGCCCTCGTCGGTGAAGACGCGGGCCAGCACCTGCGCCGGGCTGAGGTCGGGCCGGGTGTCGCTGACCTCGGCGAAGCGCTCGCCGACGAAGGCGACGCGACGCTCGGCGAAGGCGCGCACGGCGTCCTCGCCCCCGGTCTCGGCCAGGAAGCGCAGCGCCTGGGCGGCCAGGTCGTCGTAGGCCTGGTCGAAGCCGTCACGCCCCTCCGGCGTCAGCGCGAACGCCTTCGCCGGCCGCCCGCGCCCGCGAAGGGCACCGGGGCGGGGGTCGCGAGCCTCCACCGCGCCCTCCTCGACCATCTGGTCGAGGTGGCGGCGCACGGCGGCGGGCGTCAGGGACAACCGTTCGGCCAGGTCCGCCGCGGTGGACGGACCGTGGTCGAGGATGGACCTGGCGACACGTTGTCGGGTCGTCCGGTCGATTTCCACAACGTCAGTGTGCCTTTATTACCTGGAGCCGTTCAAGTAAGGCCACCCTCACTCCCCTCACCCGCCCCCCGGGGGTCAGGACGGTCCGGGCCGGGTCCGCCGCAGCCACAGCAGCCCCAGCACGGGCAGCACCAGCGGGACAAACCCGTACCCCTGCCCGAAGTGCGACCAGACGGTCGGCTCGGGGAAGAGGTCGGTGCGGACCAGGCTGAGCGCTCCGACGGCGACCACCCCGACCAGCTCGACGGTGCAGGCCGCCACCGCGACCCGCCAGGCGCGGGTCCCACCGCGCAGCAGGCTCGCGGTGGCGACGACGTAGACGACGGCGGCCAGGAGCGAGAGGCCGTACGCCAGCGGCGCCCGCCCGGCGTCGGTGGCCAGCTGGAAGACCGAGCGGGCGGTCGCGGCGGCGGCGAAGACGCCGTAGACGAACACGAGCGTGCGGCCGGCGCCGGAGGACAGCTCGGTGCTGCGCGCCATCAGACCCCCGCCGCCCAGATGTCGGCCAGCCGCAGCTCGAGCGCGACCACGGTCAGCGCGGCGAGGAGCACCACGCCGGTGCCGGCCCGGGACCGCTCGGCCAGGGACCAGAACGCCCCGATCGGCAGCGCCACCAGCAGGCCGACCAGGTAGCCGACGAACAGCACCTCGTCGACGTCGTTCTCGGTCACGACCAGCAGCACCACGCCGACGACGAGCTGGACCAGCACGGCGGCCTCGGCCAGGGCGAGGACCGTGAAGGTGCGGTCGCCGATCGGCTGGTCGCGGACCATCTGCACGGCGGCGGCGGCCGCCCCCAGCACCGTGAGCGCGAGCACGGCGACCACGACCCAGGTGTTCACGAGGGCCCAGCCTAGACTCTGGGTGTGTCGGTCCCCGCAGCGTCGCCCCCCACCCCGGGGACCTCGCCGCTGACGTCTGCGCCGGGCCCGGTCGCGGCCTCCGCGGCGGTGGAGGTGCGCGGCCTGGTGATGCGCTACGGCCGCACCACCGCCGTCGACGGGCTCGACCTCGACGTGGGCACCGGCACGATCACCGCCGTGCTCGGCCCCAACGGAGCCGGCAAGACGACGACGCTCGAGACCTGCGAGGGCTACCGCAGGCCGCAGCAGGGCACGGTCCGCGTGCTCGGCCTGGACCCCGTCCGTCAGCGCCGTGACCTGCTGCCGCGGATCGGCGTGATGCTCCAGGACGGCGGCGCGTGGAGCGGTGTGCGGGCGCTGGAGATGCTGCGTCACGTCGCCTCGCTGCACGCGCACCCGCTGCCGGTGGAGCTCCTGGCCGACCGGCTGGGCCTGCACGAGTGCGGGCGGACGCCGTACCGGCGGCTCTCCGGGGGCCAGCAGCAGCGCCTGGGCCTGGCGATGGCCCTGGTCGGGCGGCCCGAGCTGGTCTTCGCCGACGAGCCCACCGCCGGGATGGACCCCGCCGTGCGCCGCTCGGTCTGGACCCTGCTGGAGGAGCTGCGCGCCGACGGCGTGACCGTCGTGCTCACCACGCACTACCTGGAGGAGGCCGAGCGTCTCGCCGACCAGGTCCACATCGTCGACCGGGGGCAGCTCGTGGCCTCCGGCAGCCCGCTGCAGCTGACCCGCGGCGGGCGGGTGGCCACCATCCGGCTCGTCGTGACGCGCCCGTTCCCGCCCGGGGCGCCGGAGTCGCTGCGCGCCGCGCTCGGCGAGGGTGTCGAGGTCCGTCAGCTCGACGAGCTCAGCCTGGTCGTCTCCGGCCCCGCCGACGCCTCCACCCTCGGACGGGTCTCGCGCTGGTGCGAGGACAACGACGTGCTGCCCGAGTCGCTGACCCTGGGCCAGCGCAGCCTCGAGGACGTCTTCCTCGAGATCACCGGACGGGAGATGCGCGGATGAGCCATGCCCCCGTCGGCACCGCCACCGGCACCTGGACCCCGCGTCCCGGCGCCGCACCGGTCGTGCGCCAGGTGCTCGCCCAGGCCCGGATGGAGTCGCGGCTGCTGCTGCGCAACGGCGAGCAGGTGCTGCTGGCCGTGGTGATCCCGGTCGTCGTGCTCCTCGGCGGCGTCGTCGGCGCCGACCGCGTCGGCCTCGACTTCTCC
The DNA here is from genome assembly GCF_018459925.1 of Nocardioides aquaticus. Lineage (NCBI taxonomy): Bacteria > Bacillati > Actinomycetota > Actinomycetes > Propionibacteriales > Nocardioidaceae > Nocardioides > Nocardioides aquaticus. Next base: position 2,550,550 of record NZ_CP075371.1, read on the forward strand.
CGCCCCACGGTCGACGTGCTCACCCCGGGGGTGCTGGCCCTCGCGGTGATGTCGACCTCGTTCACCTCCCTGGCCATCGCGACCGGGTTCGAGCGCCGGTACGGCGTCCTCAAGCGACTCGGCGCCTCCCCGCTCCCCCGCAGCGGCCTGCTGGCCGGCAAGGTGCTCGCCCTGCTCGCGGTCGAGACGCTGCAGGTCGTCGTGATCGGCACCGTCGCGCTGATGCTGGGCTGGTCCCCCGCGACCTCGGCCACCGCGGTCGTCGGCCTGGTCCTCGCGCTGGTGCTCGGCACCGCCGCGTTCGCCGGTCTGGGGCTGCTGATGGCCGGCGCGCTGCGTGCCGAGGCCACGCTCGCCGCGGCCAACCTGGTCTACCTGCTGCTGCTCGTCGGCGGCGCCGTCGTCCTCCCGCTCTCCGCGTACGGTGGAGCCGGCGAGCTGGTGCAGTGGCTCCCCTCGGCCGCGCTCGGCGACGCCGTCCGGGCCGCGCTGCTCGACTCCCGCGTGGCCGTCGTCGACGTCGTCGTCCTGTCCGCCTGGGCCGTGGTCTCCGCGGTCCTCACCGCCCGTACCTTCAAGTGGGAGTGACCCCGTGAGCAGCACCGGCAGCACCCGCAGGACCCGCAGCACCGCCCCGGCCGTCGTCCGGCGGGGCCTGGTCCCGCTGGCCTGGGCCAGCCTGGTGGCCAACGTCGTGATCGTGGTGACCGGTGGCGCCGTCCGCCTGACCGCCTCCGGGCTCGGCTGCCCCACCTGGCCGCGCTGCACCGACGCCTCCTTCCGGCCGCACGGCTCGCTGGGCATCCACGGCGCCATCGAGTTCGGCAACCGGCTGCTCACCTTCGTGCTGGTCGCGATCGCGATCGCCACCGTGGTCGTCGCGTGGCGCAGCGGCCGACGCGTGGTGCGACGGCTCGCGGTGCTGCTCTTCCTCGGCATCCCCGCCCAGGCCGTCATCGGCGGGATCACCGTGCTGACCGACCTGAACCCCTGGGTCGTGGCACTGCACTTCCTGGTGTCGATGGCGATGATCTGCGCGGCCGTGCTGCTGGTGCGGGAGGCCCGCCGCCCGGGCCAGGCGCCGTACGCCCCCCGCAGCCCGCTGGCGCCGCTGGCCTGGTCGACGTTCGCGGTCGGCTGGGTGGCGCTCTACCTCGGCACCGTGGTGACCGGCTCCGGCCCGCACGCCGGCGACCTGGACGCCCCGCGCAACGGGCTCGACCCGGCCGCGGCCAGCCAGGCGCACGCCGACGCCGTCTTCGTCCTGCTCGGTCTCAGCGTGGCGCTGCTGCTGGTGGTCCGGATCCGCACCGCCGCCGGCCCGCTGGCCGACGCCGAGGCCCGGCGCTCGGTGAGCGTGCTGATGGCGGTCCTGCTCGCGCAGGGCACCGTCGGGTTCGTCCAGTACGCCACCGACCTCCCGATCGTCCTGGTCGCCCTCCACATGCTGGGCGCGGCCCTGATGGCCGCCGCCATGACGTGGGTGCTGGTGGCGCTGCTGCGCCCCGAGCCCGCGTACGACGCCGCCCCGGTCGTCGACGAGCGCCGGCAGCGCGGCGAGCCGGTCGGCGTCTGACGCGTCCCGCCTGGCCGGGTCGCTGCTTGGCCGGGCGGCCGGGTGGGCCCGCCGGGCCCAGGAGCCCGACCTGACGGGCAGGTTTCGAGCTTGTCAGGCCTTGCAAAGGCCGACAAGCTCAGAAGTCCCCGGCCGACCGGGGACTTCGCGCCCCCGTCGGCCCTCAGCCGATCAGCGGGTCCAGCGCGACGGCGACGAACAGCAGCGACAGGTAGAGGTTGCTGGAGTGGAAGAGCCGCATCGGCTGGATCACGCCGAGGTCCTCGGTGCCGCGGGTGCGGGCGAGCATCCGGTGGGCCTCGAGCAGGAAGCCGGCGCCGAGGACGGTCGCGGCCACCGGGTAGAAGATGCCCGTCCCGGCCACGGGCCACAGCGTCAGCGACACCGCGACCATCACCCAGCTGTAGGCCACGACCTGGCGCGCCACGGTGCGCGCGGGGGCGACGACCGGCAGCATCGGCACGTCCACGCCGGCGTAGTCCTCGCGGTAGCGCAGGGCCAGCGCCCAGGTGTGGGGCGGGGTCCAGAAGAAGACGACCAGGAACAGCACGACCGGCGTCCAGGCCAGCGACCCGGTCACCGCGGTCCACCCAATCAGCGCCGGGAAGCAGCCCGCGAGGCCGCCCCAGACGATGTTCTGGGTCGTCCTGCGCTTGAGCAGCATCGTGTAGACGAGGACGTAGAACGCGTTCGCGCCGACCGACAGCGCGGCCGAGAGCGGGTTGACCCAGACCAGCAGGACGATCGTGGAGATCACCCCGAGGGACAGCGCGAAGACGAGCGCGGAGCGGGGCGCCACGATGTGGCGGGGCAGCGCGCGGCGGCGCGTACGGCGCATCTGCTCGTCGATGTCACGGTCGTAGACGCAGTTCAGCGCCGAGGCGGAACCGGCCGAGAGGGCGCCGCCGACGACGGTGGCCAGCACCAGCCCGAGCGGGGGGATGCCACGCGCGGCGAAGAACATCACCGGCACGGTCGTCAGCAGCAGCAGCTCGATGACCCGCGGCTTCGTCAGCCCGACGTAGGCGGCGGCGACGTCCTTCCAGCCTGCCTTCGACGAGGACGACCCGTCGACGGCCGAGGCCGACTGTCCGACGTGGGTCAACACAAGTCCTGAGGAATAGAAGGGGGCCGCGCGGCGATGCACCTAGGCGGGCGAGGCGAGCAGCCGAGACACCTATCAGTGTACCGGTGACCCTCAGTAGGGTCGTCCTACGCAGGCTCCGGGCGTGCACCCGGCGGTGACCCCGCCCACACGCCAGCCCCGCCACCCCGACATCCCCCGCGAGAGGATCCGCGTGACCATCACGAAGCTGGACTGGACCGAGACCGACGACCGCGCCGTGGACACCGCCCGCGCGCTGGCCATGGACAGCGTGCAGCGGGTGGGCAACGGCCACCCGGGCACCGCGATGAGCCTGGCTCCCGCGGCCTACCTGCTGTTCCAGAAGGTGATGCGGCACAACCCCGCCGACCCGCACTGGCCCGGCCGCGACCGGTTCGTGCTGTCCTGCGGCCACTCCTCGCTCACCCTCTACATCCAGCTCTACCTCGGCGGCTGGGGCCTGGAGCTCGAGGACCTGCGCTCGCTGCGCACCTGGAACAGCAAGACCCCGGGCCACCCCGAGTTCGGCCACACCGCCGGCGTCGAGACCACCACCGGTCCCCTGGGCCAGGGCATCGGCAACGCGGTCGGGATGGCCATGGCCGCCCGTCGCGAGCGCGGCATGCTCGACCCGAACGCCGCCGAGGGCGAGTCGCCCTTCGACCACCAGATCTACGTCCTGGCCAGCGACGGCGACATCGAGGAGGGCGTCAGCTCCGAGGCCAGCTCGCTCGCCGGCACCCAGCAGCTGGGCAACCTCACCCTGATCTACGACGAGAACAAGATCTCGATCGAGGACGACACCGACGTCGCGCTCAGCGAGGACGTCCCGGCGCGCTACGCGGCGTACGGATGGCACGTGCAGGTCGTCGACTGGGTCAACGGCAGCGGCGCCTACACCGAGGACGTCCCGGCGCTGCACGAGGCGCTGCGCAAGGCCGAGGCCGTCACCGACCAGCCCAGCATCATCGTGCTCCGCACGATCATCGCCTGGCCGGCGCCGAACGCCCAGAACACCGGCACCGCCCACGGCTCCGCCCTGGGCGAGGACGAGGTCCGTGCCACCAAGGAGGTCATGGGGATGAACCCCGACCTGACCTTCGACGTGGCCCCCGACGTGCTGGCGCACACCCGCTCGGCCGTCGAGCGCGGCAAGGACGCCCAGCGGGAGTGGGACGCGGCGTTCCAGCACTGGACGACCAAGAAGTCCGCCGACGTGGCGCTCTTCGAGCGGATGCAGACCCGCACCCTGCCCGACGGCTGGGACGCCGACCTCCCCGTGTGGGACGCCGACCTGAAGGGCACCGCGACCCGCAAGGCCTCCGGGGCCGTCATCAACGCCATCGCGCCGCACGTCCCGGAGATGTGGGGCGGCTCGGCCGACCTCGCCGGCTCGAACAACACCACGATCGAGGGCGCGCCCTCCTTCATCCCCAAGAGCCGCTCCACCGACATGTGGAAGGGCGACCCGTACGCCGGGCGGGTGCTGCACTTCGGCATCCGTGAGCACGGCATGGGCGCGATCCTCAACGGCATTGCGGTCCACGGCGGCACCCGCGTCTTCGGCGCGACGTTCCTGACCTTCTCCGACTACATGCGCCCCTCGGTGCGGCTCGCCGCCCTGATGGGCCTGCCGGTGACGTACGTCTGGACCCACGACTCGATCGGACTCGGCGAGGACGGCCCGACCCACCAGCCGGTCGAGCACCTCGCCGCGCTGCGGGCCATCCCGGGCCTCGACGTGGTCCGCCCGGCCGACGCCAACGAGACGGCCGCGGCGTGGAAGACCGTGCTCGAGCACACCGACCGCCCGGCCGGCATCGTGCTCACCCGGCAGAACGTGCGGACCTTCCCCCGCGACGCCGAGGGCTTCTCCGACACCTCCAACGTGCACCGGGGCGGCTACGTCCTGCGCGACGTCGACGGCGGGGAGCCCGACGTCGTGCTGATCGGCACCGGCTCGGAGGTCCAGCTCGCGGTCGAGGCCAGCGACCTGCTCGCCGCCGACGGCGTCCGGGCCCGCGTGGTCTCCATGCCGTGCCGCGAGTGGTTCGACGAGCAGGAGGCCTCGTACCGCGAGACGGTCATCCCGCCGACCGTCAAGGCCCGCGTCTCCGTCGAGGCCGGCATCAAGCTGGGCTGGCGCGAGATCGTCGGCGACCACGGCCGCAGCGTCTCCATCGAGACCTTCGGCGCCTCGGCCGACTACGAGCGCCTCTACACCGAGTACGGCATCACCGCGCGCGCCGTCGCCGACGCCGCGCACGACAGCATCACGGCCGCCGGCTGAGCCACACCCCGGCCCCGGCCCCCGGGGCGCCACCCGCGCCCACCCACCGGTACGACACCGCAGCACGCAGCACTACGCAGCCAGCGGCTGCACGGAAGGAACACCATGAGTGACCGACTGAAGACCCTCGCCGACGCAGGCGTTTCCATCTGGCTCGACGACCTGTCCCGCGAGCGGATCGAGTCCGGCAACCTCGCCGAGCTCGTCGAGACCAGGTCCGTGGTGGGCGTGACCACCAACCCGACGATCTTCGCCGGGGCGATCGCCGACGGCGAGCGCTACGCGGACCAGGTGCGCGGCCTCGTCGCCGACGGCGCCGAGGTGGACAAGGTCATCTTCGAGCTGATCACCGAGGACGTCCGCAACGCCTGCGACATCCTCAAGCCGGTCGCCGACGGCTCCTCCTCCGACGGCCGCGTCTCGATCGAGGTCGAGCCGACCCTGGCCAACGACACCGAGGGCACGATGGCCTCGGCCCGCGCGCTGTGGAAGGCCGTCGACCGGTCCAACGCCCTGATCAAGATCCCGGCGACGCTCGAGGGACTGCCCGCGATCACCGCCGCGATCGCCGAGGGGATCAGCGTCAACGTGACGCTGATCTTCAGCGTCGAGCGCTACCGGTCGGTGATGGACGCCTACCTGACCGGGCTCGAGCAGGCCCGTGAGTCCGGCCTCGACCTGGCCCGGATCCAGTCCGTGGCGTCGTTCTTCGTCTCGCGCGTCGACTCCGAGGTGGACTCCCGCCTGGAGAAGATCGGCACCGACGAGGCGACCGCGCTGCGCGGCGAGGCCGCCGTGGCCAACGCCCGGCTGGCCTACGCGGCCTTCGAGGACGTCGTGGCCTCCGACCGCTGGAAGCAGCTCGCCGAGGCCGGTGCCAACGTGCAGCGGCCGCTGTGGGCCTCGACCGGCGTCAAGAACCCGGACTACCCCGACACCCTCTACGTGACCCAGCTGGTCGCCGACGGCACCGTCAACACGATGCCCGAGAAGACGATGGACGCCTTCGCCGACCACGGCGAGGTCGAGGGCGACACCGTCAGCGGCCGCCGCGAGCAGGCGCAGTCGGTCTTCGACCGCCTCGAGGCGGTCGGGGTCGACCTTCAGGACGTCTTCCTGACGATCGAGCACGAGGGCGTGGACAAGTTCAAGACCTCCTGGACCGAGCTGGTCGAGACCGTCCAGGGGCAGATGGACGGCGCGAAGTGACCAGCTGGAGCCGGGTGTCCTCCACGGACCCGGCGCTCGAGCTGGTGGTCGGCTCCCCGGACGGGTCGGCGTACGACGCCGTGCTGGGGGGCCTGGTCGCCGACGGCGTCGCCTCCGGCATCGCGGCCGGGGACGCCACCCTGTGGGGCCCCGCCGCCGAGGACGAGGCCGGCAAGCGCCTGGGCTGGACGTCGCTCAGCACCCGGTCCCGACCGCTCGTCGACGAGGTCGCCGCCCTGCGCGAGGAGCTGCGCGCCGCCGGCGTCACCCGGGTCGTGCTGTGCGGCATGGGCGGGTCCTCGCTGGCCCCCGAGGTCATCTGCGAGGCCGCCGGCGTCGCGCTCGACGTCCTGGACTCCTCCGACCCCGACTTCGTCCGGGCCGCCCTGGTGCGCCTGGACGAGACCGTCGTCGTGGTCTCCAGCAAGTCCGGCGGGACCGTCGAGACCGACAGCCAGAAGCGGGTCTTCGAGCAGGCGTTCACCGACGCCGGCATCGACCCCGCGGGCCGGATCGTGGTCGTCACCGACCCCGGCTCCCCGCTCGAGCAGTCCGCCCGGGAGGCCGGCTACCGGGTCTTCCTGGCCGACCCCGAGGTCGGCGGGCGCTACTCCGCCCTCACCGCCTTCGGGCTGGTGCCCAGCGGCCTGGCCGGCGTCGACACCGGCCGTCTGCTCGACGAGGCCGAGGCCGTACGCCCCCTGCTCGAGGCCGACTCCCCCGACAACCCGGGCCTGCGGCTCGGGGCACTGCTCGGGGCGGCCAACCGGGCCGGCGCCGACAAGATGGTCCTGGTCAACGCCGGGGCGTCGTACGCCGGCTTCGGCGACTGGGCCGAGCAGCTCGTCGCCGAGTCCACCGGCAAGGACGGCAAGGGCATCCTGCCGGTCGTCGTCGGCCGCGAGGACGCGCCGAACCTGACCGCGAGCACCCGGGACGAGGTCCTGGTCACCTTCGGGCCCGACCACGCCGCCGGCGACGCCGACGCGCCGTCCTCCGGGTGGGGAGCGCACGTCGACGCGACCCTCGGCGCGCAGCTGCTGCTGTGGGAGCACGCCACGGCGGTCGCCGGTCGGGTGATCGGGATCAACCCCTTCGACCAGCCCGACGTCGAGAGCGCCAAGGCCGCGGCCCGCGAGATGCTCGACGGCGGCGGCACCTCGCCGACCCCGCTCTTCACCGAGGGCGCGATCACGGTCTACGCCTCCGAGGGCTGGCTCCCGCCGGGCGTCGACGACGTCGAGCACGCCGTCCGTGCCCTGCTGGCGCACCTCGACCCGGACCACGGGTACGTCGCCGTGCAGGCCTACCTCGACCGGCACCGCGACGCGACGCTGGCCCGGGTCCGCGACGGACTGGCGCGCCGCACCGGTCGGCCGACCACCTTCGGGTGGGGACCGCGCTTCCTGCACTCGACCGGGCAGTACCACAAGGGCGGACCGGACACCGGGGTCTACCTTCAGGTCACCGGCGAGCCCGAGGCCGACCTGGCCGTCCCCGGTCGCGAGTTCACGCTGCACGAGTTCCTCACCGCCCAGGCGGTCGGCGACGGGTCCGTGCTCGCGGCCAAGGGACGACCGGTGCTGCGCCTGCACCTGTCGTCCCCCGCCGAGCTCGACGTGGTCCGGCAGGTCCTCGGCTGATGGCCGACGTGTCACACCGGCCCGAGCCGCTGGTCGAGGTGCAGCCCGACGCCGCCGCCCTGGCGACCGCGGTCGCCGGGGAGCTGCTGAACCGGCTCGCCGACGCCCAGGCCGAGGGACGGGTGCCGCAGGTCGTCCTGACCGGCGGCACCATCGCGACCGAGGTCCACCGCCAGGTGGCCCGCCTCGCCGCCGGCGCGGACGTGGACTGGACCCGGGTCGTGCTCTGGTGGGGCGACGAGCGGTTCGTCGCCCCGGACTCCGAGGAGCGCAACGCCGTGCCCGCGGTCGCGGACCTGCTGGGCCCCCTCGGGGCGACGCAGGTGCACCAGGTCCCGTCGACCCAGGACGTCTCCGACGTCGCGGCCGCTGCGACGGGCTACGCCGAGTCCCTGGCCGCGCACGGACCGGACCGGTTCGACGTGGTCATGCTCGGCATCGGGCCCGACGCCCACGTCGCCTCGCTGTTCCCGGGCCACGACGCGCTGGCGACGACCGGGCAGGCCACCGTCGCGGTGACCGACTCCCCCAAGCCGCCGCCCGAGCGGGTCAGCCTGACCTTCGACACGCTCAACCGGACCCGCTCGGTCTGGGTGGTCGCCAGCGGCGAGGGCAAGGCCGAGGCCGTGGCCGCCGGGCTCGCGCCGGAGGGCACCGTGACCGCCACCCCTGCCCGGGGCGTGCGCGGCGAGGACGAGACGATCTGGTTCCTCGACACCGCGGCGGCGTCGCTGACCTGATCCCGGCACCGGCCGCGACGACAGCAGCGGATCACTGCCACCAGGTGGCAGTGATCCGCTGCTGTCGTCTGGATCCCGGGGGGGCGGGCTGGTCCGCCCGGTGGGGCTCTAGAAGATGATGTCGCCGGACTTGCGGCGCGAGCGCAGCAGCGACAGGGCCTCGTCGAGGATGTCGGCGGCCTCGGCGTCGGAGCGGCGCTCCTTCACGTAGGCCAGGTGGGTCTTGTAGGGCTCGATCCGCGGCGCCGGCGGCGGGTTGGCGGAGTCCATGGACGCCGGCAGCCCGCACTTGGGGCAGTCCCACTGCTCGGGCGCGGTGGCCTCGATCGAGAACGTCACCACCGAGCGGTGCCCGTGGGAGCAGAAGTACGTGATGGCCTGGCGGGCCGCGGCCTCGCCGCGCTCGGCCTCGCCCATCGGTCCGGCGCCGACCCGGCTTCCCCGGATCGCGTTCCCTCCACCTGCCATGTCTGGTCCCCTCGGGTCGGTGCTGCGTCGTGTCGGTGGTGCGTGGTCAAGGTGGAGCGGTGCTGCGGGGTCGAGCAGGTGGTGCAGGTGCGGGTGGTGCGGCCGGCTCAGTAGGCCAGCAGGAGCCCGAGCGCGATGACGCAGGCGAACCAGATCACGCCGATGCCGACGGTGAACCGGTCGAGGTTGCGCTCGGCGACCGAGGAACCGCCGAGCGAGCTCGACACACCACCACCGAACATGTCGGACATGCCGCCGCCCCGCCCCTTGTGGAGCAGGACCAGCAGGATGAGGATGGCGCTGGTGGCCACGAGCAGGATGGTGAAGAGCGTCGTCACGGTCGGTGATCCTACGTCAGGTCGGGGCTGGTCAGAGGACCGGCATGTCGTAGAAGCGACAGATTCCGCTGAACTCCTCGACCTGGAGGCTCGCGCCGCCGACCAGGCAGCCGTCGACGTCGGGCTGCGCCATGGTCGCTGCGACGTTGCTCGCCTTGACCGAGCCGCCGTAGAGCACCCGCAGGCCGTCGGCCGCGGCGTCGCCCAGGGTCTCGCGCACACGGGCGCGGATCGCGCCGCAGACCTCCTGCGCGTCCTCGGGCGTGGCGACCTCGCCGGTGCCGATCGCCCAGACCGGCTCGTAGGCCACGACCAGGCCGGCGACCTGCTCGGCGTCGAGGCCGGCCAGCGACCCGTCGACCTGGGCCAGGGTGAAGGGCACCTGCTCGCCGGCCTGGCGGACCTCGAGGCCCTCCCCCACGCAGACGATCGGCGTGACGCCGTGGGCCAGGGCCGCCTTCGCCTTCGCGTTGACGACCGCGTCGCTCTCGTCGTGGCGCTGGCGGCGCTCGGAGTGGCCGACCACGGCGTAGGAGCACCCCAGCTTGGCCAGCATCGAGGCCGACACCTCGCCGGTGTAGGCGCCCGACTCCTCGGCCGAGACGTCCTGGGCGCCGTAGCGCAGTGACAACCGGTCGCCGTCGACCAGGGTCTGCACCGAGCGCAGGTCGGTGAACGGCGGCACGACCACCACCTCGGACCGCGACGGGTCGTGCCGCTTGTCCGACAGGGTCCAGGCCAGCTTCTGGACCAGGACCACCGCCTCCTGGTGGTTGAGGTTCATCTTCCAGTTCCCCGCCATCAGCGGGGTGCGGGCAGGGGTCGTGGCCACGGGTCAGTCCTCCAGGACGGTGATGCCGGGGAGGGTCTTGCCCTCCAGGTACTCGAGGCTGGCGCCGCCTCCGGTCGAGATGTGTCCGAACGCGTCCTCGTCGAAGCCGAGGGTCCGCACGGCCGCGGCGGAGTCGCCGCCGCCGACGACGGACAGCCCGTCGACCTGCGTGAGCGCCTGGGCGACCGCGCGGGTGCCGTCGGCGAACGCGCCGACCTCAAAGACGCCCATCGGGCCGTTCCAGAACACGGTGCGGGCGTCGGCCAGGGCGCCGGCGAAGGCCCGTGAGGCCTCGGGGCCGATGTCCAGGCCCATCGCGTCGGCCGGGATCTCGCTGGCCGGCACGACCGAGGGCTGCGGGGTCCGGTCGCCCGAGGGGAACGCGGTGTCGACGACGACGTCGCTGGGCAGCAGGATCTGTACGCCGGCCTCCTCGGCACGCCGCAGGTAGGCGCGGCAGACGTCGAGCTGGTCCTTCTCGAGCAGGCTCGCGCCGACCTCGTGACCCTGGGCGGCCAGGAAGGTGAAGACCATGCCCCCGCCGATCAGCAACCGGTCGGTCTTCTCCAGCAGGTTGTCGATGACGCCCAGCTTGTCGGAGACCTTGGACCCGCCGAGGACCACGACGTACGGACGCTCCGGCGACTCGGTGAGCCGGCGCAGCACCTCGATCTCGGTCGAGACGAGCTGGCCCATCGCGTGCGGCAGCCGCTGCGCGACGTCGTAGACGCTGGCCTGCTTGCGGTGGACCACGCCGAACCCGTCGGACACGAACGCGTCCGCCAGGGACGCCAGCTGGTCGGCGAACGCGCCCCGCTCGGCGTCGTCCTTGCTGGTCTCCCCCGGGTTGAACCGGACGTTCTCGAGCACGGCGACGCCACCGTCGGACAGGGCGTCGACGGTGCTCCGCGCGCTGTCACCCACGGTGTCGGTGGCGAACGCGACCGGTGAGCCGAGCAGCTCACCGAGCCGCTCGGCGACCGGGCCGAGGGAGAAGGCCGCGTCGGGCGCACCCTTCGGTCGGCCGAGGTGCGCCACGACCACCACCCGTGCCCCGGCCTCGGCCAGGGCACGGATCGTGGGCACGCTGGCGCGGACCCGGCCGTCGTCGGTGATCCGGGTGCCGTCGAGCGGGACGTTCAGGTCCGAGCGGACCAGGACCCGCTTGCCGGTGACGTCCCCGAGGGAGGCGAGGTCCCCCACGTCAGAGGGAGGTGCCGATGTAGTCGATCAGGTCGGCGAGGCGGTTGGAGTAGCCCCACTCGTTGTCGTACCAGCCGACGACCTTGACCTGGTTGCCGATGACCTTGGTCAGCGGCGCGTCGAAGATGCACGACGCCGGGTCGGTGACGATGTCGGAGGACACCAGCGGGTCGGTCGAGTAGCGCAGGAAGCGGCCGTCGGCGGCCTTCTCGACGATCGCGTTGACCTCCTCGACGGTGGTCTCGCGGCCGGCCTCGAAGGTCAGGTCGGTGGCCGAGCCGGTCGGGACCGGCACGCGCAGCGCGTAGCCGTCGAGCTTGCCCTTGAGCTCGGGCAGGACCAGGCCGATCGCCTTCGCGGCGCCGGTCGAGGTCGGCACGACGTTCAGGGCGGCGGCCCGGGCGCGGCGCGGGTCCTTGTGGATGTTGTCCTGCAGGTTCTGGTCCGCGGTGTAGGCGTGCACCGTGGTCATCAGGCCCTTGACGATGCCGAGGTCGTCGTTCAGCGCCTTGGCCATCGGGCCGAGGCAGTTGGTGGTGCACGACGCGTTGGAGATGACGTGGTGCGAGGCCGGGTCGTAGTCGCCGTGGTTGACGCCCATCACCACGGTGAAGTCCTCGTTGGTCGCGGGCGCCGAGATGATGACCTTCTTCGCGCCGGCGTCGAGGTGCGCCTTGGCCTTGGTGGCGTCGGTGAAGAACCCGGTGGACTCCACGACGACGTCGACGCCCAGCGCGCCCCAGGGCAGGTTGGCCGGGTCGCGCTCGGCGTAGGCCTTGATCTCCTGGGTGCCGACCATGATCGCGTCGTCGGTGGCGCTGACGTCGGCGTCGAGGCGACCCAGGATCGAGTCGAACTTGAGCAGGTGCGCGAGGGACTGGTTGTCGGTGAGGTCGTTGACCCCCACGATCTCGATGTCGAGCCCCGAGGCCCGCACGGCCCGGAAGAAGTTGCGGCCGATCCGGCCGAATCCGTTGATGCCTACCCGTACGGTCACTGCACGCTCCTGAGTCGCTCGTGTGTCGCTCGTGGTCCGAGCCGTCCGGGCCCCCTGCGGGCGCCCGTCTCCGACCCTATCGCTCCACACCGACGCCGACCCGGGCGTCCCGGCGTACGTGCCGGTAACCGGCCGTGCGGCGCTCAGGCCTCGTCGGCGAGCATGTCCTCGGTCAGCGAGGCCTCGGTGTCGGGCAGACCGAGGTCGTGGGCCTGCTTGTCGGCCATCGCCAGCAGCCGGCGGATGCGACCGGCGATCGCGTCCTTGGTCAGCACGGGCTCGTGCAGCTGGCCGAGCTCCTCGAGGGAGGCCTGCTTGTGCTCCAGGCGCAGGTGGCCGGCGAGCTTGAGGTGGTCCGGCACGTCCGCACCGAGGATCTCCAGGGCCCGCTCCACCCGGGCGCCGGCGGCGACCGCGGCGCGGGCGGAGCGACGCAGGTTGGCGTCGTCGAAGTTGGCCAGGCGGTTGGCGGTGGCGCGCACCTCGCGGCGCATCCGGCGCTCCTCCCAGGCCATCAGCGACTCGTGCGCGCCGAGGCGGGTCAGCAGCTGGCCGATGGCGTCGCCGTCCCGGATGACCACCCGGTCGACGCCGCGCACCTCGCGCGCCTTGGCCGGGATGCCGAGCCGGCGGGCCACGCCGACCAGGGCCAGGGCGGCCTCCGAGCCGGGGCAGGTGATCTCCATCGAGGACGACCGGCCGGGCTCGGTCAGTGATCCGTGGGCCAGGAACGCCCCGCGCCAGGCGGCGACGGCGTCGCACGTCCCACCGGAGACGACGGCGGGCGGGAGCCCTCGTACGGGCCGGCCGCGCTGGTCGACCAGGCCGGTCTGGCGGGCCAGGGCCTCGCCGTCCTTGACCACGCGCACGATGTAGCGGCTGCCCTTGCGCAGGCCGTTGGCCTGCACCATCACCACGTCGGACTGGGTCCCGTACACCTCCGCGAGGTCCTTGCGGAGCCGGCGCGCTGCGGCGCCGGTGTCCAGCTCGGCCTCGACCACGATCCGTCCGCTGACGATGTGCAGCCCGCCGGCGAACCGCAGCATCGAGGCGACCTCGGCCTTGCGGCAGCAGGTCTTGGTGACCGGGATCGACGAGAGCTCTGCCTTCACCTGAGCCGTCATCGCCATGGCGCGATCCTGCCACGACCGTCAATCACGTCCGACCACTGGCAGGTGCCGGGCGAGCGGGCCTCAGGCGAGCGGGCCTCAGGCGCGAGGACGGCCGAGCGGGACCTGCTCGGCGGCGCCCGCGAAGATCCGGGCGTACGCCGCGGCCAGCAGCGCCGGGTCGTGGTGCGGCGAGCCGTCGTCGGCGCCCACGTCGTCGACCACGAGCCGGGCGCCCAGGGCCTCGACGGTGTCGGCGAGGTCCTGCTCGTGACCGGCGACCCAGGTCCGGTCGGCCAGCACGGTGTGCACGCGGAGGTCCGGGGCGTGCTCGGCGAGGACCGCGAGGTGGTCGGCCGGGGCGAAGCCGGGGGTCTCCCCCTCCTGCTCGGCCAGGTTGAGCACGACCACCAGCCGCGCGTCGGTCGTCTCCAGCGCACGGCGCAGCGCCGGCACCATGAGGTGCGGGATCACCGAGGTGAACCACGACCCGGGGCCGAGCACCACCCAGTCGGCGCCCGCCAGGGCGGTGAGGGCCTCCGCGCTGACCGGCGGGTCCTCGGGCACCAGGCTGATGGTGTCGATCAGGCCCTCGGTGGTGGCGACCTCGACCTGCCCGCGCACGGTGGTCAGGGCCGAGGGGTCGTCCTGCAGCCCCCGGACGGTGGCGGTGATGTCCATCGGGCACAGCGCCATCGGCAGCACCCGCCCCTTGGCGCCGAGCAGCCGGCCGACCCAGTCGAGCGCCTCGACGGGGTCGCCGAGCTGCTCCCAGAGGCCGACGATGAGCAGGTTGCCGATCACGTGGCCGCGCATCTCGCCGTCGCCCTCGAAGCGGTGCTGGAGGACCTGCGACCAGGTCACGCCCCAGGCGTCGTCGCCGCAGAGCGCGGCGAGGGCCATCCGCAGGTCACCGGGCGGCAGCACCTGGAACTCCCCGCGCAGCCGGCCCGACGAGCCGCCGTTGTCGGCCACGGTGACGACGGCGGTGAGGTCGTCGACGGTCAGGTCGTCGACCAGGAGCCGCAGGGCGCTCAGCGAGGCGTGCAGGCCGTGGCCGCCGCCCAGGGCCACCACGGCCTGCGCCCGCTGGTCACTCACGCCCGAGGTCCCGGTGGACGACGCGGACGTCGTGGCCCAGCGCGGCGAGACGACGCCCGGCCTCCTCGGCCATCGCGACGCTGCGGTGCTTGCCACCGGTGCAGCCCACGGCGACCCGCATGAAGCGCTTGCCCTCGCGCAGGTAGCCCTGGGCCACGGTGTCCAGCAGGGGCACGTAGCCGTCGAGGAACTCCGCGGCACCGTCGCGGCTGTAGACGTAGGCGGCGACCGCGTCGTCGCGGCCGTCGCCCTCGCGCAGCTCGGGCTGCCAGAACGGGTTCGGCAGGAACCGCATGTCCGCCACGAAGTCGGCGTCGACGGGGATGCCGTACTTGAAGCCGAAGCTGATCACGGTGAGCTTCAGCCGCCGGGTGCTGGCGTCGCCGAAGGCGTCGTCCACGCGGTCCGTGAGCTGGTGCACGTTGAGGGTGGTGGTGTCGATGACCAGGTCGGCCTCCGCGCGCAGCTCGGCGACGGCGACGCGCTCGCGGTGGACCCCGTCGAGCAGGCGTCCGCTGCCCTGCAGGGGGTGCGGGCGGCGCGCGGCCTCCTGGCGCCGCACGAGCACCTCGTCGGCGGCGTCGAGGAAGACCATCGAGGCCGTACGCCCGTGGGCGCCGTGGGCGAGCTGCGCGCGCAGGTCGGTGAAGAACGACCCGGAGCGGACGTCGACGACCACCGCGATCCGCTGGGTGGTCCCGAGGTTCTGGTCGACCAGGCGCACCACGTCGGGCAGCAGCGCCGGCGGCAGGTTGTCGACGACGTAGAAGCCGAGGTCCTCCAGCTCCTTGGCCACGGTGCTGCGCCCGGCGCCGGTCATGCCGGTGACCACGACGAGCTCCCCCGGTCCGCTGGCCCCCTCGCGCTCGCTCATGCGTCCTCGATCTCGCCGGTCGCGGTGTTCACGGTTATCCCCACGGGGCCATCCTGCCCGGCGCCGGCCTTCCCGGCCCCGCCCGGTGCCGCGGCCACCGACTCCTTGATCGCGGCAGCGGTCCGGGGGCCGATGCCGGGCACCTGCGCGATCTCCTCCACCTCGGCGGTGCGCAGCTTCTTCAGGGACCCGAAGTGCTTGAGCAGGGTCTTGCGCCGCACCTCACCCAGGCCGGGCACGTCGTCGAGGGCACTCTCGACCATCGACTTCGAGCGGCGGTTGCGGTGGTGGGTGATCGCGAAGCGGTGCGCCTCGTCGCGCAGCCGCTGCAGCAGGTAGAGGCCCTCGGAGGAGCGGGCCAGGATGACGGGGTCCTCCTCCCCGGGGACCCAGACCTCCTCGAGCCGCTTGGCCAGGCCCACCACGGGGATGTCGTCGATGCCCAGCTCGTCGAGCGCCCGCTGGGCGGCGGCCACCTGGGGCGGGCCGCCGTCGACCACGACGAGGCCGGGGGCGTAGGCGAACTTGCGGGGCCGGCCGGTCTCGGGGTCGACCAGCATCGGCCCCTGGTCGCCCTCGACGCGCTCGGACTTCGCCTGCTCGTCGAGCAGCCGCTTGAAGCGTCGGGTGATCACCTCGTGCACCGACGCCACGTCGTCCTGCCCGTCGACGCCGCGGATCACGAACCGGCGGTACTCCCCCTTGCGGGACAGGCCGTCCTCGAAGACCACCATCGAGGCCACGACCTCGGTGCCCTGCAGGTTGGAGACGTCGTAGCACTCGATGCGCAGCGGGACGTCGTCGAGCTCCAGGGCCTGCTGGATCTCCTCCAGCGCACGGTTGCGGGTGGTGAGGTCGCTGGCGCGCTTGGTCTTGTGCAGCACCAGCGCCTGGCCGGCGTTGCGGGCGACGGTCTCCTGCAGCGTCTTCTTGTCGCCGCGCTGGGGCACGCGGATGCGCACCTTCGCCCGGCGCAGGTCGTTCAGCAGCTGCTCGAAGGTCTCGACGTCGGGCGGCAGCTCGGGCACCAGGATCTCGCGCGGCACCGCGTCGGCGTCGCCGGCGTAGAGCTGGAGGAGGAAGTCCTCGACCAGCTCGGGGGTGCCGCCGTCGTCGGTGCGGTCCGCGACCCAGCCGCGCTGGCCGCGGATCCGTCCGCCGCGGACGTAGAAGATCTGCACGGCGACCTCGAGCGGGTCCTCGGCCAGCGCGATCACGTCGGCGTCGGCGCCGTCGGAGAGCACCACGGCCTGCTTCTCCAGGGCCCGGTTCATCGCGCCGAGGTCGTCGCGCAGCCGGGCGGCCTTCTCGAAGTCCATCTCCTCCGAGGCGGCGTACATCTCCTGCTCGATGCGGCGCAGGAACGGGCGGGTGCGACCGCCCATGAAGTCGCAGAAGTCGTCGACGATCTGCCGGTGGTCCTCGGCGCTGACGTTGCCGACGCACGGCGCCGCGCACTTGTCGATGTAGCCGAGCAGGCAGGGACGCCCGATCTGCTGCGAGCGCTTGAAGACGCCGTTGCTGCAGGAGCGCATCGGGAAGACCCGCAGCAGGACGTCGACGGTCTCGCGGATCGCCCAGGCGTGGCTGTACGGCCCGAAGTAGCGGGTGCCCTTGCGCTTGGCGCCGCGCCCGACCATCACCCGGGGGAACTCCTCGCCCGTGGTGACGGCCAGCCAGGGGTACGACTTGTCGTCGCGGTACTTGACGTTGAAGCGCGGGTCGTACTCCTTGATCCAGGAGTACTCCAGCTGCAGCGCCTCGACCTCGGTGTTGACCACCGTCCACTCGACGCCGGCCGCGGTGGTGACCATCGAGGCCGTGCGCTGGTGGAGGTTGGAGATGTCCTGGAAGTACGACGAGAGGCGGGCCCGGAGGTTCTTGGCCTTGCCGACGTAGATCACGCGGCCCGACGCGTCCCGGAACCGGTAGACGCCCGGCTGGGTCGGGATCGAGCCCGGCTCGGGGCGGTAGGACAGGGGCCCGCGGGAGCTGCGCGAAGGGCGGGCGGGAGTCACGGGCCAACCCTACGAGCGGGCTCCGACGCCCCTGCGGGCGGTCGGGCGCCAGGTCTGCCCGGCGGGCCGGTCAGGCGAGGCTGATCTCGCCGCCCTCGACGGTGACCTCGACGGCCGGCAGCGGGGAGCTGGCCGGTCCCGACTCGGGCTCACCGGTGTCGAGGGAGAACAGGCTGCCGTGGCAGGTGCAGCTGATCCCGGCCTCGTCGATGCCGGTCACCGGGCAGCCCTGGTGGGTGCAGATCGACGAGAACGCCTTGAAGTCGCCCTCGGTGGGCTGGGTGAGCACGACGCCCTGCTCCTCGAGGATCACGCCGCTGCCGACGGGCACGTCGGCGGTCGCGGCGAGCGGGCCGTCGGCCTGCGGTGACGGCGCCGCGCTGGCCGGGGAGTCGCCCGCCGAGTCGGACCCGCCGCAGGCGGCGAGCACCGGCGCGGCGAGGCCGAGGGTCGCGGCACCGCTCAGCGCACGGCGACGGGACAGGCAGGGGGGACGGACGGCGTCGGCCACGACGGGCTCCTCGAGGGTTGTGCGGGCACCGGGGACGGTCTGCGGCTGAGCGTAGCCAGCGCCCGGTCGGGCAGACGGTCAGGCCGAGCGGGAGGTGACCTTGGTCGCGGCCCGCTTGCGGGCCGGGGCGGTCGCCCCGGTCGAGGCGGCCGAGGCCTTCTTCTCCGCGGCCGCCTTCTTGGCGGCGGCCTTCTTCCCGGCCTTGGTCTTGGGCTCCGGGGGCGGCGGCGGCTTGCGCGGGGGCCCCGGCTGCGTGGCTCCCCGGCCCTCGATCAACGGGGCGAGGAACTGCCCCGTATAGCTGCCCTCGACCTGGGCGACGTCCTCGGGCGTGCCCTCGGCGACGACCTGGCCACCGCGCGACCCACCCTCGGGGCCCATGTCCACGACCCAGTCGGCGGTCTTGATGACGTCCAGGTTGTGCTCGATCACCAGCACCGTGTTGCCCTGGTCGACCAGCCTGCCCAGGACCAGCAGGAGCTTGCGGATGTCCTCGAAGTGCAGCCCGGTGGTCGGCTCGTCGAGGACGTACACGGTGCGCCCGGTGGAGCGCTTCTGCAGCTCGGCTGCCAGCTTGACCCGCTGCGCCTCGCCCCCGGACAGGGTGGTGGCCGGCTGGCCGAGGCGGACGTACCCGAGCCCCACCTCGACCAGCGTGCTGAGGTGGCGCGCGATGCCGGGGACCGCGGCGAAGAACTCCGCGGCCTCCTCGATGGGCATGTCGAGCACCTCGGCGATGGTCTTGCCCTTGAAGTGCACCTCGAGCGTCTCGCGGTTGTAGCGGGCGCCGTGGCAGACCTCGCACGGCACGTAGACGTCGGGCAGGAAGTTCATCTCGATCTTGATCGTGCCGTCGCCGGAGCAGCCCTCGCAGCGCCCGCCCTTGACGTTGAAGGAGAAGCGGCCCTGCAGGTAGCCGCGGACCTTGGCCTCCTGGGTGGAGGCGAAGAGCTTGCGGACGTGGTCGAAGACACCGGTGTAGGTGGCCGGGTTGGACCGCGGCGTCCGCCCGATCGGCGACTGGTCGACATGGATGACCTTGTCGACGTGCTCGAGGCCGGTGATCTTCTGGTGCCGGCCGGGCACGGCGCGGGCGTTGTAGATCTGCTTGGCCAGCGACGTGTAGAGGATGTCGTTGACCAGCGTCGACTTGCCCGAGCCCGAGACACCGGTGACGGCGACGAAGAGCCCCAGCGGGAAGCTGGCGGTGACGTCGTGGAGGTTGTGCTCCTTGGCGCCCACGACGGTGAGCTCGCGGCCCCGGGTGCGGGGGCGGCGGACCTCGGGCACGGGGATCTCCCGGCGTCCGGAGAGGTAGAGCCCGGTCATCGAGTCGGGGTGGGCGTACAGGTCCTCCACGGTGCCGCTGTGCACGACCTGGCCGCCGTGCTCACCGGCAGCGGGACCGAAGTCGACGACCCAGTCGGCGACCTTGATGGTGTCCTCGTCGTGCTCGACCACGATCAGGGTGTTGCCGAGGTCGCGCAGGCGTACGAGGGTCTCGATCAGCCGCTGGTTGTCGCGCTGGTGCAGCCCGATCGAGGGCTCGTCGAGGACGTACAGCACGCCGACCAGGCCGGCACCGATCTGGGTCGCGAGACGGATCCGCTGCGCCTCGCCGCCCGAGAGCGACCCGGAGGGCCGGTCGAGGGAGAGGTAGTCGAGGCCGACGTCGAGCAGGAAGCGCAGCCGCTCCTGGATCTCCTTGAGCACCTGCTCGGCGATCTGGCGCTCACGGGTGCTGAGCTCGAGGGTCTCCAGGAAGGCGGCGGCCTCGTTGATCGGCAGCGCGCACACCTCGGCGATGTTCATCTCGCCGTGCTCGGTGGAGCCCATCGTCACCGCGCGGATCACCGGCTTGAGCCGGCTGCCCTGGCAGGTGGGGCAGGGCACCTCGCGCATGAACCCCTCGAAGCGGTCCCGGCTGGTGTCGGTCTCGGCCTCGCGGTGGCGGCGCTCGATGTAGGGCCGCACGCCCTCGAAGGCGGCGTGGTAGCTGCGCTGCCGGCCGTACCGGTTGCGCGTGACGACGTGCACCTTGGTGCTGTGGCCGTCGAGCACCGAGCGGCGCGCCTTGGGCGAGAGGTCGTCCCAGGGCGTGTTCAGGTCGAAGCCGAGCTCGTCGCCGAGGGCACCGAGGAGCTTGAGGAAGTAGTCGGCGACGTGCGCGCCGGACCACGGCTGGATGGCGCCCTGGCCGAGGGTGGCGGTGCCGTCGGGCACGACCAGCTCGGGGTCGACCTCCATCCGGGTGCCCAGGCCGCTGCAGGCCGGGCAGGCGCCGAACGGTGAGTTGAAGGAGAACGAGCGGGGCTCGAGCTCGTCGGTGTCGAGGACGTGCTCGTTGGGGCACGACATCTTCTCGCTGAACCGCATCTCGCGCTGCGGGTCGCCGTCGGGGAGGTCGACGAAGTCGAGCAGGACCAGGCCGTCGGCGAGCCTGAGCGCGGTCTCGACGGAGTCGGTCAGCCGGCGCTTGGCCGTCTCCTTGACCGCGAGGCGGTCGACGACGACCTCGATGGTGTGCTTCTTCTGCTTGTCCAGGGTCGGCGGCTCGTCGAGCGCGTGGGTCTCGCCGTTGGTGCGGGCCCGGCTGAAGCCCTGCACCTGGAGCTGCTTGAAGAGCTCGAGGTACTCGCCCTTGCGGCCCCGGACCACCGGGGCCAGCACCTGGAACCGGCGGCCCTCCTCCAGCGTCAGCACCCGGTCGACGATCTGCTGCGGCGTCTGCCGCTCGATCGGGGCGCCACAGGTGGGGCAGTGCGGGTGCCCGGCGCGGGCGTAGAGCAGGCGCAGGTAGTCGTAGACCTCGGTGATGGTGCCGACCGTCGAGCGCGGGTTGCGCGAGGTCGACTTCTGGTCGATCGACACCGCCGGCGAGAGGCCCTCGATGAAGTCGACGTCGGGCTTGTCCATCTGGCCCAGGAACTGCCGGGCGTACGCCGAGAGCGACTCGACGTAGCGGCGCTGCCCCTCGGCGAAGATCGTGTCGAAGGCCAGCGACGACTTGCCGGAGCCCGACAGACCGGTGAAGACGATCAGCGAGTCACGAGGGAGGTCGAGGGAGACGTCCTTGAGGTTGTGCTCCCGGGCGCCCCGGATGATGAGCTGGTCAGCCACGCTGGTCCTTCCGGTGCTCGGTCCGCGCCCGGGTGGGTCACGGGCTGGTCGAACACATGTTCGTCGTCACGACGCCCGGCGCGCAACTCCGCGCGTCGTCCGTGTTTCAGGTTCTCACGGGAGGCCGACACCCCTTCCGGGTGACCGCTCGGTGCAGCACCATGGGCGCGTGAACCCCGCGGACGTCGCACCACCCCCGCCGACGGGGCGGTCCGGGGCGGCCAGGCTCCCCGACCTCGAGGACGCCACCCAGCGCCTGGTGCGCCGCGTCGACGAGCTGCCCGACGAGTCGTACGCCGCCCGCTCGCTGCTGCCCGGCTGGACCCGGGGCCACGTCGTGGCCCACCTGGCGCTGAACGCCGAGAGCCTCGAGGGCGTGCTGCGCGGGGCGGCCGCGGGCGGGGAGCCGGCGATGTACCCCTCGCAGCGCCGCCGCGACCAGGACATCGAGGACCTCGCCGACGCGACGCCGGGCGAGCTGCGCGAGCGGCTGCTCGCCTCGGTACGGCTCTTCCTCGACGCGGTCGGCGACTTCCCGGAGGAGCGCTGGGAGTCCGGGTTCCGCCGGCTGCCGGACTCCCCCGACCTCCTGCCCGCGCACGCCGTGCTCGGGATGCGCCACCGCGAGGTGGAGATCCACCACGTCGACCTCGACGCCGGCTACACGCCCCGGGAGTGGCCCGGGTCGTTCGTGGTCGCCACGGTGGAGGCGCTGCGCGTGCGGGCACCGGGCGTCACGCTGCTGGCCACCGACCTCGGCCGCTCCTGGCACGCCGAGCGTGGCCGGGTGACCGTGAGCGGGCCCGGCCCCCAGATCGCGTGGTGGCTCAGCGGCCGCGGCCGCGGCGAAGGACTGACCAGCAACGGCGGCGACCTGCCGCGGATCCAGGAGTGGTGACATGAACGAGCAGCAGACCGGGCAGGACGAGTACGTCGGGGACGTCGCGCCGGGCGGGCCGGCCCAGACCCGGACGGCCGGGTGCCTGCGGATCACGAAGGTCGCGGTCGACCCGGAGATGAGCAACAACTGCTACCTGCTGCGCTGCGAGGACACCGGCGACCAGGTGCTGGTCGACGCCGCGGCCGAGCCCGAGCGCCTGCTCGAGCTGGTCGGCGACGGCGGCCTGGCCACCGTGATCACCACCCACCAGCACTGGGACCACCACCGCGGTCTGGCCGCCGTGGTGGCGGCCACCGGCGCCGAGGTCGTCGTCGGCTCCCCCGACGCCGACGCCGTGACCGAGCAGACCGGCGTCACCGTGACGCGTTCGGTCGGGCACGGCGACACCGTCGCGGTCGGGTCCTGCTCGCTCGACGTGATCGCCCTGGCCGGCCACACCCCCGGCTCGGTCGCGCTGCTGTTCGAGGACGCCGAGCGCGGCGACGGCCGCGCCCACCTCTTCACCGGCGACTCCCTCTTCCCCGGCGGCCCCGGCAAGACCGCCGGGCCGGCGGAGTTCACCTCGCTGATGGACGACCTCGAGGCGCGGGTCTTCGACCGTCTCCCCGACAGCACGTGGTTCTACCCCGGCCACGGCGACGACTCCACCCTGGGCGACCAGCGCCCGCAGCTCGGCGAGTGGCGCGCGCGGGGCTGGTGACCTGGCGCGGCCACCCAGGCGCAGCTGTAACGCTGTGTTACTTCGTCTCGCGCATCGTCCTGACGTCGGACCAGGTGAAGTAACACAGCGTTACAGCAGGCGGACCCCTCCGCTTGGCCCCCACCGGTAAAAATTGTGCATGAGGATCATGCGCAGTGCCGCCGCGATCGGCGTGGCCCGGAAGCTCTACACCGAGGCCCAGAAGCCGGAGAACCAGCGCCGGATCAAGGAGGCCGTCGAGAAGGTCAAGGCCCGGCGTGGGCAGCGCCCGGTCCGCTAGGACTCATCCCGGCTCCACGGGCAGCCACAGCTCGCAGGTGGCGCTGCCGGCCTCCGGGTCGTAGGCCAGCATCGCCACGATCTCGGGCCCGGGACGCAGGCGCCACGGCTGCGAGGGGAACCACGTGGTGGCCGTCGCGGCCCAGGCCTCCTGGAGGGCCTCGGGGTGCGGCCCCTCGGTCCGGAACACCGCCCAGGTGCCCGCCGGCACGTCCAGCACGTCGAGCCCCGCGGGTGGGGCACCGGTCGTGGCGACGCCGTGCAGGTAGGTGAGCTCGGTGCCCTCCGCACGGTCGGGGTCCAGGTCGTCGCTGACCGCGAGCACCCCCGTCGGCTCGGTGTCGTTGAGCGCTCTGAGACGCGCGGTCTCCTCGGGCGCGATGCCGGCGACGTGCTCGGCGATGCGTTGGTTCACGCCGGTGTGCACCAGCGGGACGCGCGCGGCGTGGCCGACGAGGCGCAGCGCGGGTAGGTCGGTGATGCGGGTGTCCATGGGGACGCTCCCTTCGACGGTCAGGTGGAACCTGATCCGCGGTTGTGTACGTAGTGGACCCCCGTCGCGTCGCGCGTCACCGGGGCCGACGGCGTGCACGGCGCGGAACGCGCGCCCGAACGTCTCGGTGGAGCCGTAGCCGTACCGCACCGCGAGCGTGAGCAGGTCGGTACGCGTCCGCACCAGGTCCGCCGCGGCCAGCGCCATCCGGCGTCGGCGCACGTAGTCCGACAGCGGCATCCCCGCCAGCGACGAGAACATCCGTCGCAGGTGGTGCTCGGTGGTGCCGAGCGCGGCGGCGACGTCGGCCGCGTCGACCGCGACGGACGGGTCGTCCGCCAGCTGTGCCTCGACGGCGTCGACGGCCCGGTTCAGTGCAGCGATCATGGAGTCCTCCTTCCGAGTCCCATCCTGGTCGGGCGGCCCGTCCCCGGACCCGATGATCGCGGTCGGATCCGGTCGGGTCGTACCGACCCGTCCCGCGTCCGACCCGGCGACCTCCACCCTCGCTAAGGTCGATCCCGTGACGGAGGACGGCGAGCAGGTCATCGCGACCACCGGGTTGACCAAGCACTACGGGCAGGTGCACGCGCTGACCGACCTCGACATCGAGGTCGGCAGCGGCGTGACCGGCCTCGTCGGTGCGAACGGTGCCGGCAAGTCGACGCTGATCAAGATCCTGCTGGGCCTCCTCGAGCCGAGCTCGGGCCGCGCGACCGTGCTGGGTCACGACATCGCGTCCGAGGCCGAGGAGATCCGCCGCCTGGTCGGTTACATGCCCGAGCACGACTGCCTGCCGCCGGACGTCAGCGCCAGCGACTTCGTGGTGCACATGGCCCGGATGTCCGGCCTCGGCGCCTCCGCCGCGCGCGAGCGGTCCGCCGACGTGCTGCGCCACGTCGGCCTCGACGAGGAGCGCTACCGCCCGATGGGCGGCTTCTCCACCGGGATGAAGCAGCGCGCCAAGCTGGCCCAGGCCCTGGTCCACGACCCGCGTCTGGTCTTCCTCGACGAGCCGACCAACGGCCTGGACCCGGCCGCCCGTACGGACATGCTGCGCCTGGTCCGCCGCATCGGCAGCGACTTCGGGATCGCCGTGCTGGTGACCTCCCACCTGCTCGGCGAGCTGGAGCAGGTCAGCGACCACGTCATCGTCCTCGACGCCGGCCACCTGCTCCGCTCCAGCGCGACCGGCGACTTCCTCGAGCAGACGGGCAGCCTGCTCGTCGAGGTGGTCGGCGGGTCGACGGAGCGGGACAGGTTCGGGGAGGCACTGGCCGCGGCGGGGCTGCCCTGCCGCCCGCGCGGCACCGCCATCGTGATCGACCCGGCGCCGCAGCTGCCCGTCCACGACCTCGTCCGCGACACCGCCGCCGACCTGGGGCTCGGGCTGATGCGCCTGCAGCCGGACCGCCACCACCTCGAGGACGTGTTCCTCCAGGGCCCCGCGTCCGCACAGGAGGAGGTGGCCCGTGGCTGAGCGCACCGGCGTCATCCACGACCTGGGCTACCGCCGCTACGACGGCCCCCGCGACGGGACCGCGACCATCGCGCGGACGCTCTACGTCACCGGGCTGCGTCACGCCTTCGGCCTCGGCCGGTCCGGCAAGTCCAAGATCCTGCCGTTCCTGCTGCTCGGGCTCTGCACCCTGCCCGCCGCGGTCGTCGTCGGCGTGGTCACGCTGATCAGCCTCGACGAGCTGCCGATCGGGTACGCCTCCTACACCACCCAGACCCAGCTGCTGGTGAGCCTCTTCGCCGCCGCCCAGGCACCGGTGCTGTTCTCCCGCGACCTGCGCCACCGCTCGATCGTGCTCTACCTCGCCCGCCCGCTGCCGGCACCGGTCTTCGCCCTGACCCGGTGGCTGTCGCTGACCAGCGCCCTGCTGGTGTTCACGCTGCTGCCCCTGCTCGTCCTGTACGTCGGGGCGCTGCTGGCGGGCCTCGACGTCTCCGAGCAGACCACCGCACTGCTCAAGGCGGTCGCGCTCCTGCTGCTCACCACCACGGTGGTGGCCGGGAT
The DNA here is from genome assembly GCF_018459925.1 of Nocardioides aquaticus. Lineage (NCBI taxonomy): Bacteria > Bacillati > Actinomycetota > Actinomycetes > Propionibacteriales > Nocardioidaceae > Nocardioides > Nocardioides aquaticus. Next base: position 2,576,080 of record NZ_CP075371.1, read on the forward strand.
CACCGGCCTCATCTCCTCGGTGTCGCTGCGCCGCGGCTTCGCGATCGTCGGGTCCATCGTCGCCCTGGTGGTCGTGCCCGGCGTGGTCACCGCCGTCCAGGCGATCGCGTCGGCCGAGGGCGCCGACGACGTCGGGGTCGCGGCGGGGCTGGCGTCCCCGTGGTCGCTGCACAGCGGGCTCGCCGACGCGTGGGACGCCGGCGTCACCGTCTTCACCCCGCCGGACGGCGGGTGGGTCGTGGCGTACCTCGCCGTCGCCGTGCTGGTCGCGGCCGTCACCACCGCCGCCCTGGTCCGGCGCCTGATGAAGGTGGCCTCGCGATGAGCACCCTGGTCCTGGACTCGGTGTCCCGCTGGTTCGGCAACGTCGTCGCGGTCAACGACGTGTCCCTGACGATCAGCCCCGGCGTCACCGGGCTACTCGGCCCGAACGGCGCCGGCAAGACGACCCTGATGGCGCTGATGACGGGGTTCCTGGCCCCGTCGGCCGGCACCGTCCTGCTCGACGGGCAGCCGGTGTGGCGGCACACCGAGGCGTACCGGCAGATCGGCCTGGTGCCCGAGCGCGAGCTCAGCTTCGGCTACCTCACCGGCCGCCAGTTCGTGCGGGCCAACGCCGACCTGCACGGGCTCGACGACGCCGGCGCCGCGACCGAGAGGATCCTCGGGGTGGTCGACATGGTCGAGCCCGCGAGCCGGAACCTCGACACCTACTCCAAGGGGATGCGCCAGCGGGTCAAGATCGCCGCCGCCCTGGTGCACGACCCGGCCCTGCTGCTGCTCGACGAGCCGTTCAACGGCGTCGACCCCCGGCAGCGGATGCACCTGATGGACCTGCTGCGCCGGCTCGGCGACGAGGGCCGCACGGTGCTCTTCAGCTCCCACATCCTCGAGGAGGTCGAGCGTCTCGCCCGGCACATCGAGGTCGTCGTCTCCGGGCGGCACGCCGCCTCCGGCGACTTCGGCGCGATCCGCCGGCTGATGACCGACCGCCCGGTGCAGTACGCGGTGACGTCCAGCGACGACCGCGCCCTGGCCACCGTCCTGATCGCCCAGCCGTCGGTCCGGGCCGTACGCCTGCGGCCCGATAGCGGCCTCGACGTCGAGGTCGCCGACCTCGGCAGCTTCGCGGTCGGCCTGCCGCAGTGGGCGCGGGCGCACGGCCTGACCCTGCTCGACCTCTCCCCCAGCGACGAGTCGCTGGAGAGCGTCTTCGCCTACCTGGTGAACCGATGACCGGCCCGATGACCAGCCCGATGACCGGCCCGATGAGGAGTGCCGCGTGAACGCCACCATCGTCCGGCTCGCCGCCCAGGCCCTGCTCGGCCGCCGCCGCTTCTGGCTGCTGCTGGCCCTGCCGGTGCTGCTGGTCGGGCTGACCGTGCTGATCGCGGCGCTGACCGACCGGGAGGCGGCCTGGCCGCTGCTGCCCGGCCTCGGCTACCCGATCGTGCTCCCGCTGGTGGCCGTGCTCGCCGCGTCGTCGGTGCTGGGGCCCGAGGTGGACGACGGGTCGATCGTCTACCTGCTGTCCAAGCCGATCAGCCGGCACGCCGTCGCCCTCAGCAAGTGGGTGGTCGCCTGGGCCGCCACCCTCGTCGCCGGGGCGTTCCCGCTGTTCGTGGCCGCGCTCGTCGCCGGTGGCGGCGACCGTGCGCCGGCGATGGGCCTGGCCGCGGTGGTGGCCGGGACGACGTACTCCGCGCTCTTCCTCGCCGTCTCCGCCCTCACCCGGCACGCGGTGATCGTGTCGCTGCTGTTCGTGCTGATCTGGGAGGGGCTGCTCGGCAACCTGCTCAGCGGCGTCGCCTGGCTCAGCGTCGCCCAGTGGGGCCTGCGGATCGGGTCCGAGGTGTCGGCGGAGCTCCCCGACCCGACGAACCTGGTGTGGGCGGTGCTGGCGAGCGTGGTCGTCACCGTCGGCGGGGTGTGGCTGGCGGGCGACCGGCTGCGGTCGTTCTCGCTGCGCGGCGAGGACTGACGCACTCAGCGGTCGCGTCCGGACCGCCGGCACGGCGTCCGGTCGCGGCTGGGTGGCGGCCCGCCCTCAGGCCCCCGAGGCCGTCCCGGTGCCCTGCCGTTGCGGCATGTCCGCGTCGTCGACGACCGGCCCCCACACCTTGATCGCGATGAGGGCGAGGCTGCCCGTGGTCACCAGGGTGACCGCCAGACCGGCGGTCGCGGTGCCGCCCAGGGCGACGGCGACGTAGCCGAGGGTCGAGGCGACGACCGCCAGGCCCATGTAGGGCAGCTGCGTGGTGACGTGGGTGATCACGTTGCAGCCGGCCCCGGTGGCACTGAGGATCGTGGTGTCGGAGATCGGGGACGCGTGGTCGCCCGCCACCGCCCCGGCCAGCACCGCGCCCAGCGCGGGCAGCAGCAGCTCGGGGGCGTCCAGGGAGTTGATGATCCCGCCGGCCAGCGGGATCAGCAGACCGAACGAGCCCCACGAGGTGCCGGTGGCGAAGGCCATGGAGGCGGCGAGGAGGAACACGATCGGCACCAGCCAGGACGGTGACAGCGCGGAACCCTCGATCAGGCCGGCGAGGTACTCCCCGGTGCCGAGCTCCTCGATCAGGGCACCGAGCATCCAGGCGAGGACCAGGATGCTGACCGCCGGCATCATGGACTTCACGCCCTCGAGCCAGCCGCGGCCCAGCGTGCTGGTGCCGAACCTGGGGTTCTCGGAGGTGTCGCGGACGTAGTAGTACAGCGCCGCGGCCAGACCGAGGACACCGCCGATGATCAGGGCGAAGGTGACGTCGGTCGAGGCCAGGATGTCGACCGCCGACCAGGAGCCGGCGGCCCGCTGCCCGGTCCACACGATGCCGCCCAGCACGCCCACCACCAGCAGGACGAACGGCACGATCAGGGCCAGCTTGGCGCCCGGCCGGTGGACCGGGAGGTCCTGGGCGAGCTGCCCGGGGATGTCGTCGCTCTCGTCGAAGCACCTCCCCTCGAGGATCGCGCGCCGCTCCTCCGCGCGCATCGCCCCCAGGTCGAGCTGCAGGACGGCCACGAAGGCGACCAGCAGCAGCGCCGCGAAGGCGTAGTAGTTCGCCCCGGCCGCCTGCAGGAACGCCGCGATCTCGCTGAGGTCCAGCGACGAGGCCGCGACCTCGGTCCCGATCAGCCCGAGGATGAACGCGCCCCAGCTGGAGAACGGCGCCAGCACCGCCACCGGGGCCGAGGTGGAGTCGACCAGGTAGGCCAGCTTGGCCCGGGACACCCGGTGGGTGTCGGTCACCGGCCGGCTGACCTGTCCCACGGCGAGGGCGTTGAAGTAGTCGTCGACGAAGATCGCCACGCCCAGCCCCGCCGGCAGCAGGGTCGCCCCCCGCCGGGTCCTGATCTTGGTCTGGGCCCAGTCGGCGAAGGCGCGGGTGCCGCCCGACATCATGATCAGGGCCGTGATCACGCCGAGCATGAGCGTGAAGACCAGGATGTAGACCTTGGTGGTGTTCACCGCCCCGTCGACCCAGAAGATCTCGGCGAACGCGCCCAGGACCTGCGTGACGGTGCCCCAGGGCGAGAAGCCCTCGATCAGGAGGGCGGCGGCCACCACCCCCAGACCGAGGCTCAGCAGCACCTTGCGCGTCGCCACCACCAGCCCGATGGCGATCAACGGGGGGACCAGGGTCAGGATCGGGACGGTGTCGACCATGCGAGCTCCTCTGCCGAAGGTGGTCTAGACCCTAGGCCCCGGGCAGCCCCGCCACCAGGATCCCCGGCCCGACGCGTAGTGCTCCCCTGGCTCTGCCCCTCCCTGCGGCGCGAGGACCGAGGCCCTGGACGACCGAGCTCCTGGCGACCAGGGTGACGGGGTGAGCGACCCCTCTGCCGATCATGCGCCGGAGTCCGGTCCGGGCGCGGACGCCTTCGCGCCCGGCTGGGCTGACGACGACCGCCCGCGCATCCCCCGCGTCGCCGGGGAGCGCGAGGCGCTCGCGGCCTACCTGGAGCACTTCCGCGCGACGGTCGAGATGAAGAGCCGCGGCGTGACCGCGGAGCAGGCCCGGAGCCGACCGGTGCCCCCGTCCACGCTGTCCCTGCACGGCCTGGTCCGCCACCTCGCGGACGTCGAGCGGTGGTGGTTCCAGCAGAACTTCGAGCGCCGCGACGTCCCGTCCCTGTTCTTCAGCGACGACCACCCTGACCTCGACTTCGACCCGCCGGCGGACGCCGACTTCGCAGCCGACCTGCGGGCCTGGCGCGCCGACTGCGCCGTCTCCCGCGAGAAAGTCGCGGCCCACGACCTCGACGACACCGCGCGCCCCCTCCACTGGCACGAGGACGTCGACCTGCGGTGGCTGGTGCTGCGGATCATCACGGAGTACGCCCGGCACTGCGGGCACGCGGACCTGGTGCGGGAGAGGATCGACGGGCGGGTCGGGGAGTGACGGGCTAGGCGGAGCCGGCGTCCGTCCCCGCCCAGACGGGCGCGACCTCACGACGGTAGCGACGCCCGAAGAGCCCACCGAGCACGGTCAGGACGGGGCCGGGGACGTGCTCCCGGAGCGCGGCCGAGTCGGTCGACGAGGGGGTGTCCTGCATCCACGCGAAGAAGGTCCCCGCCGTGGCCGGGCCCGAGCGGCGACTGAACCTCCTCCCCATGTCCTTCACCGCGGGATGGCTCTGGTGCTGGACCAGGGGCGCCTCGGTCTCCTGCTCCTCGTGGTCGAGGTGGGTGACCGTCGTGCCCTCGAGCCTCGCCATCGCGACACCGGCAGCGTCGGCGTCCGAGCGGCTGGCCGAGTCCCTCAGCTGCCGCATGACGTCCCCGGCGAGCGCCAGGTCAGCGGCCATCGCGTCGTGCTCGGCGTCGAAGGAGTCGATGGTCGGTCCGGTGACCCCGATCGCGGTCAGTGCCGGCCAGGCGATCTCGTGCTCGCCCTGGTGGTGCTCGGTGAGCTGGGCCTCGAAGTTCTCCCAGGCCCGGTGCAGCGCCGCGGCCCGGTCCCGGTCACCGTCCACGAACGCGGCCAGGGCGCTGCGGAACCGGTGGAGGTCTCGTCGAACGGCCCGATGGATCAGCTTGTTCATGCTCATGCCTGGAGTCGACGGGTCCATCTCAGCACGCTAGGAGCGCGGGGAGACCCGGGGGAAGAGTCGTCGGTCAGGCCCGTCCCGGACGTTGGGCCCCTCGGGCAGGTCGTGGGACACGCGGCGGTCCGTGTGGCGGCACGCCGGGCCTGGGCACAACGGCCCCTGGTCCGCTCGGCTCGGGAACGCGTACATTGCTCGTCGCGAGCCGCCCGGCCCGCCGGCCGGAGAGCGCCGAGCTCCACCCGCTCCGTGCCGCCAGGTCCCTGGGTGGAGATGGGATGCCCGAGTAATACGGCCCCGCAGTCCGCTGCGGAGCCTTGGGGTGAGCTCAGCACGCTGAGCGGGCACCGTCAGCCCGAACCCGACAGGTCACATTCCGCAGGCGTGGACGAAGGGTCCACCCATGTCTGTCGTCACACGCACGCTCGCCGTCCTGCTCGGCACCCTGCTGTTCACCGGTCTGCTGGGCGCACTGCCCGCGGAGCACGGTGGGCAGTCCGCCGAGGCAGCCACCGTCAAGACCACCGAGAAGCAGCGGCTCCGCGCCACCAAGGTCGCGCTCGCCCAGCGCGGCGACCCCTACCGGTACGGCGCCACCGGACCGAACGCCTTCGACTGCTCCGGCCTGACGAAGTTCTCCTACGGCCGGACCGGTCGCACGATCCCGCGGACCACCGACCAGCAGAAGGCCGGCCTCCGCGCGATCGCCAAGTCGAACAAGAGGCGGGGCGACATCATCGTGTTCGTCTCGAACGGCGACGCCTACCACGCCGGCATCTACCTCGGGAAGAACCAGATCGTGCACGCCAGCCGCTCCGGCACCCCGGTCAAGATCGACCCGATCTGGACCTCCTCGTACGTCGTCCGCCGCCCGTGAGGGACTGAGCCGGGCCGCCGGCCCGGCTCAGCGGTGCCCCACCACCGCGTGGGGCACGTACCCGTCGGACAGCTCGGCGACCTCGTCGTCGCCGAGCTCGAGGTCGACCGCCGCGAGGGCGTCGGTGAGGTGGTCCATCCTGGTGACGCCGATGATCGGTGAGGTCACCACGGGCTGGGCGAGCAGCCAGGCCATCGCCACCTGCGCCATCGACACGCCCCGCCGCTCGGCGACCGCACCGACCCGCTGCACCACCGCGGCGTCCTCGTCCCGGTAGAGGGTCGCGCCGAACTCGTCGGTCTCGGTCCGTGCGGTGGTGCTGTCCCACGGACGGGCCAGCCGGCCGCGCGCCAGCGGGCTCCACGGCAGCACTCCGAGGCCCTGGTCGGCGCAGAGCGGCAGCATCTCCCGCTCCTCCTCGCGGTAGAGCAGGTTGTAGTGGTCCTGCATGGACACGAACGGCGTCCAGCCGTTGACCACCGCGACGTGCTGGGCCTTGGCCATCTGCCAGGCCCACATCGACGAGGCGCCGAGGTAACGGGCCTTGCCGGCCTTCACCACGTCGTGCAGCGCCTCCATCGTCTCCTCGATCGGCGTCACGGGGTCCCACCGGTGGATCTGGTAGAGGTCGACGTGGTCGACGCCGAGACGGGTCAGGGAGTGGTCGATCTCGGTCATGATCGCCTGGCGCGACAGCCCGGCGCCGTTCGGCCCGGGCCGCATCCGTCCGTGCACCTTGGTCGCCAGCAGGTAGTCGTCGCGGTCGGCGACGTCACGCAGGATCCGGCCGGTGAACTGCTCGCTGCTCCCGCCGGAGTAGACGTTGGCGGTGTCGAAGAACGTCAGGCCCGCCTCGAGCGCCGCCACCACGATCTCGCGGGCGGCGGCCTCGTCGAGCACCCACGGGTGCCCGCCGCGGGCCGGGTCCCCCCAGCTCATGCAGCCCACCGTCAGGCGGGGCACCTCCAGGCCGGTCCGTCCGAGTCGCGTGTAGTCCATGCCTCCATCCTGCGTCACCCCTCCGGACAGACCTAGGGTCGCGGCATGAGCACCCCCGGGACCACCAGCAACCAGTACGCCCTCGACGACCGGGTCGTCCTGGTCACCGGTGGGGGCAGCGGCATCGGTCGCGCCGTCGCGCACGCGTTCCTCGCCAACGGCGCGCGGGTGGCCGTCGCGGGCCGCCGGCGCGAGCCGCTCGAGGAGACCCTGGCGCCGTACGACGCCGACCGCGGGCTGGTCGTGGTCTCCGACGTGTCCGAGGACGAGCAGGCGGCGGCCATGGTGCAGGCCGTGCTGGAGCGGTGGGGCCGGCTCGACGTCGTGGTCAACAACGCCGCGGCGTACGCCAACGGGCCGTTCGACGAGATCGAGCTGGCGACGTGGGAGACGGTGCGCTCGGCCAACATCGACGGCTTCGTCCACGTCGCACGCCACGCCCTGCCCGAGCTGGAGAAGGTCGGCGGCAACCTGGTCGTCGTCGGGTCGGTCTCCGGGATGCGCGGGGACTGGGGCCAGGCGGTCTACAACGCCACCAAGGCCGCGATCATGAACTTCGTGCAGTCGCTCGCCCTCGACTACGGCCCGCGCGGCGTGCGCCTCAACGCCGTCGCCCCCGCGCTGACCATCACCGGGCTGACCCAGGCCGTCGCCGACGACCCCGAGGCGCTCGCCAAGGCCGAGGACCGGATCGCGCTCGGGCGGCCGGGCCGGCCCGAGGACGTCGCGCCGGCGGTGCTCTGGCTGGCCAGCGACGACGCGGCGTACGTGACCGGGGCGTGGCTGCCCGTCGACGGCGGGACGACCGCCTCGACCGGGCAGGCGCACTGAGGCCCCCGGTGGACCCGGTGGATCCCACACGGCTGCTGGCCGAGCAGGACCTGGTGGATGAGGACCTGCGCGACTGGCGGATGCTGATCGACCGTCTCCACGCCAGCTTCGACACCGGTGACTTGGGCGGCACGGTGCGGCTGGTCGCCGGGCCTCGATCTGGTTCCAGCCCACCGACGCCCACGAGACGCCCCGGCAGCGCTGGCACCTCGACCTGCGGGTGCCGCCGGAGGTCGCCCCGGAGCGGATCGCTGCCGCGGTCGCGGCGGGTGGGGAGCTGGTCGACGACTCGGCCGCCTCGGCGTTCTGGGTGCTGGCCGACGCGCAGGGGAACCGGGCGTGCGTGACCACGTGGGAGGGGCGGTAGCGCGTCCGGGGCGGGTCTCACGACGCTCGCTTCGCTCGCTCCTCGACCACCGCGCCTACAGGACGGCGTCGGCCACCCGGCGTACCTCGTCGGCGCTGCGCAGGCTGAGCAGCAGCGTGGTCACGCCGGTCTCCTCCCACTCGGCGACCTTCTCCCGGACCTCGGCGGGCTCGCCGATGATGTGGAGGTCGTCGACCAGGGAGTCCGGGATGAGCGCGGCCGCCTCGTCCTTCCTCCCGTCCAGGTACAGCTCCTGGACCTCGTCGGCCAGCGCCTCGTGGCCCATCCGCACGAACACCTGCTTGTGGAAGTTCTGCTCCTTGGCGCCCATCCCGCCCATGTAGAGCGCGACGGTCGGCTTCATCGCCTGCACGACCCGGTCCTTCTCGGCGGCGTCGGCGACGACCTGCAGGTGGCAGGAGGCGGCGATCTCGAAGTCGGCGCGGCTGCGGCGGGCGCCCGGGCGGGCGAAGCCCTCGTCCAGCCAGTCGCGGTAGAGGTGCGCGCTGCCGGGCGTGTAGAAGAGCGGGATCCAGCCGTCGGCGATCTCCGCGGTCTGGGCGACGTTCTTCGGCCCCTCCGCGCCGAGCCAGATCGGCACGTCGGCGCGCAACGGGTGCACGATCGGCTTGAGCGCCTTGCCCATCCCGGTCGCGTCGTCACCGACGTACGGCAGCGGGTGGTGCGGGCCGTCGTTGGTCACCGGGCCCCGCCGGGCGAGCACCTGACGGACGATGTCGACGACCTCGCGGGTGCGGGCCAGGGGCTTGGCGAACGGTGCGCCGTACCAGCCCTCGACTACCTGCGGGCCGCTCACGCCGAGCCCGAGCACGACCCGGCCGCCGCTGAGGTGGTCGAGGGTCAGGACGTGCATCGCGATCGAGGCGGGCGTCCGGCCCGACATCTGCACGATCGAGGTACCGAGCCGCAGCCGGCTGGTCTCGCGGCCCCACCACGCCAGCGGCGTGAAGGCGTCCGAGCCCCACGCCTCGGCGGCGAAGAGGGCGTCGAACCCCGACTCCTCGGCGGCGGCGACGAGCTCCGCGACCCCGGTGGGGGGCTGCGCGCCCCAGTACCCCAGCTGCAGACCGAGCTTCATGGCCGCCACCCTGCCAGAGACGCGGCCCCCGTAGGCTGAGCGACGTGATCGAGCTCCGGACCCCCACCCAGATCGAGCAGATGCGACCCGCCGGACGGTTCGTGGCCTCGGTGATCACCGCGCTGGAGGAGAAGGCCGACGTCGGGGTCAACCTCCTCGAGCTGGACGCCCTCGCCCACCAGATGATCCGCGACGCGGGCGCGGAGTCCTGCTACATCGACTACCACCCCTCCTTCGGCGCCTCCCCGTTCGGCAAGGTGCTGTGCACCTCGGTCAACGACGCGGTCCTCCACGGCCTCCCCCACGACTATGCGCTCGCCGACGGCGACCTGCTCTCGGTCGACTTCGCGGTCAGCCTCGGCGGCTGGGTCGCCGACTCCGCCCTGTCCGTCGTCGTAGGGACCCCCCGGCAGGAGGACCTGGACCTCATCGAGACCACCGACCAGGCGCTCGCCGCCGGCATCGCGCAGGCCGTGCCGGGCAACCGCCTCGGCGACATCTCCGCCGCGATCGGCGAGGTCGCTCGCGCGGCCGGCCTCGGCGTCAACCTCCAGTTCGGCGGCCACGGCGTCGGCAAGACGATGCACGGCGAGCCGCACGTGCCCAACGACGGCCGCGCCGGGCGCGGGCTCAAGCTGCGCGAGGGCCTGGTCATCGCGATCGAGCCGTGGTTCCTGCACACCACCGACGAGATCGAGTTCGACCCGGACGGCTGGACCATCCGCTCGGTCGACGGCTCCCGCGGCGCCCACATGGAGCACACCATCGCGATCACCGGCGACGGGCCGCTGGTCCTCACCGCCCGCGACTGAACGTCACCCGGTGGTGCGGTAGCGCCCCCGGTAGAACAGCAGCGGGTCGCCCGGGGCCTCGCCGGCCAGCGTGAGCACCCGGCCGATGACGACGTCGTGGTCGCCGGCCTCGTGGACGTCCTCGATGGTGCAGTCGACATGACCGAGCGTGCCGGCGAGCACCGGCGAGCCGGTGCGCGACGAGGGCCGCCACTCGACCTCGGCGAACTTGTCGACGCCCTTGCTGGCCATCGTGTTCGACACCCACGCCTGGTCGCTGGCCAGCAGGTTCACGCAGAACGACCCGGTCTCACGGATCAGCGGCCACGCCCGTGAGGTCCGCGACGGCACGAACAGCACCAGCGGCGGGTCGAGCGAGACGCTGGAGAACGACTGGCAGGTCAGCCCGACCGGCACGCCGCCGTGGACCGCGGTCACCACCGTGACGCCGGAGGCGAAGCGGCCGAGGACGTCGCGGAACGCGCGTGAGCCCTCGGCGTGGCCGACCGGCTGACCGGCGGTCGGGTCGTCGGAGACCAGGTCGCGCCCGGCGTCACCGAGCCACGCCTCAAACAGCTCGGGGCACGGCTGCCCGCGGTCGACCTCGTACGACGGCCGCGGCCCGCCGTCGGCGGGGTCCGGCTCCGGGAGGGCGGCTGAGCTCATGGGACCCACCGTAGTCCCGCACGGCCCCGTCCCCGGCGGCCGGTCACCCCAACCAGGGGGCCGCGCGGCGGCTGTGCGCGGCCTTCTTCGCCGGGTCCATGCCCTCGTAGGACCGCGCGATCATCGAGCTGCGCGGGTTGCGGGTGAAGACGTCGAGGTGGTCGCGCACGAACGTCCAGTACAGCGCGTCCCAGTCCTCGCGCCACTCCCCCGGCCCGAAGTCGGTCATCTTCTTCAGGTAGTTGCTGCCGGAGACGTACGGCTTGGTGGTGATCATCTCGCCGGTGGCGAACTGGGACATGGCGTAGACGTTGGGCACCATCACCCAGTCGTAGGCGTCGACGAACATCTCCATGAACCACTCGTAGACCGCGTCGGGGTCGGTGCGCAGCAGGCACATGGCGTTGCCGAGGACCATCAGCCGCTCGATGTGGTGGGCGTACCCCCGCTCGAGCACCCGCTCCAGCACCGCGTCGACCGGGTCCAGCCCGGTCTCGGCGGTCCACCACCCGTCGGCCAGGGGGCGGCCGTGGCCGAGGTGGTTGCGGCTGCGCATCTGGCGTCCGTGACGGACGTACGTGGCCCGCATGTACTCGCGCCAGCCGATGACCTGGCGGACGAACCCCTCGACCGACGGCAGGTCGACGTCGTGCTCGTCGGCGGCGGCCAGGGCGCGCTCCAGCACCAGCGCCGGTGACAGCAGCCCGATGTTGAGACCAGGGGTCAGCAGGCCGTGGAAGACGAAGGGGTGCTGGGTCGAGACGGCGTCCTCGTACGGCCCGAACTGGGTGAACCGCTCCTCGAGGAACTGCTCGAGCACCTGCTCGGCCTCGCGGTGCGTGGTCGGCCACGCGAAGGTCACCGGGTCCCCGGGGGCGTCGGGGAAGTGCTCGGCCACCCACGCCACCGCGTCCTCGACCGCGGCGTCCCGCTCGCCGCCGAAGAGCGCGACGTCGGGGACGGGGTGGTTCTTCGGCAGCTTCTTGCGGTTGTCCTCGTCGAAGGACCACTTGCCGCCGACCGGCTCGTCGGACTCGACCAGGACGTCGAGGCGGCGCCGCTGCCAGGCGTAGAAGTGCTGCATCCGCGGCTTCTTGCCGGCCGTGCCGAAGTAGGTGGTGAGGTCGTCGCGGGTGGCCAGGAAGTTGGGGGTGTCCAGCCAGGTGTGACCCGCCTCGGCGTCCCCTCCGAGGGTCAGCCCGGCCTCGTCGAGGGTGGCCTCGACGTCTTGGGAGAGCCAGTCGTCGACCACGTCGTAGGCGCTGACCTCGGTGGCGCCGAGGTCGGCGAGCACGCGGCCGGTGGCGGCGCGGCTGGTCGTGCGCCCGTCGCTGCCGACCAGCTCGACGGCGTGCCCGGCCTCGTGCAGCCGTGCCGCGAAGCGGGCCGTCGAGGCGCGGTGCAGGACCAGCTTGTGGCTGTGGAAGCCGTACTGCCGGAACAGCAGGTCGTGCTCGACCAGGACGAACGTGGTGCCGTCCGGTGCGTCGAGGTGCTCGGTGAAGAGCTGGTGGGGGTAGACCAGCCGGACCGGTACGGACGTCGCCATGCGCGCGAGGCTAGCCACGCCATACTCACCCCCATGACCAGCACCGCGACGCCGCCGGCCCTGGAGGGCTGGACCCTCGGCGACCACACCGACGACGAGGGCACGACCCACCCGACGTACCGCCGCGGCAGCGGGCCCGGCGTCGTGGTGATCCACGAGATCCCCGGCATCACCCCGCAGGTCGCGGCCTTCGCGCAGGAGGTCGTCGACGCGGGGTTCACCGTCGTGATGCCGCACCTGTTCGGCACGCCGGGGCGCGGGATGAGCCCGGCGCACGTGGCGCAGGCCTTCCGCCAGGTCTGCGTGAGCCGGGAGTTCACCAAGCTCGCCACCGGCGAGACGACCCCGGTCGCGGGGTGGCTGCGGAGCCTGGCCCGCACGTTGCACGCCGAGCTCGGCGGACCCGGCGTCGGCGCGCTGGGGATGTGCTTCACCGGCGGCTTCGCGCTGGCGATGATGGTCGACGACAGCGTGGCCGCGCCGGTGCTGTGCCAGCCGTCGGCACCGTTCCCGGTCGGCAAGGCCCGGGCCGCCGACCTCAACCTGTCGCCGGACGACCTGGCGACGGTCAAGCGGCGAGCCGCCGGCGGCTGCTCGGTGCTGGGGCTGCAGTTCGCCAAGGACCCCGCCACGGGCACCCGCTTCGACACCCTCGACCGCGAGCTGGGCGAGGCGTTCCTGCGCGTCGACCTGCCCGGCGTCGGGCACTCGACGGTGACCATGCAGCGCCAGCAGGTCGCCGTCGACCGGGTGCTGGGGTTCTTCGGCGAGAAGCTCAGGGACTGACGGTCTCCTGGGGCGCCTCGAGCACCTCGACCTCGTCGCCGACCGCGATCCGGCCGGACTCCAGCACCCGCAGCACCGACCCGCCCCGGCGGCGCAACGCCTCCTGGGCGCCGCGGCCGATCGTGTCGTCGAGCAGCTTGCAGGGCGCTGCCACCCGGACCACCTCGAGCAGCGCCTCCCCCACCCGCAGCCGGGTGCCGGGCGCGGTCGGGACCGTCCCGGTGTCCACGGTGACGTTGCGCCGGGTCAGCCCCGCCGGCACTGGCGCGCCGAACCGCTCCTCGGCCTCGGCCAGCGCCTCGGCGCTCTGCACGGTCACGTGCCGGTGCCGGCTCCCGTGGTAGCGGTCGCCGACGATGCCGGCGCCGGCCTCGGCGTGCACCTCGGGCACCTCCCGCATCGGGAGCCGACGGCCCTTGGCGACGTGCAGGGACTGGACGCGCGAGCTCACGTGCGGAGCGTACGTAGCCGGAAGGAACGAAGTCGGCGGCGGGTCCGGCCGTCGATCCGGTCGTGCAGGTCAGCCCGGTGCCGCCCAGGAGGTTACGGACTTCGTTCCTTCCCGCTCCGCGTGACCCGGCCGTTCTGTGGCGTGCCAGACCTGGACCCCGAGGGCTGGTTGGATCGACAGGTGTGGCTGAGTGAGGTGGGACCCGACGACGTCGCCGACCTCACCGCGTTCCTCGGCGAGGTCGACCTGACCCTGAGCGGCCTGGACGCTCCGACCGTCCGGCTGTGGGTCGGGCGCGACGCGGAGGGGCGGGTCGTCGCCAGCACCGGCTACGAGGTCAGCGAGGACGGGCGGCACGCGCTGCTGCGCAGCGTCGCCGTCAGCCCCGCGGCGCGGTCGGCGGGGCTCGGCAGCGAGCTGGCCCGGTTCGCACTGGCCCGCGCGGCCGGGGACGGCGCGCGTACGGCCTGGCTCTTCAGCCGCCGGTCGGGGCCGTTCTGGCAGGGCCTGGGGTTCGCGCCGGCGGACCGGGACGAGCTGGCGGCCGTCCTGGCCGCGACGCACCAGGTCCGGCTGTTCGCCGCGACGGGGCAGCTGGCGCGCGAGGTGGCGTGGTCGCGCCCGCTGCCTGTGTGACGGGCGTACACGGACAGGCACAAGTCGGCTCGGGCGTCCCCGCGGGTCGCGGAACCGCAGGTCAGCGAGGCGTAGGCTCACCCCGACGGACTTGTGCCTGTCGGTGTACGCCCACCCCTGGTCCTCGGGGACCCTGTCGAGGCTGGCCTCTCGGACTCCACGATCGCCCGCCGCAGAGGGCCGGGCCCCATGAGAGGAACCTCAGTGAAGATCGTCCTCGCCGCAGCTCTCGCGGCCGTCGTCCTGTTCGGTGGCGGCATCGTCGCCGGAACGACTGTCGGCTCCTCGAGCACGTGGGAGACGTTCCACGGCACCGTGGGCAGGGTGAACGCCCAGGGCACAGCCATCATCCTGGACGACGTCACCGGGTTGGACGCGGACTCCCTCGACGCCGGCTCGCTCGCCGCCGCCCTGGTCGATCCGGCTGGCAAGGCGACCGTCAGCGAGCAGGTCGAGGCCCTCTACGACACCGAGCACGACATCGTCTACCTACCTGCCTGAGTGGCAGGGGATCCCGTCTGGGGACCCGTGACGTCGTGGCAGCACTCCCCCGCGGTGCCAGCTCACCCGACGAACCGTGGCTTGCCGAGCGCGCGAACGGTGCCGGCAACACCCGGGCGTCGTCGGTGCCGCCAGCAGAAGCGGACAGCGTCGACAGGACGATGGCGGACCCAGTCAGGGTCCGACATCACGCGGGCGGTCAGCTCGACATCGAAGTCGCTGATCCCCCGGAGCCCGTGGGCCCGGATCAATCTCCGGTACTGCTGTTCCACCTCGACCACGGGTCGACCTCGGGAGGTCTCCTGCATCCGGACCCAGTCGTCACATGGATCGGTGACCACGTCGCCTCCTCTCGTGCAGACCCCCGGCGCTTCCGGGAGGGCTACCTCATAGACGCACCGAGAGCCGACCTGGTTGCTTGGCGGGGTGGGTCGTCGACGTCCCGATCACTCGACACCGGGGTGACGGGACGGAACGGGGCCTCGCACCCGCACCACGAGGGCCGGCCGCCCGCCTCCCGTCCTTCAGCCAGGCCCGACCGGACGGGTACCGATCCGGGGCCACGGCAGTGCTAGAACATGACCCGTGGCTCTGACGTCCTGCGGCGACCGCTCGGCCGCGGCCTGGCTCCGAGAACCGACTACCCCGTGGGGAACGTTGGTGACGTTCGGTCCCCAGGTGTTCCCGACCTATGCGCGGGTGCGTTTCCTGCCCGACCCGACCGCGCCAGGGCAGTCGGAGAGCGACGTGGACGTCGATGCCCCTGATGACCTCGACGTGGTCCGCGACGTCGTCACAGTTCTGGCCGCGCATACGCGCACTCCTGATGACGTCTACTTCTGCCTGTGGGACGGGTGGGGCACTCCACCAGGACTGGAAGGACGACCGAAGGTGGCGGTACCGAACCGCCTGTTCTTCATGTTCCGGGGCGCACTCGCCGACATCGGCGACTGGGGCACACCCCGGATGGAACACGCCGTGGTCGGACACACGCCTCCGCCGGCGTTCATCTGGCCTGCCGACCACGCCTGGTGCTTCGCGTTCGACGTCGACCCGCACTACGCGGGCATCGGCGGTGCCGCCGCTGCCGTCGCGGATCTGATCGGACATCCGACCCTCGACGCTGTCGAGGCTGACCCCGAGAAGGCGCAGCCGCTCTACCGGTAGCACCGCGGCTGTGGTGAGGGTCTGACAGCATCTCTTCCACCACGGCGAGCGAACACGACACGGATGACCCGTCCTTCGGTCACGCGACGTCTGAGGCGATCAGCGACGGCGACCGCTTGGCTGGACCACTGGTTGGACCGGTCACGAGCGGCAC
Source organism: Nocardioides aquaticus (assembly GCF_018459925.1). NCBI lineage: Bacteria > Bacillati > Actinomycetota > Actinomycetes > Propionibacteriales > Nocardioidaceae > Nocardioides > Nocardioides aquaticus. The sequence continues at coordinate 2,592,000 of NZ_CP075371.1, forward strand.
GCATCCGGCTCACAGCGTGGCCGGACGGCACGTGCAGCGGCCACCCACAGCTCACCCGCCCCCCGCCGCCTAGGCTCCCCCGCGTGCCGGAGATGCCCGAGGACCTGCTCGCCCACGCCCGCGCCGCGACCGGGTTCATGCCCGAGGACGAGGGCCTGCTGCTGCACAGCACCGCGCTGGCCCGCCTGCCGCACGGGCCGGTGCTGGAGATCGGGACGTACGGCGGCAAGTCGGCGATCTACCTCGGCGCCGCCGCCCGCGAGGTGGGTGGGGACGCGTGCGTCTTCACCGTCGACCACCACCGCGGGTCGGAGGAGAACCAGGCCGGCTGGGAGCACCACGACACCTCGCTGGTCGACCCCCGCACCGGGCTGATGGACACCCTCCCGCTCTTCCGTCGCACACTGCACGACGCCGGCCTCGAGGACCGCGTCGTCGCCGTCGTCGGTCGCAGCACGACGGTGTCGCGCTGGTGGGCGACGCCGCTGGCGATGGTCTTCGTCGACGGCGGGCACGCCGCCGAGCACGCCCACGCCGACTACGCCGGGTGGGCACGGTGGCTGCAGACCGGCGGGCTGCTCGTCGTGCACGACGTGTTCCCGGACCCGGCGGACGGCGGGCGGCCGCCGTACGAGGTCTACCTGCGTGCCCTGGACAGCGGCGACTTCACCGAGGTCGACGCCCTGGGATCGGTGCGGGTGCTGCGGCGTGACCGCGGCGACGCCGGCGACCCGGTGCGCTGAGCCTGTCGGTCTCGAGACGCTTGCTCCGCTCGCTCCTCGACCACCGGGCGTGCCCGCGAGCGTCGTCTCGGCTGTCCGCGAGCGTCATCTCGGCTGTCCGCGAGCGTCATCTCGGCTGTCCGGGAGCGTCATCTCGGCGGGCGAGGAGGTAGACGCGCTCGCGCTGCTCCCCTCGGGCGGTCACCGGGCCGCGGTGGTACCACTCGACGTCGACCAGACCGGCGTCGGCGAGCAGGGCCGCGACCGAGGCGGGGTCGTGGCGGACGAAGTCCAGGTCGACGTCGGCGTCGAACCACGTCCCGGCGTGCTCCAGTCCGGAGCCGGCGTGCAGTGCGACCACCAGCAGGCCGCCGGGTCGCAGCGGGCGGACCAGGGCGGCGAACGCCTCGGGCAGCTCGGCCGGCACCGAGTGCACCAGCGAGTACCACGCCAGGACGGCCGCCCAGCCGTCGTGGTCGCGGGGCCGGACCAGCCGCCGGAGGTCGCCGACCTGGAACTCGGCGTCCGGGAACCGCGCCCGGGCCTGATCGACCATGCCCGGTGACAGGTCGAGGCCGTGAGCCTGGGCGCCGGCCGCGGCGAGGTACGCCGTCACGTGGCCGGGACCGCAGCCGACCTCGACCACGGGACCGCCGTCCGCCACGGCGTGCGCGGCGACCCGGTCCAGCAGCCACCGCTCGAGGACCAGCCCGTCGAGCTCGTCGGTCAGGGCGTCGGCGTAAGCGGCGGCCACCGCGTCGTACGACGTCCGCACCCGCGCGTCACGCGCCTCCGGCCCGCCCTCCGGCAGCGCCACCTCCGCGACCGCCCCCGCACCGGCACCACCCGCACCAGCACCGACACCACCACCGGCACCGTCGTCGACCGGGCCCAGCAGGTGCACCCAGCGACGCTCCCGCTGGCCGGGGCGTCGCTCCAGCTCGCGGACCACGGGTTCGTCGCGGGAGGCCAGCCGGGCCAGCACCTCCTCGACGTCACGCCGGTCGGCGAAGGCGTGCAGCCGCTCGGACCGGGTCCGCAGCTCCCCGGGTGCCTGCGCACCGCGCAGCAGCAGCAACGTCACGACAGCGGCCTCGTCGTCACCGAGGTCGAGCGCCTCCGTCAGGCGCTGGTGGTAGCGCAGGGTGCGACGGCCCTTCTCCGACCAGACGATCCGCACCAGCTCGTGGTCCTTGAGCCGCCGGGCGACCTGCTCCACCGTCGCGTCGTCGTAGTCGACGACGGGCTCGCGGCTGCTGGTCTGGTTGCAGGCGCTCCGCAGCGCCTGCCCCGACAGCGGGTAGGACGCCGGGACGGTGCGCTGCTTCTCCAGCAGCGCGCCGAGGACGCGCTGCTCCTGGTCGTCGAGCCGGGGCAGGGTCACGCCGCCGACACTAGGCCGTCCCGGGTGCCCGGCGCTCGTGCCCCGCGGGAACGTCGTGGCAGCCGCACTCGAGCAGCAGCTCGGCGAAGTCGGGGGCCAGCGAGGTCCCGCGCATGATGCCCGACCCCGGCGTCGAGTGCCCGTAGGTCTCCCCCAGCGCGTCCACCGCCAGGATCACCGCGGCGCCGGTCCACGCGGTGAGCTCGCGCGGCCAGTAGACGTCGTCGCCGTAGACCCAGCCGGTGAAGTAGGCGCCCGACTCGTGCCGCAGGTGCTGCATGTCGACCAGCAGCGCCCGGGCCCGCTCGTGGTCGCCCTCGGCGTCGAGGGCCATCACCAGCTCGCAGGTCTCGGCCCCGGTCACCCAGGGGTTCGTGTCGACGCAGTGGATGCCGAGCCCGGGCACCACGAAGTCGTCCCAGCGCTCGTCCAGCAGCGCACGGGCGGCCGCGCCGCGCACGGCGCCGCCGAGGACCGGGTAGTACCAGTCCATCGAGAAGGTGCTCTTGTCCAGGAAGAGGTCCCGGTGCTCGCGCACGGCGTGGCCGAGCCGGCCGCCGGCCAGCTCCCAGTCGGGCTGCGGGTCGCCCAGCAGCTCGGCGATCGCGACGCCCGCGCGCAGCGACTGGTAGATGCTGGAGGAGCCGGCGAGCAGGGCGTCGGTGACGTCCTCGTCACCGGTCACCGGGACGCCGTCGACCCAGAACTGGCACCACGCGATGCCGCCGAACGGAAGCTGCCGCGAGACCACCCAGTCCAGCGCGGACCGCACGACCGGCCACATCGCCTCGACGAAGCGGCGGTCCCGGCGGACGAGCCAGTGGTGCCAGACGCCGACCGCGACGTAGGCGGCCATGTTCGCCTCGCCGCGGTCGTCCTCGACGACACCGGCGACCACCTTCCAGGGGAAGGAGCCGTCGGCGCGCTGCTGCGGCGGGACCCAGGCGTACGCCCGCTCGGCCGCCGCGACCTCGCCCCCGACCAGGAGGCCCATCGCCGACTCGACGTGGTTCCAGGTGTCGGTGTGGGCCCCGACGCTCCACGGGATCGCGCCGTCGGGCTCCTGCACCGAGGCCACTGCGGCCGCCGTGGCCGCGACCTGCTCGGGCCCCAGGACGCCGGCGACGAACGGCAGGTCGTGCCGCGCCGTCACGCGGCCGCCGGATCCGCCGCGTCCGGCTTGGTGAGGTAGAGCACCAGGCTCTTGCCGATCAGCGGGTCGAGCACCGCGCCGGCCCAGCGCAGCACCCGGGGCTGCTTCATGATCTCCCAGACCAGCAGCTTGTGGTAGGTCGCCGGGACGGGGTGGTCGTCCTGACGGACCCCGACGGCGCACTTCAACCACCAGTACGGCGTGTGCAGCCCGTGGGCGTACCCGGTGCCGGCGTGCTGCATCCCGGCGTTCTCGAGCTTGCCGACCAGCTCGGCGTCGGAGTAGATCCGGATGTGGCCGCCGGGGTTGTCGTGGTACTCCTTCGACAGCTTCCAGCAGACCATCTCCGGCAGCCACCGCGGCACGGACACCGCCATCGTGCCGCCCGGGCGCAGGACCCGGACCAGCTCGGCGATGGCACCGAGGTCGTCGGGCACGTGCTCGAGCACCTCGGCGGCCACCACGCGGTCGAACTCGCCGTCGGCGAAGGGCAGCGCGAGCGCGTCGCCCTCCTTGGTGTCGGCCTCGGCGCCCGCGGGCACCTCGCCCTCGGCGCGCATCGCGGCGAAGAGGTCACCGACGCCGGCGAGCTCGTCGGCGTCCTGGTCGAAGGCCACGACGTCGGCCCCGCGGCGGTACATCTCGAAGGCGTGCCGGCCGGCGCCGCACCCCATGTCGAGCACGCGGTCGCGCGGGCGCAGCCCGAGCCGGTCGAAGTCAACGGTGAGCACGGGTGGTCCTCCTGGAGCGGGAACGGGGCAGGGAGCGGCGGCGTACGGCGGTGGGCTGCGGGCCGGCGGCGACGGCCCCGGCCAGGACCTCGGCGAGGGAGGCGGCGGCGGCGCGCCAGCTGAAGTGCTCCTCGACCCGGCGGCGCCCGGCGCGACCCATCGCCGCGCGGCGGTCCGGGTCGTCGAGGAGCGCGGCGAGAGCGGCGCGCAGGGCCTCCACGTCACCGGGGGGACGAGGTCGGCGCACTCGCCGTCGGTGCCGACCACCTCGGGGATCGCACCGGCGCGCGAGACCACCAGCGGGGTGGCGCAGGCCATCAGCTCGACCGTGGGCAGCGAGAAGCCCTCGTGCAGGGACGGGACGCAGGCGACCTCGGCGGAGCCCATCAGCGCGACCAGGTCGGGCTCGGACAGGTCGTGCACGAAGCGGACGGACTCGCCCAGGCCGAGCCGCTCGACGAGCTCGGAGGTACGCCCCCCGGGCCGCGTGACCAGCACGAGCTCGACGTCGCGCTCGGTGCGCAGCTTGGCGAAGGCCTCCAGCAGGACCGGGACGCCCTTGAGCGGGGCGTCGGCGCTGGCCATCGCCAGCACCCGCCCCGGCACCCGCGGCGCGGTCGGCGGCACGAACGCGTCGTCCACGCCCAGCCAGGACACCCGGACCCGTGCGGGGTCGACCCCGAACTCGGCGACCACGTCGTCCCGTGACGCCCCGGAGGGCACCACCACGGTGGTCGCGGCCCGCGCCACGCGGGCCTGCATCCCGAGGAACCCGTACCAGCGGCGCAGCGAGAGCCGACGGCGCAGGGTCGGCGCCGCCGCCAGCTCGATCCGACGGTCGAGGGTGATCGGGTGGTGGATCGTGGTGACCAGCGGGAGCCCGTCGGCCTCGACCTCGAGCATGCCGTAGCCGAGCACCTGGTTGTCGTGGGCGACGTCGAAGTCGCCGGCGCGCTCGCGCAGCAGGCGGGCGACGCGGGTGGAGAAGGTCTTGGGCTCGGGGAACCCGCCGGTGAGCATGGTGGCGACCTCCTCGACGTCGACGAGGTCGCGCATCTCGCGCGGGTGCGGCACCCGGAACGGGTCGGGCTCGCGGTACAGGTCCAGGCTCGGCACCTCGGTGAGCAGCACGCCCTCGTCGAGCTCGGGGTAGGGCTGGCCCGAGAAGACCTCGACCTGGTGGCCCAGCCGGACCAGCTCGCGGCTGAGGTGTCGCACGTAGACGCCCTGACCCCCGCAGTGGGGCTTGCTGCGGTACGACAGCATCGCGATCCGCACGGGGGGCAGCCTAACCGGCCGGTAACCGGGACCTGCGTCCAGCCCGGCCGGGCTCGGCGCGCGGCCCGGTCGGCGTCAGGTGCCCGGCGTGTACCGGTAGCCGGAGCCGTCCACGGTGCGGATCCAGTCGCGTCCGGGGGCGGCGCGCCTCAGCTTGCGTCGCAGCGACGCGACGTGCACGTCGACCAGGAAGTCGGACTCCATGAAGTCGCCCTGCCACACCTCGCGCACGAGCTCGGTGCGCCACCACGTCCGCAGCGGAGGCTGCAGCAGGGCGGCGAGCAGGTCCACCTCCGAGGGCGTCAGCGGGAGCGGCTCGCCCTCGAGCAGCGCCACGTGGCGTACCGGGTGCAGCAGCAGGCCGCCCCCGGCGTCCAGGACCCCGGCGACCGGGGCGGGGCCCGGGCCCGGGCCCGGGGGGAGCCGGACGGGGTACGGGACCGGCGCCGGGGCCGGCGCTCCCGCCGCGGCGCGGGTCACGGCCTCCGGCGCGGTGACCGAGCGGGCGACGCCCTGGCGCGGACGCCGCAGCAGGGCCGAGGCCCGCGCGACCAGCTCGCGTGGCGAGCAGGGCTTGACCAGGTAGTCGTCGGCCCCGACCTCGAGGCCGAGCAGCCGGTCCAGCTCGGCGTCCCGGCTGGTCACCATGATCACGTACGCGTCACTGACGTCGCGGATCCGACGACAGGTCTCGATCCCGTCGATGCCCGGCATCGACACGTCGAGCGTGACCAGGTCGGGGTCGCCCAGGTGCACCATCTCGACCGCCTCCTCGCCGCTGGCCGCTGTCTCGACCGCGAGACCGGCGCGGGTGAGGGTCGTGCTCATCAGCTCGCGCTGGTCGGCCTGGTCGTCGACCACGAGCGCGCGGCGCGGGGCCGGCGACGCCGTGCGCCCGGCGCGGTCGTCGTCGCTGACGGGGCGCGACGGGGAGGTCATGGCATCCCGATCCAAGCACAACGCGGCGCCCGGGGGCCGCTCCTCGGAAGACCGGACGAGTTCGCCCGTTCCGGTTGCCGCGACCCACCTCGTCGGTGAGACTGACGTGGACCGGTCGGGGGGCCCGGTCATCCCGCCCCCCGTGCTCCCCGGACAGGACTCCCCCCATGCCTGGTGCCCCCCAGTCCCTCCCCCACGACGCCCACCAGCAGCCCACGCCGCCCGGCCAGCAGGCCACGGTCCACCCGCTGGTGACGCCCTCGGCCCGCGCGCTGCGCGCGGTCGAGGACCAGCGTCAGCGCGCCCTCGACAGCCTCGCGCTCGAGGACTCGGGCCAGCAGGAGCGGTTCGACCGGATCACCCGGCTGGCCTGCCGGTCGCTGTCGATGCCGATGGCCTACATCACCGTGCTGGACCGCGACCGGGCCTGGTGGCCCAGCGCCGCCGGCTTCCCCCGGGCACCCCCTCCTCCGCACCGCGCGACGAGACCCTGTGCGACACCACCCAGGGCCTGGGCGACACCCTGGTCGTCGAGGACGCCCGGCAGGACCCCCGCTTCGCGGACCTGCCCATGGTCGAGGCCGGCATGCTGGTCTCCTACGCGGGCGTGCCGCTGCGCGACTCCATGGGCCACGTCCTGGGCAGCCTCTGCATCTCGGACACCAAGCCGCGCCGCCTCGACGCCGACGACCTCGACACCCTCACCGACCTCGCCCGGTGGGCCGAGCAGGAGCTGACCGCCTCGAGCGAGATGCGCCAGGCGCGCCAGGTGCAGACCTCGATGCTGCCGGTGCTGCCGGTCTCCACCGAGGAGTGGGAGGTGGCCGGGATGTGCCTGCCCGCCCTCGCCGTCGGCGGCGACTTCTACGACTACACCGTCACCGACGACGTGCTGCACGTGATGCTCGGCGACGTGATGGGCAAGGGCACCGGCGCCGCCCTGGTCGGCGCCGGTATCCGCGCGGCGCTGCGCGGCACCACCCCCGCCGTCGTCGCCGGCGTCGACCTCGGGGTGACCACCACCCAGGTGGCCCGCTCGGTGAACACCGACCTCGAGCGCGCGGAGTCCTTCGTGACCCTGGTCCAGGCCGCGGTCGACCTCGACGACGGCACGGCCCGCTACGTCGACGGCGGCGCCGGGCTCGGACTGGTCGTGCACCACGACGGCACCTGCACCCGCCTGTCGAGCCTCGACCGGCCGATCGGGGTGCTGCCCGACGACCACTGGACCGAGCACGAGCTCGACCTCCACCCCGGCGACCGCCTGGTCCTGTTCAGCGACGGCCTGCTCGACCTGCTCGAGGACCCGATGACCTGGTGGGAGCCGGTCGAGGCGATGGTGCGCGAGGCCGAGGACGTCAGCGACCTGCTCGGTTCGGTGGGCCTGCTGGCCAGGCGTCGCACGCCGCTGGACGACGTCACCGCGGTCGGCGTCTTCCGCACCCCCCGGTTCCACGGGCCCCGCCCCGTCCGCCTCGATGGTGGGGCATGAGCCGCCGGCTGCTGCTGATCCGCACCATCGTCCTGGTCACCGCCCTCCTGGGGGTCAACTACGTCACCTGGCGGTGGCTGTTCTCGGTCAACTGGTCTTACTGGTGGATCGCGGTCCCGCTGGTGCTGGCCGAGACCTACAGCCTCGTCGACTCGCTGCTCTTCGGGTTCGGGATGTCCCGCCTGCGCGAGCGCGGTCAGCCCCCGAGGCGCCGGAGGACCTCACCGTCGACGTCTTCATCACCACCTACAACGAGCCGCTGGAGCTCGTCGAGCGCACCGCGGTGGCCGCGCGCGCCATCACCTACCCGCACCGGACCTGGATCCTGGACGACGGCAGCCGCGAGGAGATGCGCGACCTCGCGCAGCGTCTCGACATCGGGTGGATCACCCGCAGCGCGGACTGGGCCGGGCACGCCCGGCACGCCAAGGCCGGCAACCTCAACAACGCGCTGCTCGCCACCGAGGGCGAGTTCCTGCTCATCCTCGACGCCGACCAGGTCCCCTCCCCCGACATCCTGGACCGCACCCTCGGCTACTTCGACGACGAGAAGATGGCGTTGGTGCAGACGCCGCAGTGGTTCGAGAACGTCCCGGACCACGACCCGCTCGGCAGCCAGGCCCCGCTGTTCTACGGTCCGATCCAGCAGAGCAAGGACGGGTGGAACTCCGCGTTCTTCTGCGGCTCGAACGCCGTCATCCGCCGCGAGGCGCTGATGCTGCTCGGCGTCAGCCGCTACGTCGGCGAGGTCGAGGTCGGCGTGCACCGCGCCCTGCGCACCGCGCGCACCGTCGTCCGCAGCGCCCTGCGCGGCCTCGACGAGGACGACGCCGTGGTCCGAGACGCGCTCGAGGCCATCGAGTACGAGGTGGGCAAGGCCCGCCGCCGCCTCGGGCGGGGCGAGGCCCTGTTCGACGTCACCTACCGCTTCCAGGAGCGGGTGGCGGTGATCCGGCGCCGCCTGGTCTCCGCCGACCTGGTGGCGCTCCAGGCCGACCTCGCCGTGATCGCCGAGCTCGAGGGCATCGCCGCCGACCCCGACCTCGACCTGGCGACGGTCGACGAGGACGCCCTGCGCCGGATGTCGCAGCGCGACTTCTCCCCGCTCGGCGCCGTCGACACCGTCGAGGCCCTGGTCCGCGCGGTCGACGTCGACCGCGGCGACGAGGCGCAGGCGATCATGCCGATGGCCACGATCTCGGTCACCGAGGACATGGCGACCTGCATGCGGCTGCACGGCCTCGGCTGGCACACGGCGTACCACGACGAGGTGCTCGCCGTCGGGCTCGCCCCCGAGGACCTGCAGACCATGCTCACGCAGCGGCTGCGGTGGGCGCAGGGGACGATCCAGGTGATGCTGCGGGAGAACCCGCTGACCCAGCGCGGCCTCAACCTGGCCCAGCGGCTCATGTACTTCGGCACGATGTGGAGCTACCTCGCCGGGTTCGCGGCCCTGGTCTACATCGGCGCGCCGGTGCTCTACCTGGCCTTCGGGGTGCTGCCGGTGCAGGCCTTCAGCGCCGACTTCTTCTGGCGGCTGATCCCGTTCCTGGTCTTCAACCAGCTGCTGTTCACGGTGGTCGCCAACGGGCGGCCCACCTGGCGCGGCCAGCAGTACTCGTTGGCGCTCTTCCCGGTGTGGATCCGCTCGGTGACCTCCGCGGTCGGCAACGTGTGGTTGGGCCGGTCCCTGGACTTCGCGGTCACCCCGAAGACCAAGCAGGCCCAGGAGTCCCTTCCGTGGCACCTGGTGAAGCCCCAGCTCTGGGCGATGGCGATCCTGCTGGGCGGCGCGGTGGTCGGCGTCGTCCGGCTCGCCGTGGGCCAGGCCGAACCGCTGGCCACCGGCATCAACCTGTTCTGGGTCGCCTTCGACCTCCTCATCTTCTCCGTGATCATCAGCGCCGTGCGCTACCGCGGGTTCGACCCGGCCGTCCACGGCCTGCCGACCCCGCCGCGCGGCAGCTGCGACGCACCCGACCGGGCCGAGCAGGTCGCCCGGATCGTCCACCAGCACACCGACCAGACCCAGGGAGCCTCATGATCGAGTTCGGAGTCGACACCACCAGCGAGGGGATCGGGGTGGTCACACCGCGGGGACGGCTCAACATGGTCTCGGCGCGCCGCCTCAAGGACCTGCTCGCCGAGCTCGTCGACGGCGGCACCACACGGATCGTGGTGGACATGGGAGAGACCACCTTCCTGGACTCCTCCGGTCTCGGCGCGCTGATCGCCGGGCTCAAGTCGGCCCGGCAGGCCGGCGGCGACCTCCGCGTCGCCCGGCCCACGCCTGCGGTGCACAGCGTGTTCGAGATGACCAACCTGGACCGCGTCCTGCGCGCCCGCGACACCGTCGAGGGGGCGTTCGATGCCTGACCCGGCCCTGGACCCGGTCGGGTCCGAGGAGGGTTCGTCGACCCGGTTCGAGGTCGAGATGGCTGCGCACGAGGGTGCCATCGACCACGCGCAGGACCTCGTCGAGAAGCTGTTCGGCGAGCACCCCGACGTGTCGGGGCGCGACCGCTTCCGGTTCGAGACCGCGGTCGTGGAGGTGCTGGCCAACGTCGTCGAGCACGCCTTCTCCGGTGACGAGGCCTCCGGCCAGCGACGCCTGCGGCTGACGCTCGCGGCGACCCCGACCGAGCTGACCGCCCTGCTCGCCGACAACGGCGAGCCCGCGGGCGTGGACCTGAGCGCGGTGATCATGCCGGGCGAGGACGCGGAGTCCGGACGCGGTCTCGCGCTCGCCCTCGCCGCCGTGGACGACCTGCAGTACCGCCACGTCGAGGGCAGGAACTACTGGGACCTGCGGTGCCACCGCGACACCTGACCACCGCCGGGACCGACCGGACCGGACCTGCGCTCCTGCTGGTCGTCCTGCTGCTCGCCGTGCTCGGCCCGCTGCTGGCCGCGGCACCGGCGGGAGCGGTCGACACCGAGGGCGACCCGTCCCCGACCGCGCCGCCCGCGGCGCCGCTCGGGGCGCCCTGGTTCGGTCCCGGCCTGGACTGGACCGACGACCGCGCCGACGAGTACGCCGACCGCCTCGGCGAGGTGCCCTCCCTGTACGGGCAGCGCGTCCACTACCCGCTGGAGGGAGACGACCGCACCTTCCTGCGCCAGTTCGTCCAGCAGGCCGCCACCCAGGGCGCGGTCGCCGTCGTCGACCTGGAGCCGCAGGTCGCGCTCGACGACCTGACGGCGGCGGACGCCCAGGACCTGGCCGACGAGCTCGCCGGGCTGCACCGCGAGCTCGACACCTACTTCCTGGTCCGCTTCGCCCCGGAGATGAACGGCTCGTGGGTCACCTGGGGCCAGCAGCCGCTGAAGTACGCCGACGCGTTCCGGACCGTGGCCGACGCCGTCCACGCGACCACCGACCAGGTCGCGATGGTCTGGTCGCCGGCGTACGGCTCGGGCTACCCGTTCGGTGACGCCTTCGGCGCCGTCGGCAAGAGCGGTCCCTCGGACACCGCCGCGCTGGACACCGACGGCGACGGGGCGCTGACCGACGCCGACGACCCGTACGGCCCCTACTACCCCGGGGACGAGGCCGTCGACTGGGTGGGCCTGTCGTTGTACTACTTCGGTCAGCGCGGCGCGTTCGGCGACAACGACCTCCCCCGCGACGGCGAGTACGCGGAACGCCTCGACGAGGAGTGGGGCTACGCCACGACGCAGGACCGTGACGTGCGGGAGCCGTTCTACGAGCGCTTCGCACGCGAGGACCAGCCGATGCTGGTCGAGACCGGGGCGCTGTTCAACCCCGACGGCGCGAAGCAGGACGAGACCGCGCTCAAGCAGGCGTGGTGGTCGCAGGTGCTGGCCGAGGCCGAGGACCACCCGCTGGTGGCCGGGATCACCTGGCTCGAGCGGGTCCGGGCCGAGGCCGAGGTCGGCGGGGCCACCGTCGACTGGCGGGCCGCCGAGATCGGCGACCTGGCCGAGGCGCTCGGCGAGGACCTGGCGGCCTCGGACGTCACCCTGGGCCCGATCACCCGGGTGCTCGACCTGGAGACCGGTGCCGAGGCGACCGCCCAGGGACGCCAGCCGGCCGACGTCGGCGCCGAGATGGGCTGGATCGTCTTCTGCGTCGTGCTCGGTGCGCTGCTGTTCCTGCTGGCCGGGGTGGTCGGGCGGCTCGTGCCGTCCTGGCGCTACCCGGACGAGCACGACCCCCGTGACCGCCGCCTGGACCTGTTCCGGGGCTTCATCATCCTGGCCGTGGTGGTCACCCACATCGAGGTGGCCGGGCCCTACACCTACGTCACCCTCAACGCCGTCGGCGCGATCACCGGCGCCGAGATGTTCGTGCTGCTCTCGGGCGTCGTGCTCGGCATGATCTACGAGCCGACCGTCCGCAAGCTGGGCGAGCGGCGTACCGCGGTCGCGATGTGGAAGCGCGCGCGCAAGCAGTACCTGGTCTCGCTCGCGGTGATCGTCCTCGTCTACGTCATCGGGGTGCTGCCGTTCGTCACCACCGCGGCGATCACCACGTTCACCGACCGCGGCACCGGCGAGGACGGCTCCTCGACCGCGGGTCAGGTCTACGACCTCTACGCGAACTTCCCGCGCCTGTTCGACTACCCGCCGCCGTGGTACGCCGTGAAGCAGCTGCTGCTGCTCGAGATGGGCCCGTGGGTCTTCAACATCATGGGGCTGTTCGTGGTGCTGAGCCTGCTGCTGCCGGCCATGATGTGGCTGGTCCGCCGCGGGCTGTGGTGGCTGCTGCTCGCCGTCTCCTGGGTGGCGTTCGTCTACATGGCGCTGAACGAGGTGCACTGGCTGCCGTCGCAGTTCGAGTTCGTCTTCCCGCTGCTCACCTGGCAGGTCGCGTTCACGCACGGCCTGGTGCTCGGCCACTACCGGGCGCGGGTGCAGAAGGCGCTCACCGGACGCTGGGGCGTGCTGGGCTGCACGGTGTTCGTGGTCGGCTACGCGGTCTCGCTCGGCTGGATCTGGCTCGGGCACCGGTTCGGGGTGCCCACCCCGTTCCCGGACTCCTCCTACGCCTGGCTCTACGCCAACGCCTACACCCGGATCTTCCTGCAGCCCGGCCGGCTGGTCGACCTCGCGTTCATGCTGGTCGTCACGTACGCCGTCCTGACCCGGATGTGGAAGCCGATCGACCGGGTCATCGGCTGGCTGTGGATCCCCCTGGGGCAGGCCAGCCTGTACGTCTTCATCGTCCACGTCTTCTTCGCCCTCGCGGTCGCGAACGTGCCGGGCCTGGACCGGGCCGTGTGGTGGCAGGGGCTGGTCGTGCACACCGTCGTGATCGGCCTGGTCTGGGTGATGGTGACGAGGAAGGTCCTGTTCTCGGTCATCCCGCGCTGAGGACCCGCGCCGACCGGCCCCCCGCGCCACGCCTAGGGTCGTGGTCGATGTCGACGACCCCGCGCTCCCCGCTGCGGTCGGTCGTTCTCGTCCTCGCGGTCACCGTGGTGCTGAGCGCCGCGCTCACGGCGGTGCAGGTGCCCTCGCCGGTCCTCTTCGCGGCCGTGATCGGCGGGATGGCGCACGCGCTGACCTCGCCGACACCCCTCGCCCTGCCGGGGTGGGGCGTCGTGGTGGCGCAGGGCCTGATCGGCATCACCGTCGGCGCGCTCGTCGACCTCGCGACCCTGCAGCGTCTCGGCACCGAGGCCGTCCCGGTGGTGCTGGTCGTCGTGGGCACGCTGGCCCTCAGCATCGGCGCGGGCCGGGTGCTGGCCCTGCGCCGGGACGTCTCCCCCACCACCGGCGTGTTCAGCCTGGTCGCCGGCGGGGCGTCCGGCGTGGTCGCGGTCGCGCGGGACCTCGGGGCGGACGACCGGGTGGTGACGGTCGTGCAGTACCTGCGCGTCCTGGTCGTGCTGCTGACGATGCCCGTCGTCACCGCGCTGGTCTTCCACCCGCCCTCCGGCGACGGCACGCCCGGGGAGGCCGGCGCCGGCCTCCCCGCCGACCTCGCCTTCGTCGCGACCAGCCTCGTCCTCGGGCTGCTGGTGGCCCGGCTGGTGCCGGTCAGCACGATGAGCCTGCTGGGGCCGCTGCTGGTGTCCTCCGTGCTCGCGGCCGGCGGTTGGCTCGGACCGGTCTCGGTGCCGACCGCGCTGGAGTGGCTGGCCTTCGCCCTGATCGGGGTCCAGGTCGGGCTGCGGTTCACCCGCGCCAGCCTGGTCAGCATCGCCCGGATGCTGCCGGCCGTGCTGGCGCTGATCGCGGTCGTCGTGGTCGGCACCGCCGGGCTCGGGGTGGTCCTCACCTGGCTCACCCCGGCCGACCCGCTCACGGCCTACCTGCCACCACGCCGGGCGGGCTCTTCGCGGTGCTGGCGATCGCCGCCGACAGCGGCGCCGACGCCACCTACGTGATGGCCGTGCAGCTGCTCCGGCTGCTGGTCATCCTGGCGATCCTGCCGCTGCTGGCCCGCTGGCTCCGCCGCGCTAGCGACTGACCGGGCCGGATCGTCCGCCCCGGACCGCCGAGATGTCGCTTGCGGACAGCCGAGATGACGCTCGCGGCGCCTCGAGGTGACGATTCCGGACAGGGCTGCGGTCGATGGGTGGATCGCGTGCACCCGGTGCGTGCGATCCACACGTCGACGAGGCGGGCGCCCGGTCAGCGCAGGTGAGCGTAGAGCGCGTCGCGGTCGATCACGCGCCGGGCCTTGGCGCGGTAGCGCAGGATCTGGGTCAGCCCGACCGCCCACAGGACGTACTGGGTGCTCATCGCCCACCGGAACGCCTCCGGCGTGTACGCCGTGCTCGGCCCCGGGGTGCGCCAGTCGAGCACGAGCCCGATCGCCACGACCAGCAGCAGGCTGGCCAGGAAGCCGCCGACGTTGATCATCCCGGTGGCGCTGGCGAGCCGGTCGGCCGGGTTGGAGGTGCGGCCGAGGTCGAAGCCGACCATCGACCCGGGACCGCCGATGCCGGCCACGACGACCAGCACCACCAGCATCCACAGCGGCGCCTCGCCCGGCCAGAGCAGGACGACGGTCCACACCGCAACGATGCTCACCACGATGCTGATCACCAGCGTCGAGCGGTGCCACGGGTGGCGGCCGACCATCCAGCCGACCAGCGGACCGGCCGCGGCAAGGGCCAGCACCATCACGGTCAGCAGGGTGCCGGCCTCGGTGGGCGTACGCCCCTCGCCGCGCACCAGGAACGGGTAGCCCCACAGCAGCGCCAGCATCGTGGAGCTGAACTGGGTGGTGAAGTGGACCCAGAAGCCGAGCCGGGTGCCCGGGTGCGCCCAGGACGCCGCGAGGCTGGCGCGCACCGCCGAGAGCGACAGCGCCGCCCCGCTCAGGCTGCGCTGGGCCGGGCTGTCGCGCAGCACGACCAGGCCGACCACCCCGAGCACGAGACCCAACGAGGCCGTCGCGAGGTACGCGGTGGTCCACCCGACGGTGCTCAGCGCCCAGGTCATCGGCAGCGCGGCACCGATCGCGCCGAGCTGGCCGAGCGGTCCGGTGAGCTGCGTGACCAGCGGGATCCGCCGGGGCGAGAACCAGCTGGCCACCAGCCGCAGCACGCACACGAAGGTGAGGGCGTCGCCCATCCCGACGAAGAACCGCGCCAGCAGCGCGAGCCCGTAGGTGTCGGCCAGCCCGAAGGCGGCCTGCGCGGCCGAGAGCAGCAGGACGCCGGACAGCAGCACCCGGCGCGGGCCGAACCGGTCCACCAGGAGACCGGTCGGGATCTGCATGCCGGCGTAGACCAGCAGCTGGAGCATCGTGAACGTCGCGAGCTGGGCGGCCGAGATGCCGAACCGCTCGGTGGCGTCGAGGCCGGCCACGGCCAGGGAGCTGCGGTGGAAGACCGCCAGCAGGTAGATCAGCAGCCCCACGGTCCAGACCGCGAGGGCGGCCCGCAGCGGCGGTGCGGCGACGGGTGCGGGCACGGTCCGCCCGCTCACCGCCCGCTCGCTCGGTCGCCGCGGCTCACTTGGTCGCCTCCATCATCTGGCGGAGCTCCTTCTTGAGGTCCGAGATCTCGTCGCGCATCCGCGCGGCGACCTCGAACTGCAGCTCGGCGGCCGCGCCCCGCATCTGCTCGGTGAGGTCCTGGATCAGCTGGGCCAGGTCGGCGCTCGGCATGCCGGCGAGGTCCTTGGCCTGTCGTCCCGACGCCTCGGCCGACAGCGCCGGCACCGGCTGCTTCGCCTTGACCCCACCGGCGCGGCCCTTCGCGGCGGTCCCGGCCCAGGTCGCCAGCAGCGCCTCGGTGTCCTCGCCCTCGCGGGACAGCATCTCGGTGATGTCGGCGATCTTCTTGCGCAGCGGCTGCGGGTCGACCCCGGCCTCGGTGTTGTACGCGATCTGCTTGTCGCGACGCCGGTTGGTCTCGTCGATCGCCTTCTCCATGGAGGGCGTGATCTTGTCGGCGTACATGTGGACCTGGCCCGACACGTTGCGAGCCGCGCGACCGATGGTCTGGATCAGCGACTTGTCCGAGCGCAGGAAGCCCTCCTTGTCGGCGTCCAGGATCGACACCAGCGACACCTCGGGCAGGTCGAGGCCCTCGCGCAGCAGGTTGATGCCGACCAGGACGTCGTACTCGCCCATCCGCAGCTCGCGGAGCAGCTCGATGCGGCGCAGGGTGTCCACCTCGGAGTGCAGGTAGCGGGTGCGCAGCCCGGCGTCGAGGAGGTAGTCGGTGAGGTCCTCCGACATCTTCTTGGTCAGCGTCGTGACCAGGACCCGCTCGTCCTTCTCGGTGCGGGTGCGGATCTCGTGGATCAGGTCGTCGATCTGGCCCTTGGTCGGCTTGATCACGACCTCGGGGTCGATCAGGCCGGTCGGTCGGATGATCTGCTCGACGGTGTCGCCCTGGACCTTGTCGAGCTCGTAGTCGCCCGGGGTGGCCGAGAGGTAGATGGTCTGCCCGATCCGCTCCAGGAACTCCTCCCAGCGCAGCGGCCGGTTGTCCATGGCGCTGGGCAGCCGGAAGCCGTGGTCGACCAGGTTGCGCTTGCGCGACATGTCGCCCTCGTACATCCCGCCGATCTGCGGGACCGCGACGTGCGACTCGTCGACCACCAGGAGGTAGTCCTCGGGGAAGTAGTCCAGCAGGCAGTTCGGCGCCGAGCCGCGGCTGCGCCCGTCCATGTGCATCGAGTAGTTCTCGATGCCCGCGCACGACCCGACCTGCCGCATCATCTCGATGTCGTACGTCGTGCGCATCCGCAGCCGCTGCGCCTCGAGCAGCTTGCCCTGCCGCTCGAAGACGGCCAGCTGCTCCTCGAGCTCGGCCTCGATCCCGGCGACCGCGCGCTCCATCCGCTCCGGCCCGGCGACGTAGTGCGTGGCCGGGAAGACGTACAGCTCCTGGTCCTCGGTGAGCACCTCGCCGGTCACGGCGTGCAGGCTCATCAGCCGCTCGATCTCGTCGCCGAAGAACTCGATCCGCACCGCGTGCTCCTCGTAGACCGGGAAGATCTCGAGGGTGTCGCCGCGGACCCGGAAGGTGCCGCGGGTGAAGCTCATGTCGTTGCGCGTGTACTGGATCTCGACCAGCTGGCGCAGGATCGAGTCGCGGTCGCGCTCCTCGCCCACCCGCAGCCGCAGCATCCGGTCGACGTACTCCTGCGGGGTGCCCAGGCCGTAGATGCACGACACGGTGGAGACCACGATCACGTCGCGCCGGGTCAGCAGCGAGTTGGTCGCCGAGTGGCGCAGCCGCTCGACCTCCTCGTTGATGGAGGAGTCCTTCTCGATGTAGGTGTCGGTCTGGGGGACGTAGGCCTCGGGCTGGTAGTAGTCGTAGTACGAGACGAAGTACTCGACCGCGTTGTCCGGGAACAGCTGGCGCAGCTCGTTGGCGAACTGCGCGGCGAGGGTCTTGTTGGGCTGCAGGACCAGCAGGGGACGCTGCACCTGCTCGGCCACCCACGCCACGGTGGCCGTCTTGCCGGTGCCGGTGGCGCCGAGGAGGACGACGTCCTCGACGCCGCCCTGGATCCGCTTGGTGATCTCGGTGATGGCCGCCGGCTGGTCACCGGCGGGCTGGTAGTCGGAGACGACCTGGAACGGCGCGACACGGCGCTCGAGATCGGTGACGGGACGCATGGGTCGAGCCTACGTCCGCGCGCCGACACCCCTCGACTACGTTGGGCCGGTGAGGTCGAGCAGGGTCCGGCTGACGGGCCGGGCGGTACGCGTGCTGCGGCGCACGCTGCTGACCGTCTTCGGCGTGCAGGTGGCCCTCGCGCTGACCATGTCGCTGGTCGACTCCTACCGCCGGCGCGGCAAGCGGCCCCAGCCGTTCCCGACCACCGCGCCGCGCACGGTGACCGTCGGCGACAGCGAGGTGACGACGTACACCTTCGGGCGCGACCTCTACGACGACATGATCGCCGCGATCGAGGGCGCCCGCCGCCAGGTCCTGTTCGAGACCTACATCTGGAAGGGCGACGCCACCGGCGAGCGGTTCAAGCAGGCCCTGTCGGACGCGTCGGCCCGCGGGGTCGACGTCTACGTCATCTACGACGGCTTCGCCAACCTGGTCGTCTCCCCCGTCTTCAAGCACTTCCCGGCGTCGATGAAGGTGCTGCGCTACCCCGTCTACTCCGCCGGGTGGCGCTTCTTCGACCTCAAGCGCTACGGCCGCGACCACCGCAAGATCCTCGTCGTCGACGACGACATCGGCTTCGTCGGCGGCTACAACATCGGCTCGGCCTACGAGACAGAGTGGCGCGACACCCACGTGCGCGTGGTCGGCCCCGGCGTGCACGACCTGGAGCGTGCGTTCGCGGACTTCTGGAACCTGCACCGCCGTCGCCGGCTGCGCCACAGCGAGCGGCCCCTGCTGCTCGAGACCGCGGCCACGTGGGAGCCCCGGATCCGCGTGCACCGCAACGTCCCGCGGCTGTGGCTGTTCCCGATCCGCGGCATGTACCTCGAGGTGATCGCCCGCGCCTCGACCCGGATCTGGATCACCCAGGCCTACTTCCTGCCCGACCAGGACTTCGTCGACGCCCTCAAGAACGCCGCCCGCCGCGGGGTGGACGTCCGCCTCCTGCTGCCCCTGAAGTCGAACCACATCGTGGCCGACTGGATCTCGCGCGGGTACTTCTCCCAGCTGCTCGACGCCGGCGTCCGGGTGTTCCGGTTCCGGGAGGCCATGGTGCACGCCAAGACGGCCACGGTCGACGGGGCCTGGAGCACCGTGGGCACCGCCAACATCGACCGGCTGAGCCTCTCGGGGAACTACGAGGTCAACCTCGAGGTGATCGACGCCGGGCTGGCCGAGACGCTGGAGGAGGTCTTCGCCCTCGACGAGTCGCACTCGCTGGAGCTGACCCAGGGCGAGTGGGAGGCCCGGGACCTGCACCGACGCTTCACCGAGGCGTTCCTGCGCCCGCTGCGCGCCCTGCTCTGAGACCGACCGCACCGGGCGGTCCGGCCCTCAGTCGAGGCTGACGCCGGCGTCCGGGTTCCGTCTCTGCGCCCGGCCGAGGTCGACCTGGGCGACGACCTTGGCGTCGAGCTGGCGCGGGGTGAAGTTGACCGCCCAGCCGCCCTCACGCGCTGCGCCGCAGACGACCTGACCCGTCAGGGTCCGCGGGTCGGGCAGGCAGGCGAGCGACTCGATCCTCCGGCCCCCGACCTGCACGCGGGTGGCGCCCTGCTCGCCCACGTAGTCGACGTCGGCGTAGACGGCGTCCACGAAGGCCCGGCCCGCCACGGTCCCCTCGGCGTTCGTGACGCCCTCGAGGGTGTAGGTGAGCGCGACCAGCAGCGAGGAGCGCAGCAGCGGCACCGGCACCGGGTCCGTGCCGATCTGCGGCTCCTCGGGCAGCCGCACCCGCCCCAGGCTGGTCTGCACCTGCAGGTCGGTGACCGACGGCGGGCCGTCCACCTGCAGCGTCGGGTAGGCCGCGACCGTCACCTCGTCGACGCCCTCGGCGGGGCGCAGCCAGTGCGTGACGTCCACCGAGCCGTCCGGCTGGACGACGGCGTCGACGTAGGCGCCGGGACCGGGCAGCCGGACCGGCGCGGACAGCGGGGCGGCAGCGACCAGCTCGGGCTCGTCCGCGGCCGGCGCGGCCTCGTCGTCGCGCCCGCGGAGCAGCACCACCAGCGCGACGACGAGCGCCAGCGCCACCACCGCGACGACCGTGGTGCTGGGACCGGACCGCGAGTCCCCCGACGCGCTCATTGCGCACCTCGCCCGGGCAGCGCGGTCACGACGGCCAGGTTCTGGTACCCGCCCTCGTCGGGCAGGAACGGCGGCGCGCAGGTGACCAGGGTGACCCGGGCCGGGCCGTCCGCCGAGAGGATCCGGGGGTGGGAGCCGAGGTCGTCGAGCGGCACGAACCGGCGCGACGTCACGGCGTACGAGGTGGTGCGACCGCCCGCACGTACCTCCACCTCGTCACCCCGCTCGACCGTCAGCAGTCGGGCCGACGGGCCGAGCCCCTCGTCCTCGGAGTCGACGTGCCCGGCCAGGAGCACGGAGCCGAACGGGTCGCCGACCCGGGCGCTGCCCTCCCACCATCCCAGGAGGTCGACGTCGGAGGGCACGTCGAGCAGGCCGTCCTCGCGGGTGCCGACCGGCACCACCTCGAGCCGGTCGGTGCCGGGGAGGCGTACGGCCGTGGGCACCCGCGCCGTCACCGAGCCCGCCCGGGTGGCCGGCGAGGCCTTCACCTGACGCTGCTCGGGCTCGTCGGGCCGGGCCGCCGCGTCCTCGGCCCCGGTGTCGGACGAGGACCCGCCGTCACCGGCCGGCGCGCACCCGCCCACCACCAGCGCCAGGAGGACCGCCGGGACCGTCGGGTGCAGGACGGTCCACGGACGCGTCCTCGAGGCGGGCACCGGGCTGCGGGGTGGTCGCGGGATCGGTCGGGTCAGCGTCCGCCGACGACCGCGGTCAGCAGGTCGCGGGCGAGGCCGGCCGAGGACCCGGTCTCGATCCGGCTGGGAGCGACGCTGCCGTCGGAGGCGAGGGCCGCGGAGTGGGACACCGCGCGCATGGAGTTGTCCTGGGGCGCGCCCACCGCGTAGACCATGGTGACGGTCTCGGCCGGGAGGTCGACGTCGATCGGGCCGAGGAACGCGCCGCGGTCGGAGCCGCTGGGCAGCAGCGCCACCTCGTGCCCGCCCGAGGGGACGTCGGCCTCGGCGTACTCGCCGTTGGCGATGTTGGTGAAGACCGCCTCGCCGTCGACGTGCACGTCGGCCGGCGGTGCGGTCGCGGTGTGGGCGAGCACCACCCGGGCCTTGTCGGGGCCGATCGGGGCGTCGGGCACGGCGTAGGTGCTGACCACGGGGTCCCCGCCGCGGGCGGCCGGGAGGTGGAGGACGACGTCGGTGGCCGCGCCGGAGGCCACCCGCACGTCGACGTCGATGCTCCAGTCGTCGTTGCTCAGGGTGAGCTCCTGCGCGCCGGCGGGCAGCTCCCACGGGCCGACCACGTCACCGGTCGCGACGCCCTGCTCGACCTGGCGGCCGTCGATCTCGACGGCGATCTCGGTGCCGGGCACGGCCTGCACGAGGAAGAGCTCACCGTCGGGCTTCGCGGCGCTGGCCGGGGCGCCGGGCGCGGCGCCCAGCAGGGCCGTGGCGAGGACCGCGGCGGTGCCGGTCGTGGCGATGGTGGTGCGTCGTCGCTGCATGTCGTCGGTCCCCCAGGCGGCCGGATCCCGACCGCGGGAGCTGCGGTCGGGTGAGCGTGGCCGGTCAGGTGGTGCGCCTCACACCACGCCCCCACGTCGGCCCCGACGATAACAGCGGCGGCCGACACCCCGGCCGCCGTCGGCCTTCTTGCCCAGAATGGGCTAGGGGCGGGTGGTCCGTGAGGGCAGGTGCGTGCGTGGGGCCATCCGGGCGCCGTGCCGCGGCCGGTGCAGCCGCGAGGCCGCGAGCAGGGCCACCACGCGACCTCGCTGGGGCCGCCACGGCTCGAGGTAGGCCCGCATCTCGTCGTCGTCGAACGGCTCCCCGGTCAGCGCCCACCCGACGTCCTTGGCGACGTGGTAGTCGCCGAAGGAGACCGCGTCGGGGTCGCCGAAGGTCCGCTGGCGCACCTCGGCACTGGTCCACACCCCGATCCCGGGCAGGGAGCGGAGCCGCCGCTCGGCCTCCTCGGGGCGAGGGCCACCAGCCGCTCGAGGGTGTCGGCGACGCGGGCCGCCGTGACCACGACCCGGGAGCGGGCCGGGTCCACGTGCATCCGCAGCCACTCCCAGGACGGGACCGCCCGCAGCCGCTCGGGCGTCGGCTGCACCCACAGGTCCAGCGCGGGCCCCGGGCCGGGCGCGGGCTCGCCGAAACGGCGCACCAGCATCCGGAACCCGGCGAACGCCTCCTGGCCGGTCACCTTCTGCTCGATGACCGCCGGCACCAGCGCCTCGAGCAGCAGGCCCGTGCGCCCCAGCCGCAGGTGCGGGTGACGTCGGAGCGCGTCGGCCAGGACCGGGTGTCGCGGCTCGAACCCGGACCAGTCGTCGGAGGCGCCCAGGAGGTCCGGGACGGAGCCGAGCACCCAGTCGGCGCCCGGCCCCCAGGCCGCGGCACGCACCTCGGTGCCGCCGGCCCGCGGCTCCAGGGCGAGCGTCGCGGGCCCCTCGGGCGTACGGATGCCGCGCCAGTGCCGCCCGGCGCCGTCCACCCGGTACGTCGGGTCGCCGCCGCCCCGCCGGTGCAGGCCCAGCACCTGGCGCAGGGAGCAGGGCGTCGCGGAGCGGTGGACCAGCGTGCGGGCCCCACCCGTCTCCTCGTGCACGTCCCGACGCTAGCCGAGGGCGCCGACACGACCCGGGCAGGTGGGCGCGGCTGTCGGCGGCAGCGGCCAGACTCGGGCCATGCTGCTCACCGAGGTCGTCACCACGTCGTCCGCCGTGGCGGCCACCCGCTCGCGCAAGGCCAAGGTCGCCGCGCTGGCCCCGGTGCTCGCCCGGGCGCAGGCGGAGGGCGGCACCGACCTGACCACGGTCGTCGCCTACCTCGGCGGCACGCTGACCCAGCGGCGGACCGGCCTCGGCTGGCGAGGGCTCGGGGCCCTGCCCGAACCGGCCGCGGAGTCGTCGCTGACCGTCACCGAGGTGGACGGGGCCTTCGAGGACCTCGCCGCGCTGGCGGGCTCCGGCTCGCAGGCCGCCCGCGCCGACGCGGTCGCGGCGCTGTTCGGTCGCGCGACCGCCGAGGAGCAGGCCTGGCTCCAGGGCGTGGTCACCGGGGCCGTGCGCCAGGGTGCCCTGGACGCGCTGGTCCAGGAGGCGCTCGCGGTCGCCGCCGAGGTGCCGCTGACCGCCGTGCGCCGCGCCGCGATGCTGGCCGGATCCACCCGGGACGTGGCCGCGCTGGCGTTCGCCGGGGAGCAGGCGCTGGCCGGTGTCGGGCTGGAGGTCGGCCGCCCCGTCCTGCCGATGCTCGCCGGCACCGCCCCCGACGTCACCGCCGCCCTCGCCAAGGCCGGAGGCGGGGAGGTCGCGGTCGACACCAAGCTCGACGGCATCCGGATCCAGGTGCACCGCGACGGCGACGACGTGCTGATCACCACCCGCACCCTCGACGACATCACCGCCCGGCTGCCGGAGGTGGTCGCGGTGGTCCGGGCGCTGCCGGCGACCCGCCTGGTGCTGGACGGCGAGGCGCTGGCCGTGGGGGACGACGGCCGGCCCCGTCCCTTCCAGGAGACGGCCTCGCGCACCGCCCAGGCCTCCGGGGTGCAGGTGACGCCGTACTTCTTCGACGTGCTCCACCACGACGGCCGCGACCTGCTCGGCGCGCCCGGCCACGAGCGGGCCGCCCTCCTGGAGTCCCTCGTCCCGGAGCGGCACCGCGTGGGCAGGGTGGTCACCGACGACCCGGTCACCGCCAAGGACTTCATGGACGCCGCCGTCGCCTCCGGCCACGAGGGCGTGGTGGTCAAGAACCTGGGGGCCACCTACGAGGCCGGCCGCCGCGGGTCCGGGTGGGTCAAGGTCAAGCCCCGGCACACGCTCGACCTGGTCGTGCTGGCCGTCGAGTGGGGCTTGGGGCGCCGCGAGGGCTGGTTGTCGAACCTGCACCTCGGGGCCGCCGACGGCGAGGGCGGGCTGGTCATGCTCGGCAAGACCTTCAAGGGGATGACCGACGAGATGCTCGCCTGGCAGACCGAGCGGTTCCTCGGCCTCGAGACCGGCCGCTCGGGCCACACCGTGCAGGTGCGGCCCGAGCAGGTGGTGGAGATCGCCTACGACGGCGTCCAGCGCTCCACCCGCTACCCCGGCGGCGTCGCCCTCCGCTTCGCCCGCGTGCTGCGCTACCGCGACGACAAGCCGGTCGGCGAGATCGACACCGTCGAGACGGTGCGCGCGGGACTCGGCTGACGGTCCGCAGGCCGCCCGGCGTCCACAGCACGGGCCCACGAGCGGCCGTCCACACCCCCGCACCCACACCCTCCCCCGCCCGCCCCGACCGGGCGACGGTGGAGCCATGGCCCTCGCAGCGATCGAGCACCCGACCCCCGTCCACCTGCTGGCCGACGCCGTCGACCTCCTCCAGGCCACCGCCCGGGTGCGGCCTCGGCCGACCGACCCGGCGACGGTGCGGTGCCTACGCGCGCTGCTGCGGGACCTCCTCGTCGCGGCGGGCGAGCTGGAGGACGTCCTGGCGGCCGCCTCGCCCACCCCCCTGGCCGTCGTGCCGGTCACCGACGCCGGCGAGGGCCGTCCCGTCCGGCCGGGGTCGCTGCAGGTGGTCCCGGCTGGTGCCGAGGTACGGGTGCGGGGCCGGGGGCCGACCGTGGAGGGCGACCTGGTCCGCGCCGCGCTGCACCACCGCGCCGGTGCCACGGGCGGCCCGGCGCAGGAGCACCTCGGCGCGCTGCTCTGGTCGGCGCTGGTGGCGCTGTCCCGCGACGGGCTCGACCCGCCGACCGCGCTGCCCACGCCGCTGGGGGTGGTCGGCCGCACCGGCTGACGCCACGCCGGTGTTGCAACACCCAGTTGCACGAGCCGTACACTCCGCCCATGAGCACGAGCGGGCCCACCGACGGCCGTCGCCGGGCGGCGGTCGCCCGTCGCCGCGCACGCGAGACCGAGATCATCGCCGCGACCCGTCGACTCTTCGACGAGCGCGGGACCGGCGACGCGCAGATCGAGGACGTCGCGCGGGCCGTCGGGATCAACCGGGCGATCGTCTACCGGCACTTCACCGGCAAGGAGGAGCTCTTCGCGCTGACCCTGGTCAGCTACCTCGACGAGATGCGCGAGGCGCTGGCGGCGGCGTCGGCCACGGACGCACCCGCCCCGGAGCGGTTGCGCGCGCTCGTCTCCGCCTTCGTCGGGTACGGCGTGGCCCACCCGGCCTTCGTCGACTGCGCGCAGGCGTTGATGCGCCGTCAGGGAGCCGACCTGCTCGACGAGATCAGCGAGGGGGCGTTGTTCCGGCTCGGTCGCTCGATCTCGTCCTGCCTGGCCACGCTGTCGACGGTCCTCGAGGACGGCGACCGCGACGGCGTCTTCCGCGTGGAGGACCCGACGCTCCTGGCGAACATGCTCTACGCCAGCGGGCTCGGGGCGCTGCAGCTGGCGCGCGTCGGCATCCTGGTCAAGGAGGCCGCACCCGGCATCCCGACCGTCGGCCAGGTCTCGGCCGAGCAGGTGCGCGACTACCTCGTCGGCTCCGCACTGGCCCTGGTCACGCGCCCGGACGCCGCGCCGGCACCGCCCGCCCCCTGAGCCCAGCCGGGCACGAGGTCGGGCGACGCCGGCAGCTCACGCGTCGCGCGCGTCAGGGGCGCTCGAGGATCGCGGTCACGCCCTGGCCGCCCGCGGCGCAGACCGAGATCAGGCCCTTGCCCGAGCCCTGCTGCGAGAGCAGCTTGGCCAGCACGTTGACGATCCGGCCGCCGGTCGCGGCGAACGGGTGGCCGGCCGCCAGCGACGAGCCGTTGACGTTCAGCTTCGCGCGGTCGATCGCGCCCAGCG